>JBDKJF010000001.1:0-358004 GCA_039796695.1 Bacteroidota bacterium
ATTATCCTTTTAAAAATGTCGGGTGGATATCGTTTCAAAACGATACGACCCTCTCTCTAACGGTATGTGCAACCGTACAAAAAAAGGATAATCATTTTGGATTATCCTTTTAAAAATGTCGGGTGGACTGGATTCGAACCAGCGACCCCTTGCACCCCATGCAAGTGCGCTACCGGGCTGCGCCACCACCCGAACCTATTCATGATGAGTGCCCGTATTCTCTCATCACTCTTTCAAAGTTTGTATTTTTAATACAAACATGTCAATACGAATTTATTTTTTATCGCTTTGATTTCCATTTTAGGATGGCAAATTTAAGGATTAAATCACTAAAAGTTCAAGTAAATATCACACTTAGCATTGCCATTGTATTTTGATGCTGTGTGCTTTTATAACTTTAAACATTAAATCGAAAGTGCATTATATCCCCATCCTTTACGATGTATTCTTTTCCCTCTATTCTTAGTTTACCCACTTCACGGCATGCGGCTTCGGAACCGTAGTTTACAAAATCTTCGTAACTGGTAACTTCTGCTTTAATAAATCCTTTTTCAAAATCAGTATGAATAACACCAGCGGCTTGTGGAGCCTTCCATCCTTCTTGTATGGTCCAGGCTCTTACTTCTTGTACACCCGCCGTAAAGTAGGTATATAGTTTTAAGAGCTTGTATGCAGAATGGATAAGTCTGTCTAATGCGGGTTCTGTCATTTTATATTCTTCCATGAAAAGTTGCTTATCATCGGCACTTTCCATTTCTGCAATTTGTGCTTCTATATTATTATTCATCACTATTACTTCGGCGCCTTCTTCTTTTACCGCCGCTTTTAAGGCCTCAGAAAATTTATTGCCAGTATGCATAGAAGGTTCATCCACATTTGCCACATATAGTACAGGCTTTTCTGTTAACAAAGACAAGTCGGCTATAGCAGGCCTGTCTTCTTTGGCAATATCCAACAAGCGGATATTTTTTCCCTGCTCCAAATGTGCTTTACATTTTTGCAAAACTTCCAGCTCGGCTTTCATTTTGGGGTCTGTCTTGGCCAGTTTTTCGGTACGCTGCATTTTCTTTTCTACACTTTCCAAATCTTTTAACTGCAGCTCAGTTTCTATAATTTCTTTATCGCCCACCGGATTAATAGCACCCTCATCTCTTAATATATTTTCATCTTCAAAACAGCGAATAACATGGATAATGGCATCCACTTCACGGATATTACCTAAAAATTTATTACCTAGTCCTTCGCCCTTACTAGCACCACGAACCAATCCCGCTATGTCCACAATTTCAATTTGAGTGGGTACAACTCTGTTAGGTACCACTAATTCGGCCAGTTTTGTAAGCCTTGGGTCTGGCACATCTACCAACCCCACGTTGGGATCAATGGTGCAAAAGCGATAGTTACTGGCCTGCGCCTTAGCACTATTACTTACGGCATTAAAAAGGGTAGACTTGCCTACGTTGGGTAATCCCACAATTCCTGCTTGAAGAGCCATATTGAGTTCTTAGTTTTTTAGTTACGAGATTGGAGATTTTTACCCCCAAAATTGAGGCGGCAAAGGTAAGCTATTGCTTATTAATAATAGGTATGTGAAAAGATGGTTTTGGCATTTCAGAAAAAAACTTCAATCTTCAATCCTTAATTAACATTAAATATGGCGTTAAGTAGAATATGGTCAGCGTTTATTCTTATTTCGTTATTGGTAGCTACAATACGCTTTACCATTCAGCCTGGGCAGCAAAAGATATTTTCGAGTTTAGTTACGGGAAAAAATGTTGATACTACTGCCGCTCGATTTGTTGATTCAATGGCAATACCTGCCTCCGTGCATCAACAACTTACGATCGATAAAGTAGCGGTTTGGGGAAAAGAAAAAATATACAAAACAGCAGGAATTAGCTACCGTGCTTTTAAATTATTACCTTCTAATGGCATCTTTGAAACCTGCAAGGGGGCCGTTGAAATATGCATAGGTTTAATAGGCATTATGGCTTTATTTATGGGATTTATGAGCATTGCCGAAAAAGCTGGTGGCGTTCGATTTTTATCAAGAATAATTGGCCCCTTCTTTTCACGCATATTTCCGGGGGTACCAAGCGGGCATCCTGCACATGGGCATATGGTAATGAACTTTTCTGCAAACCTTATGGGGCTTGATAATGCCGCCACACCATTTGGCATTAAAGCCATGGAAAGTTTGCAAGAGTTAAACCCGGATAAAGAAAAAGCAAGTAATGCACAGATCATGTTTCTATGCTTACACGCATCTGGCCTTACACTTATACCTGTTGCTATTATTGCGGCAAGGGCATCGTTAAAAAAGCCATCTGCCAATCCTACAGAAATTTTTATTCCTTGTATGATAGCTACGTTTGTAGCCACCGTAGCAGCTTTACTCATTGTTTCTTACAAACAAAAAATAAACATTTTTCAAAAAGAAATATTGACATGGATTGTAGGAATTTCTGCTCTTATTGGAGGTCTAATATATTATTTAACTACCCTTACCCCAGATGGGTTACAATCGTTTTCTGGTGTGCTGAGTAATGGATTAATATTGTTGATTTTTTTATTAATTATATTAGGAGGGCTATATAAAAAAATTGACATTTTTGATGCTTTTGTACAAGGAGCAAAGGGAGGTTTTGAAACGGCGGTAAAAATTATTCCTTATTTAGTTGGTATGTTAGTAGCCATAAGCTTGCTGCGCAATAGTGGCACTTTTGAAGTATTGATTGATGGAATAAAAAACTTTTTTGCCATGCTAGGTGCCGATACTCGTTTTGTAGAAGGGTTGCCCACCGCCATTATTAAGCCACTTAGCGGTAGCGGCGCAAGGGGTATGATGATTGATACGATGAACGCCAATACAACTACTTTAATTTCCGGTGCCGATTCTTTTGCTGGTCGGTTAGCCTCTGTTTTACAAGGTAGCAGCGATACTACATTTTACGTAATTGCGGTATACTTTGGCTCTATCGGCGTAAAAAATACAAGGTACTCCGTAGGCGCTATGCTGCTGGCAGATGTAGTGGGTATCATCACTTCCATTTTACTTTGTTATTTATTCTTTGGGTAAATGAAATTACTTTTGTTTTCAATTTTTTATTATGAAAAAAATCTTGCTTTTATTACCACTACTTTTTAGCGTGGCATTGTTACACGCACAAACTTCAATACATACTGTAGATAGTACTAAAAAAATGATAAAGGTAGCGGCCTCCTGTGGCGAATGCCAATTTAAAATGGAAGGCAAAGGCTGCCACTTAGCCGTTAAAATAGATGGCAAAAACTATTTTGTAGATGGTACTAATATAGATGACCATGGTGATGCGCATGGGGCCACTGGTTTTTGCGAAGCCATTCGCAAAGCAGAAGTTCAAGGTGAAATAGTAAACAACCGGTTTAAAGCCACCTACTTTAAAGTATTACCTATTATAAAAGAAGTTGCTACCGCCCCCCAAGGCCACCACTAATTTCTACAATGGATTTATTAACGGTTAACAACATTTGCAAGCAAGAAAGGGGCGAAACAATACTGCATCCCATTAGTTTTACCATGCCGGCCGGAGGAAAGTTAGCTATAGCCGGCGAAACGGGTTCGGGCAAAACTACCCTACTTAAAATAGTGGGTGGACTTACACAAGCCTCAAGCGGCACAGCCCTTTTGCAGGGTGAAAAAATATTGGGGCCCGATGAAAGACTTATTCCCGGACACCCTCGTATAGCATACCTAAGTCAGCACTTTGAATTAAGAAATAATTATAGGGTAGAAGAGGAGTTAGAATCAAAAAACTTGTTAGAAGAGGAAGAAGCGCAAAACATTTATGCGGTCTGCCAAATCAATCATCTTTTAAAAAGAAAAACGACTGAGCTATCCGGCGGCGAAAGGCAACGGATAGTGCTTGCAAGACTGCTAACCACCCAACCGCAATTGTTATTATTGGATGAGCCTTTCTCCAACCTTGATGCGCCACATAAGTTAATTATAAAAAATGTGTTGAACGAAGTGCATACCAAGTTGGGTATCGGCATCATCATGGTTTCGCATGAGGCTGCAGATATTTTACCCTGGGCAAAAAGATTGTTTATTTTAAAAGCGGGTAAATTAGTACAACAGGGTTCTTGTAAAGAATTATATGCGTTTCCCGCCAACGAATATTGCGCAGCATTGCTGGGCAATTATAATTTGTTAGATGCTGCCACAGCAGCACAACTATTGCCGGATAGCAACGTGAAATTTAAGAAAAACAAAATTATCATTCGGCCCGAGCATATACTAATAGACAGTAAAGGTTTGCCCTGCATTATTACAAATATGGAATACTTCGGCAGCTACTATTTACTATATGCTAAGCATAGTACAGGCATTATCAATGTACGGATAAATACAAACACACATAATATTGGCGATCGTATTTTTTTAAAAACAATGCCCGCACAATTAAAACCGTTATTACAATAAATTAAAGGGTAACTACGCTATTAGTTCCACCAAAGTCATTCATCACTTCTGCATCCGCTGTTTCATCATTAAGCCAGAGCGATTCATCTACTAAATACTTAAATTCATGGGTAGTTTCTTTCGGCAAATTTACATCAGCGCTAAAAGTGCCATCCTTTTTTTTGCTCATTACGATAGATTGCTCCCAATTACTATTGAGCCCTAAAATTTCTACTTTTGCTGCAGCGGCTTGTTGAAAAGAGAATTTTACTTTGCAATAATCTTTCGTTTTGTAGTAGGTTTTTTGTAACATTTTTACAAATGGGTTTACGATAAAGTGAAAAAAACAGATAATAATATGGCAGCAAATCGTAAATACAATGTAAAAATACACTTAATTTTTTTCATTAAAAAGTGTAACTTACTTTAATGTAAAATTCGGAAACTGCTTTTATTTTAAAAAACTATATTTTCCCCATTTCATACCAACTTTATGCTGCAAACGATGTTTCAACCGTTTCCGGAATTAATGACAGATCGGTTACTCTTAAGGCAATTGCATACTACAGATGCGCCTGAATTATTTTTTCTACGCTCCAATCAAGAAGTTATGAAATATATAAGCCGTGCGCCTGCAAAAACGATGGAGGAAGTAAATGCTTTTATAAAATCTATTAGCGAAACGGTACGAAAAGGGGACGGCATTTTTTGGGCTATCGCTTTGCGCACCAATCCGGCTGTATTAATAGGCAACATTGGCGTTTGGCAAATACAAAAAGAAAATAGAAGAGCGGAAATTGGCTATGTACTACACCCTAATTTTTGGGGACAAAAAATGATTAGCGAAGCCTTAAAAAAAGCTGTAGACTTTGCATTCAATAAAATAAGGCTTCACAGTTTAGAAGCCCGAATAGATCCGCTAAACGTAGCCTCCGCCAAAGTATTGCTAGCAGCAAATTTTAAAAAGGAAGGATATTTTAAAGAAGATACATTTTTTAACGGACAGTACCTGGACACTGAGGTTTATTCTAAATTAGCCAAATGATTATTAGAGAAGCCATCGTTGCAGATATACCTACACTACAGATTATTAGGAACAGTGTGAAGGAAAATACACTATCTGACCCCAGCCTAGTACCCGATAGTGATGTTGAAGATTATATCTTCAATCGAGGCAGGGGATGGGTAGCTATTATGAATGATACGATTGTTGGGTTTGCCATCATTAGCTTGCAAGATAATAATGTATGGGCCCTGTTTGTACTACCAGAAATGGCTCAAAAAGGCGTGGGCAAAGCATTGCACCAGAAAATGCTTGATTGGTATTTTGCTTGTACAAAGGCTACCCTGTGGCTAAGTACAGATCCAGGCACAAGGGCCGAAAAATTTTACCGCAAGGCTGGTTGGCATGCCGTAGGATATTACGGCAAAAATGAAATAAAGTTTGAAATGGAATACAATCAATGGCTTATAAACAATAATTTGTAAAAATTTTAATAAGCAACCTTATACTATCCTTTTATTGTCCTATTTACAATTGCCAAATATGAATTTAAAAACTTTTAGTATTCTACCATTTATTGGTTGGGTTTTATCGCAAAATCATCAACCTACTGTGGCCACATCATGGCATACCACCCCTCATGATGGACCCTATGTATTTTGTAAGGGCAAACAAATTTTGGTTAAATACATTGTAGACGATCATGGAAATAAAATAGTAAAACAAGACAGTTTTGCACTTACTGCTAAACCTACCATCAACCTAACAATAGCAACCGATCTACCCGGGCAAACATTTAATGTAAGGCTGAAAGAAAAAATAGAAGTAGAAAAAACGGAATTCAAAGATGTAAAAAAACAGTTTGTAGTTTCAGATATTGAAGGCAATTTTAAAGCATTTAGAACCTTACTACAAGCAAATAAAATAATAGATAAGGATTATAATTGGACATTTGGTAATGGTCACTTAGTACTTACTGGCGATTTTGTGGACCGTGGCGATATGGTAACCGAAGTATTATGGCTAATTTATTCCTTAGAAGAAAAGGCAAAAGCAGCTGGTGGATATGTACATTTTATATTGGGCAATCATGAAATTATGAACCTTAGTAATGATATGCGTTACGTACATGAAAAATATGTGCAAACCGCCAACACGCTTCAGGACCGTTTGGTAAACTTGTATGGCCCACAATCAGAATTAGGACTTTGGATGCGTAGCAAAAATGTAATGGAAATAATAGGCCAAGTATTGTACATACATGCCGGCGTATCTGCAGAGGTAAACATGTTGGATTTATCCGTAAATAAACTAAACAAGATGGTGCGGCCGTACTACGACGATACCACCTTTAGGTATAATGATAGTAGAACTGAACTTTTATAT
Organism: Bacteroidota bacterium; assembly: GCA_039796695.1. Classification (GTDB taxonomy): domain Bacteria; phylum Bacteroidota; class Bacteroidia; order Chitinophagales; family Chitinophagaceae; genus JJ008. Next base: position 6,834 of record JBDKJF010000001.1, read on the forward strand.
AGCGAAAATGGGCCTTTTTGGTACCGCGGATATTATGCAGGGGCAAAGGCCACCAGCATGCAGGTAGATAGCACATTAGCCATTTATAAAGTAAAACATATAGTAACCGGCCACACAGTGGTGGCAGATAAAGTAACCGCCCTGTATAATGGTAAAGTATTTAATACAGATGTGCATCATGCAAAGGGTATTACCGAAGGGCTTTTTATAGAAGATGGGCAATACTATAGGGCATTATTAAATGGCGAAAAAATAGCCTTTTCTAACTAACCTATCGCTTTCTGCTTTGCTTGGCATTATTACAAACTTGCTTAGGTTTTATGCATTGGGTGGCGTAACTTCGCCGCACTTTTAAAACGAAAATAGCAATGGCAAGATCTATCGCATTTAGAGAAGCATTAAGAGAAGCTTTATCAGAAGAAATGAGGAGAGATGACCGTGTGTATATCATGGGCGAAGAAGTAGCTGAGTATAATGGGGCCTATAAAGTAACCCAAGGTATGCTAGCTGAGTTTGGTCCTAAAAGAGTAATTGATACACCTATATCTGAATTAGGTTTTGCGGCTGTTGCGGTGGGCTCTGCACAAAAAGGACTACGCCCAGTTGTAGAATTTATGACATGGAACTTTGCTGTATTAGCCTTAGATCAAATATTAAATACCGCCTCTAAAATGCTGGCAATGAGTGGCGGACAAATTTCTTGCCCTATTGTTTTTAGAGGTCCTAATGGCTCTGCAGGCCAGTTAGGTGCACAGCATTCTACTGCTTTTGAAGCCCTTTATGCAAATATTCCCGGATTAAAAGTGGTATCACCCAGCAATGGATATGATGCAAAGGGGTTATTAAAACAAGCCATCCGTTTTGAAGAAGACCCCGTAATGATTATGGAAAGCGAGCAGATGTATGGCGACAAATGTGATGTGCCAGAGGAAGAATACTATATTGAAATTGGTAAAGCCGATATTAAGAAACATGGCAAAGATGTAACAATCGTCTCGTTTAATAAAATGATGAAAGTGGCATTGGGTGCTGCTGATGAATTGGAAAAAGAAGGCATTAGTGCCGAAGTAATTGACTTACGTTCCATCCGCCCTTTAGATTGGATGACCATTTTAGAGAGTGTAAAAAAAACCAACCGTTTAGTAATAGTAGAAGAGCAATGGCCATTTGCCTCTGTATCTTCCGAAATTAGCTATCGCATACAAAAAGAAGGGTTTGATTATTTAGATGCTCCCATCCGCCGTATTACAGCTGCCGATGCGCCGCTGCACTACGCACCAAATCTTGTGGCCGCTGCTTTACCCGACGTACCAAGAACGGTGAAGTTGGTAAAAGAGGTAATGTATCAAGTAAAATAAAAAAGATATCTAAGAGTTTAGCCCTGCATTTGCGGGGCTTTTTTATAATTATAATAAGCCTATCGCACATTAATGATTATAACAAGTTATTTATATCTGCCATCCCGTTTGCAAACAATTTTCCGCACTTTCTTGTTGGCAAAATACCTGACAAAATTGCACATTACACCCCATCGGCACAATCATTGACAATAGGTATCTGTAAAATTAAAAATATGGGAAAGATTATAGGAATTGACTTAGGAACCACCAATAGCTGTGTTTCCGTAATGGAAGGCAATGAACCAGTAGTAATTGCCAATGATGAAGGGCGTCGTACCACCCCTTCTGTTGTAGCATTTTTAAAAAATGGCGAACGTAAAGTGGGCGACCCCGCTAAAAGGCAGGCCATTACCAACCCACAAAATACGATTGCATCGGTTAAGCGTTTCATGGGCCGACAATTTGATGAGGTAGGAGAGGAAATTACGCATTGGAGCTACAAGGTGGCAAAAGGTGACAATAATACCGTACGGATTGACATAGATGGCAGGTTATATACCCCGCAAGAAATTAGTGCGATGGTATTACAAAAAATGAAAAAAACGGCCGAGGATTATTTAGGACAAGAAGTAACAGAAGCCGTAATAACTGTACCCGCTTATTTTAATGATGCCCAGCGCCAAGCTACTAAGGAAGCAGGCGAAATAGCTGGCCTTACTGTTAAGCGTATCGTTAACGAGCCTACTGCCGCTGCATTAGCGTATGGCCTGGATAAAAAAGGAAAAGATCAAAAAATAGCAGTATTTGACTTAGGTGGTGGTACTTTCGATATTTCTGTATTAGAATTAGGCGATGGTGTATTTGAAGTAAAAAGCACCAACGGCGATACACACTTAGGCGGTGATGACTTTGACAAGGTAATTATGGATTGGTTAGCCGATGAATTTAAAAACGACGAAGCCATTGATTTAAGAAAAGATCCTATGGCCTTGCAACGTTTAAAAGAAGCCGCCGAAAAAGCTAAAGTAGAATTATCCTCCAGTTCCGAAACAGAAATAAACTTGCCTTACATTACGGCTATAGATGGTGTACCCAAGCATTTAGTAAAAAAACTGAGCCGTGCTAAATTTGAAAGCTTAGCCGATAATTTATTTGCAAGATGCTTAAAACCTTGTGAGGTAGCATTAAAAGATGCAGGATTAAGTACTAACGATATTGATGAAGTAATAATGGTGGGTGGTAGTAGCCGTATTCCAAAAGTGCTAGAGATAGTTGAAAAATTTTTTGGTAAGAAACCAAACCGCGGTGTTAATCCTGATGAAGTAGTAGCTGTAGGCGCTGCCATACAGGGCGGTGTGATGACGGGTGAGGTAAAAGATGTACTGTTATTAGACGTAACTCCATTAACACTGGGTATTGAAACTATGGGTGGTGTGTTAACTCCATTAATACCGAGCAACACTACCATACCTACTAAAAAATCAGAAACATTTTCTACGGCTAGCGATAACCAACCCGGCGTGCAAATACACGTACTGCAAGGCGAACGTAGTATGGCTAAAGACAACAAGAGCCTAGGTATTTTTAATTTAGATGGAATACCGCCAGCCCCTCGTGGCGTACCGCAAATTGAAGTTACTTTTGACATTGACGCCAATGGCATATTGCATGTAACGGCTAAAGACAAGGGTACCGGTAAAGAACAGAAAATACATATTGAAGCGGGTAGTGGACTTAGCAAGGAAGAAGTAGAAAAAATGAAAGCTGAAGCTAAGATGAATGAAGCAGCCGATAAAGTTGAAAAAGAAAAAGTAGAAAAACTAAATCAAGCGGATAGTTTAGTGTTTCAAACAGAGAAACAACTTAAAGAATACGGCGATAAAATACCCGCAGAAAAAAAGATAACAATTGAGCAAGCCGCTGAAAAATTAAAAGAAGCCCATAAGGCGCAGGACTTAGCTGGTATAGACACACACTTAGCGGCACTAAATGCTGCATGGACGGCTGCAAGTGAGGATATGTATAAAGCAACAGAAGCCGCAGGTGCGCCTAATGATAATGGCGGCACTACAGCAGAACCGCAACAAGGTGGTGGAGAAAGCAAAGTAGAAGATGTGCCCTTTGAAGAGGTGAAGTAATTATCGCTCATACTTATTGCTAGATAACTTAAGGCCCTTGTAATTTTACAAGGGCCTTTTTTCATATTGCTCTTTAAAGTGTTCTGTAATAAAAAAAACCTTCGGTGTTTTGTAGCGTGTAGTTATCTAGCACCTATCAGTAAGTATAAAGTAAACGATGGTGTTATACACTTATCTTTGCATAAATAAGGAGGTGGAACGCTTCAAAAATTTAGACACCCCTTTTCATTCATTCACAAATCATAAAAATACTAGTATGTCAAAAAAGAATGCTGAACCTCGAAAGAATAAGCCAACAAAAAAGAAAAGCTCCGCTCAGAAAAAAGCGAATCCAAAGAAAAAATTACGCTAAGTAGCAAAAAATAATTTCCCGGTTTTATACCGGGTTTTTTATTAAAATAAATTAAAGTTAGCTCCGTTGGCTTAATAAACTTTCGCCAATGCAATTAATAGTGTGCTTATCGAATAGCTACATTGACATGGTTAAAAAAATCATTATCCTGAAAGGCTTACTTCAACTTATGGGTTTACATGCAAGGAATAGATGCTCGTAAAATGGGAAGTAAAAGCTTACTTTCAATGCCGTAAACCAACCATTAAGCTTTAGCCTTTTTCATAAAGGTAGCGTTTACTTTTATCGCATCAAGAGGAGTACCGTTTGGATAAGCTTCTTGTTCTACAATATAGTATTTCATACCATTTTCCTTTGCGGCTTTTAGTATTTTTTTCCAATTGATAGTGCCTGTACCTAATTCCACCGAATTTTTGGATTCTTCTTTATCGGGTGTTTTGCTTCTGTCTTTTACATGGCTAAGGGTAAATCTATTGGGATATTTCTTAAACCATTCTTCGGGGCTATGCCCCGCTGCTACTACCCAAAAAATATCCATTTGATAGTCTACTAATCCTGCATCAGTATTTTGCATTAATACATCTTGCATGTACTGGCCATTTACTAATTTAAATGTATAATCATGATTATGAAAGGCAAAACGAATACCGGCTTTTTTACAAGCCTCGCCCCATACATTAAATTTATCCGCCAATTTTTTGTAATCGTCTAATGTTTTACTGGGGCCCTCCCAAGGATAGATAAGATATTTCATCCCTATTTCGGCAGCCTCGTCTATTTTTTTGTTGGCATTTTCTTCGAAATTACAATGCGCAGAATGTATGGTCATGCCAATATCGGTAAGGTATGTTTTGAATGCTGTATTTTTCATGCCCCAAAAAATACCTTTTGGTCCATCAAAGCTTTCAAGATGTGCATACCCAGCTTCAGCCACTTGCTTCAATAATTCTTTAGGGTCAGCACCTTTAAAAAGAGCATCTCTTAAAGTCCAAAATTGTAATCCAAAATTTTTAATTCGCTTTGCGGCTGCTTGCTCACAAACTGATAATAATGAATTGGCAAATATGGAATTTACTGCTAATGCTCCCGTAGTTAGTGCGGTTGTTTTTAAAAAACTTCTTCTATTATTATTCATTTGTTGCGTTTAAAAATTTATGGATGGGGTATTTAATGGAACCTTACTCGGCCCATGCTTTATCGCCTTTGGCATAAGGAAATGCGCCATCATATTTTCCGGGTACGGGTATATGGCGTAGGGTTTCTGTCATTCCAGTTTTGGAGGTAAAAAATCCTAAAAGGGTTAGTTGCTTCATCATGGTATAATAATGCTTGGGAGATGCTACAAAGTCGTAACCACGGCCTTTGGCGAAAAATTCGTCTCTTTTAGGTTTATCTTTTTCGTCAACGGTTTTATTAAAATCTTTTGCTTCTTTTTCTAGGCTAACTAATAATGCATGGCGCTGCTGAGGCGTACTTTCGGCAAACGATTTTTGATTAAGTTTTTTACTTGCCTCATCCAAACTGCTAATACCTTTCATAAAAGCTTCTTGCTCTGCTTGGGTATAGCAATCGGTTACTATTACTTTCATTAATTCGCCCACCTTGGCAGCCTTTGCGCCTGGAGTGTTAGTAGCGGGAATAATGGTTTCGGCTACCTCATCTAACAGACTTATGTTAGCAGCTGTAAATTCAACGGATGATTTAGCGGCGGCTTTACATCCGGTTAAAAATAATTCGCCACCTATTACAGCACCACCTGTTACTACGGCAATCATTTTTAAAAGTTCTCTACGTTCCATATGAAGAATTTTAATTGTTGTTTTTAAATTCGAAAATGCTGAATAGAATTACCAGCCGATGAAGAGTGCGACGCAACGAAAGTTGATAGTAGCACTGCAGCTTGGCTTATAAATTTCCTTTCTTTAATTCGGTTACTGCAAAATCTGCTGCCCGTGCTGTTAATGCCATATACGTTAGTGATGGGTTTACACAAGAAGCCGAGGTCATGCAGGCACCATCTGTAACAAATACGTTGGGGGCATCCCATACTTGATTGTTGCCATTGAGTACAGATGATTTAGGATCTCGGCCCATGCGAGCTGTACCCATTTCATGAATACCCATACCTACTTCGTAACCCCAGTCGTAAGTTTCTACGTTTTTAACGCCGGCAGCTTCTAGCATTTCTTTTGCATCATTTCTCATATCCTCCCTCATTTTTTTCTCATTGTCTTTTATCTCAACATCCATATTTAATACTGGTAAGCCCCACTTGTCTTTTACATCTTTGTTGAGCGATATTTTGTTTTCATGATAGGGGAGCATTTCTCCAAAACCTAAGAAGTTAATATCCCAATTTTCTTCGGGTACGCTTAAGGCGTTTTTTAAATCGGCACCAATGGTAAATTCGGCTACTTCTGTGCCACGCCCACGACCTGCGCCGCCTTGATATCCAAAGCCTCTTACATAATCTCTTTTATCATCATTAATGTTTCTAAAGCGGGGGAGGTAAATACCAGATGGGCGGCGACCGTATTCATATTTATCGCTAAACCCTTCAATTAAGCCTCTTGCGCCTGTACGGAAGTGATGGTCCATTACATTGTGTCCTAACTCACCACTACTACTACCTAAACCAGCCGGCCAAATGTCGGTGGCTGAGTTCATTAATACCCAAGTAGAATTAAAGGCAGAGGCGCATAGAAATACAATTTTAGATTTAAATTCATAGGTTTTGTTATCGGTAGTATCTAAAATTTCAACGCCGGTCGCTTTCTTTTTGTCTTTGTCGTAAAGCACTTTGGTTACTAACGAAAAAGGTCTTAATGTTAAGTTGCCTGTTTTCATAGCAGCTGGTAGGGTAGCCGATTGGGTACTAAAGTATGCCCCAAATGGACAACCTCTCCAACAACGGTTGCGGTATTGGCAATTGGTTCTATCATTATGTGGAACGGTTATATTAGCCGTTCTTCCACTAGTAACAACTCTTTTATTTACCCCTTTATAATGGGCTAGAATTTTTTCTCTTACATCTTTTTCTACAATGTTTAAATCCATAGGCGGCATAAACTCACCATCAGGTAATACATCTAAGCCTTCTTTACGGCCTTGTATACCGGCAAATTTTTCCGCATAGCCATACCAAGCCGCTAAATCATCATAACGAATGGGCCAATCTACTCCATGGCCATCTTTTAAATTGGCTTCAAAATCCCATTTATTCCAACGGTAACTATGGCGGCCCCATAAAAGAGATCTACCACCTACATGGTATCCTCTAAACCAGGAGAAGGGTTTGGATTCTGTATAAGGACAATCTTTGTCGTTGGCCCACATATCCACTACTACTTCATTAAGTGGGTAATCTCTTTTGAGTTTAGGATAATCCTCAATCATTTTTTGGGTGCGGCCCCCGCGGTGAGCAAAATCCCAAGGTTCTTTATTGGCGTTTACATAATCTTTTATATGTTCAATATTGCGGCCTCTTTCTAACAGTAAAACTTTAAGCCCTTTCTCCGTTAATTCTTTTGCAGCCCAACCGCCGCTTATGCCCGAACCAACTACAATTGCATCGTACATGTTATCTGCCATAAATGATATTTAATGTTTAAAATGTATATTTATTTTATCAGTTTCATTTCCGTGATTAAACTTTAGTAGCGTCGTATTACAAATGCCTTATTCATAATCTTGTAAGTACATTGCAATACTACAACTTTCTTACTTCCAAACTTCGTACACTTCCGTTACACATCACATATTTTAATTGCCTTTTTTAATGCAGCTATTCTTTCTTTATTATCCTTATTACTTGGTACAAACTCTTGAGCTACATAACCCTTGTAACCTGTAGCTGCTATTGCTTTCATTATAGCCGGATAAAAAAGCTCTTGTGTATCATCAATTTCGTGCCTACCGGGTACGCCGGCGGTATGGTAATGGCCAAAGTATTGATGATTTTTTTGGATACTATGAATTACATCGCCTTCATTCACTTGCATATGATAAATATCATACAGCAGTTTAAAATTATCCGATCCTATTTTTTTACAAAGCTCAATCCCCCAAGTACTTTTATCGCACATATAATCAGGGTGATCAATTTTACTGTTAAACAATTCCATTTGTATAACAACGCCATTTTTTTCTGCTAGAGCCATTATTTTTTTTAATCCTTCCACACAGTTTTCCATGCCTACATTATCGTCTATTCCGTTTCTATTGCCGCTAAAGCATATTAAATTTTTATAACCACCTTTAGCCACAAGCGGAATAGCTTCTTCAAAATCCTTTATTAGCCAGGCGTGGTTGCTTTTATTATTCCATCCTTCTGTTAAGCTTATTTTACCTGCTGTATAACACATGGAGCAATAAATGCCCTGTTGTTGTATAGTAGGCCAATCTTTTGGAGCCAATAAATCGATGGCAGAAAAACCCATCTTCTTAACTAAAATACACAGCTCATCAAGTTTTAGAAAGTTGTAGGTCCAAGCAGCAACAGAATGCTGTATATTCCCTTTTAGTGGTATATTTTTTTCTTCAATATCAATAAAGGAAGCACCAGCCGCAGATGATAAAGAAAGCCCTGCGCTGCCCAAAAGGATAGACTGTATGAGTTTTCTACGATCCATGTTTATCCGATGGAAATCTTTTTATCATTTTTAAACAATACAAAGAATAAAAGCGCTACACCACTAGCAAATAAGCAAGGAAAAATCCATACATTTTTCCATACATGCCCTATAACTTTTCCTGCTGCATCGGTGGTGGCTTGTTGATCCACAATAGTACCTGCCAATTTAAAACCTATAAACATACCCACTCCATAAGTGGCTAAGGTGATAAGGCCTTGGGCTGATGAACGAATATTTTCGCCCGCTTTTTTATCTGTATATATTTGACCGGTAACAAAAAAGAAGTCGTAACAAATGCCATGTAAAATAATTCCTAAATAAAGCATCCAAATATTGCTGTCTACATTGCCATAGGCAAACAATACATATCGTAAAACCCAAGCCAACATGCCAATTAAAAGCATTTGCTTAATTCCAAAGCGCTTAAAGAATAATGGCAGTATAAATAGAAAAAGAGTTTCGCTCATTTGCCCCATCGTCATTTTTGCTGCCGCTTTTTCCATGCCAGATTCATTCAGAAACTGATTGGCATTGCCATAATAAAAAGCCAATGGAATACAAATAAGTACAGAGGCAATAAAGAAGATTAAATAATTTTTATCCTTAAGAATTTTTAATGCATCTAAACCAATTACTTCTGCAAAAGACACATTTTTTCCAGCCTTTGGCGGAGGCGTATTCGGTAAAAAGAAACAATAAATGCCATAGCCAGCAGACACAACCGCCGATATTAAAAAAGTAATATCCAATTTAGAAGCGGCGGCTTTTAAAGCGTCTTTTGCAGCGGGCAATGCGTTTTCGGCAGTACCTGCTGTTACAATATCTTTTGCAGGCTCCCAAGCCATCCAGCCGATAATTAATCCAGATACAATCCAGCCAATGGTACCCCATAAACGAATGCCCCCAAATTCCTTTTCAGCATTCGTTACTTGTTTTAATGCTATAGAGTTAACCAAAGCAAGGGTAGGCATATAAATAATCATATAAGCCAATAATAAATTAGAGAAATTACCAAACTCGGTTTGCAACGAAATGAAGTATAATAATGCGGCGCCGGAAAGATGTAATACACCAAGAATTTTTTGAGCGGCAAAAAAACGATCGGCTATCATTCCAATAATAAAAGGAGCGATTATTGCGCCTAAGCACTGTGTTCCATAAGCCCAACCAGTTTGTCCGCCATCTGCACCAATTCTACCCATGGTTAAAAAGGTACCCATGGTTACAAACCAAATTCCCCATACAAAAAAGTTAAGAAACATCATTGCCGACAACTGAATGCGGGTAGTAGATTTCATATAAAAGCAATAGTTTTAAAGTGAGCCTTAAATAATTCTGAAAGCTAAATGTAGTTATTTTAAAAATACTTTTATGTTTGTAGCTCACAATTTATTCCACAAAAAAATATCAAACGATTTCGATGCTTGCAAGAAAACTAAGAATGGGAATGGTTGGCGGTGGCCCTGGCTCTTTTATTGGCGCTGTACATCGCATTGCTGCCAACATAGACGGACAGATAGAATTGGTGTGCGGAGCATTTAGTAGCGACCCTGAAAAATCGGCACAAACAGGGAAAGAATTATTTCTGCAACCCCAAAGAGCCTATCCCAACTTTGAGGAAATGATGGAAAAAGAAGCAGCTTTACCCGCTGATGTACGAATGGATTTTGTAAGCATAGTAACGCCTAATCACCTTCACTTTGCCCCTGCTAAATTGGCTTTGGAAATGGGGTTTCATGTGGTACTAGATAAGCCCGCAACCTTTAATGCTGAAGAGGCTAAACAATTACAATCATTAGTAAATAACTGTGGTAAATATTTATGCTTAACGCATACCTATACCGGCTACCCAATGGTAAAAGAGGCAAGGCAGCAAGTATTAAGTGGAAAGTTTGGCGCCATCCGAAAAGTATATGTGGAATATCCACAGGGCTGGTTAAGTAACTTTTTAGAAAGCAGCGATCAAAAGCAAGCAGCCTGGCGCACAAATCCTCAAAAGAGTGGAATAGCCGGGGCTATGGGCGATATTGGTACACATGCGTTTAACTTAGCTGAATACGTTAGCGGACTTTCGGTAGTAAAAATTTGTGCCGATATTAATACTGTAGTGCCAGGTAGAAAACTAGACGACGATGGAGCCGTACTTTTAAATTTTGAAAACGGCGCTAGCGGTGTATTGTTTGCTACTCAAGTAGCCGCAGGAGAAGAAAATAATATTAAAGTAAGAGTTTTTGGCGAAAAAGGCGGACTAGAATGGAAACAGGAAGATGCCAATACATTATTAGTTAAGTGGCTTGATAAACCAGCTGAAATTTGGCGGGCTGGCAATGGCTATAATTCTTCCTATGCACAGCATAATTCTCGCACACCCGCAGGTCATCCCGAAGGATATTTAGAAGCCTTTGCGAATCTTTACAAAAATTTTGCTTTATGTGTGGATGCTAAAAATAAGAATCAAACACCTAAAGCGGAGTGGCTTGATTTTCCAACTATGCAAGAAGGAGTAAGGGGTATGCAGTTTATAGAAAAAGTAATTGAAAGCGGTAAAAGCGAACATAAATGGATCGCTTTTTAAATATCATTATAATATTATTAAATCAACTTAACCAATATTAATGACTACCATCAAAGGCCCAGGTATTTTTTTAGCCCAATTCATGGGTAATGAGGCACCTTTTAACAACCTAAAATCAATCTGCCTTTGGGCCGAAGCATTAGGGTATAAAGCCGTGCAAATTCCAACTTGGGATAGCCGCTGTATTGATTTAAAAATGGCAGCAGAAAGTAAAACCTATGCCGACGAAATTAAAGGTATTGTAAATGATTGCGGGTTAGAAATTTCCGAATTATCTACTCACTTACAAGGACAATTGGTGGCGGTACATCCCGCTTACGATACATTGTTTGATGGGTTTGCGCCAGACAATGTAAAGGGAAATTCAAAAGCCAGAACAGAGTGGGCCATACAACAAGTAAAATATGGCGCTAAGGCTTCTCAAAATTTAGGCTTAACCGCTCATCCTACTTTTAGCGGCTCATTACTATGGCACACTTTTCACCCATGGCCACAGCGCCCCGCAGGCTTGGTGGAAGAAGGGTTTAAAGAATTAGGAAAAAGGTGGATGCCTATCTTAAATTATTTTGATGAATGTGGCGTAGATGTTTGCTATGAAATACATCCTGGAGAAGATTTATTTGACGGTATTACTTATGAAATGTTTTTGAAAGAAGTAAATAATCATCCAAGAGCCTGTTTATTATACGACCCATCACACTTTGTGTTGCAACAACTTGACTATATCCAGTACATCGATTTTTATCATGAAAGAATTAAAGCGTTTCATGTTAAAGATGCAGAATTTAATACATCGGGCAGGCAAGGTACATTTGGTGGTTATCAAAGCTGGGCCAATAGAGCAGGCCGCTACCGTAGCCCCGGCGATGGGCAAGTGGATTTTAAAACTATCTTTAGCAAATTAACACAATATGATTACAGTGGTTGGGCTGTAATGGAGTGGGAGTGCTGTATTAAACATCCAGAAGACGGAGCAGCAGAAGGCGCACCCTTTATTCAGAACCACATCATTCGAGTTACCGAAAGGGCTTTTGACGACTTTGCAGGAAGCGGAGCCGATGAAAAAGCCAACAGAAAAATATTAGGATTAAACTAACGACTAAAAACAAATACTAATTAAAGGAAAGAAAAATGAAAAAAGTGATAGTATCTCTAGCCATCGTATCAATACTTGGCGCATGCGGTGGTGGCGATAAAACGCAAGCTGGTAACACGCCTACTAAATCGGCAACCGAAGAAAAAAACGAAGTATCTACAGATATCTCTTCTAATCCTGACTACCAAAAAGGGTTAGCCTTAATTGCTAAAAGCGATTGCCTTACTTGTCATAAAGTAGATGAAAAAATTATAGGCCCCACTTACCGAGATGTGGCTAATAAATATGAAAATACAGCAGATAATATAAAATTGCTGGGGGGTAAAATTATTAAAGGTGGCTCAGGTGTGTGGGGCGATGCTATTATGACTCCGCATACCTCATTATCGCAAGAAGATGCAGAGGCTATGGCTAAATATATTTTATTATTAAAAAAATAAAAAAACATGATTAAGATATTGGCCATCATGGCTACAGTAGCCACCACCTTAATAGCCTGTGGAGGGGCAACCACCAAAACACAGCATACTACCACCGATACGGCTAACACCCAAAAAGAAGCCCCCATTGCCGCCACCCTTACAGAGGAGCAAAAAGCCGATGGCTGGCAATTACTTTTTGATGGCTTAAGTACTAAAGGCTGGCATAAATACGGTGGCAAGCCTGTAGGATCTGCCTGGAAAGTAAGTGAAGGACTATTATATTTAGACACTACCATAAAAGATGAAAAAAATAAATGGCAAATAAAAGATGGTGGTGACATTATTACTGACGAAGAGTTCGAAAACTTTCATTTAAAGGTAGAATGGAAAATAGCCAAAGATGGCAATAGTGGTCTTATCTTTTATATTCACGAAGATACCGCCAAATATCAATGGCCATGGATGACAGGCCCCGAGATGCAGGTGCTTGACAATGCCGGCCATGCCGACTCTAAAATTATTAAACACCGAGCTGGGGACTTATACGATTTAATTTCCTGCAATAAAGAAACCGTAAAACCGGCGGGCGAATCGAATTTGGCCGAAATAATTGCAAACAAAGGAAAGCTGGATTTCTTTTTAAACGGAGAAAACGTAGTAAGCACTACCATGTGGGATGCTGCATGGAAAAAAATGATAGCCGAAAGCAAATTTAAAAAATGGCCCGGCTTTGGTACTTATCAAAAAGGAAAAATAGGATTACAAGATCATGGAAATACCGTTTGGTATAGAAATGTGATGATTAAAAAATTATAAATGCAAAGCCCCGCTAAACAAATTAGCGGGGCTTTTTTTTGCTAACATGCTATTATTGCCCAAATTGAATTTCGTATAACTCGGGCCACCATTTACCGGTAATATATATTTTTTTGGTTACCTCATCGTAAGCTATTCCATTAGGTACATCGGCAGTAGGGTTTAGCTTTTTAGCCCGGTTCCAAACATCTGTTACATCAGCTTTAGCTACTATTATACCAGTGGACGGATCTATTTTAAATACATAAGGCATATTCCATTGGTTTGCGTACACAAACCCATTAATATATTCTAACTCATTAATATTAAAAGAAGGGTTACCAGCTTCGGTTACTGTTACCGTTTTTACGTATTTAAAAGTGCCCGGCTCATAATAAATTAAATCACTACCTCCAGTACTTACTATAAGATGTTTACCATCATAGGTAAGGCCCCATCCTTCGGGATAAGTAACATCGTATTCCTTTATTTTTTTAAAATCGGAAACGGAATAGGCAAAGGCTTTTCTTTCTTTCCATGTAAGTTGATAAACCGTATCGTTTACAATGGTAGCACCCTCACCAAAAACGGTAGGATTTAGGGAAATTTCTTTTTCCGCCTTACCCGTTTTAAGATTCATTTTTCTGAGCTTAGACTTTCCATAATTTCCTGTACTTTCATATAGAAAGCCTTTGTACACCATCAATCCTTCGGTAAAAGAGGCCGTATCATGCGGATAGCTAGTTACAATCGAATAACTCATACTAGCTGGCATTACCACCTGCTTGCCATCTGCCGGTATATCTTGTTCGGGTTTATTGGATTCTTTACATTGAAATGAGAAAAAACCTATACAAATAAGGCCCACAAGAGTATACTTTATCTTCATCGTTTTTTTTTGTAAAAATAATGGCTTACTGCTTTGAAACCTGTTAAAACGAATTAAACATATTTCAATAAATGTAAAAATAAATGGGCCAGAAACTTGCAAATTTCGCCCAGCATGTTATTTTTATGCATTATTGCACAATCCTAGAAAGTTTCACTTTCTAAATATATCCGCTGGATACCCTTATTTTCCAATTCATCCTTTACAATTACCCCATTTCCTATTAAATACTCATGGTAGTTTTTACTGCTATGCCTAACCAAACTATTTTAGGAAATTTATGAAAGCAGGATTTTTTGGCACTTTAATGTTTATCCTTTTTTTTGCGGCACGGGCGCAAGAAAAATGCGGCTCCTTTATATATCAACAACACTCACAACAATCAAAATCCGCATTGCCAACTTCAATGCAGGATATACAAAAGTTAACTTTACCATCTACATTACTTGGAAGGCTAGAAGGAACCATTATTAAAATTCCTGTAGTAGTACACAATGTATATCATACACCCGATGAAAAAGTTTCAGATGCGCAAATCTTTAGCCAAATAGAGGCCTTGAATACTTATTTTAGAAGAAGAAACAAGGATACTGCTAATGCACCTTTATACTTTCGCCATTTGGCGGCTGATTGTGAAATTGAATTTCAGTTAGCCACTACCGCTCCAGGCAATAAATTTACCAACGGTATTACTCGTACTTATACCCCCATCACCAAATGGACGCCAGATGATAAAGTAAAATTCAACAATGAAATGGGCAAAGATGCTTGGGATAGTAAAAGCTACTTAAACATTTGGGTTTGTAATTTAGATAAGTTGGCGGGCTATGCCAGCTACCCTGGTAGCGACCCTAGTAAAGATGGTATTGTTATTTCATATAAAGCCTTTGGCACTTTAGGCAGTGTAAAAGCAAATTACGCACAAGGTAAAACTGCCGTACACGAAGTAGGGCATTGGCTTGGCCTAAAGCATATTTGGGGCGATGCTAACTGTGGTGATGATGGCATTGATGATACACCTACACAAGCCAGCTATACTGTTGGCTGCCCCAATACCGTTCGTGTTACTTGCGGTAATAGCCCATATGGTGATATGTATATGAACTACATGGATATTACTAATGACGAGTGTGTAAACATGTTTACAAAGGGTCAAAAAAATAAAATGCGGGCACAACTAACCAATGGCGATAGAATGGGTATACTTACCACAAAAGCATTTTTATTACCCGCCGTATCCTTTATACCGATTGAGAGTGACGATCCTAAATGGCTTGAGCCAAAACTATATCCCAATCCTGCTTTCAATAACATTACACTCGACTTATCTTACGATCCACGGTGGGTGGGGAAAAAAATTTTTATTTACAATCTAACTGGCCAAACTATTGATATCGTTTCTATTACCAATAAAATAGTAACAATAAATATTAACCATTATAAGTCAGGCATATATTTCCTTGCAGCAAAAAAGGAGGATGGCATGTCTATTAAATCGAGGTTTGTTAAGCTGTAACGTCGCAACCAAATTTTCGCTAACGGCTGTCAATGAGTCCCACCACAATATACCGTTGGTGGGATTTATTCTTTTAAATTATCAAGCAACGCTTGAATTTTTGCTAGCTCTTCTGCACTGGCTTTATGCCCTTGCTCGCCCAAGACCTGAAGTACCAACTGTGTTGACGACCCGCCAAACAAATTTTCAATCATTCTTGCTAATAAATGTTTTTGCGTTTTTTCTTTATTAATAGCGGCTTGATATACATGCGTGCGCATCGAATCATCTCTTTTTACTATACCCTTATCATGCATAATCTGCATTAGTTTGAGGGTAGTGGTATAGCCTGCCCCTTTTGTTTTAGAAAGTTCTTCATGTACTTCTCGTACCGTCGCTATTCCTTTGCGCCAAAGAATTTGCAAAATTTCAAGTTCGCTTTCTGTAGGCTTTAGTATTTTAAATGGAGGCATTTATTTAATTTCTATGCCGAATGTACGACTAACTTCGTATGTAATTGAAACTTTTGTACCTTTTTACTTTTATCAATTTAATAATTTTTAATTATTGCATAAATGAGAAAGTTCAATAAATTTAAATTGTATGCTACCAAAGCAAAAAACAAAATACCTATTCATAATTTTTAAATAGGCAAATCCAATGGTAGATGATGAATAAGATAATGCTGGTATTACTTTGCGGTGCTAATTTTAGCGTATTTAGCGTGTTGCGTACTTTTAGAAAGTGAAAGCGGAGTGGCATTTTTACAAAAGATTAAAATGAATTTCAACTAATAGAAATCACACCGTTTACTTTTCTTGAAAGCTTATATCAAAAGTCGCTAATTCCGTAAGTACTGGTTCATAAATTTCTTTTTCTATTGGAATTTTTAACCCGGTTAATGAAATTTTGCCGCTTAGAATATTCTTTGCTGCAATACCAAGTGGAAGGCCTACTGTTTTGGCCATCGCCGTATGTAAACTGTCTTGCCCCTTTACTACTAACCAGCTTTTTATATGGTGGTTTTTGTTATTTTTTTCAAATGCTATTTCATGCAGCATTACAATCATATCCTTATCGGTAGGTAGTAAGGCTAATTTTTGTTCCATTGCCGCTTGTAACAAGTCTGCAGGGCTACACATTTCTTTTTCTATAATAGTTAATGCATCATCTAAACCAAGGTGTTTTAACTGTGCCCAAAAAAGCGCATCACTATTATCAGCGACAGCCATTACTGATTTTTCTTTATTACTACCACCCGTATCAAAATTATTGGCTGCTAGATGGTGTGTAAACATTTGGCCTAGGGATTTTCCTTCGCTTTTATAGAGTGGCGTTTCTGCAGTAAAGTTTAACGCAACTAATTTTTTCCAGCCACGCACAAAATCGATAGGGCGTAAGGTGGTGCGTACAAAGGTTTTAATATTAGCTAACTGATACACATCTATATAACTTAGCGAATCTCTATTGGCGTACCAAGCATAGTTACTTAGGTTAGGAATTTCAACTATCTGGTCTTCGTTAAACAAATCTTTGTAAGCAATTTCTTTTTTCTCTCCATTATCTAAAAATATCGCTCCAGCTTTACCTGCCATTACAATATTTCGGGGGTTCCAGCTTATTTTATAATGCCAAGGATTATCATCACTTTCTGGAGCTACTATACCTCCACAATGCGAATAAAAAGAAGTAATACGGCCTCCTTCGTTTTTTATTTTATCAATTAATTGCATAGCACTCATATGGTCAATGCCTGGGTCTAATCCCATTTCATATAAAAACAATAATCCTTTCGCTTTAATTTCATTCTCCAATTGTTTAATCTCCCCATCTAAATAAGAAGCGGTTAACAAATTTTTACTTTGTTTTAAACATTCCTTCGCTACTAGAATGTGTAATTGTGGTGGTAACAGTGAAATCACTATTGCGGCATCAGCTACATGCTTATTACGTTGTGCTTCATCGTTTATGTCGAATGAGATGGCTTGCCCCGCAGGATGTGCTGCTACTTTACTACTGGCAAGCAATACGTCTGCATCTACTACCTGTATTATCCAATTTTCATTGGCTGCTTGTTGTAGTAAATAACTAATTAATACGGTGGCAGATTTGCCAGCCCCAAATACAAGTATCTTCTTCATCTAACAAATATCCAAAATGGAAATAATATTAGCACATATTATTAACTTTATAGTATATGAAAGAGATGGCTATTAAAAAATATACCCTTGTTTTTTGCTTAAGTTGGTTTAGCTTTTTAGCCCCTGCGCAACAAATAAAATGGGGTCTAAAAGGCGGAATCAATTTTTCGAATGTAAACGGCAATGCTTTTTCTACCGATAGTACGAGCGCTTTGTTGGGCTATCATGCCGGCGTTTTTTGTACGATCAAACTACCGCTAATCTCAATTCAGCCAGAATTATTAGTTTCCACAGCAGGGGCAACTCTAAGCGGCAATAGCCAAGGCCAACGGCTAAAACTTACTTATGTTTCCATGCCCATAATGCTACAAGTAAAAATTTTACCCGCCACATATTTAGAAGCCGGACCTCAATTTAGTTTTAAAATGGGAGAGGATATTAGCATTAACAATTTTAGCGGATTTATTGAAAATTTGGATGTTGCTGCGGGGGGTGGAATAAGGTTTAAAGTACTTTTTTTAAGTGCTTATGCCCGATATATGGCCGGTATTTCAAAAGTGGGTAATTTGAGTACAACTTCAAGCCCCAATTTTAAAAATAGCTGGTTACAAGCGGGTTTCTGTCTACATTTAAAAAGCAAGCGCAAGTGATTATTTCCCTTTCCACAATAGTGGAAAAATACCTTTAAAAACAAGCACTTTTATCAGGTTTTGCGCCTTGTAAAAGCTAAGTTTGCAAACCAATTTATGACCCTTTTTTTAGGGTTACCAATTAGCCCAAAAAATACATCACGGCCGCAATAAAATACAACGATGGAAGAAAATCAAGTACCTCAAGAAACAAACGACATCAACAGGATTACACCTGTGAATATTGAAGAGCAAATGAAAATGGCCTATATCGACTATTCCATGTCGGTAATAGTAGGCAGGGCTTTGCCCGATGTAAGAGATGGTTTAAAACCCGTACATAGAAGGGTGTTACATGCGATGAACGAATTGGGATTGCATTATAACAAACCGTATAAAAAATCGGCTCGTATAGTAGGGGAGGTGTTAGGTAAATATCACCCACATGGAGATACTTCCGTTTATGATGCAATGGTAAGAATGGCGCAGGAATGGAGCATGCGTTATACAATGGTGGATGGGCAAGGTAATTTTGGTAATCAGGATGGAGATGGCCCGGCAGCCATGCGATATACAGAAGCAAGGTTAGAAAGATTAGCCGAGCATATGCTAGATGATATTGAAAAAGATACGGTAGACTTTAACCTAAATTTTGATGATTCTGAAAAAGAGCCCTCTGTATTGCCTACTCGAATTCCGCAGCTACTCATTAATGGGTCTAGCGGAATAGCCGTAGGTATGGCCACCAATATGATGCCACATAACCTAAGCGAGGTAATAGATGGCTGCGTTGCATATATTGACAATAGAGAGATTACTATAGAGGAATTAATGCAACATGTAAAAGCCCCCGATTTTCCAACAGGTGGCATTATTTACGGTATGGAAGGCATTAAAGCAGGAATGCATACCGGTAGAGGCAGGGTAGTGGTAAGGGGCCGATTAACAGTAGAAACTAAAGCGAATGGTAGAGAGCAGATAATCATTACCGAAGTACCTTATCAAGTTAATAGAGATGCGTTGACCAACCGCATAGGCGAATTGGTAAATGAAAAAGTAATTGATGGTATCTCCAATGTAAATAATGAGTCCAATCAAAAAGAAGGCACAAGGGTGGTGGTAGACTTAAAAAGAGATGCCATTGCCAATGTTATCATTAATCAGTTATATAAACTCACCGATTTACAAACCTCTTACGGTATTAACAATGTAGCCATAGTAAAAGGCCGCCCAAAAATATTAAACCTAAAAGACCTAATTAGCGAGTTTGTAGAATTTAGACATGAAGTAGTAGTACGCCGAACTAAATATGAACTTAAGGAGGCAGAAAAAAGAGCCCACATTTTAAAAGGTTATCTTATTGCGCTTGACCATTTAGATGAAGTAATTGCGTTAATTCGCAGCTCTGCTACGCCCGAAACAGCCAAAGAAAATTTAATAAATGCAGGTTGGGGACTAGATGAAATACAAGCAAAAGCAATACTGGAATTGCGATTACAGCGCCTTACCGGAATGGAAAGAGATAAGATTAAAGAAGAGTATGACTCACTCATGAAACTAATTGCACACCTTAATGATATTTTAAGCAATGAGGGAATGCGATTTGATATTATAAAAACAGAACTAGGCGAAATAAAAGATAAGTTTGGCGATGCCCGCAAAACAGAAATTACCTACTTAGATGACGAAGTAAAAATTAAAGACCTAATAAAAGAGGAAGATGTAGTCATTACAATTTCTCACCTCGGTTATATAAAAAGAACTCCAGCAGACGAATACAGGGCACAGCGGCGCGGCGGTAGAGGAGTGATGGGTGGCAAAACAAGAGATGAAGATTATATTGAGCATTTATTCGTTGCCTCTACACACCATACCATGCTTTTCTTTACCCAAAAAGGTAGGTGCTATTGGCTAAATGTGTACGAAATTCCAGAAGGCGAAAAAACAAGCAAAGGAAGAGCCATTCAAAATTTAATACAATTACCACCAGATGATAAGGTAAAAGCCATTATTGATGTAAAAGATTTAAAGGACGAAGAATTTGTAAAATCCCACAATATTGTATTATGTACAATTAAAGGCATCATTAAAAAAACAGAACTACAAGATTTTAGCAGGCCTCGCCAAACAGGGGTAAATGCCATAACTATTATTGAGGGCGATGAATTACTAAATGCTACTTTAACAGATGGTCATTCTGAAATTATGATGGCAGTAAAAAGCGGCCGAGCCATCCGTTTTTCGGAAGAAAAAGTAAGAGCAACTGGTCGTGGGGCTATAGGCGTAGCTGGCATAGAAGTAGAAGGAGATGCAGATGAAGTGGTGGGTATGATTTGTGTAAACCCTGTAACCGATGCATCTAAAACGGTACTGGTAGTAAGCGAAAATGGATATGGAAAAAGAACAGCCGTAGATGAATATCGCTTTACCAACAGAGGTGGTAAAGGTGTAAAAACCATTAGCGTAACAGAAAAAACGGGAGCCTTGGTAAGCATATTAGCCGTTACTGAAAAGGAAGACATTATGATTACCTGCAAAAGCGGGGTTACCATTCGTATGTCAGTAGCAGGCGTAAGCGAACAAGGACGAGCCACCCAGGGGGTTAAGTTAATTAAAATTGATGAAGGAGATGCGATAGCGGCCATTACTAATTTAGATGAAGAACCTGCCGAAGTAATTGCAACAGAAGGTATAGAAAATAGTGATATCAATGCTGCCTTACCGCAGCCAGAAGCCGACGCTGATACCATAGCCGATGCAACTGAAAATAACGAAAATCCATCTGATACACCGGTAGAATAAAAAAGTACTTTCTATTTTTAAAAGTCAACATAACATGAAAAAAACAATTGTAACGTTTCTTGCTATATGCATTACTGGTTTAATGGCTACTGCCCAATCCATTGATAATGTCAAGCAAATGCTAATGATTAATCAATATTCAAAGGCAAAAGAAGATTTAGATAAAGCAATGACAAGTGCCAAGTTTAGCGCTAAACCCGAAGCACATATTTTAAAAGCAAGTATCTATGCGGCTTTAGCAATGGATGAGGCTAATAAAGCAAAACCAACCGGCGATCAATTGGCGGGAGAGGCTATTACTGCTTTTCAAAAATACCAAGAAATGGATAAAAGCTTGGCCCTTTTGGACGACCCCATCTATCAAAATGCACCAGCTAATATTTACTCCTATTATTATAGCGCAGGCTATGAAGATTATACAAAAAAAAATATGCAGGCTGGTTTTGAAAAACTTCAAAAGGCGGCAATCTATTCCTCCTTATTAATAGAAAGAAAAATTTTACCCTTTGCTTTAGATACCAACCTATGCATTTTGGCGGGCATCACAGCCGAGCAAAGTGGTAATAAAGATGCTGCCCTAATATATTATGGTAAGTTGGCAGATGCAAAAGTGGCCGGCCCAGATTTTGAAAGCATCTATCGGTTTTTAGTAAGCCAATATTTTTCTAAAAAAGATTTTGCCAATTTTGAAAAATATAAAGCACTAGGTGCTGAATTGTACCCCAACAGCGATTTTTATCAATTTGATAAAATTGATTTCGCTATCGGCTTAGAGCCAAACTTTGACAAAAAAGTGGCCTTATTACAAGAGGTATTATCTAGCGACCCTAATAATTACAAAGCACATCAAGTACTAGGAGAAATAATTTACGACACCTTAAATTCAGGAAAGGATGATGCAGTAGTACCTGCTAATGCAAGCGAACTTGAAAAAACAATGTTGGATGCCTTTCAAAAAGCTGCTGTAATAAAACCCGAAGCGGAGTTATCATACTTATACATGGGCGACCATTTTATCAATAAAGCTGCCAAAATTGGTGATGATAGGTCGGCCCATGCAAAAGCTATGCAGGCACGCACCAAGCCAGGCACCAAACCTTCAGCAGATGATGTAAAGAAAAGAGAAGACCTAGACAAGCTTTACAGCCAAGCTCTTTATGCGGCATTGGAACCATACGAAAAGGCAGCGCAACTATATGAAGCAAAAAGCAAATTAGACAATAAGGATAAGCAACAATATCGTAAAGTAGCAGGTTATTTAGGCGATATTTATAAGGATAAAAAAATTAACGCTACAAAAGCAAAACTTGCATCTGATATAACTAAATACACCGCTGAAGAAAAAAAGTGGAATGATAAATATGATGCTATCAAATAATTGATTGTTGAACGGTTTTAAAGGCTGCCTAAAATAGGGCAGCCTTTTTTGTGCGGTATACATTTATAATATATACTAGTAATGAGGGAGTAACGAATTAATTATTTAACATAATATAAATTATAAGAAATAAATTTAACTTAGAAATTGCCACAGCTATTGATAAATATGTAATTTACAGTCCAATAAAAAAGTATATACATGGACCATCAACATTCAACTAGTACGCAAGAGCATTTATTTCAAAATGTAAACCTTACAGGTGCCCGTTCCAAAACATTTATGGCCAACGTATTTACTTATATGTTTTTGGCCTTGGGTATTTCAGCTTTTGTAGCCTATTTATTTGCATCTAATCCAGCATGGCTTTTCCCAATTATTTCTAATAAACTAATGATTTATGTGGTTATGTTTTTACCACTGGTATTTGTATTAACGATGTCTTTTGCATTTAAAAAACTTCCGTTGCCGTTATTAATTGGTTTTTTTATAGCTTATTCGGCCGCTACGGGGTTAAGCTTAAGTTTTGTTTTGTTAGTATACACAGCTGGCTCGGTAGTTACCTGCTTTATTTCCGCAGCCGCTATGTTTGGGGTAATGGCGTTTATGGGTTATACCACTAAAAAAGATTTAACCAGTTTTGGCCGAATAATGACCATGGGCCTTATTGGTATCGTCATCGCTTCGCTAGTAAATATGTTTATGCAAAACGACACAATGGATTATATCATTAGCTTTATAGGTGTAGCCGTTTTTACAGGCCTTACCGCTTACGATGTTCAAAAACTAAAAAATATTGGCGAAGGTTTAGATGCCAATGGCAATGTTTTAGAAGCCGATGCTAAGAAATTATCGATTATGGGTGCCCTTACTTTATATCTTGATTTTATCAATCTTTTCTTAATGTTGCTTCGTTTATTTGGAAGCAAAAGAGATTAATTTATATTATTGATTTTCAAAAAGCAGCAACCTTTGCTGCTTTTTTTATTTTAGTACATTATGAACATCAAAACGGCTCTCTTAAAGGAACATTCTAAAACACAAACCAATCAAATTGTAGCGTGGATTGGAAGCGATCAAATTCGCTTTAATTCGTTATTTGCGCTTTTTACCTCGGATAATTATCGGTTAGTTCAGCGGTCGGCATGGCCATTAGGTTATGCCGTTCTTGCACATCCATTCCTCATCAAAAAGCATTATGCATTACTCTTCAAAAAGTTGGAAGATGCTACCAGTCATGATGCAGTAAAACGAAATACACTTCGCATTTTACAAGAAATAGATGTGCCCAAAAAGTACCATGGTACCCTCATGCATCTTTGTTTTAACTTTATAAATACCCCTACCGAAAAAACCGCCATCCGGTCGTTTGCATTAACAGTTCTTCATCGATTAAGCAAAACATATACGGAGATAATACCCGAAATAAAAACGATTATAGCAGAAAGATGGACTTACGAAACTCCATCCTTTAAATCGAGAGCTACTCGATTTATAAATGATTTACCCACCCATCAAAAAGATTAACACTGTGTTCGTAATTGCCGCTTTACCTATTCTTAAAACTAAACCATATACCCTATTTTTGCTAAGCGTACAAATAGTTTCGTAGAGGTGCTGTTTAAGTAAATTATAACCAACAGATTATTTATGAATTTCAAAAAAGTAAACAACATTACGGGGTGGATCGTTTTTTTGGTAGCCATGGCTACTTATTTTTTTACAAAAGAAGCCAGAGGCAGTCTCTGGGATACCGGAGAGTTTATATCTACGGCATATAAACTTCAATTGCCACACCCACCCGGGGCTCCAATGTTTACCATACTTGGTAGGTTTTTTATCGTTTTATTTGGCGATAATCCTATGACAGCTGCTGCGGCCGTAAACTTTATGAGTGCATTAGCCAGTGCTGCTACTATTTTGTTTTTGTTTTGGAGTATTACGCATTTTGCTCGCAAAATGTTTGTAGGTGGTAGCGAACAATTAGACAACAATCAGCTTTTTACTAGCATGGCTGCTGGTGTGGTAGGTGCCTTAGCATATACTTTTAGCGATTCATTCTGGTTTAGTTCTGGCGAGGGTGAGGTATATGCCCTTTCTTCCTTTTTTACCGCTTTGGTTTTTTGGATTATGCTAAAATGGGAACATGCCGATGCAATGGCTGGCGATGATGCAGCTGCTCGCCTGCGTAGCGACCGTTGGATTGTTTTCTTATTCTTTATGATGGGATTATCAATTGGTGTGCATTTATTAAACCTATTGGTAATACCTGCTATAGTATTGATTTATTATTATAGACGTTATAAACCCACTACTAAGGGTGCTATTATTGCTTTTATACTTGGCTGTTTAATAACTGGCCTTGTTCAGGTGGGTGTTATACAGTATTCAATGAAGGCAGCTGGACAGTTTGATATATTCTTTGTAAATACATTGGGCATGCCTTTTTTTGCTGGGTTTGCTATTTACTTTTTAGCAATTGCTGCTTTGGTAATATGGGCTTTAAGATTCAATCAAAAAAACTACTCACAAACAAAAATGATAGTTTGGTTTGTGGCTTTTTTATTGCTTTCCGCCCTACCTTTTGTATTAAGTATTGGTGTAGGAATTAAATTTTTCCAACTAATATTATTAATAGGTGTAGCAGTTTTAATCGGTTATTTATTTAAACCCTCTGGATTACGTATTCTTAAGCTATCATTATGGTGTTATGCGTTTATGATGTTGGGGTACTTTATGTACTTTACTTCTTTAATTCGTTCCAATGCCAACCCGGTGGTAGATATGAATAATGTGGACAATCCTATTAACCTTGTATACTATCTAGGCCGTGAGCAATATGGCTCAGCCCCCCTACTCTATGGCCCGCATTTTTCTGCAGAATATGATTATGACACTGAAACTGGCCAGGTGAAGTTTGAAGATGGAGATATGAAATACGTAAAAGGTGAGAAAAAATATATTCCTATTGGTTTGGATAGAAAACCCAAATATCAAAAGAGTGATATGCAATTCTTCCCACGTATATGGGATGGTAGCAACGACCAGTACCATGCCGAATACTATGCTAGCTGGCTTAATATTGAAATGGAAAAAAGTGAACTTACAGGAAGAGATAGATATATTCCGCCCACTTTTGCACAAAACATGGAATGGTTTTTCTCCTATCAGATGAGTTTTATGTACTGGCGATATTTTATGTGGAATTTTGCTGGTAAACAAAATGACATACAAGGACTGGGCAATAAACGAGATGGCAACTGGATTAGCGGCATCTCTTTTATGGATAATCAACGTTTAGGCGATCAAAGTAAACTACCAGAAAGTATTCAAAATAATAAGGCAAATAACAAGCTTTATATGCTTCCTTTTATTTTGGGCATTATAGGTTGTGTATTTCAATTTTTAAAAAATAGAAAAGACTTTATTGTTAGCTTCTTGCTTTTCTTCTTTACCGGTATTGCTATTGTACTTTATTTAAACCAACCCGGTAATCAGCCCCGTGAAAGGGATTATGCCTATGTAGGTGCATTTTATGCCTTTGCTATTTGGATTGGGTTAGCGGTTGTATCTATCGTAAAAATGGTAAAAGAAAGAGAGGACAAATCGCTTTTTGGCAATATGTTGGCGTATGGTAGTTTACTTACATTTACGGTTACTTTAATGAGTTGTATGCCTTCTGGAACTGGTGGCAATGCCTTCATTGCATCCATCATTGCGGCAGCATTATATGCCATCTTATTATCGGCGCTTACATTTATTGGAAAGGCAGTATCTAGTAATGGACAAAAAGGATTTGCCCTAAATGCCATTACCAGCATAGCCTGTATAGCCGTACCGCTTTTAATGGCGCAGCAAGAATGGGATGACC
Organism: Bacteroidota bacterium; assembly: GCA_039796695.1. Taxonomy (GTDB): domain Bacteria; phylum Bacteroidota; class Bacteroidia; order Chitinophagales; family Chitinophagaceae; genus JJ008. Next base: position 33,391 of record JBDKJF010000001.1, read on the forward strand.
ATGACCGTAGCCACAAAACAACTGCACCGGACTTAGCTAAAGATTATTTAGAAAGTTGTGCCCCTAATGCCATTATTTTTTCGTTTGGAGATAACGATACTTACCCACTGTGGTATGCGCAAGAGGTAGAAGGTGTAAGAAAGGATATTCGCTTAGTGAATAATAGCTTGTTAGGTATAGATTGGTATATCAACCAGCTTCGGTATAAAGTAAATAATGCAGATTCTTTAGATGTTATTTGGTCGCAAGAACAGATAGAAGGACACAACCGAGAGTATTTGCGCGGAAGAGAACAAGCAAATCCTACACAGTTTTATGATTTATACTCGGTAATGAAAAACGAAATCGGGAAGCCTTACATAGATGAAGAAACGGGTAGAGATGTAGGTGCAGGCGTATTCCCGTATGCTAAATTAAAAGTACCAGTAGATATAAATTTAGTAAAACGAAACGGTACTGTAAGTGCCACCGATAGTTTAGTTGATGTTATGTATTTTGAAATACCTGAAAGTAAATTAAGTGGTGGCCTAATGCGTAACGACTTAATGATTCTTAACATCATAGCCACCAATAAATGGAAACGTCCTATTTACTTTACTTCTCCTTTTGGCGAGTTAGGATTTGGAAACTATTTACGTAAGGATGGAATGGCTTATCGTTTAGTGCCTGTTGTTAATAAATTCCCGCAGCAAAATTGGGTGCTGGAAAGTGAACTGCGCCAAAAAGGGTTAGGCGGTACTCAAATAAGGGATAATGGTGATGCTGCCTATACAAACATGATGACTAAGTTTGCCTTTTGTGGTGCGGATAAAAAGAAGATGTATTATGACGAAGAAAACCGCCGCCATTTACTTAATATCAGAGCATTGTATGCAGAGGTAGCTGGTAATCTTGCTGATCAAGGAAAAAAAGATAAAGCCGTTGCACTGCTTGATAAAATTGAAAAAAGTATAAGTACAGATAACCTGCCTTATGCCTCTGTAAGCCGCTTTAATGGACATAACCAAACAGGCTTATTGTATTTAGAAGCTTGTTATAAAGCCGGCAAAAAAGATTTAGCTCAAAAAGTAAAGGCTGCTATTCAAAAAGATTTGAAACAACAACAAGATTATTATAATTATATAAGAGCAGAACGTAGCGAATTTTTTGACGAAATGACGACAGAAGAAATTATAAACAACCGCTTAATGTTAGTAATGGAAGCTATAGTGGGTGTATATGAAGGGCCTAAAAAAGAAGCCCGTCAGCCAGCCGCCGAAGCCAAAACTCCAAAAGCTAAACCTACACCAGTATCAAACCCCGATACGAGTAAGGTTGAATAATTTTCGAAATACGCTAAAAAATCCTGTTACAAATTGTAGCAGGATTTTTTTTATAACCATAACGCATTTCGTAAATGGCCACCCAACATTTTTTGTAACTTGTTGTTGTAATCAAAACTATGCGAGGATTTCATTTTTCAACATATAATTCAAATGAAAAAGAGCAAAGTAAATTTCAACAATTGTTGGATTTGTTTATGCAGCTGCTCACTTACACCAGTGGCGATGTAACAGAAGCCATGCAATGGATGAATGAATTAGATAAGCAATACCAGTTAACAAATAACGAGTATGGTATGGGTGATTTTATTGATGAACTGAAACAAAAAGGCTATCTAACAGAACATAATGAACGGGGAGAAATAAAAATTACACCCAAAACAGAGCAAAGCATACGTAAGCAAAGCTTAAACGAAATATTTGGTAAGCTAAAAAAAACAAAACAAGGTGATCATAAAACGTTTAAACCTGGTCAGGGTGATGAAGTAAATCCAGAAACCCGCCAATTTCAATTTGGCGATATGTTAGAACAAATTGATTTTACCGAAAGTATACGCAATGCACAAATCAATCATGGTGTAGATAGTTTTCGAATGCAGGAAGATGATTTAAGCATTCGAGAAACCGATTTTAAATCACAAACTTCTACTGTGCTCATGATTGATATTTCTCACTCAATGATTTTGTATGGAGAAGACCGCATAACGCCAGCCAAAAAAGTAGCCATGGCTTTGAGTGAATTGATTAAGACAAGATACCCAAAAGATACGTTGGATATTGTAGTATTTGGTAATGATGCCTGGCCTATTGAAGTAAAAGACCTTCCCTATCTGCAAGTGGGTCCCTATCATACCAACACGGTTGCTGGTTTAGAACTAGCCATGGATATTTTGCGACGGAGGAAAAACCCCAACAAGCAAATATTTATGATTACCGATGGCAAACCCACCTGTTTAAAAATTGGTAACCGTTATTATAAAAACAGTTTTGGGCTGGATAGAAAAGTAGTGAACCGCTGTATCAATCTGGCGGCGCAGTGTAAAAAGCTAAAAATACCCATCACCACTTTCATGATAGCTACCGACCCTTACCTGCAAAATTTTGTGCAGGAGTTTACAGAGATGAATCAAGGCAAGGCCTTCTTTGCATCGTTAGATAAATTGGGGGCATTTATTTTTAAGGATTTTGAAAGTGGGAAAAGGAAAACAGTCTTTTGATTTTGCCGGTAAGGCGGGAAGAAAATAAGTTGATTTTATTTCTAAAAGTACAATTTCATAAAAATGTATACACTGTCAGAAAATGAAGAGTGGCTTTGTAAGGAAATAGTAGATGCGGCTTATCTTGCCCACAAAGGACTTGGACCTGGTCTTTCAGAAAGAATATATGAAGTTTGCTTTTGCCATGAACTAAAGAAAAAGAATATCTTCTATAAAAGGCAAGTTGATTTGCCAATCATTTATGATGGATTGGTTTTTGATGAGAGATTACGTTTAGATGTACTTGTTGAAAATAGCATCATTTGTGAAATAAAAGCAGTTGAAACAGTAAATCCTTTATCGCAAGCTCAAATACTTAGTCATTTAAAAATGACTGGGAATAATATTGGATTTCTAATAAATTTTAATGTTCCACTTTAAAAAAATGGTATAAGACGATTTTGTATTGAATAAAATCACCGTCTTACCGCCTTACCGGCAATGCAAATAAAAAAAATTAAAAACCTCGGCCAATTAAAAACCTCCGGCTACCTACCTAAAAGCATTAAAGAAGAAATAAGGCAAAACTTAATTGCCAAGCTAAAACAAAATGAACCGGCTTTTACTGGTATTGTAGGTTACGAGGATACAGTAATACCCGATGTAGAAAGGGCATTACTGAGTAAGCATAATATTTTGTTTTTGGGCTTAAGAGGACAGGCCAAAACAAGAATGGCCCGCCAAATGACCACCCTCTTAGACGAATATATACCCGTAATAAGCGGTAGCGATATTAACGATGATCCATTACAACCCATTTCAAAGTATGCTAATGATTTAATTGCTGAAAAAGGAGATGACACTCCCATTGAGTGGATACACCGCAGCCAACGCTATGGCGAAAAATTGGCAACGCCAGATGTAAGCGTAGCCGATTTAATTGGCGATATAGATCCTATTAAAGCAGCTAATTTAAAATTAAGTTTTGCCGATGAAAGAGTCATTCACTATGGCATAATACCAAGAAGTAACAGAGGCATTTTTGTGATAAATGAATTACCCGATTTACAAGCAAGGATACAAGTGGCACTCTTTAATATTTTAGAAGAAGGCGATGTGCAGATAAGAGGGTTTAAACTTCGATTGCCATTGGATATTTTATTTGTATTTACGGCAAACCCTGAGGATTATACCAACCGTGGTTCTATTGTTACTCCTTTAAAAGATAGAATACAAAGCCAGATACTTACCCACTATCCCAAATCGTTGGAGAATGCACTTGCTATTACTGAACAAGAAGCAGCCATTAATGCGGAACAAAACGAACGAGTTAGCGTAAGCGATTTAATAAAACGATTGATTGAGCAAATCGCCTTTGAAGCCAGGGCCAGTGAATTTGTAGATAAAAAAAGCGGCGTAAGTGCCAGATTAACCATTAGTGCATTTGAAAATGCGGTAAGTGGGGCTGAGCGTAGGGCTATTTTAAATAACGAACCACAAACCCAAGTTTGGGTAAATGATTTGGCAGGCGTAATACCTGCCATAACCGGTAAAGTAGAGTTGGTGTACGAAGGAGAGCAAGAAGGCCCTTATCAAGTAGCTATGAATTTGGTGGATAAAGCCATCCGCAGCCAATTTATACAGTATTTTCCTAATCCGGATGCATTAAAGAAAAGAAGAAATACCGGCAAGCCCTCGCAGGCCGAACAAAAAGAGGATAATCCATATAAGCCCATTACGCAGTGGTTTGATAAAGGCAATACGTTAAACATTTCATTCAACACTACGGATAAAAACAAGCAAATGCTTTTATACCAAGTAGATGGTTTGTATGCTTTGGTTAAAAAATATTATGCTGGTGCTAATGAGGAGCAAGCGGCATTGCTAATGGAGTTTGTGCTACACGGTTTGGCCTCTTATTCCCTTATCAGCAAAAAATTATTTGAAACAAAAGTGGAGTTTAAAGACCTAATGGGCAGTATGATGAACTTTGAAGAAAAGGATTTTGAATTTGATGAGGATGCGTAAATATTTTTGAAACAAGCTGCAGTATTCCATGGTATCGCCTGTTGCGCTGTGCCCCGGCCTTAGACAGGGTCACACTCTTCATCGTACCGTTTTCATGGCAGCATTACCCCACCACCCAAGCCAGCACCACCTCATCAAACAAGTGGTAACGAATAGAAAGTTGGGTGTTGGTGTTGTTTTTTGTAAATAAACAATCTATTGTTTCTTTATCCGGTTGGTGGTTGAAAAGCTGAATATGTTGCTTAAAATCCACTCCTCCATCCCCATACCATTTAAAAACAGCTTCTTTGGAGCTCCAGAGTATAGTAGTTAATTGAGTATTGGAAATTGAAACGAGACTGCCTATCTCCTGATAGGCAGTGTTAAAAATTTCTTTTTCAACCTCCGATAAAAACTTATCCGCAATGCGTACTATCTTCTCTTTCGGCTCCTCCACATCTACCCCCACCCTATTTGTTTTACTTACTATTACCGCTGCATAATCTCCACAATGAGAGATGGAAAAATGATATGCTGAGTTTGGCAAAAACGGCTTGCGTGTATCAGCAATTTGAATTAGCTCATACGGAAAGGCAGGAAAAAGGTATTGCAATAAAAAACGGCCAGCTAAATGCTGCAACCGCTTATGCGGATGCGTAACATCTCTGTGCAATGGCACATTACCTTTAAAGAAGGCTTCTGATTCTTCCATCTTCCACACCCCCAGTCGGGTATTTTCGTTGATTTGTTGTTGAAAAAAAATAGGCATTCAGAAACTCTTTCGTCTTTATTTTGCTATCAGCAAATTGCTGAGTAAAGATATGTTGTACAAGAGTGCGACGCAACAAAAGTAGCTAGTAGCAATGCAGCTGGTATAAAAATAATAAACATGATTTTATCTGATACAAGAATTTTAGAAGAGATAGAAAAGGGCACTATTAAAATTACCCCTTATGATAGGGATTGTTTGGGTAGCAACTCTTACGATGTGCACCTTGGCAAAACACTTGCTACCTATAAAGAGCATATGATTGATGCCAAAAAGCACAATCAAATTGATTATTTTGAAATACCGGATGAAGGTATTGTACTATACCCACATATTTTTTATTTAGGCGTAACGGAGGAATACACCGAAACCCATGCTCATGTACCTTTTTTAGAAGGTAAATCATCCACGGGGCGGCTGGGTATTGATATACATGCTACCGCTGGTAAAGGCGATGTAGGCTTTTGCGGCAATTGGACTTTGGAAATTTCGGTAAAGCAACCCGTAAAAGTGTATAAGGGGATGCCTATTGGTCAGCTTATTTACTTTCCGGTGGATGGAGTGATTGAAAATCCATACAATAAAAAGAAGAATGCTAAATACAGCCATCAACCAGACCGGCCAGTAGAAAGTATGATGTGGAAGAATAAATTCTAACTCCCCCAACCCCTAAAGGGAATTTACCAGGTTTCTTTATTAATATGGAATTAAGTGAAAGAGGTTGGTGTAATAACCATAATGAATACTTCATTAATTGATCTTCCAGAGGGTATAATTAAGTATGGTGGCAAAACTTACCCATGCTATATACGGCACCAATAACCAAGCGGCTGTTTTACTAATATTTGCAAATGAATAGATGGTGGCTAAAATGGCCAGCCATAAGGCTATTATTTCTACTAAGGCCCAACCCATTTGATGTTGTTGAAAAAATATGAACGACCAAAAGAAATTAAGTACAAGCTGCAGAGTGAAAAAAACAATGGCCAATTTTTTAAAAAAGTTAGTACTGTCTGCTTTCCATACCAAATAAAGGGCGATGCCCATTAAAATATACAAGGTTGTCCAAACTGGGCCAAAAATCCAGTTTGGTGGGTTCCAAGACGGTTTTTGAATGGTGGTATACCAGGTGCCCACATTATTTGCGGTAAAAAAACCACTGAGTCCACCTACTGTTACTGGTATTAAAATGGCGATTATAAGTTTTAACCAATTTGACATATTTGTAAAACAACGGAATTGTTGATTTGTTTACAAAGCATGTACCCCAAATTTTTTGTAATAGGCAATTAACCATGCTACTACCTCATTGTAGGTCATTTTTCCGGAGGGTTGGTTGTTTGCTTTTAAAAACTCTCCATAGCCCCACATAATAATGGGCTCAAGGGGGTTTTTGTAGCTGCGGTAGAAATCAATATGCTCTTTTCTATCTTTAATTACCTGCGGGTGCAGCTTATTTTGAAAGGCATTAGCCAAAATAGTATCCTTAGGATAAACCTCCGCAATGGCATAATGGTATAAATCATAATAAACCGAATAGCGAAAAGCATTATTATTAAAAGATTTACAAGCTAAAAAACCTACAAAATTTGCTTCGTTTTCCTTTCCATAGCCTAATTGGTGGGCAATTTCGTGGGTGGTTACAAAAGGCTCTAAAAAACGGGGTATGGTGGTGTTTACTTGCCCTTCGCCAGAAAATGGATTGTAATAGCCTTGAAATCCTAAATAATTTCCAAGATAACTAAAAAGGGATGGCTTTAAAGAGGCATGCTTGTAAGATAAAAAGGGGTACTGCTTTGCCGCTTCCTTATAGGCCTCGGCACCGGCGGCAAAAAGCCGGCTTTTTTTATTAAAGGTATCACGCTGACTTTCGGTAACAAATTGAGCGTAGTAATTTAGGCGATATTGTAATTGCTGAGTAAGTGTATCCAAATCGGCGAGGGAGTATTTTTTTACTTCTAATTTTAATTGATACGAAACTCCTTTTCTATTGTAATTCAATCCCCAAGAAAGATTAAAAACTACATAGGAAAACAATAAAATAAAAAATAATTGCTGCAAGGCAGCTTTAAAATAATGCCGTGTAAGTTTTTTCTTGACTAGCAGAGAAAAAAATCGTCCTATTTTATACAAAAGTAATAAGGCTACGGCAGCATAAAACAGGTCGCCGACGCTAAACGGAATCCACCCAAAAACCAGTCGTTGAGCTTTTGCAATATGTACATATACCCCAGTACTATAGTTAAGTTCCACCCAATCAGGATATAAGGAGACCCATTTAATAATAATTGTTAATAAAATAATAGCCACCCAAGTGCGGCTTTTCATGAGGTAAGTAAAAATATGTGCTGAAATTTTTCGCAAGTAATTAATAGGTAAGCGTTTTACAAAACTAACAGATTTTAGTAAAAAACAACCCGAATTATAGCAAATATTAGAGACAAATCCCCTACCTTTGCACACTCTTTTAAAAAGTTGTACCAATGAGCCGTCGTAGGGAGTTTGAGATAGCTTTTGTGGGGTTAAAACCCGGGGTTCATGAATATAGCTATTCCATTGATGATAAGTTCTTTGAAGCATTCCAGCAGCAGGATTTTACAAACTGCAAAGCCAATATTAAACTTTCTTTAGATAGAAAGAACAGCTTTATGCTCTTAAAGTTTGAAATTGGTGGTAGTTTAGAATTTACTTGCGACCGTTGTAACAATAATCTTCCGTTTGATTTATGGGATGAATTTACCATAACCGTAAAAATGGTAGAAGAGCCTGATTTGATGAATGATCAAGAAGAAGATCCGGATGTATATTATATCAGTCGTGGCGAAAGCCATTTAGATATAGCTAATTGGATATATGAATTCATCAATTTATCGATACCCATGCAAAAGGCGTGTGCGTACGATAATATGAGTGGTCCTTATTGTAATACAGCCGCTATGGAAATGCTTAAAAAAATGGAACCGGCCGAAGAAGTAGAAAAGGCCAACCCCATTTGGAAAGATCTTGAAAAATTTAAAGATTTGAATGGCGATTAAAAAGGTTGGTTGCCAAACATTGCGATTAATAAAACTGAGTATTTTAAAATTTGAATTATGCCAAATCCGAAACGCAGACACAGTCAGCAAAGAAGTGCAAAGCGCAGAACACACTATAAAGCAACGTCTGCCACATTAACGACCGATAGCGCTACTGGCGAAATACATGTACGTCACCGTGCCCACGTAAGTGAAGGTAAACTTTTCTACAAAGGCAAAGTAGTGGCTGAAAAATCTCCGGTTAAGAAATAATAAAACACCGCATTACTCAAATTCCAGATGCTGATGAAGACAATTATGTTTTCGTCGGGATTTGGAATTTGCTATTTTAGCATTTCTATGATTATAGGAATAGATATGATGGGAGGCGATTTTGCTCCCTTAGAAGCCGTAAAGGGCATTCACATGTTTTTTGCCCAATACCCTACTACCCCGGCAAAGTTGGTTTTAATTGGCCATCAAGAGTTGGTACTACCTCTGTTAACTGCCCATGCTATACCAATGGAAAAAATAGCGTTTGTGCATGCTGCAGAGGTTATAGATATGCACGAACATCCAACTAAAGCCTTAAAAGAAAAAAAACAATCCTCCATTGCTATCGGTTTTCATTTACTTGCTTCAGGCAAAATGGATGCATTTATAAGCGCCGGAAATACAGGTGCAATGTTGGTTGGTGCATTGTTTAGTATAAAAGCATTAGAAGGCGTTATTCGCCCCACTATATCCACTATCATTCCTAAGTTAAATGGAGGTAAGGGACTTTTATTAGATGTAGGACTTAATGCCGACTGTAAGCCCGAACAGCTAAACCAATTTGCCACCATGGGTACCGTGTATGCTGGTTTGGTATTAGGTATTCATCAACCTAGGGTAGGATTAATAAACGTAGGCGAAGAAGAGGGAAAAGGAAATTTATTAGCGCAAGCGACCTACCCCTTATTAAAAGAAAATAAACATATACATTTTGTTGGCAATATAGAAGGCCGCGATGTATTAATGGATAAGGCAGATGTAATGGTATGCGAAGGCTTTACCGGTAACATCATTTTAAAAATGGCCGAATCGCTTTATGAAATTAATAAACAACAACAAATAAACAGCCCCTATCTTGATCGATTTAATTTCGAAAACTATGGAGGCACGCCTGTATTGGGCGTAGCCAAGCCAGTTATTATTGGTCATGGTATATCTGGTGCACTTTCTTTTATGAATATGCTGCATTTAGCGCAAGTAATGTTAGAAAAAGATGTAATGCAGCAGATGAGTAAGGAGTTAAAAGATTAATTTTTAAAAATATTTTTAAAACTATTGATAATTAACGCAAAAAGTTTTGGCATAAATAAATAGGAACTGTATTTTTGCAATCCCAAATCGGGATAGGGCTACTGAAAAGAAACCCTTCGGAGATCTCGTAGCTCAGTTGGTAGAGCAATACACTTTTAATGTATGGGCCCTGGGTTCGAGTCCCAGCGGGATCACCAAAAACCTCTCAAATTTTGAGAGGTTTTTCTTTTTGTATCTATATCTCCCCCATTTTTATTTAGGTTTGTAAAAACAGTTGCATATGTCCATTCATTTTAAAGATAAAGTGGTAATCGTAACAGGCGGTACCGATGGTATAGGAAAATCATTGGTAGAAATTTTATTAATGTCGGGTGCAAAAGTGGCTACATGCGGCCGCAATCATGATAAACTATATGCTTTACAATCGCAATACCCCTCTTACCCACTACATACCATGGTGGCTGATGTAAGTGTAGAAAACGATTGTCGTAGATTCATAGAAATGACGATAAAAGTTTTTGGTGGTATTGATGTATTGATTAATAACGCCGGTGTATCAATGCGAGCATTACTAAAAGAAGCTGGTATAGATGTAATAAAAAAAGTAATGGATATTAACTTCTATGGTAGCGTGTATTGTACCAAATATGCATTGCACTCCTTAATAGAACGAAAAGGTACTGTGGTGGGTGTATCTTCTATTGCGGGTTATAGAGGCCTGCCCGGACGTGGTGGATACTCTGCAAGCAAATTTGCCTTACAAGGTTGGTTAGAAGCAATACGTACAGAGTTAATGGATGATAAGGTGCATGTAATGTGGGTATGTCCTGGTTTTACTACTTCAAATATTCGAAATGCGGCTTTGAATAAAGATGCAGAATCGCACGGCGAAACACCCATGGATGAAAGTAAAATGATGAGTCCCGATGACTGTGCCCATCATATACTAAAGGCTATTGAAAAAAAGAAAAGAACATTGATTCTTACATTTACAGGAAAACGTACGGTTTTCTTACAAAAATTTTTTCCGGCATGGGCCGATAAACTGGTGCACAAATTTTTCTTTAAAGAAGGCAAGCTGGTTAAGTAATAATTGTAGAACTTGCATATATATTTTTAAGCAAGATAAGCATAGCACCTAATGCCATTAGTAACCTTAACATCTGATATCGGCAGTCCGGACTACCTTGTAGGGGCTGTAAAAGCACAGCTGTTACAATTAAACAATGATTTCAATATTATTGATATATCGCATAATATTCCGCCCTTTAACTATCCGCAGGCCGCCTATGTATGCCGTAGTGCTATAAAAAATTTTCCGCCCTTTTCCTACCATTTAATTTTAGTAAATATTTTCGATACAAAGCCTGAGCAGCTTTTACTTGCTTTTCATAACAACCAATATTTATTATGCGCCGATAATGGTTTAATTACAATGATACTGGAAGAAAAACCAGAGATGATTATTGGCATACCCATATCGCCAGAAAAAGCAAAAAATACTAGCACCATAACTTCATTAATGGGTGATGTAATAAACCAGTTAGTGAATGGTGAACCTATTTTAAAAATAGGCAATACAGACCCCATCTATAAAGAAAAAAGACACTTACGACCGTTGGTGGAAGCCGACTTAATGGAAGGACAAATAATATTTATTGACAGTTTTGAAAATGTTATTGTCAACATCACCCAAGCCCAATTTGAAGAAGAAAGAAAGAATCGAAAATTTAGAATTGTATTTAAAAGAGATGAGGTTATCGATACAATCAGTAGCTCCTACGCCGATGTACCAGAAGGCGAAAAATGCGCCTTGTTTAATAGCGCAGGGTATTTGGAAATAGCCGTAAATAAAGGTAATGCAGCAGGGCTTTTTGGTTTAAAAGGATACTCTGAAAAAATGCGACAGGGACAATTAGCCTATCAAACGGTAAAAATTTTTTTTGAATAAACCATCTTTGCACCCGTCACATTTCAGTCTTCCATTACAGGAATACCCCCTCTATGCCTAAGTATAAAAACACGCAGCTGAAATAAAACCACAGCACTACAAATAAAATATGAATAGAAGTTTCCAATTTTTTGTGTAGCCATAATTGCTTTGAGTAAACAAAAAATTGAAAATACAAACGGGTTACCCAAAAAATGCCCATTCCCAAATTTATTTTTCTTCCCAAATTTGTTTGTAAAAGTTCATCGGTGGAAGAGATACACAATATACCCAGCAACAACAGTAATAGTGCTATAAAAAATGTATGCACCATCATCATTTGTCGGTTAATTAAACTTAGTTCTTTAAGCTCCTTTTTCCACTTAAAATAACGAGGAAAGAAAACATGCATAAAAGCAAGTGCTATTAAAACAGATCCTATAATTTTTACATGTATATACATTACTAGGAAGCTTTAAAAATGGAGATAAAGCAAGTAAATTTTTTTTTCGGTAATGGTATTGAACCCTGCTGCTGCAAAAGCCTTCCGCCAACAACGTCTTGAAAAAAAATGCGTGAAGCCAATTGTAAAGGCCAAAAAATTGGGTATGTCTCTTAAATGCTCTACCATAATTACTTTTCCTGTTGGTGTACATACCCGTTTACATTCCTTTAAAAACAAAATCTTTTCTTTATAACTACGTATTTCATGTGCCGCAAATATTAAAAATACTACATCCACAGAGTGATTTTGTAATGGGATAGCGGTAGATACTATTTGCTCCGTATTAAGGTAATTAGCCGTTTCTTTTCTAGCCCTTACAATAGCCTGTTCTGTATGCTTTGCTCCATCATAAAAATCAAAAACCTTAATCGTTGCTTGTGGAAAAAATGCTTTAAGTTGAAAACTTGTTTCATCAAACCCGGCATTAATATTAACAACCATTTTCTCATTGCCATTTTTAATCCGGTATTGGGAAATCCATAGTAATTCATAAAAACCTGAAAAGTCATATACATAACCAGCAATCAAAAGCGGCATTAAAAGGGCATAAAGCGTAGCAAAAGTAAGGAGCCCAAATATGAAAGATGGCCCGTTAAAGAATTGCCACACAATAAAAACTATAATATAGAAGCCTATTCCCCAAAAATAAAAGTGTCGGTTAAAATCCAAAATATTTAAAAGGCCCTGTAATTTTTTTCTTTTTACTTCCATACCTCTTGTTTACCTTTTTTCCAATAATAAGGTACGTTGTCAACCTCGAAAGCACTTGCCAAAACTGGTGCTTTTAAATTTAACTGGCTTAAAAAACCAAACCGATAATTGTTTATTTGCAATGGCGTTGGAATCCAGTTATTCCTAACCCCTTCAATAATTAAGACCTCATTTGTTTTTATATTAACACTAAAAGTAAAGGGTAAAGGTCCTGCAAAACGTCTAGCTTCTTTCCAATTATTAAAAGGTGAACCGGTTGGCAAATCAACCAATTCTTTTCCCTTTTGAAATTCCACATTTACGTCAGAATTTTTTGAAAAAAAATGGAAACTATTGTTTACCCCCGTTAGCTTTAAATCCGTTGTATTATATTGATACTGTGTAAAAATATTACCCAAAATTTCCATACTCTTTTTATTGGTTTCCGATTTCAATATATATAAACCCCTTAACTGCTTTCCTACTTTAGTTTTATAACGAACAAAAATTCGATACCCTAATAATAAAAAATGACTGCCCATAAATGATGGAAACCCTTTAGGCCGCAAGCTTTTTGTATGCACCAACGCCACAGCTAAGAAAGCCCACTTGTCTTTCCATGTATCTAATAACAAACAACTCGGTATTAATGGCGCTAATTGTTCTTTTTCCACAGCAAACGTTAATACAATCGACTGTTCAAAATAAGCTTCTACCGCAAATGGATGTTTTTTTAAGAAAGAAAGCATCGCTAATCAATTAAGTAAGTTTTTTTGAACCAATATTCTTGAAAATAAATAACCAAAATAAATAATAATGCAAAAAAAGCATTCCATCTTCCCCATAATAATAGATGCGGTGTAACGATACACTCAATAATGTTCATCATTGCAATTGCTGCAATTTGTGTAGCTGTATTAAGTTTGCTTTTATACTCGCTTATAATCCAAATTGCCATTAACATTTCGGCCCAACCGATTATATTGGTGACCCAATGTGCATAGTGGCTACCTACAATGGCGGATACAATGGCTTGATGACGAGGTACATAATTTAACACTTTACACCAAAGGCCGTTTACTAGCCAAACGCCCGCAATTAAAACCTTCAACGCTAAATATAAAAATTTAGGACGCATTATTATTATTAGCCATCTCTTGGGCTTGCGATTGATGAACGTCTTTGAATATTAATCGTAAATTTTGATCGTACGTAATGTAATTATACACCCAATTCATAAAAACGAAAAATCGATTTTTAACGCCCACAATCAACATAAGATGTAAGCCCATCCAAATAAGCCATGCAAAAAAACCGCCAAAGTGCAGCTTTGGTTTAGGCACATCCACCACGGCCAGGTTTCGTCCCACTGTAGCCATAGATCCTTTATCTGTATATTCAAAATCGATCAATCGGTTGGGGTTCGATTTTTGTTCCATTATAATAAAATTATGCGCTACTAAATCGGCGTGTTGTATGGCAACGGGCGCCACTTGTGGATGACCAGTAGGATACTTGGGCGTTTCCATATATGCTAAATCGCCAATTGCATAAATACCAGGGTAACCCGAAACTTGACATCGTCTATCTGTTATTATTCGATTGCCTTTGGCAATTAACGATGGATGTATACCATTGGGAACATTTCCCTTAATACCGGCCGCCCATATTACCGTAGCGGCAGCAATGGTTTGCCCATTTTGCAATAGCACATTACTTCCATCGTAATCTTTAACAATTGTATTGGTGAGGAGGGTTACGCCAAGACGTTCTAAATATTTTTGCGATTGTGCAGATGATTTTTGGCTCATTGATGCCAAGGGTTTATCGCTGCCCTCTAATAAATAGATGTTCATACGAGTAAAGTCCAGTTCAGGAAAATCTTTTGGTAATACATATTTTTTCATCTCTGCCAATGCACCACTTACTTCTACCCCCGTAGGTCCGCCGCCTACTATTACAATGTTCATTAATTGTTGTAATTTTTTTTCGTCTACAATAGTATGGGCCTGCTCAAATAACTGAAGTAAGCGGTAGCGTATTTGTAGCGCCTCCGTGGTCGTCTTCATGGAAAAGGCATGTTGCGCTAGATTGTTATTCCCAAAAAAATTAGTACCAGCCCCCATTGCTATTACTAATGCATCATAGGTAATTTTTTCGTGTGTAGTGATGATGGTATTTGTTGCTGGTAGAATTTCCTTTACTTCTGCCAATCTAATTTTTACATTTTTACTTTTGTGAAACACTTTTCTAAGTGGAAAAGAAATATTACTTGCATCAAGCCCTCCAGTGGCTACTTGATAAAATAGCGGTTGAAATTGATGATAATTAAAGCGATCAATCAATACTACTTCAAATCCCGGCTTATTGCTTAACTGTCTGGCTAGGCGTAATCCGCCAAATCCGGCACCTGCTATTACTACTTTCATATGTTGTGGATTTAATAGGATTCAAAATTACATTATTTTCAATAATTACTGAAAATAATGTAATTTATTTCTTATGTCTTTACACTTCCTGGCATTAAAGTATGGTAAAGCAGGGCACGCTTAAAGCTATAAAAAAAGGCCCACTACCATTACAAATGTTGTAAAGATGGCAAGCCACACATTAAAATTTTAGTTGGAACGCTTATTTCGGCATTACGTAATTGCGTACATCTTCTTCCGCAATCATTTTATCGGAGAGTATAATTAATCGTTCTACTACGTTTCTTAACTCTCGGATGTTGCCTGTCCAATTGTATTGTTGAAGCAAAGCTACCGCCTCGGCGCTTATTGCTTTAGTAGCGGTGCCATACTCTGTACAGATATCGTTTAAAAATTTTTCAACCAACAGGGGTATATCTTCTCTACGATCGTTTAAAGAGGGCACATGTATTAGTATAACACTTAATCTATGGTATAAGTCTAATCTAAAGTTTTTAAGCTCCACCTCTTTCAACAAATCTTTATTGGTGGCAGCTATTACCCTTACATCTACATTTATATCTTTATCGGCTCCTACTCTTGTTATTTTTCCCTCTTGTAATGCTCTTAGCACTTTGGCCTGTGCCCCTATACTCATATCCCCTATTTCATCAAGAAAAAGTGTACCGCCATTTGCCGATTCAAACTTGCCAATACGTTGCTTTACGGCAGAGGTAAAAGAACCTTTTTCATGACCGAATAATTCGCTTTCGATTAGTTCGGTAGGTATGGCTGCACAATTTACTTCTACGATGGGGCCTGTAGCTCGGTTACTCTTTTCATGTATCCATCTTGCTACTAACTCCTTACCTGCGCCATTTTCGCCGGTTACTAGCACCCGAGCATCTGTAGGTGCTACTTTTTCTATTGTATCTTTTATTTTTTTTATTGGTGCCGATTCGCCTATCATGTCCTGTACTTTGCTGGCTTTTCGCTTAAGTACTTTTGTTTCTGTAACCAATGAACTTTTATCCATTGCATTACGAATGGTGATAAGGAGTCGATTAAGATCGGGTGGTTTTGAAATATAATCATAGGCCCCTTTTTTTACTGCCTCTACTGCTGTTTCAATATTACCATGCCCAGATATCATGATGATGGGTATATCTGCATTTATTTCTCCTGCTTTTTCAAGAAATTCAATTCCATCTAATTTGGGCATTTTTATATCACATAGCACCAAATCAAAAGTTTTGTCTTTAAATTTTTTAATCCCCTCTTCGCCATCAGCAGCTTCTTCTACTTTATATCCTTCAAACGAAAGTATTTCGGAAAGTGTTTTACGTATTGCTTTCTCATCGTCTATGATTAATATCTCTGCCATAAAATTCTTTGTACAAAAATAGAGTTTTGAAACCTAACATAATTGGTATAAAAAGGGTAAGGGTAGCATCCAAAAAAAGCCGGGTAGAAACCCAGCTTCGTTTTTAAAATCCAATATCCTATGAAAAACCAAGTAATAGATGACTAGGCTACCTATTAAGTTGCATTAAGATTTAATAACGAAAAGCTAGGCGAAAAGTATAGCTTATGTTTTTGGCACTGCTAGTGCTTTTGCAGAAAAGGCAAGGGGCAATAAGTAAGTAGCCTGTGGTATAAGCCATACAGCTCCAGATTGTCCCGTTAGCAAAAGGCGAATAAATTGTTGTGTGCGCATTTCATATTCTGCAAGCGCTTGTCTACACATACCGCAGGGGGAAATGGGCTGGTTAGTTAATACAAAGGCACTGTTAAAACTTATAGCCATTGTAACAATGGGCATATTAGGAAAATGGTTGGCAATGGTACCTAACAACACTCTTTCGGCACAAATAGATACCGGATAAGCTGCATTTTCTTGATTCGTTCCAACTAGTATTTCTCCATTTATTAATTGTGCTGCTGCTGCCACTTGAAAATTGGAATAAGGCGCATAAGCTATAGCAGTTTGTTGACGAGCTTTTTCTACCAACAAAATATCTGCAGGGGATAATTGATTACTGTTTTCAAAAACCGTGTATGTAAATTCAAATTTTTCTTCCTTCATGATCACCAATCGGGTTATTACAATAATGCCCTTGAAATTTCAAGGGCATTTAAAGATAAACTATTTTATAATGCGGAACAATCGTTTCCAACGAGGGCCATTTTCCCAACTCATCCAAATAAGCCAGGCTTTTCCTACAATTCTATCTTCGGATACAAAACCCCAAAAACGAGAGTCTTGTGAACCGTGCCTATTGTCTCCCATCATCCAATAATAATTCAATTTAAATGTATAGGTAGTTACCTCTTTTCCATTCAAATAAAATTTTCCATCTTGGCGATAAAAATCATTGTGTTCATAAACACGAATGGCTCTTTCATAAATGGAATAATTATCGTTGGTTAATGTTAGGGCAGCTCCTTTTTTAGGTATCCATATTTTTCCAAAATAATCTAGCGTCCAACGATGTAGTGTATCGTAAGGAAAGGTTACTTTGCCCAGGTAGGCGGTCTCTTTATATAATGAATCCGGAATTTGTAAATCAGGAATTGCGGTAAGTAATAGATTATCTTTTTTCATTTGCGCTAATGCTTTGTGGGTAAGCAGTAAATTATACCCATTATTACCAAGCGATGCTACATCTTCTTCTTTTAAATTGTACTTACTTCTAAAGGCATCCATATCTGCAACAGGGGCCTTTAATTGTACGGTGTAATTAATTTGTGAATATGGTGGGGTGTTTTCTTTCACTCCGTTAATATAAATATCTCCTGCTTTTACTTCTAAAGTATCTCCCGCTACGGCTACACATCTTTTAATATAATTATCCGTTTTATCAATGGGATGTGATACGATGGGAAACGCTTCTGGATTATTTAAAATATCGCCAGCTGTTGCTCTTTCGTATGCACCCGCACCAGCATCCCATTGTATAATATCAAAGGGCGAACCCCAAGCCTGTTTTCTTTTTAAATCATAGTAGGGTACAGCCGACTCGAACCCCACCCTATGTACTACAGTATCTCCTTCCGGAAAATTAAATACTACCGCATCTCCCCTTTTTACCGGCGCCTCAAACCAACGGGTATAAGGTATTTGTAATAGCGTGGAATAGGACTTACCGCTGCCTATTGGCATATAGTTATGTACGAAAGGAACGGATAGAGGCGTATTGGGTATGCGGGGGCCGTAACTAAACTTACTTACAAAAAGAAAATCCTTTATCAGCAACGTCTTTTCCATAGAGCCTGTAGGAATGGTATAGGCTTCAAATACAAATGTTCTTATTAATGTGGCAGCTACTACGGCAAAAATGGCGGCATCTACCCATTCTCTCCAACTCGCTTTTTTATGCTTTTTTACGCCTTCGGCTCCAATGTAATTGGGGTTTTCTTTAAAACCTAAATATGGAAAATATACTGGTGCTGCTAAGGATATTGCGGTATGAGAGGCAAGACTAAACTTGCCAAATAACTTTATAAATTCTATAAATATGCCTGGGGTAATAAACCAACCTACTACCGGTATCAATTGCCAAAATACCCAATGCTTGGGGCGATTAGCAAGGCCCTGCATTATCCAAGTGTTATAAAAAGGAATATAGGCCTTCCACGATGCTACACCGGCCTTTGTAAACAACTTTGCAATGCCAAAAGAGGGTAGAAAAACGAGTAGCGTACTTATAAGGTAAACGAGTATGAAATGCTGTATTGGCATAATGTTTATTTTGTGAGGCTCAAAAGTAGAGTAAAAATCTACCTGTCAAAATTTTAAGGTGCAAAGTTTTGTAAAAGCGGTGTGAAATGCAGCCTCGCAGTTACAGGTTAAGTTGCTGAGTAATGAAAAACACGATACTAAGGTGTATTATTTTCAAAATCAAACCCCTGCGTAGGTTTATCCGGCATATTGGATAGTAACGCCCTTATAGCCAAATAACCGCCGATAGCACCCATAATGGCTAGCGGAAACATACTTAAATAATCATCGGACTTTAAAATAATAACAGCTAATAGAGCGCCCAAAAATTCGCCAACAATCCAGGCTAAAACGGTATATAATTTCCACCTTCCCGGTTTTTTACCTTTACGATCTGCCAACTTTCCATTTAAACCCGTAAGCCATATTAATGCAATAATCTCGAGCATCTTTTATTTTTTGAATTATAATTTTTTTAAAGATAAGCCTTAATGTAAAAGCATTTCAATGTTTATTACTACTAAATTTTGATTAGTCATTTTTTTTACCATTGGTATTTTAAGCGCTTTAGCCTCTTTGTTCCATTGCGCAGCAGTGGCAATTATTTGTGCAATGCTATACTGCACTATTTGCTTTTTATCTACAATGGTTAGTGTAGCGATGGTAGCCCTATTTTTTAATTCCAATTGCGGAAATGCTTCTATTAAATCTTTGCCCCTACAAAAGGCCACATCTATTCCAAGCTTTGTATTGTTTAAATACATAAACATACCATAGTAATGAAAAAAAGGCAAGCGAAAGCTGTACCGCTCTTCAACCTCAGGAACAGTAGCCACAATAAGATGCCGCAAATGAGCACAAATTGCTGCCCGCTCAATTGGCAAGGCATCAATATACATATCTATTTTATTTAGACTACTATTCACTTATTTAAAACTATTAATAGCATTGTTACAATTGTTTTTTGAAAAAAAGGTTTTAAATGCGATAAAAGAAATTATCAATAAAAAGAAAACATATTTTTATTTCTTCATCTTACGTCGACGTTCAAATTTTTTAGAAAAAAATCATTTCGTTTATCAATACTGTTTCAATTACCATCCGATACTAAACATACATACTGCAAAGGGCAACTTTATGCTTTGTGCTCATTAATTTTTTGGTTCAAGGCTAAGCAATTGTCAGCTGCAGTTTGTTTTGCCAGTGGGTACCCTGCATCTGCATGGCGAATAACACCCATACCGGGATCATTACGTAATACTCTACTTAATCGGGCAGCGGCCTGCGGGGTGCCATCGGCCACTATTACCATACCAGCATGTATGCTATAGCCCATACCTACCCCACCCCCATGATGTAAACTTACCCAACTAGCGCCGCCTGCAGTATTTACAAGTGCATTCAAGATGGGCCAATCGGCCACCGCATCGCTTCCGTCTAACATGGCTTCGGTTTCTCGATTGGGGCTTGCTACCGAACCAGTATCTAAGTGATCTCGGCCAATTACGATCGGTGCTTTTACTTTTCCTGTTCTTACTAATTCATTAAAAGCTAAGCCAGCTTTTTCCCTTTCGCCTTGTCCCAGCCAACATATTCTTGCGGGTAGCCCTTGAAACGCAATTTTTTCTTTGGCCATTTTCATCCATCTTATCATCCCTTTATTTGCTGGAAACATGTCCATTATTAACGCATCTGTTATTGCAATATCATTGGCATCACCACTTAAAGCCGCCCATCTAAATGGTCCTTTACCTTCACAAAATAAGGGACGAATATAAGCTGGTACAAAGCCGGGAAACGCAAAACAGTCATGTGCAGTGCGCCTTAATCCAATGCCGGCTTTCTGTTCAAACTCCTGTGCCCTGGCGCGGATATTGTTACCATAATCAAAAGTAATGGCGCCTTTATCCATTAATTGTAACATTAACTGTACATGTAAGTACATACTCTCGTAAGCTAGCGCTTTGTATTTATCGGGGTTTTGTGTACGCAACACATTGGCTTCTTCGTTGGTTAAGGTATTAGGTATGTATCCTATTAGCGGATCATGCGCACTGGTTTGATCGGTTAATGTATTGGGTATTATATTTCTTTCTAATAACCGCTGTAGTAATTGTATAGCATTGCAACGCACGCCAATACTTTTGGGCACACCTGCTGTTTTGTATTTTAAAGCAGCATCGATAGCGGCATCAACATCAAGATATTTTTCATCCAAGTATTTTGTTTCAATTCGTTTATCAATACGCCATTCTTCTACCTCTGCAATTAGCCCCACGCCTTCGTTCATGGTAATAGCAAGCGGCTGTGCCCCACCCATACCGCCTAAGCCCGCTGTTACATTTAATGTACTTTTTAAAGTTCCTCCAAAATGTTTGTTAGCAGCGGCGGCATATGTTTCATAGGTGCCCTGCACTATGCCTTGCGAGCCTATATAAATCCAGCTACCTGCTGTCATTTGACCGTACATCATTAATCCTTTTTTATCCAGCTCTTCAAAATGTTGCCAATTGGCCCAGTTGGGCACTAACTGGCTATTGCTGATAAGTACCCTGGGGGCATCGTGATGTGTTTTTAAAATACCCACCGGCTTACCCGATTGTATAAGTAGCGACTCATCGTTTTCTAAAATTTTTAAACTAGCAATGATATCATCAAGTGCCGTTATATTTCTAGCTGCTTTACCACGACCGCCATACACAATTAATTCTTCAGGTCTTTCCGCCACGGCGGGATCTAGGTTATTAAGCAACATACGTAAGGCCGCTTCCTGTATCCATCCTTTGCAGGTAAGTGTAGGGCCCATAGGAGTTTTGTATTTATTAAAATCGTAAGTAGGTGCAAGCATACAAATGGTATTAATAGAACAAAGTTAAGGGAGAGAGATATTGAGTAATGGTGCACTTTTATTTTTAAATTATGATAATCTGTTTTAAAAAATTATCTTGTAATTAAAATACATTTTTAAATGAGTATACATATAAGTGCCGCCAAAGGTGAAATTGCAAAAATAGTATTACAACCCGGCGACCCTTTAAGAGCCCAGTACATAGCCGAACATTTTTTACAAGAGGTTAGTTTAGTAAGTAAAACCAGAAATGTACTTTATTATACTGGTAAGTATAAAGGCAAGCAGCTATCGGTGGGGGCAAGTGGTATGGGCTGTCCTAGTATTGGTATTTACTCTTACGAGTTATACACCGAATATGAGGTGGATACTATTATACGTATTGGCACCTGTGGGGCGTATACTACGGATTTGAAATTGTTTGACTTGCTAAATGTAAAAGCAGCTGCAAGCGAAAGCACTTTTGCTAAATATGCTTGGGGCATAGAGGAGAAGATAATACCACACCAAGGCAATTGCTTTAATATGCTCAACAATACAGCGAAGAATTTAAATCTAAACATAAAACAGACCAATATTCACTCCAGCGATATTTTTTATCGAAAAGATCCCGCAACACCAGCCATTGCAGTAGCACATAATTGTCCTGCTGTAGAAATGGAAGCGTTTGCTTTATTTGCAAATGCGAAACATTTAGGTAAAAATGCAGCTACTATACTTACCGTATCGGATATCATCCCTACGCATGAAAAAATATCGGCCGATCAAAGAGAAAAAGCTTTGCAACCTATGATAACATTGGCTTTAGAAACAGCTTTACAGCTTTAATTTGGTATAAAATATGGGGCTTAATTATAGGGTAAATGGATAACCTGTATTCAAAGCAATATTTTGGTGCATAGAAAATTGATTTAACCTTTCTACGAAAGAAAAATCTTTTATCAGCCTTGCTACTTTATTGATGTCTTCGGCAAAAATTCTATCTTCTGCGGCAAAACTTACTTGCTCCCTTACCACTTCATGTGCAAATTCTAACAATGCCGAACTTTTTAATGGGCTACGAAATTCAATAGCCTGAGAGGCAGATAATAATTCAATAGCCAAAATAAACTCAAGATTGTCTAATACCTTATTTAATTTACGCCCACTAATACTTCCCATACTTACATGATCTTCTTGTCCCAAAGAAGTGGGTATACTATCGGCGCTGGAAGGAAAGCATAATGTTTTATTTTCTGTAACTAAAGCTGCGGTGGTATATTGAGGTATCATAAAGCCACTATTCAACCCAACATCTTTCATTAATAACATAGGTAGACCCCACTTACCTTCTAATAATAAGTAACAACGACGGTCGCTAATATTGCCTATTTCAGCAGCGGCAAAGCAAGCATAGTCTAATGGCAGAGCCAACGGCTGTCCATGAAAATTTCCGCCACTAATCGTATCATCTGCCCCTAGTATAATTGGGTTATCGGTTACAGCGTTCAATTCAATTTCTGTCAACTCTTTTAAATGTAGCCAAGCATTACGGCTAGCACCATGCACCTGTGGCATACAGCGCAATGAATAGGGGTCTTGCACCCGACCGCAATTAGTATGGCTTTGCATTATTTGCGAACCTTCTAACAATAATCGCAAGCGCTGGGCCACCAGTTTATTACCCGCAAATGGTCGTAAACTATGCAGTCTATCATCAAAAGGCGCTTTAGTGCCAGTTAGCGCTTCTAAGCTCATCGCTCCAATGATATCTGCCGCTTCTAAACAATTATGCATTCGCTGCACCGCTTTTACGGCAAAGGATAATATAAATTGTGTTCCATTAATTAATGCCAATCCCTCTTTGGGCCCTAGCGCTATGGGGGATAAATTAAAGTCATTTAGTACTTCTTTCGTGTTTCGCTTTATCCCTTTATCATAAACCTCTCCTAAGCCTATTAATGGTAAAAATAAATGCGAAAGCGGGGCCAAATCTCCACTTGCACCTACGCTTCCTTTTTCGGGTACTATCGGTATTACATCATTATCAATATGCCACATTATTCGCTGTAAAGTTGTAAGTTGTACCCCACTAAATCCCTGTGCTAAAGCATGCACTTTGGTAATAAGCATTAGTTTAGCTACTTCTACAGGAATAGGATCGCCTACCCCTACACTATGGCTCTGCAATATTTTATATTGTAGGGTGGCGGTATCTTGTTTAGAAATGGGCGTATTGGCTAATATTCCAAACCCTGTATTGATACCGTACACGGTTTTATTGTTATCAACAATACACTGCACATCACTACTACTTTTATTTACCTGTGCAATAGCTTTGGCAGAAAGTACACCCTTAACAGAGCCGCGGGCTATAGAAATGGCAATGGAAGTGGTAAGGCTATCTGTACCGTAGTGAAATTCTTTTAGCATAGCAAACATTATTGGCTACAAAGTAAAAGAAGATGCTTGGAATGGACTAAATAAAAAAGCGCCCCAAATTGGGAACGCTTTTTTTGTGATCCGGATTGGATTCAAACCAATGACCTACTGCTTAGAAGGCAGTTGCTCTATTCAGCTGAGCTACCGGACCATCGTTTTAATGAACGAGGTGCAAAAGTAAATTTTTTTATCCTTACTGCCAACTCAAATTACATTACTATTTTAGCAGCGGCAATTTTTTAAATAAGCCCTATATTAACAATGGCCAGTGTTACCATTCATCACTCTTGGAAAGAGGTTTTGCATAAAGAATTTTCACAACCGCATTTTGAGCAGGCCGTTTTACATATAAAAACTGAAAAATCGCAAGGAAAAACGATTTATCCGCCCGG
Organism: Bacteroidota bacterium; assembly: GCA_039796695.1. GTDB lineage: Bacteria > Bacteroidota > Bacteroidia > Chitinophagales > Chitinophagaceae > JJ008. The sequence goes on from JBDKJF010000001.1 coordinate 57,919, forward strand.
AAGTTTCATTTTTAATGCTTTTAACACCACCCCTTTTGATAAAGTAAAAGTGGTACTACTGGGCCAAGATCCCTATCATGGTGCCGGACAGGCGCATGGCCTATGTTTCTCTGTGCAAAATGGGGTACCCCCACCGCCCTCCCTCAAAAACATTTTTAAAGAATTGCACGAGGATATTGGTTTCCGCATACCCAACCATGGCAACCTTACCCCATGGGCCATGCAAGGCGTATTTATGCTTAATGCTTCACTTACAGTAAGGGCTGGTGAACCGATGAGCCATGCAAAAATTGGGTGGGCACCCTTTACGGATGCGGCTATAAAAAACATTTCTGATAAAAAACAAAATGTTGTTTTTTTATTATGGGGAAAATTTGCGCAGGAAAAAAGAACATTGATTGATGATACGAAACATCTCATTTTACGCACCGTACACCCTTCGCCCCTATCGGCACACGCCGGATTTTTTGGGTGCAAGCATTTTTCAAAAACAAACGAATATCTTGCTACGCACGGTATAGATCCAATTGACTGGAGCCTTTATTAACCTATATATTTATGCGTTTAATTAAAAACATTTTTGGCCGTATTTGGGCCCTTTGGGGATTGATTAGTTTTATTGCCACCTTCGCCATCATCTTTATACCCTCTATGCTTACCTGGCTATTACCCAATACTTTGGGGCAACATTTGTTTATTGCCATTGCCAGGTGTTGGATGCGGGTGTGGCTACCACTGGTGGGCTGCCCGCTACGAGTAAAGGGAAAAGAAAATTTTATAAAAGGTAGAAGCTATGTAGTTACTTGTAATCATAACTCGCTATTGGATGTACCCCTTTCATCCCCATTTATACCCGGTGGTAATAAAACAATCGCTAAAACAAGTTTTAAATATGTACCGATATTCGGTTTTTATTATATGAAGGGTGCCGTACTTGTAGATAGAAAAAGTGAGCAAAGCCGAAAGCAAAGCTTTACCAAAATGAAAGAAGTATTAGCCGCTGGTATACATATGTGCATCTATCCAGAAGGCACTCGCAATAGAACTACCGCTCCATTAAAAAAGTTTTATGATGGCGCATTTAAATTAGCAGTAGAAACAAATACTGCTATTATTCCTGCTGTTATTTTTAATACAAACAAGGCTTTACCCGTACACCAACCATTCTTTTTTTTACCTCAACGCCTACACCTTCATTTTTTACCGCCTATAGAAGTCGGCGCACAAACTTCTGAAGCATTAAAAGAAAACGTTTTTGAGATAATGAAAACCTACTACGAAAGTAATAATGGTAAACTTTAATAAGTAGTAAAGTACCTTGAGCGATTAATTTTCAAATCTTGCAGCAAGGTAGATTTTGGGCTTATAGAAAAATTAAACGAACGGGTAAAGCCAACGGGCACTACATTAATAGACAGTTGCCAACAATGCATCTCTCTATTGATGGAGAGCGCTAAGTATTGAATTTTACTGTTCGTAATATCATAGCTTCCATTACCATTAATTTTCCATTTGGGTGTTAAATTAAAGCCTCCATTAAAAGTAATACCCTGTGTAACTTGGCTGGTAAAGCCGCTAAAGTCTGGTTTTCTTATGCTAGTAAGTAAAAGCGAATAGCTAAGTCCTAGGTTCCAATCAATATTAAAATCCACAAACTCGGCAGGGTTTTGTTGCATATATTCTAACAATCTTTGTTGATCGCCCATTAAAGCAGGATCTCGCAACATTTCTTGTTTAGCTTTTTTGTTGTTCGCTTCTTTTTGTGGGTCTTTAGGCTTACTTTGAAAGTTAGAAGAAATGGTAATGTTTGCAGATGTAAGTCTTCCTAATTTAAATTGACCACCCTGCCATGCATATTTATTTAGGTCATTACCTACCGAATCGGACTGGTATGGGTTTAGCGCAGCAGATGCATTAATGCTAATTTTTTCGAACAAAGTAGTACGCATGTATGTGCTGATGTAAGAGAGTTTATTTGTTTCTCTCATAAAATCATAACTCCCATTCAAACCAAAGCCATCGATTAGTTTAATTTTTTTAATGCCCCCGTTTGTCGTATCCTTTTTAGAGCGCCACTTCATTTCCAAACTATTATCTACTCCAAAATTCATAGCGGCCGATTCTCTTTTGGTATTATTATAAAGCTCTTGCCCATTTAGTTGATTGTAATAAACTGTTTTTCCTGCCGCATTTACTTGTACAGATTTTATCAATTGTTTATTTAAATCGGGCGTATAACTAAAGCCTGCCTGCGGCCTAATGATATGCCTTAATGCTTGTAGCCGTGCTTTTGGTTTAAAATATTTGGTACCAAAAATGGCCGTGTTTAAGCTTAACGAAGCACTAGAACGTTGATCAATAAAAATTCCTTTGCTTACCACAGTATCTACTTTATTGGCGGCGGCATTCCATTTATAATCAATTTTTCGTTGCGACCAAGATTGTCCATAACTAATACCTGGTGCTACCAGCACATTACCCCCTAAAATGGGTGGTAGTGATAGTGTAATAGGCACACTATGTTCTGCACTCCAAAAAGCGGTATCCCTTATATGTTGTAAAAAAGATTTATGGCCATTTTTTCCATATTGAACGGTGTCATAAAAGCTAATCGTGTTTCTAAATGATCCGGTATAGCCTACGCCTAATTTTTCGTACCATTTACTACTTCCCGTTGGATTTTTTCGTTGAAATGGAAAAAGTGTATTAACGTTAAAAGCAATATCGGGTGTATTAATAGTAATAAGGCGCAAATTATTATTTTGCGAATGAGAGGCGTTAATCGAAAGATTAAAGGGCTTATTTTTCCAGCTTTTTGCAAAAGATATAGTAGAGCCTTGTGTATTATTATAATTTACATATGGATTACCGGGTATTAAACGATTCATTTTAGTAGAACTTGCATTTACACTAGCCGAAAAAGTAACACCGGGCCTTGCTTTACTATCCATGGAATGCATCCAGTTAATGCCAATTACTTTATTTTTTTGAAAGTCTGGGTCGTTTTTAAAATTTAATTTTGAAGAACGATAAGATAACGAAAAACCGCCCCTGTATTTATATCGCTTTGTATAATTTGTACGTAAGCCAAGTGCCCATTCTCCATACGAAAAAATATCGCCTGTAATTTGTGCATCCCAATGCTCGCCTAGGGTTTTGTAAAAGCCTAATCCCTGCAAACCTAAACCTCTTACTTCATCTGTCATAAACTCCGGCCGCAATAAACCCGAGCTTCGACTACGCTTTAAGGGGTAAAAACCAAAAGGAATATAAATGGGTACCGGCACGCCTTCAAACTCCGGATGGGCCGGACCTGATATGGCCAGCTTTTGGCTAATCATTTTCATTTTAGGCGTTACAAAAGCAAAATGTGGCTCATCTAAAAGGCAGGTTGAAAACCTAGCTTTTTTTATAAATGTTGTATTCTCATTTACTTTTTTAATTACTTCTCCGTTTACCACAATCTCCTCCTGCTGAGTAAAAGTGTTTTTAGTAAGGCCGATTTGTGTTTTAAAATTATATTGAATAGTATCGCTTGTAAACGCCGTTTCGCCACTTTTAAATTGAGCTGTTTCTATTACTTCTCCAGTACTATCTTTAGCATTTACTGCGGTTACCAGTTGGGTTTGTTGGTCTACTTCAACCTTTGGTGCTTGTAGGGTAATATCTTTATAGGTTGTTTTCGTTTTGCCATATAACAGTACTTTTTTATTGGCAACAAGAATAACAGCCGAATCTTCGGCCTCATACTTTAATGGCGCTTCTAGTGAGTCCTTCGAAATTTTTAAATTAAAAGTATCCACCTTATTTTGGAAAAGGGTACTATCCATAGTGGGCAAAGTGGTGGTATCTTCATTCGTTTTATTAGCAGTTGGCAACATAGTTGCTACCGGTACAATAGGCTTAGAAGTATCTACCGGTAATGTTAAAGCATTGTAAAAAATAGGGGTATTACCTGCCGAAAAGCCCGATTTCCACGTCTGCATCAGCAACAATAAGGTTGCTAACAGCGCGGCAGAAAAGTATTTTGATGTAGTTTTGTACAGCTGTTTCATCAAGTGCTGGCAAATGTACTTTATTATCTGTTGGTGTAATCGGATTAGGTACAAACATTTTGTGAATATTACAGATAGCCTTAAACAAGAAAAACCATGGTAAAACGTTTCTTTTTCGTTTTTTGTATCGTAGCACTCTGCTGTATTTTTTTTTCATTTAATCGAACAATCAATAGCCCAATTGCTATAAAGGAAAAACAGCTACGCACTATTATAATAGATCCGGGGCATGGGGGCACCGATGCGGGTGCCAAAGGTCAATACTCTTACGAAAAAGATATTTGCTTAGCCGTGTCTTTAAAATTGGGTAAAATGATACAGAAAGAATTGCCCGATGTAAAAATAGTGTATACCCGCACTACCGATACGTATCCAGCGCTGCATTACCGGGCCGATTTTGCCAATGAAAAAAAGGGCGACTTATTCCTATGCGTACATGTAAACTCCGCACCGGCACAAAAAAGGCAACAATTGATGGGCTACAAAACGGTTGTTTATTACCAGGGCAAAGGAAAAAATCGTAAAAAGAAAACTAAAGAAGTACCGCAGTATAAAACTTTTACTATACCTAGTAATGCAAAGGGTACAGAAACGTATATATGGGGCGCCGGAAAAAGCGAGGAAAAGGAATTGGCTATTAGAGAAAATGCACCAATGATGAAAGAAGAAAATTATCAACAGCGGTATGGAGATATGGATGTTAACTCACCTGCCTTTACAGCACTTTCTTTACTAAAAACAAAACAATATTTTAAACGCAGTGCCACTTTTGCTGGTATGGTACAAGATGAGTTTGTAAAAGTAGGCCGCGTAGATAGAGAAGTAAAACAAAGGCCAGTGGGCATTTGGGTATTACAAGCTACCGCTATGCCTAGCGTACTCATCGAAACTGGTTTTATCTCTAACCCAGAAGAAGAACGATATTTGAATAGCCAAGCCGGACAAACAGAATTATCCGAATGTATAGTAAAGGCGTTAAAAAAATATCAACAGTGGCTTAATGAAAAAGCAGACGACGTAGAGAAAAAGGAGAAAAATGATACTAACAAAGCCGTAAAATTATATAACCAAAATCAGGTAGCAGACACAAAAGCTTTTTTAGAATTTGTTCAAAGAAAAGAAAACCAACACTTTCATTAAATTGCAGTAGTTAATTACCCATTAATTTTTAACCAAGCCATGATTAAAATTTTTTCCTCTTTGCTAATTGCCATTATAACCAGTACTTTCTTAATAGCCCAACCTTCTAAGGCACCCGTATCCACACTTATAATTGATCCAGGTCATGGGGGCTTAGATCCCGGGGCCAAAGGTACTTTTGCCAGCGAAGCCAATGTATCCTTAGCCGTAGCTTTAAAGCTAGGCGATACGATTGCCAAAGCTTATCCCCATATGAAAATACTTTTTACAAGAACCACCGATATACTTCCCGGAAACGCAACAAATAAAGATGCCGGTTTAAAAAACAGAGCTAAACTGGCGAATGAAAACAATGGAGATTTATTTATATCCGTACACTGCAATGCATCTGGCCAGCCAGCTGGAGGTTGGTATAAAAAGGAAATTGTCAATAAAATTCAACGTACTAGAACGGTAAAAAAAGGCAAGAAAACCTATACCCAAACCTATTATGAGTATGAATATGAAAATGTATGGCACCCTAATAAAGCAAAAGGCACCGAAACCTATGTATGGGCGGTGAATAAGAACGATTCTAAAATGAGCCATATACATGAATATAATAGCGAAGAAGATTCCACCTCTACCCTTACTTTACCCAATCCTAACGACCCAGCAGAAAAAGCTAGAATGCTTGTTTATGCCAAAAATTATTTCAAAAAAAGCTTACTTCTTGCTACATATGTGCAAGAAGAATTTACGGCCACCGGCCGGGTAGATAGAGGTGTAAAGCAACGAAATGACAAAGGTATTTGGGTATTACAAGCTACCGCTATGCCAAGTGTATTAGTAGAAATTGGTTTCATCACTAATAAAGAAGAAGAAGAATATATTGCAAGTGAAGCCGGACAAAAAGAAATTGCCGCCAATGTGTTTACCGCATTAAAAAAATATATTGATAATTTAGAAAAAAAGGCAATAGAAAAAGAAAAAGAGCGGGCTAAAGATGCTGAAGAAGCGAAAGAAAAAGAAACCGATAAAAACGAAAAAAAAGGATTTTGAGACTTTTGTAAGAACAATTAAATAGCTAATTTGGTATAATCATTTGCCGCCTATGCGGAGTAAAATTTATTGATGAAAATAAGTAACGAAACTAAAGTAGGCATACTATCGGTAGCCGCTTTAACAATCCTTATAGTCGGCTTCAAGTTTTTAAAAGGCCAATCGCTTTTTAAAAAAGATCGTAAAATATATGCCGTATTTAATGATTTAGGAGGGCTGGACAAATCCAATCAAGTAAAAATTAATGGCTTCATTATTGGATCTGTTTCTAATATTCAAAAAAAAGATAAAGATTTAAGTGGCTTTGTTGCCACTATTAACCTTACCGAAGAGGTAAACATACCTGTTAACTCCAAAGCCATCATTACCTCACCCTTGGTAGGTTCTTATTTTATTAATATCGAAAAGGGCGATACTACCGTATACCTAAAGGTTGGAGACACCCTAGGTTCAAAAAAAGATATCGGTATTATTGACGATGTAAAAGCACAACTTACCCCTACCCTTTCTAAAGTAAGAAACACATTAGACTCCCTTAATACCGTGTTTGGCAGTGTAAATGGTTTAATTAACGCCGACGTTAAAAATCATCTTCAGCAAACATTAGCTAACATTAACCGGGCTAGTAGTGCGTTAAACGGTATATTGGATAACTCATCTGGCAGCATTACCAAAACATTAAAGAATACAGAAGAGCTTACCGCCAGTTTAAAATCAAATGCAGATGATATAAAAGCTACTGTAGCCAATGCCAAAAAGGCTTCAGAAAAATTTGCAGCAATCGATATTCAACCTACCATCGATAATTTTAATGAGGCCATTGGTAATATGAAGCAATTAATAGCTAAAATAAAAACCAATGAAGGTACCCTTGGCGCTTTAATGAACGACAAAAAATTGTATAACAAGCTAAATGATGCCATACTAAGCGCAGAAATATTAATGGACGATTTGCGCAAAAACCCCAAACGCTACGTTAATGTTTCCGTATTTGGAAGAAAAGATAAAACCGGCCCCATAACTTCGCCCTTACCAAAAGATACCACTTATAAGCAGCCGGAATAATGCAACAAATAAAACAGTTTTTCGTAGTCGCTTTTTTTTTATTGCTTTCAACTATAGCATGGGCACAAATGCCCGTTGCTATGCCCTCTAATGGCGATAGTACTCGTATCGTACATATTTTAAATACACGACATTATACTATTCAAAAAATAAACGACAGTACCACACTACAAATATTAGCAGGCGGAGTAAAGTTAAAGCAAGGCACTACCCTTTTTCAATGCGATAGCTGTGTAATAAATGATAATGAAAACATCTTTGAAGCTTGGGGCAGGGTATATATTAACGATGCAGACACCGCCACCATTACCGCCGGACATTTACGCTATTTTACACAAAAAAAAATAGCCTACCTGGATCGTGGGGTAAAACTAAGCGATGGTAAAGGATCTTTATCAACCCCCGATCTAGAATACAATGTAACCACTGATATTGGTATATATAAAAATGGCGGTACTGTTGTAAACAAAAAAACAGTTTTAACCAGTAAAGAAGGATATTACTATGCCGGATTACGGGAAGTAATTTTTAAGAAAAAAGTTGACCTAAAAGACCCTGCTTATTCTATTAAAACAGATTCGCTTATTTATAATACCGAAACTCAAACCACCCGATTTATTGCGCCCACCATTATTAAAGATAGTAGCGGCCTAATGATAGAAACAAAAGAAGGATTTTATAATGTAGCCACTGGTAAGGCTGAGTTTGGCCAAAGAGCTACGATAATTGAAAAAAATGGAGGCAGCATTGTGGCCGATAATATGAGCAGGGATGAGAAATCAAAAATGTTTAATGCCAGTGGCAATGTAATAATAAAAGATACAGCCAACGGCATAACCATTACATCGGATAAATTTGCCCGCAACGATAGTAGTAAAATTACACAAGCACAAGGCAATGTAGTAATTAGAAATGTTAAAGACGGCACCACCATCATAGCGGGCAATGTATTTAGAGATGAGGAGAAAGAAAGAACATTAGCCACCTTACACCCATTAATGATAGTTAAGCAAGATGCTGACTCCATATACATAACAGCCGACACATTATTTACTGCCCGCCTTACCGATTTACATGGCATAAAAGATACCATAGTAAAACAAAAAGTGAAGGGTACAAAAGTGGTATCTTCTACTACAAAAGATAGTAGTAACAGGTATTTTGAAGCTTACAGAAACGTAAGGGTATTTAATGATTCGATGCAGGCCATTTGCGATAGTATGTTTTACTCATTTAAAGATTCTACTTTTAAGTTATTCCAAAAACCGGTGCTTTGGAGCCAGCTTAGCCAAATAATGGGCGACACAGTTTTAATTTATACTAAAAATAAAAAAGCGGATAGGGCAAAAGTTTTTGAAAACAGTTTTTTAATAAATGAGGCGGAGCCGGGTGTATATAACCAGGTAAAAAGTAGCCGCATGGATGCCTACTTTACACAAGGAAGTATTGATTCTGTAAGAGCCGCTGGCTTTGCAGAATGTATTTACTTTATTCAGAATGAAGACAGCTCATACACCGGTATTAATGAAAGTAAGTGCGATATAATGGATATATATTTTGGAAAAGAAGAGCTCCATAAAATTGTATTTCGCAGTCAAGTAGCTGGTACCATTTGGCCTATTCGTCAAAAAAATCCCAATGAAATGCGCTTAGACAATTTTTTATGGCTTGAAAAAAAACGACCTAAAACCAAATATGAACTCTATTAGTGAATCGATATTGGCATAAGGTGTTTACTAAAAAAATATGGGGAAATATCCCTTAAAACTATTTGTACTCACCCACACCCTTTTTCCAATATCCAAACCCTTACGCCAAACATTTAGCATTTCTTTAAGCACACTATGGCACTATTTTTCGTTAATGTATAAGTATAAAAATATATTATGAAGAAAATCATCCTCTCCACCGTTGTTGTTACCGTTTTTACCGTTGTTTTAAAAGCACAAGATTATAAAACTGCATTAGGTGTACGCCTAAGTAGTAGTAATGCTTATCAAAATAATTCTATATCCGTTAAGCATTTCCTTAGTGAAAATACAGCCATAGAGGGGCTATTTACATTTGGAGATCCATTGGCATTAGGAGCTATGGTTCAATTTCATAAACCTTTATCTACTCAAGGGCTTAGATGGTTTTATGGTGTAGGCGGATATTTAGCCTTCCCCAAAATTTATAATCCAAGTACATTAAAAACAAATACAGAAACTAATCTTGGGGCACAAGGGGTGGTTGGGTTGGATTATAAATTCAACAACATTCCACTTAACCTATCGCTTGATTGGAAGCCGGAGTTAAACATTGTTACCGACATTAATTTTGAACCCGCCGCTATTGGCCTTACCGCTAGGTTTACTTTTAATAAATAAAAATACTTCGGGCTTGTATGTAAGCTCCCCGTCTCGTTTTATACGAGACGGGTTTTTTGCATTTAGAGTTACCCCCTTTGTTTCCACATTTTGCAAATATTATCAGGTTTGTGCGTTTTTATGCAGGAAAAGGTACTATATTAGTCGTACCAAAAAAAACTGCTACATGCTTAAGAAGGAACGTCAAGCCTATATCCTTCATCAGGTTCATTTGCACAACAAAGTGCTATCTGCGAGCTTATGTGCAGAGATAAATGTATCAGAAGATACCATTCGAAGAGATTTACAAGAATTATCCGACGAGGGAAAAATAATAAAAGTACATGGTGGTGCGCTCTCTCATTCTTTCAACGAAATGTCGTTTCCTGTAAATGGTGTTTATTCTCAAAACCTTAAAAAAATAATTGCTCAAAAAGCCATTAGTCTTATAGGCAATGGTATGTTTATATTAACCAGTGGCGGCACTACTATTATAGAAATGGCCCGCTCCCTTCCGCCCCCATTAAAAGCTACGTTTATTACTGGCAGCATACCTGCCGTATTAGAATACATGCAGCACCCGAATATAGAGGTTATCATGATTGGTGATAAAATTTCGAAGAATTCAAAAATCACCGTAGGTTCGGAAGCCATTGCCAAAATAAAACAATTAAAAGCCGATATCTGTTTTTTAGGCACCAATGCCATAGACTTGCATCATGGAATTACGGATAATGATTGGGAGGTAGTGCAGTTAAAAAAAGCCATGATAGAATCATCTAAAAAAGTAGTAAGCCTGGCCATTGCAGAAAAAATTAATACAGTACAACCCATACAAGTATGTGCCATAAAAGATATTGATTTAATGATTACTGAATTACCAATAGAAAGTGAAATACTAAAACCCTACAAATCGGCCGGGGTACAAGTGGCCTAAATTTGTAAAAAGCCAAAAAAAAATAAAAACACAACGATTATGAGAAAAATTCTCCAATTGTTCCTCGCTTTTTTATTAGCGTTTACGCTAATGCCCGATAAGGTGCAGGCGCAGGAAAGAGCCATCTCCGGTACCATTGTATCAGAGGATAGTAAAGAGCCGCTTAGCGGAGTAACTATAAGGGTAAAAGGTACCCGCCGTATTGTTACTACCGATGTTAATGGTAAGTTTTCATTGAATGTAAATACCGGCGAAACGATACAGATTTCTTTCGTAGGATATCAAACACAAGAAATAAAAGCGAGCGAATCTACCACCCTAGGTATTAGCCTCAAAACGGCTGATAATACAATGGGCGAAGTGGTAGTAACGGCGATGGATCAAAAAAGAAATCCTAGAGAACTTGGTTTTTCGGTTCAAAAACTGGATGGGGATGAATTAAAAGAAACACAAAGAGAAAATTTTCTGAACAGCCTTCAGGGTCGTGTTGCAGGTTTAACCATAAATCCAACAAGCGGTTTAGCAGGCGCTTCTTCTCAAATTGTATTAAGGGGGTTTAATTCTATAGCTTTAGATAACTCTCCACTATTTGTAATAGATGGAATAATTGTAGATAACCAAACCTTAGTAGAAAATCATGGAGGCGGTGGTCAAGGAACTAATATGGGACTTGCTTCTGCTAGAGAAAACAGAACAAACGACTACAGTAATCGTATTAGTGATATTAATCCAAACGATATTGCCACAATAACTGTATTAAAAGGACCAGAAGCTACGGCACTATATGGTAGTCAAGCTAGTTCTGGAGCCATCATCATCACCACAAAAAAATCGAATACAAACGGTAAATTTTTGGTGAATTATGATAATAGCTTTAGGGTTTCAAAACTTACACGTTTTCCAGAAACAAACAGCACTTTTGGACCTGGTACGAACGGTGTAGCTGGCTTTACGTTAAATTCAGCATCTGGCACCTATTTCGGACCTGAATACCCTGCAAATACCGAGAAATTTGACAATCCACGGAATTTTTTTCAGACCGCTTTTACTCAAAATCATAATATTTCTGCTGAGTACGGAAACAAAAAATATACGGTTCGTTTTTCTGGCGCCTTTCTTGATCAAACTTCTCCTATACCCACAAACTCTTACAAGCGATACAATGCGGCATTATCCGGATCCATTAAAATTGGCGAAAAGTTAGAGCTTCAACCTTCTGTTAGCTATATTAGAACAGTAAACGATAAACCATTGAGAGGATTAAATGGATATTTACTTACTCTTATGATTTGGCCATCGGATGAAGATGTAAGAGACTGGAAAACAGAAGACGGCCTCAAAAAAACAATTTTTAATGCTAATCCAAATGGCGAAATAGACAACCCATTATTTAATGCTAACCGAAATCGTAGCCACGATGAGAATAATAGAATAATTAGTAAAATGGGGATTAACTATAATCCTTTTAGCTGGTTATCCATTGCAGGTCGTTTTGGCTATGACACCTATCGCACAGAGGGTCATATCGTAAACCACCCCTACTCATTTTATTTATCTAGAACACAAGGTGGTTCATTAGACAATTACTATCGTAACTACTATGGATACAATCATACTATTACTGCCACTGCCAAGAAAAAATTAAGTAAAAGTTTAACTGGTAGATTAGTAGTGGGTAATATGTGGCAAGATTATGAAACCCAGATGTATTCCGTTTTTGGAACAAATGTGATAGATTCTGTTGGTATAAATGGTTTGATGTATAAAGCAGATGCGAATGGCAATGCTGCTACCATTACTCAAGCACAATGGGAGGCGCTGTTAGGCAACCTTCCTGATAGTAGTTTAACTAGAGCTACCACTAGACAACGATTGTTAAATGCTATTAGAAACGGCAATTACAATAAGTCTATTAATCGTCAAGCGGCCTATTTTGGAGAAGCATCGCTTAATTGGAAAGAAATGATATTTTTTACTTACTCACATCGATTTGAAGAATCATCAATTTTTCCCAAGCAATTTAGAAATTACAATTATCCAGCTGCCAGTCTAAGCTTAATGCTTTCAGATTTAATACCCGAAATAAAAAAAGGCGACGTTATCAATTATTTAAAATTAAGAGGCTCAATTGCTAATACTGCAAGAGCTAGTTCTCCCTACGCCAATCAACCTGTTTTTGCTGCTAATTTTGGAAGCGGTGGAGGTTTCTTTTATGGCTTTAATAATGGCAACCCGCTATTAAAACCCGAAAGACAAAGAACCTTTGAATTAGGAACAGAGTGGCGCTTATTTAAGAGTAAAATAAATTTAGATATTACATATTACAATACAAAAAATACCGATTTAATAGGCGAATTAGTAAGATTTAGCTATGGCACTGGTTATGTTTTAAATACGATTAACGTAGGTTCTTCTAAAAATTCTGGCGTTGAGATATCAATTGACGCAACACCTATTAAGAATAAACATTTTCGTTGGAATACAAGAGTTAATTTCAACAGAATGAGGAATGAAGTATTATCCTTACCACCAAATGTACCTGAATACTATAATTCCGATACATGGCTATATGGTAATGCAAGAGGTGGATTAAGAGTAGGCTATCCTACTACTACAATAACAGGGCTTGACTATTTACGTAACAATAATGGCGATATATTAATTGATCCATCCACTGGTATACCCATCCCCGGTGCACCTACACCTGCTACACCATTTTTTAATATTCTGGGTGATAGAAATCCAAACTTTACAGTTGGTCTTCAAAATACTTTTACTTACAAAAGTTTTAAATTAACCTTCCTCTGGGATTTAAAAGTTGGGGGCGATATTTTTAATGCAACTGAAATGTTTCTTACACTACAAGGTAGAAGTAGAAGAACAGCAGATAGGCTTACACCAAGAGTAGTTAAAGGAGTTTTAAGAGATGGTTTAGAAAACTCATCATCCCCAACTCAAAATACAATTGCTGTTAATCCTTATTATGCGCAAACGTATTATACCACAATGCCAGAAGCAGAATTTATTGAAAAAGATGTTAATTGGTTTAGGTTAAGAGATATCACTCTTTCTTATAGTTTTCCAAAAAATTTCTTAACTAAAATAAAATTTGTAAAAAATCTAAGTGTTTTCTTAACAGGCAATGACTTAATCTTATTTACCAATTATTCAGGCGCAGACCCTTCTGTAAATGGTAACACTACCGGTACAAAAGGTGTGGGAGCCTTTGGTTTTGATTATGGAAATACGGGAGCCCCAATAGGTTTAAACTTTGGATTGAGAGCAAGCTTTTAATAATACACACAACAAATTAGATATGAAAAAAATATTAATATCAGTAGTCTTAATCATCACATTTAGTGTAAGTTTTTTGTCTTGCACTAAAAAGATAGATGAAGCATACGCAAATCCCAATACGGATTTAGTATTACCACCAGAGCAATTGTTGCCATATATTACCAATGCAATGTTTGCACATGCTAATAACCATGGTCCAGCACACGATGCCCGCTATATAGGCCAATATATACAGAATTGGTTTTGGGCTGGTGTAGGTAGTAATTATGATCGTATGGGCTATACAAGTTCCACAGCCGATGTAGGGCAATCTGTATGGCGTTCACATTATTATGATATTGGCCAGAATAACAAAAAAATGATAGAATGGGCCATTGACGCAAAGAAATGGGACTATGCCGGAGCTGGCAAAGCGATTTTTGCATGGAGCTGGCTTACATTAACAGATTTGTATGGTGATGCTATTCTTGATGAAGCCTTCAATACAACACTCTATACTTTTCGTTATAACACACAAGATCAAATTTATAATCATGTAAGACAGCTGTGCTTTGAGGCCTTAGATTATTTAAACAGAACCGGAGATAATACGGGTAAATTAAATGTAGGTGACGCTTATTTTTATGGCGGAGATGTTGCAAAATGGAAAAAATTTACATACGGTATCTTAGCCCGCTATCATAATCATTTAAGTAATAAATCAAATTATAACGCAGACTCGGTGATTTATTATTGTAATTTATCATTAGTCAATAATGCAGATAATGCCACCGTAAAATATGCGGCTACAGGTATCACTCAAAACAGCAACTATTTCGGTATTTTGAGAAATCAAATGCCGTTAGGAACCAATTTATCGCCAACCGCATTTCGTCAATCGGAATATATAGTGAATTTAATGACCGGTGCTAATACTGCCTTTACAGGGGTAACAGACCCAAGAACTATATACCTACTTAGGCAAAATACAAATGGAACTTTTAAAGGTGTTCAATTAGCCAGAGGTATTTTAGCATTACCAGCAAACGACAGACCTGAAAATTTTCACGGCGGTAGTCAAGCTGCCGGAATAACTACCACAGGGAATGATGCTTCTGCCAGATATATATTTAGAAATGCCTCACCTACACCTGTTTTAACAGCTAGTGAAATACAATTTATTAAAGCAGAAGCTGCATATAGAAAAGGCGACAAAACCACTGCGTTAAATGCTTATAGAGAAGGAATAAAACTTCACTTTGATCTTTTAATGGCTGATTATAATGTGAATGTACCGTTGGCCAATCAAATAACAACATCTGTAAGAGATGCATTTCTTGCAAATACTAATGTTGTTCCAGCATTACCAACTAGTCTTAGCTTATCCAAAATAATGCTTCAAAAATACATTGCACTGTGGGGCCATGGTGTTTTAGAGACATGGGGAGACATGAGAAGGTATCATTATACAGATACAGATCCTACGGGTTTTAACCCAGGTGTGCAAGTATACACAAATTTTAATCCGCCAACAGTACCTGTAGCACCAAGTACTACACCTGATTTATTTACTCCAGATAATAGCGGTAAGCTAGTGTACAGAGTTAGGCCTCGATTTAATTCTGAGTATATTTGGAATATTAATGAACTAAACAGAATTGGCGCTTTAGCTTTGGATTATCATACTAAAAGAATGTGGTTTACTGAGCCATAAAACTCATCTAAAAATTAATTACTATGCAACTTCGAAATAATCGATTTTTATTCGTTCAAATTGTAACCATGTTAGTGCTCCTTATTTCTTGTACCAAACAAGAGGCTAAACTGGTTGCAAATCAACAAACGGATTTTAGCAACTCCAGTATTGTACAAGTATACCTTGCTACAGTAAATGCTTCTAGAAATTATATTTACGTAGACGCTGCCCAAGTTACTGGCGGACTTATGTCCTCAGGAAGTGTTTTTCCATCAGGTGGTGCTACTATTGGTGCCAATATTCAGCCGGGACTTAGGGCATTTCTTATTAGAGATACTTTATCAACCACTACACAAGTACCTTTTACTTTTGCACAGAACATGCAAGTAGGCAATAGGTATACCATTTTTATCTATGATACGATAACAGCTCCTAAGCAAAAAACAGTTCAAACGGATATAATTATTCCGGCTGATACAACTGCGAGGTTAAGGTTTGCGAATTTCGTTCATTCAAAAAATGCCGTACCAGCGGTTGATATTTTTGCTAAAAGACGTAATATTAATTTGTTTACAAATGTTGCTGTTACCGACGTTACAAGTTTTATTCCGGTACCATCTTCATTTAACGACACCATTATTGTTCGTGAGGCCGGCACCACCAACCAACTGGCCGTTTTAAATGGATTAAATCCAACGCAAAAAAGAAGCTATACAGTTGTATTTAGAGGTAGCTATGCTATTACTTCTGGAACAAATGCTAGAACTGTCTCTTCATTTACAAATTATTGATACATTTTATTTCCTAATAAAAAAACCCGGTAAAACCGGGTTTTTTTTATTTCATTTTTTTAAATTAGCTACATTAATTCGATAACCATTGCACTTGCGCCCCCACCCCCATTACAAATACCCGCAGCCCCATAGCGGCCATTATTCGCCCGCAACACATTTATAAGGGTTACTATTATTCGGGCTCCACTGCAACCTAATGGGTGACCCAATGACACCGCTCCTCCATGTACATTTACTTTTGATGCATCTAATTGCATCCGCCTAGTATTTTCAATACCTACAACAGCAAATGCTTCATTGAGTTCCCAAAAATCTATATCACTCATTTGCAAACCTGCTTTGGCTACCGCTTTAGGAACAGCTATGGCAGGTGACGTAGTAAACCATTCAGGTGCTTGCTCCGCATCCGCATATCCTTTAATTTTTGCAATTGGTTTTAGCTTTAGCTCGGCAGCTTTTTCAGCACTCATTAGTACCAAAGCAGCAGCACCATCATTCATTGTACTTGCATTGGCAGCCGTTACTGTTCCTTCCTTCATAAAGGCTGGACTTAATGAAGGAATTTTATCAAACTTTACATTAAAAGGTTCTTCATCTTTATTAAAAATAATGGGGTCACCTTTTCGTTGTGGAATTTCTACCGGTACCACTTCCTCTACAAATTTTCCTTGCTCCCATGCCGCTTGGCTTCGCTGATAACTCTCCACCGCAAAAGCATCTTGTGCCTCTCTAGTAATATCGCATTCTTTTGCACATAGTTCTGCTGCATTACCCATTGCTTTGCCATCATACACATCAGTTAAGCCGTCTTTTGCCAATCCGTCTATTAAGGATGTATTACCGTATTTATTACCCCATCGCATTGCATCGGAATAAAAAGGAACATTGCTCATACTCTCCATTCCACCCGCCACTATTATTGCTGCATCGCCCAACAATATACTTTGTGCCGCTTGTGCAATAGCCTTCATACCACTAGCACAAACTTTATTTACGGTAGTACAGTTAGCTTCATTCGGTAAACCTGCAAATTTTGCCGCCTGCCTTGCCGGTGCTTGTCCTACATTTGCCTGTAACACACAACCCATCAAAACCTCTTGTACAATTTCAGGCTGTATACCAGCTTTCGCAATAGCCCCTTTTATGGCAATAGCACCCAATTGTGTGGCTGTTAAATTTTTTAGTGCGCCGCCAAAACTACCCATAGGAGTGCGCACCGCAGATACTATTACTACTTCCTTCATAATAAAGTTTGTTTGATAGCAAATATAACACATGTTAGTTTTTGAATAGGCAGAATTAATGATCCACTAATTTATTGCCACCCTATATTTGCGCCACCAACATAAAAATTATGGCATTATTAGAAAAGCAGCTGGTTATAAAAAAATCAGCATTACCCAATGCTGGAATGGGTTTGTATACAACCATTTTTATTGAAAAAGGAACACGAATTGTAGAATATAAAGGCAAAATAACCACCTGGAAAGAAGTGCAACATAATGAAGGCAAAAATGGGTATATCTATTATGTAAAAAGAAACCATGTAATCGATGCTGGCAATAGAAAATCGGCCTTAGCAAGGTATGCCAACGATGCAAAAGGAATTTCAAGCGTAAAAGGCCTTACTAATAATGCGCAATACGTAGAAGATGGATTAAAAGTATTTATACAAGCCGCAAAAGACATTCCAGCAGGAAGTGAAATATTGGTTGAATATGGCAAAGAATATTGGGCAGCCATTCGACATAATATTAAACTAGACAAAAAGCCGTAGTTAAGTTTTAGTATTGATGGTTTGTTGATAGGCCTCTTCCAAAATTGCAGCTGCCTGTTTAGGAAAAGTATGTTCATTTGCATACGCAAACTTACTATTATCATGGGGGTGCTGTGCCTGCGCAGTTTCATCCCATTTATTTCTCCATTGATGAAAATGTGATAGAAGCGCCTGTGCAGCCTTACGCAAGTTGATAGGTAAACGCTGTTCATTATCCTCTAACAGTTGTATAGAAATAGAATTTATTCTTCTTAGCTCTTTGGCGTATAAAAATTGTTGCTCATGCTGCAAATATTGCCGATAAGCTTGTGTAGACATTTCCATTTGTAAGTGAAATATTTGTAAGAAGGAAACGATTCCTTTATCTATACTATCTGCCATTTCGTAAAATTACTATATCATATTAGATAATTTACATTAACCATCAACTTTAAATGGCACTTATTTTGTAGTAAGGCAATATTTAACAAATTCATCATGTTAATGATGTGTAAAGCCATCCACTTTACAATGTGGCCTAAGTGTGGCCAGCCAATAGCTTAGTAAAATTATGAAAAACCAATTAGCAGTTACTCCTGCTCTAGTACCGGCCAACTCATCTATTTTGATACAACGTATCGAGAAAAAATTTCCTTGTAACCAATACCAAGTTACAAACGAAAATGGCGAGGTTATTCGAAAAGGTTTTATTCAAGATATAAGCCGTGATTTTTCTATTAGCGTACGGGGTATGCCAGACGGTATATATTTTTTTATTGTTGGTGATAATAAAGAGAGATTTACCATTGTTTAACCTAAATAAAAGAGGCCATATCAAATAGATATGGCCTCTTTCTTTTATATGCTGTATTACATTATCTATATACAATAATGCTTACTGCCTTTTTATCAAGTCCACCTTCGTCGTTGTATAAAAACACTTGATAAGTGCCTGCAGCTAATTTAGAAATATCAATTGGAATAATACTTCCATAGCCAACTCCTGTAAATACCTGACTCATGTATAATCTTCCATCAGTACCAAATACCCTTGCACCTAAACGGGTATATAAGTCCGAATTTAATCTAATATTAAATTGCCCATTATTAGGATTAGGATATACAAACACTGCTTGGTAATCCGGTAATCTACGTTGTCTTTCTGGGCATTCTAACACATTAATTATTCTTGGCTGTGTAGTAGTACATCCTGCATTAGTAACAGTGTAGGTTACAGTGCGTACTCCTACCCCTGCTGAAACTGGTGAAAAATTAGCACCAGTAACACCAGCACCTAACCAAGCTCCACCTATTGGCGTTGCGCTTAAAGCAAAGGCGGCATCTGATTTACAAACATTAAAAGGTATACTACCAAATGCTACAACCGGGAAAGTGTTAACCGTTAATACAGCCCCAGAAGATGGCGTAGTACCACAACCGGCGGTTACTAATACTCTAAATTGATAGCCATTTTGTGTAGCAGAAATTGCTGTTTGAGCAAAACTGTTAGTGGTGGCTCCCGCTATATTCGACCAGCTTACGCCGCCGTTGGTACTTAATTGCCATTGGTAAGTTAATGAACCCACACCAGTAGTAGCAGCTACGCTAAAAGTAGCATTTGCACCTTCGCAAATGGTGGCAGCAATAGGTTGTGTACCTATGGAAGGGAAAGTATTTACTGTTAGTAATGCACCTGTAGATATGCCCGGAGTGCATGGCCCACTTGAAACGATACAACGATAACGATTACCGTTTAATGATGGCGCAGCACCAGTAATTGTTAAAGTAGAAGCTGTAACACCACTATAAGGGGCGGTAGCGGGAACATTGTTATAGTTTGTACCATCCGTACTTAATTGCCACTGATAGGTAAGGCCCGAACCACCAGCAGATACACTAAAGGAAGTATTGGTGCCTTCGCAAATGGTTTGTGCTAATGGGTTATTTGTAATTGTTACAGATGAGCTAACGGTAAGCGTAGCCGCAGCGGTTGTAACTGTTCCGCAGGTATTTGATAATACACATTGGTATTGATAACCACTCATACCAATAGTAGTGGCAGGTGTAGTATAAGTAGCACTGTTAGCACCAGAAATATTACTAAACCCACTTCCTGTATTTACTTGCCATTGGAAGCCAGGAGCTGGAGAACCGCCGCCGGCAGCAGTAAACGAAATCGTGTTACTAGAACATATAGAAGCATTTGTAGGGTTGGTTGTAACAGTGGGTGCGGTATTAACGGTTAATGTTGCCGCATTAGAAGTGGTATTACCACACTGGCCAGTTACAATACAACGGTATTGATAACCGTTCATACCAGCTGTAGTAGCACCAGTTGTATAGGTACTGTTGGTGGCACCAGTTATGTTATTGAA
This sequence comes from Bacteroidota bacterium, assembly GCA_039796695.1. GTDB lineage: Bacteria > Bacteroidota > Bacteroidia > Chitinophagales > Chitinophagaceae > JJ008. Next base: position 78,402 of record JBDKJF010000001.1, read on the forward strand.
ACCAGCACCTGTATTAAGCTGCCATTGATAGGTACCAGTGGCCGTTACACTAAAGGATGCTGTAGAACCTGCACACACACCAATACTTGCAGGTTGCCCAGTAATAGATGGGCCACCGCTTGCATTGATTGTAAAATTAATTGCCCTTGTTTGTGTAGCAATACCCGTAATGGAGGGAGTACCTGTAACAGTAACTAAATAAGTACCTGCAGGTTGGGTAGACATACCAGTTAAGGTAACTGTGCTAGAAGGCGAAGCTGAATTTAAAGTAGCATTGCTGAAAACTACTGTAGGGCCAGTAGGCGAAACGGTTGCGGATAAAGCAACATCTCCTGTAAATGAACCTGTAAAACTAGCTGTTAGGTTTCCAGAAGTCATATCGTTAGGTGCTGGGCAATTTGCCGCTACACCAAAAGGAGAATTAAAAGTAAATCCGTTAACCGGAGCGGTTATACTAAAATTTGTATTAGATATATCAAAGAAGATATTTCCAATAGCTTCAATTTTAATTCTAGCAGTAGTGGTAGCCGTAACTGGAGGTATGGTTAACACTTCTGAACCGTCATTGGCAGTGCTGTTTGTTATTACTGTAGGATACGTTAAACCACCATCTGTAGATAAAGTAATTCTCACATTTGCCACATTAAAAGGGGCGGCTGTGGTACCTGCATTATTCCAGGTAATAGTTTGTGTAGAACCACCAGCAAAAGATTCTCCTCCGTTTGGAGATGTAACCGTGAAAGGAGTAGTGCCTACTGCATTAACTTGAAAAGTTGCAGCACTTTGACAGCCTTCACCATAGGATACTACCCCACCACCACCAGCACGGTTGTCTCTTACCGTTAATCTAAACTTCATAGCTCTAGCAACGGTTGGTAATACTTCACCTCTTAACCCATTCATGGCAGAAGGGGCAGCCGTTAATGGATAATTGGCTGCAATTACTCTAATATCTGGGAATGTTCTTTCGCCCGTGGTTTTAGATACCCTTGTTCTAAATAATGGTCTATTTGTAGTAGCACCTGCATTCGTCCAGGTATCGGCTGGGCCTATATCCCATCCTTCCCAATTGTAGGTAATAGCATCTCCATTAGCATCATCTGCAGCTGCATTTAATGTAAAGGGTGTATTTATAGGAATACTTAAATTATTAGGAGTAACACTAGATGTGTTGATAATTGGCAAGGTATTACCAGTACTTGTAAGAGAGGCACAGCTAGAGCCACCTCCCGTAGAAATAAAGGTACCAATTTGATCAAAGCTTATGGCATGAAAAATAGGATCGCTATTGGGTTGAATATTATCATTGGCGCCACAAATACCAGCGTAAGCCATAATGGTGGTTCCACCGCCTGGCTCATAAGAACCGCCTGCAGCTGCTCCGCCAAAACATGAAGCACCATTAAATGTGTGAGAGGCTCCAAATTGATGACCTATTTCGTGTGCTACATAATCAATATCAAATCCATCGCCAACTAATACAGGGCTGCCTGTGGCTCCACGGGCTTTACCTGTACCACAAACTGCATTTAATTGGGCCAAACCATTATCATCGGATGTAAATACATGTCCTATGTCATAATTAGCGGCGCCAATTACAGCGTCCGTATTTGCTTGATTGGCATTTAACAGTGTAGTATTAATGGTATTAACGAACGGATCTGTAGCCCCATTTGTATATTCTATTAAGTTGTTATTGGCTACTAATTCTAATCGTATAGCTAATTCAACTTCGTATACACCTGTAATTCTATTGGTAGAGGTTACAATGGCAGCGTGGGTAGCCGCAGCGTTGCCACCGGCTACTGCGTTGGAATATTCGCCTGTACAAGCTACTGCTAAGCGATAGGTTCTTAATTGAGTACCCAAGCATGGGCCTGCTTCTGTAAAAGAAGTGCGGTCGCTTGTTACTGCTTCATCAGGCGTTAAGCAATTAAAATTTCTTCTTCGTACAGCATCTTTTTGAAAATAGCTGATGTATTTTTTGGTATCCCACTTTGCATACGGGTCTATGTAAATACGCCCGGTTTTGGCAGATAAAATTTGGGCGCTAAAGCCGAAATAGGGATTATAATCGCAGCGAATGGTGGCATAAGGATCATCTATACCCTGACCGGCAAACGTTTTTATAGTTGAAAAACGAGCCGCTAATGCAGGCGCCTGAATACTACTTTCCCATATCCTAAAGCGGGCCACGCTTCCATCGGGCATAGGTAGTGAAATAATGGGCGCATTTGTTCTATTTGCAATAAGGTTTTCTTCTGAAGGTAAACTCCAAAGAAAGTTTTTCAATGCTTGTTCATTTAGTGAGGAGGAGCGAAACTGATTGGGTTGTAAAACACGGTTTCCATCAGTTTGAAAAAGTTTGTTCTGTCCAGCATCCGAAAAGAATTGGTTTTGTGCTTTCGAAATCAACCCACTGGCTAACATAGCAAACAGCAAGGAAAATTTGTAGATTTTTCTCATACAATAGTTTTTGGTAAAAAATTAATTGGGCGCTAAACCCAACCAAATTGGGCTAAAAATAAGGAATATTCGTTAGTAAAAACTCACCGTTTTTCCACCTAACAAAAAATCCGCTTCTTTATGCAAGAAACGGATTTTGTTTATTAAAAAAGTTGCTACTTTTTAGTAACCCATGCCACCCATATCTGGTGCACCATGTGCATGGCTATGTGCTTCTTCTTTTTTAGGCTTATCAGCTACTACACATTCCGTGGTTAATAACATACCAGCAATAGACGCTGCATGCTCTAAAGCCACACGGCTAACTTTTGTAGGATCGATTATACCAGCCTTAAACATAGAAGCTTCATACGATTCGTTGCGGGCATTAAAACCAAAGTCGCCTTTACCCTCTTTAATTTTTTGTACTACAATGCTGCCATCAATACCTGCATTTGCAGTAAGGGTGCGTATTGGAGCTTCAAGTGACTGACGTACGATATTAACTCCCGTTAATTCATCATCAATCATACCTTTAATTTTACCGCCTAAAGATTCAATAGCACGGATGTACGCTACACCACCACCAGGCACTATACCTTCTTCTACCGCTGCTCTTGTGGCATGTAAAGCATCGTCTACTCTGTCTTTCTTTTCTTTCATCTCTACTTCGGTAGCAGCGCCTACATATAATACTGCTACACCACCTGCTAATTTAGCCAAACGCTCTTGTAATTTTTCTTTATCGTAATCAGAAGTAGTCGTTTCAATTTGTGCTTTTATCTGATTTACTCTTGCAGTAATATCTGCTTTTTTACCTTTACCGCCTACAATTGTTGTATTGTCTTTATCAATTGTTACAGATGATGCTTGACCTAAATAAGAAACGTCTGCGTTTTCTAATTTAAAACCTTGCTCCTCACTTACTACGGTACCAGCTGTTAAGGTAGCAATATCAGTCAGCATTTCTTTTCTTCTATCACCAAAACCTGGAGCTTTTACGGCGGCTACTTTAATAGTACCACGCAATTTGTTTACTACTAATGTAGCTAGTGCTTCGCCTTCTAAATCTTCAGCAATAATTAAAAGAGGGCGACCACTTTGCGCTACCTTTTCTAATATGTGAAGGATATCCTTCATTGCAGAAATTTTCTTATCATAAATAAGAATATATGGATTTTGCAATTCGGCTTCCATTTTCTCGCTATTGGTTACGAAGTATGGGGAGATGTAACCACGGTCAAACTGCATACCTTCTACCACATCAACTGTAGTATCAGTTCCTTTTGCTTCTTCTACTGTAATAACGCCTTCTTTACCTACTTTAATAAATGCCTCGGCAATTAATTTACCAATTGTTTCATCATTATTAGCAGAGATAGTGGCTACCTGCTGTATTTTTTTGCTGTCGTTGCCTACGGTTTGCGACTGCGACTTTAAATTTTCTACTACCAAAGAAACGGCTTTATCAATTCCTCTTTTTAAATCCATTGGGTTAGCACCAGCAGCAACCATTTTCAAGCCTTCGCTAATAATGGCTTGTGCTAAAACGGTAGCAGTGGTAGTTCCATCTCCGGCAATATCAGCGGTTTTAGAAGCTACTTCTTTTACCATTTGTGCACCCATATTTTCAATTGGATCTTCTAACTCAATTTCTTTTGCTACGGTAACACCATCTTTCGTTACAGCGGGTGCACCAAATTTTTTCTCAATAACCACATTACGGCCTTTTGGACCAAGGGTTACCTTTACAGCGTTGGCTAAGGTATCCACGCCTTTTTTCATTCTATTTCTTGCTTCAATATCGAAAAAGATTTGCTTTGCCATCTTTTAAATTTTTATTTTTTTAAGTTTATCGTTTAAAGGTTTAGTTTCCTTCAAATATCTTACTATACAATTGCTAAAATGTCAGATTCTCTCATGATTAAATAATCCACGCCTTCTATTTGAATTTCTGTACCGGCATACTTACCATATAATACGGTATCTCCAGTTTTTACGGTTACAGGCTCATCCTTTTTACCCGGGCCAGCTGCTACTACTGTACCTCTTTGTGGTTTTTCTTTAGCTGTGTCTGGAATAATGATTCCTCCAGCGGTTTTTTCTTCAGCAGCCGCTGCTTTTACAATTACCCTGTCGTGTAAAGGGGTAACGCTGATTTTTTTTGCCATTGTTCTATTGATTTTAAGTTTATGATATGATTTACATTATTGTAGCCACCCTTTAATGAAGAGATGGCGGCGAAGGTACAGGAAATACTATGCCAGCACTGAAAAAAGGTCATTTTTTCACTTTTCGGATCGCTACAGTATGAAAAATTTACAGGCGGCTAAAAAAGTCGGTCAAATTTTCAGCACCTATTTTCCCAAGTTGACATTGGCCGATAGGTATAAGCATGATGCTAGATACTTTATCCTTTTGCTTCCTTATCTTTGCCAACAACATAGTTCTTAAGCATGATTAGCAGACGTAACATACGGGTAAAGGTAATGCAGAGCCTTTATACCCTTTCTAACCTAGAAAATCAGGTAAAACCCGGCGAACCGCAGAAAATTCTTCTTAAACATTTTGACCAATCCAGATCCTTATTAGTTTATTTAATTTGGTTTTTAAAAGAAGTATGCCAATACGCCGAAAAGGATGCCCACCAACGAGCTTCTAAACACCTCCCCTCGGCGGATGATTTAAATGTAAATACGAAATTAGCAGGCAATGAACTTGTATGGAAGATAACAGAGGATGCTAACCTTACAGAACAGCTTGCTACGGATAAACCACAGTTAAAAACGGATAAAGATTTAATTAAAAAAATATACACTACCCTTACAGACACGCCGCAATATAAATCGTACATCAATAAATCAGGTAGAGAAAAGCAGGACGAAAAAGCTATACTTGAATTTATTTTAAATGATTTGATGTTGGATAATGAAACCTTTTTATCTCACATAGAAGATTTATACAATAATTTAGATGATGATGGAGATATGATTGGTCAATTGTTGGCCGGTTATTTATCAAAACCTGGCTCCATCAACTTTAATCAATTGTTGAGCCTTGATAAATTAGATTTCGGTAAATCGCTACTTAAAACTGTAATAGAAAAAGAGGAACATTTGCAACAATTAATAGTTCCTAAACTGAAAAACTGGGATCCTGAAAGAATAGCACAATTAGATATGGTGATGATGAAGATGGGCGTAGCGGAGTTCTTATACTTTGATACCATTCCGCCTAAAGTAACCATTAACGAATATATAGATATAGCCAAAGAATATAGCACCCAACAAAGCGGGCAATTTGTTAACGGCATTCTAGATAATATTCATAAGGACTTGGTAGAACAAGGTAAAATGCAAAAGGTAGATTTTAGAAAGGGTGCATAATTTTACTAAGTTCCTTTACATTTGCAATTAATAAATTTTTGCGTATGAATATCATAAAATCCACCTTGGCGTTATTCGCCATAGCCAGCTTAGTGGGCTGCAATACGACAGATAAAAAAACAGGCGCCTCCACTAACGACACTACTAATAAAATTGAACATATTAGTAAACAAGAAATAGCGCAAGCAGCCGCTGCTGATAGTGCAAATGCTACCACTATACAATGGATGGATAGCCTTCCTTTATATTTAGGTAAGCTTACTCAAAATAAAGAAATAGAAGTAACCTTTCGATTTAAAAACACCGGAGATAAAAACTTAGTAATAGAAAATGTTTCGGCCAGTTGTGGCTGCACCATTCCTGAAACACCGAAGGAACCTTTTGCGCCTGGGCAAGAGGGTATTATAAAAGCAAAATTTAATGGTAGTGGTAGTGGCGCTATAACTAAGCATGTAACGGTTATTGCCAATACCAAGCCTTCAAAAAATCATGAACTTACTTTTACCGGCGAAGTGGTAGAAAGCAAATAAATATAAAACAATGAATTTAAACAAAGCATTAGTAGCAAGTACAGCCATTTTAATTTCCTTAGCCTCATGTATGCCTCCTGCTGGTGGCGATGCTAAAGGCGGAAGTAGTATGAATGGATTAACCTCTTTAATTTTTCCATTATTAATTTTAGTAGTTTTTTGGGTATTTTTTATACGCCCACAATCTAAACGGGCCAAAGAACAAAAGAAATTTGTAGACAATATTGGTAAGGGAGATAAAATAGTTACTACTTCTGGCATCCACGCCACTATCAATAAAGTAAATGAAGATGGCACCATCAATGTAGAAGTAAGTCCGGGTAGCTATATTAAAATGGAAAGGGCGGCTATTAGTATGGAAATGACAGCAGCACTTAACAAACCAGCCACTGCTGAAAAAAAATAACCTTTTGTAACGAGTTTATATAAAACCCTTCTTTTTACTAGAAGGGTTTTTGTTTTAAAATGCTTTAGCTTTAATATTAAATTACAACCATGTTGAAAGTGGGGTTGACAGGAGGTATAGGTAGTGGAAAATCTACCATTACTAAAATATTTTCAGTATTGGGTATTCCTGTATATGATGCAGATCAAACGGCCAAAGCATTAGTAAATACCCATGCCGGTATTAAAGAGCAAATAATCGCTTTATTTGGAGAACAAAGTTATAGCCACCATCAACTTGATAGAAAGTTTATTGCCTCCATTGTTTTTAATAATGAAGAAAAACTAAAGCAATTAAATGCCATCATACACCCTGCTACCATTGCCCATGCCACTGAATGGATGACAAAACAAACAGCGCCCTATATCATAAAAGAAGCCGCCCTATTGTTTGAGTCAGGTTCGCACAAACCATTAGATCTCGTCATTGGCGTATCTTCTCCTCTATCCTTACGTATTCAGCGCATCATCAAACGAGATAATAGCTCTATCGAAGAAATAGAAAAAAGAATAGCGCAACAAATGAATCAAGAAGAAAAGTTAAGCCGCTGCGATTTTATTATAGTAAACGATGAAACGCAAGCTTTGCTACCTCAAGTACTTTCTTTACATCAACAATTACTAACTAAAGCGGGGCTATAACGTAAATAACGGAGCTACAACGGGCCGCATTTTTTCTAGCATGCCAATTAGATTTGAGCCCATTTAAAAAAGCTGCTACTAAATTTACTTTTCCATTTTTATATTTTGAGCTAAGCATACAAATATAAAAACTATCGAACCACATTGGCTGATGGCTTACAATTTTCAACCCGTGCTTTGCCATTAGCTGTTGCATTGCCTGGGGCGAGAAATGATATAAATGACGGGGCACATCGTATGCTGCCCAATGTTGTTGATAAATGGCTGCATCTTTGGCCGTATAGTTAGGTACTGCCACTAGCAACTTTCCATTTGTAGCCAATAATTGTTTTAGGGTCTTAATATAGCCATTTAAATCGTGTACATGTTCCAATACATGCCAAAGCGTGATGGCATCAAATGTATTAGCTGATAATTGTTGTAAATGATCTATAGGCAATAGGGTGGTATCAAACTGATTTTTGGCTACTAATCTAGCATCGTTATCGGGCTCTAGCCCCGTAACTGACCATCCGGCACTTCTCATTTCTTTTACAAAAGCTCCAGTACCGGCACCCACATCTAATAAATTACCTTGGCGAGTACCTGTGATATTTTCTACTAGTTTTCTTTTTTTACGAAGGGTAAGTGTTCGTACCGTTTTATAAAGAAAATGTATAAATCCTTTAGCGGTATTGGTATGAGAGATGTAGGTATCTGATTTGTAATAATCGCTTATGGATGCTGCATTGGGCACATCTTGTGAAAGGCGCAGCGTACATTGCGGGCATTCCTGTATCTTAAAATATTGCTGACTTACAGTTTCATCCTTTGCCGAAAAAACTTCGGCCAATGGATGATGTTGGCAAACCGGGCATTGAGAATAATGAAGGGTGGATGACATAAAATAAACGTAAACTATTCTAAAATGGAATATGAACTTTCAATAGTAACTGGCAGCTGTAGCCGTTGTTGATTACCTAACGCCTGCATACCCTTTGTAGAAAGATGCCACCCCAAGAAAGTTATACTTAATAGCCCAAGTATAACAGCTGAAACCCACCAATAGGATTTTTTGGGCGAGGACTGATTGTAAAAAGCGGTCATTTCATCAGAGCTTTTTTCCTCTTCGCCAACCCTTACCGTATGTGCTGCATTTTCACGAATTACTTTTTCGGCCATTACTGGTTGCTCTTTTATAAGTGGTATAGCAGAACTAAAGGATAAATTACCATCACCTTCTTTTGTAATAATGCCTACCCCTGCCCAATCAATTCTATCGCCGGCGTTTAGGTTGTTTTTAAAAGCAAAACAAAAATCATTAAACCGAATAACTGCTTCTCTTTCTGAACAGCCAATAATAGCGGCTAAGTTTTTATAAAATTCCGTTGAGATGGGGCCTGCTGCTGCAGAAAAAGCTACACCAACAGTTGGTGGTTGTATAACTCTTTCGGCAAAGTGCGCTACGGCCGAGTGCCTCTCTAATAAAAAAGTGCCGATACCCGGCACTGATAAATTTTTATACTGTATTAAATACTGGTACAATTGTTTATACATCAATGTGTCTTTTGGTCGAACGAAAATACAACTCCGCCAACAAAGTTAAACCCATAAACTGGATATTGATTCCATCGTTGGTATTGTTTATTAAAAACATTATTGAACTGCGTCCATAAATTAATTTTTTTAGTAATCTTAAACTCTAACCCTGCACTTAAATCGACAGCTCCTTCTAGCTTACCATTGCTTCCATCTGCCTTTAGGTAGGGAGATCCACCCCAAGCGAATAAATCTGATTTTAACCAAAGGTCTTTAATTACTTGAAGACGTAAAGCTGTCTTTAGTTCCAAAGGTATCAAACCCGAAGCTTTTGCATTATTGGTTAAATTAGTAAACTGGTTAAATTGCAATCCGGTAATGATGGAAAATTTCTCTTGTACATTATAACCCAACTCACCGCCAAGGTTTACAACATTAAGCGAAGACTCGTTAACTACATTAAACGTTTTAGCTCCATTACCTGCAGTAAGATAATCATTAATAAACAACGGTTGATTATTTAACTTATTAAAAGCCACTTTAGCCGAATAGCTAAAATGATTGCCCGCCGCCCCTTTAAATCCTGCAAAGCGCTCTTCTATCCAAGTATTGTTAAAGGTAGTGGGTAGCCTCATCCAGGGATTTTGCGAAGCAAGGTATTGAAATGTAGTTTTACGAATATATCCTGTCCAGCCCGCCTGAAATGTAAATCGCTTATCGGAAGTACTGATATCGGCTAACACATTGGGAAACATTTTAAAGGCTTTATTATCCCACGATGGACGAATACCTGCCTGAATATTAAAATTAGATTTTTTAAATAGAAAAGATGGCGAAAGATGATAAATGGTATTGTTAAATGCTGGTTTGCTTTTTGGCGATAAACGAGTTAAATCAAACGTAACACCTACGTTTACGGCAAACACTTTACCAATTGTTTTCTGCAAAGGCAAGTTTAGAATTGTGTTACTTTCCGAATTTTTAAGATGATCGCTAAACATCTCCATCTTTACCTCGGGATAATAAGTAAGACCAAATGCAGTTTTATTGATATTATGCATTGCTACCCTGGCAGAAATGGTATTATAGTTCATACGGATAGAATCCGTTGGAAAAACGAGTGAGGCGGGCAGGTAACCATAACGATAAGTGCGCTGCTGCTTCATGCCTAATGAGGCATCCCATTGCAAATTATTGGATGTTTTGAAATATCCGACCAACTTGGCTTCTGTATTCGCCATTTTTTGAAATGCTCTTTTGCCATCAGATCCTACATGCTTGGCATAAATATTTAGTCCAGCGGTATTGCCATCTCCCAATGAAATACCAGTTTGTATAAAAGGCGTACGCAAACTACCAAAACCCGCTTTAATATAACTACTGTTTTGAAACTTACCACCAGTATCAATATCCAACGCCAATGGTTTTAAAGTGCCGGGTTGATAGGCAAATAACAAATTTTGATTGGGGATATCGTACTGCTGTTTTACTTTAGATGTATCTACGGGCGCCGGAGAAGCGTTAAAATTTATTTTGGCCGCTTCACGCAATACCGGTTTAAAACTGGAAACAATATCAATTCCACCGGGTTTGGTTGTATCCTTTTGTGCCTTTATACTAATGAAGGCACCCATACTTAACGTTGTGCAAATTATTCTAGTTACTATTTTGATTGTTGTACTCATTGTATTGTTGTTAATTCAAATAAATGGATTTTACTTCCCTACTTTGCTCGACTTACTTTCCTCATCAGCAACTTGATTTATCTTTGTTTGCGCTTCTGCTTTTAACTCGGCATCCAATGTATTATCTATAATACTTTGAAAGGTAGCTTTGGCATTAAAATAATCTTTTTGGGTAAAGTATACATCTCCTAGCAGTATATATGATTTGGTGATCCAATAGTCATACGAACCGGATTTATTAATGGTTTCGAAAGCTGCTTTTTCTGCATCAGGCAATCTGCCTAGTTGAAATAAAGAGTACGCAATTTCATAACGAGCTTCTGCTGCTAATGCAGATTTATTATTAAGAATAACCGTTTTAAAACTTTGAATACTTAAATCGTATTGGTTATTTATTTGATAAGATTTTGCAATAGCCATATTGGCTAATGCTTTATCATCGGCACTACTTCCTTTAGAGGCTATTAAATCTTTTGCGTTAGCTACCCCATCGGCCCATTTTTTTTGTTGGTATTGGCTGCGCAATAAACCCCGCATGGCTTCTAATTTGTTTTCCTGCAGCGTGGCGTATTGCTTAAGTATTTGAAAATATTTTTCTGCCTGTACATAATTCTTTTGTTCAAAGAAGCTAATGCGGGCAGCGCCTAATGCAGCCCTTTCTGCATATTTGTTTGGGGCGTTATCCGCTACTACACTATATGCCCCAAAGGCATTGTTAAAATCTTTTTTTCCGTTGTAAATATCAGCTCTATTCAATTGGGCATCTAAGAAAAATGCGCCATTGGGGAAACGCTGCACATAATTGTTAAATGCGGAAAGCGCTCCGTTAAGATCTTGATCGTCATATTTTTTTTCAGCTGCATGATAGGTAAGAGAATCCTCTGTGCTTACACTTAAAGGCTTACCTAGGCCCCTCATAAAGTCGGCATACTCCGCCGCTTTACCATCTTCAATGTAAATTGTTTTTACTAAATCTAATGCATCTTCTGCTTCAGCAGCGTTGGGGTATCTATCCACCACTATTTTGCAATTTTTTATAGCTTCTGCATTATTATTTAAATTATAATAAGAAGTAGCAAGTTTTAGAAATGCCTCGGGTACTCTATTACTATTGCCCTTTGAAATAGCATTTAAATATGGAACCGCTTCGGTAAATTGCTCATCGCCCATATGGGTATTTGCCACTTCCATATTCGCATCCGTTACCAATGAAGAGTTAGGAAACTTCCGCATCATGGTATTCATCATACTTATTTTATCTTTGGGGCTTTTTACGCCCGCTAGCATAGCTAGTTGAAAGGTAGCATAGTCCTCCGCAGGCCATGATAATTTTATTACATTATCATATATGGGTTTTGCTTGTGTGTAGTTTCGCTGCATGTAATAACAATCGGCGGTGCGTACATAAGCATCTTGTTCCAACGCATACGTATTTAACGCAGGATTTTTTCCTAAAGGCTCAAAAAAACTAAACGCTACTGGGTAGTTTTCTTTACGCAAGTAACAATACCCTAAATTGTACTTTACATTTCTTTCATTTGCTTCTCCGCTTGTGGGAGAACCGGCATCTTTATATAAATGATAATATTTGATAGCAGAATCTAACCTATTTGTGCGGTAGGCAATTTCTCCTTTCCAAAAATGAGTGTAAGGGCGTACTGGGCGGCTGTATTCATTTGCCAAAATAGTATTTAATATTTCATCCGCATCGCTTAAACGGCCATCGTTTATCATTTCTGTAGCACGGCCTAATAAAATTCTTGGATACAGTTTCTTTGTGTTTTCCGTTTGCCTACTTAAACTTTCAAGCATGGCTTGTGCTTCTCTATAATTATTCGTATTCGTCAGCATATCTACCATTAGCTCCTTCGCCTCTTCATTATACTTAGACTGTGGATAATCGGCTAAAAACGAACTTAAACTATGTATAGCTTCATCTTGATACCCTAACTCGTAAGAAAGTTTAGCATACTGAAATTTGGATATTTCTTTTTGCTCAGGATTACTGCTATTAGAAGAACAAAATAAAAATGCGTTTCTGGCATTTGTTTTTTGACCGGTTTTTAAATACGCATCGCCTAGTAAGTACATGGCATGCTGGCTTAGCGAATCGTCTTTACCACTTAACTGCTTAAAGCCATCAATAGCTTTATTAAACTGTTTGCCTTGGTAATAGGAATAAGAAAGCTCATACAAATCCTCTCTACGAACTTTTTTTGACCGACTTACGTAATCTTCTAAATAGGGCAAGGCTTTGGTGTATTCCTTTTTTTCAAAATAAGCATGCCCCAATAGCTGTTTTAATTCCAAATCATAAAACTGTGTATTAGCGCCAGCATTTAATTTATTTTGAATATAGTTGATGGATTCGTCTTTTTTTCCTTGTATATAATATATCTGGGCTATGTAATAGGGCACCACGGTTTCGTATGCCTTCTCATTTTCTACAATTTTGAAAGCAGCTAGCGCCTCCTTGTACTGTGCATCTTTAAAAGCTAAAAATCCATAATAATAATTAGCTTCTATATAATTAGGATCTTCTTTTATACCTCTAATCGTATTAAACAATGGTTTGGCTGCGGCAAATCGTTGTAACGTAAAGTAGGAATAGCCTTGATGAAATTTCATATCCGCAATTTCTTTATTGCTTAAATTAGCAATATTAGTTTCCTCGTAGCGGCTGGCTGCCTCTGCAAAATTTTGATTACGAAAATAAAATTCCGCCAAGTGAAAATTTAGCATTTGTACTCTAGCATTGTTTTTTTCTAGGTCGATGTACTCCAATGCTTCACTTTCGGCTCTTTGCTCATTTTGCATTAATCCGCAAGCAATCGTATAATATTTAATTTCCTGCACGGTAACGGTGCGATTCACCACATCTGTTTCTCGTAAGGAGGAGCGTAAATCTCTTAGCATAGGATAGGCTAGGCTGTATTGCTCTTTTTGAAAATACTCCTTTGCCTCTTTAAAGGCCACCTCCGGATCGGCGTAGTAGCGTGTTTGTTGTGCGGTGGCCAGTAGGCTGGCCGTTACTGTAGTGGCGAGTAAAATAAAATTCTTCATTAGATTGTTCTTTATAAAAGATATTACCGATTACATTGGCATACCAGCTTAACGTTGCGAATATTAAAAATATTTCAGCTTTACCCAAACATCGTTCCAAACAAGTGTGGATAACTGTATGTTTTAAAATGCTTTAACATTTTATTGTTAGTTTTACCTTGCTAACCTCGTTTTTAAACTTCAAATTAATTGTATGAAAAAAGTTTTTAGCACCAGGTACTCTGATAATGGTGTTTCCTTTGCTTTATTATTGTTAAGAATTGTTTTTGCTGGCATCATGCTTAAAATCGGATTTGAAAAGCTAACTAATTTTAACGGTATAATTTCAAACGGCTTTATGAATTTTATGGGCTTGGGGCCAAAAGTATCGTTGGCTTTAGTGGTATTTGCGGAGTTTTTTTGTGCCGTATTAGTACTGGTAGGCTTACTTACTAGATTAGCCACTATCCCGTTAATAATAACTATGGCTGTAGCCTTCTTTAAAGCGCATAATGGAATTGTGTTTGGAGAAAATAATGGACAATCGGCTTTGTTCTACTTAGTAGTATTTGTGGCTTTATTTTTTACAGGCCCGGGTAAGTATAGCTTAGATAAATTGATTGGCAAATAAAGAATAGCTCGTTATATGTTTACCACAGAAACAACAGTAAGGGTGCGCTACGCCGAAACAGATCAAATGGGTGTGGTATACCACAGTAATTACTTTTTATACTTTGAATCGGCAAGGGCAGAGTCTATCCGCGGCTTGGGTTATACTTATGCCGATATGGAAAAAATGGGCGTCATAATGCCCGTTGTTGATGTGCATTGCCGTTATTTACGACCTGCGCTTTATGATAATTTATTGACCGTAAAAACTACCTTAAAGGAACTGCCACTACATCATAAAATTGAATTTTTTCAGGATGTATTTAATGAGGCGGGAGAACACTTGGTAGCGGGAAAAATTACTTTGTACTTTATGGAAGCCAAAACCATGAAGCGAACGACCATGCCCGCATCCTTACTGGATGCTTTAAAAAAGTATTTTAATGAATGAGGAATCCATCGATACTGATAAAGTTTATCAATCACCAAATGAAATTTCGGGGAATACGAACACCTATCCCCCAAAATTTATAATACCTAGTAAGGCGGAAAATTTATGGGCAAAATCGGCCATTAGCCTCTTATTATATTTGGCTGCGGGTTATTTCTTTTTTCAAGATTATCATATACTTATTCTTATAACAGCGGTGGTACTAATACACGAGTTAGGCCATTTTATTGCAATGAAAATGTTTGGTTATAGCGATGTAAGTATTTTTTTTATACCGTTATTAGGTGCTTACGTTTCTGGAAACAAAAGAGAAATATCTCAAAAACAATCGGCTATTATTTTATTAGCGGGGCCTGTACCAGGTATTGTTATTGGCATTCTTTTGTTATGGATAACAAAGCAAACTAATTTGGCTTATTGGGGAGGTTTTTCCCTTCATATAACTGGTATTATTTTTCTTTTATTAAATGTACTAAATCTACTACCCGTATACCCGCTCGATGGAGGCCAATTACTAAACCGTATATTTTTAGATGAGGACAGTATGGTGAGTAAAATATTTGTTATTATTTCCGCATTGTTGATGTGTTTGTTAGTGTGGGCAATGTATCGGCAAAGCCACTCTCCTACAAGTTTTGTGCTATTAATTTTTCCGCTACAGCTACTTATGCGTCATTTCAGTCAGCATAAAATGTTGGATGCTGAAAAAAAGATTGAAGCGGCAGGCATTAATACAGATGTGGACTATGCGGACTTGCCCGACGAGCATTATTGGCAAATTAGAGATATACTAATAGATACACAACCCCACTTACGCAAGTTAAAAAGTGGCGCACCTTATATCTATGCAGCTAACGAGGAAAGAATGGTACCTTTGATACAAGCTTGCTTGCACCGCCACCTTTTGCAAGATGTTACAATTACGCAGAAATTATTAATAATCATTGTTTGGTTAGGGGCCCTTTTTTCGCCTTGGTTGTTTGCTTTAGACATTCCATTTTTTACCCGTTTATTTGCTTAGTTTATAAAATACAGCAAACGTCCAAGCTGTTAACTATTGCACGCAGCACATAATCCGTATAAACCCCACATTTTTATAAAATTTTTGAACTTTTAGATCATTGCTTTGTTATTGTGTAGCGCTATTTTTTACTATGTATTAGTAGCCATCTTATATATAACATAATATCACAAACATGCTAAAAAAAATTGTACTTTTTTGTATCAATATTTTTGTATTACAATTTGTGTATGGGCAAAGTACTGGAAGCATCACCGGATGGGTAGTGGATAAAGCTACGCAGCTTCCGGTTGATGGTGCATCTATAAAAGTTGATGGCACTTCTTTCGGCACTGTGGCCGATGTTTCAGGCAAGTTTAGAATTGCAGCAATTCCCGTAAAATCATACAACTTACAGATATCTAAAGTAGGTTACAAAACCACTACCCTCTTTAACCTAGTGGTAACGAGTGGCAATGAAAGCAATTATTCTATCGAATTAGAACAGGTAACCACAGCCCTAGCCGAAGTAATTATAAAAAACAATAAACGTACCGTTCGAGCAGCTACACTTGAAACACCGCTAAGTGTGCAGCGCCTAACCACAGAAGAAATAAAAACAAATCCTGGTGGCAACTTTGATATAAGTAAGGTAATACAAACACTACCCGGTGTAGGGGGCGGTCAGCAAGGCGGTAGTTTTAGAAATGATATAATTATACGTGGAGGTGCACCGAACGAAAATGTTTTTTACTTGGATGGTATTGAAGTACCTGTAATTAATCATTTTCAAACACAAGGCAGTAGCGGAGGTCCGCAAGGTATTTTAAATGTAAGCTTTATAGAAGATGTAAAATTGAGCTCTTCTGCATTTGATGCTCGTTACGATAATGCATTAAGCAGCGTTTTTCAGTTTAAACAAAAGAATGGTAACCCCAACCAGTTGCAAGGCAACTTTAGACTAAGCGCTACAGAAGCGGCAATAACCATGGAAGGGCCGCTTTCAAAAGCCAAGAAAACAACTTTTTTAGCCTCTTCACGACGCTCCTATTTACAATTGTTATTTCAAGCAATTGATTTACCAATACGCCCCAACTATTGGGATTTTCAAACAAAAATTACACACCAAATAAATAAAAAAACAACACTTACATTTATTGGCATTGGAGCCATTGATGATTTTAAGTTTGCTGCACCCAAAGATGCCACACCAGAAAAATTATACACCATTAACTCAAATGTTTTGGTCAATCAATGGAACTATACCGTGGGTGCTTCATTAAGAAAGAATATAAAAAATGGGTTTTGGAATCTATCACTTAGCCGTACCGATTTTAATAATGATATAGAAAAGTATGAAGACAATCAACATCCCACTGTTGCTAATAAAACATTGGATGTAGTAAGTGGCGAAACGGAAACCAAACTTCGCTTTGATGTAAATAAAATTCGAAAGGGATGGAAATGGGCTTATGGTGCATCTGCTCAATTGGCCGATTATTCCAATCGCACTTTCAGTATCATACGCAAAGAAATAAGAGATGGCAGCAATGTAATAGTGCAGCCTGCTGTAAGTGTAAATTTTACTAGCCCGCTTCAAACCTTTTTAAAGCTAGGAGCTTTTATACAAACCGGTAAACGCTTTGCAGATAACCGACTTGGGGTAAGCGCCGGTGTTCGTACAGATATGAATTCTTTTACAACCAACGGTATGAATGGCTTTCAAACTATATCACCTCGCCTATCTATTAGTTATGTAATAGCAGATAAATGGACATGGAACTCCGGAGCCGGCATTTACTATAAACTTGCACCTTATACCATACTTGGTTATGCAGATAATAATAATAACTTGGTAAACCAAAATGCCAAGTACCTGCGAAGTAACCATTATACAACAGGGTTAGAATACTTGCCAAACGATGGCCTACGTTTTACGGTAGAAGGTTTTTACAAACATTATAGCAACGTACCCGTATCCCTTAGAAACGGAATATCATTGGCAAACTTGGGTACCGATTTTACGTTGTTGGGCAATGAGGCTGTACTTACCAACGGAAAGGGCAAAGCTTATGGCATGGAATTTTTTGCACAGAAAAAGTTGACCAATAATTTTTTTGGCATTCTTTCTTATACATTTTATAAAAGCTTGTATGCTGGCGCCGATGGAAAATTAATAGCGAGTAGTTGGGACAACCGACATTTACTAAGCATAACATGGGGCTACAAATTTACACACAACTGGGAATTGGGGCTTAAGTTTCGCTATCAAGGTGGGGCACCTTTTACTCCGTTTGATGAAACCTTATCTCGATTAAATTATTTATCTCAAGGAGTAGGTACGTTGAACTATGCGTTGTTAAATACCAATCGCCTATCGGCTTTTAACAGTAGTGATGTTCGAATTGATAAAAAATGGAATTTTAAAACAACTACAATTGATTTATTTTTAGACGTATCCAATTGGTATGTAGCCAAAAACCCTGCAATACCAGAATACACTTTTAAAAGAAATGCTTCCAACACTGCTTTTGAAACCACCGATGGATTGAACATAAAACCAGATGGAAGCAATGCCATTCCCACACGGGTTAAAAACGACGATCCCTTTGTAACCCCTACTATTGGGGTAATAATTGAGTTTTAATTTTAAACAAAGCTTTAGCGAAGTTTTTGTACGATTGAAGGCAATTGCAACAAAACATTTTATACCTAACGGCTTAAATAGTGAGATCAAAAGCAATCAAATGGTAAGGTTTATGAAACGGTTATGTAGTTAAAATTCAATGCAAACAAATATTTTTTTTACTATATAAAATCATTTTGCTTTCGGTGCATACGCCCCTTTATCGATCCAGGTAATCCATGCTTTTTTAAATTCAGCATGCGTTAACGGTGGTGGTGTACGGCCCTCTCCCATTTTCCAGGCGGCTAATACTAATCCATCATCCGCATGAAGTTTTAATTGCTGCAATGTTTTATTACCATTTGTTTTAGGGTTCACCAATTGCTTGGCTAGCTGACTTGCTGTTCTTCCCTGAAAAACCATTTTCATATTGGACGGTGGCAAATGCCAATTTGCAGCCCCTGGTGGTTTGGCCATTCCATCTAAGTTAGTAGGCTGATGACAGTTGGTGCATTTCATCGCATACACACCCATACCATCTTTTCCACGCTGCGGCAGCATACTGTGCAAATGGCTATCATCTCCTTGTAGCGGCACATCACCCGAAGGATGACAGTTCATACATCGAGGGCTCATCAAAACTTTATATACCTCTGCAAATGCCTTTACAGAGGTTATGCTGTCTTTTCCAATAATTTCTTTATCAATTTTATTGGTAATGTTGTTTTTGAAACTAAAGCTCATTACAACCGTAACGGCAACAATGATGAATATAACAGTAATCGTTTTTTTCATAACAATAATTAATTATTGAGAAGACATGGCCGTTTTTTTACTTTAGCTTTTCTTTTCGCTGTATTTCACTTGCCAATTTGATGGCTTCACGTATGCGTAAATAGGTTCCGCAGCGACAAATATTTCCTGCCATAGAAGCATCGATATCAGCATCTGTTGGATTCTTATTTTCCCGCAATAACACAGCCGCCGACATAATCTGCCCTGCCTGGCAATATCCGCATTGCACCACATCTAACTCCATCCATGCTTTTTGCAGTGGATGCTCGCCCTTTTCAGATAATCCTTCTATGGTTACAACCTTTTGCCCATCGGCACGGCTTACTTTTGTGACACAGGAACGTACAGCTTCTCCATTCAAGTGTACTACGCAGGCACCGCACTGTGCTACACCACAACCATACTTAGTACCCACTAAATCCAAGTTATCCCTCAGCACCCAAAGTAATGGTGTATCTGGATCTACTTCTACTTCGTATTTTTTTTTATTGATATTGATTTTTATCATGTTCAAAAAATAAAAAATGATTGATTAAAATCCACGAGGATTAGTTAATTGCAAACCGTAAGGTTGTTGATATTTTCTTTTACCTTCTAACTGATATAAGGCATTGGCCACCGCACCAAATACAGGTGGAAAAGGGGGTTCTCCCAATCCGGTGGGGTCAATATCATTATCAACAAAAGTTACTTCTATTTTTTTGGGTGCCTCATGCATCCGTATCATACGGTAATTATTAAAATTAGTTTGCTGCACCGCGCCATCCACATGTGTTAACCCACCGTAAAAGGCATTACCAATTCCATCTACCACCGCACCTTGCACCATATTTGTTGCCGCATCTGGATTAATAACAATACCACAATCTACCGTACTAAAAACTCTTTCTACATATGGCTGCCCGTTTTTAATTACCATATCTACCACATGTGCGGCATAAGAATTATGGCAGAAGTAAGCCGCCACCCCGCGGCTGTATTTTTTATTCTCCGAATTTCCCCATCCAGCTTTTTCTTTCAATAAGGTTAACACACCAGCATACCGATCCGCATCATAATCATTGTTTTTACCAACAGGATTTTCTTTTGCCTTCTTTAATAATGCCAAGCGAAAATCTATGGGATCTTGACCCATGGCTTCTGCAAGCTCATCCAAAAAAGACTGTTCTGCTGCCGCATTAAAGTTAGAGCGAGGTGCTCTAAAAGCACCAATGGTAATGTTAGAGGCTATCTGCCATCCTTCTGCTAAATAATTATCTACCGCTCCCGCCGGAAATCGATTGGCATGTACAGGGTGTTCGGGTATACCACCACCTTTTACATGAAAGGCTATTAAGTTTTTATGCTCATCCAATGTGGCACGATATGTTGCGGTGTACATAGGCCGATAGATACCATAAGTCATATCATCCTCACGAGTATAAACTAATTTAATGGGCGCTTTTATTCTTTTTGATATCAATGCAGCTTCTGTAATGTAGTGGCCATAAGCCCTACGCCCAAAGCCACCACCCATACGAGTCATTTTAATTTCGATTTTATCTGCAGGCAAGTTTAATATTTTGGACAATGTAGGCTGTATCCACCCTGGCGACTGTAAAGGGCCTACTACTAATGCTTTTTCAGTAGTAACATCTGCAAAAAAATTCATTGGCTCCATGCAGTTATGCGCCAAAAAAGGAGCCGTATAGGTACGTTCAATAATTTGTGCCGCATTTTTAAAAGCCGTTTCTGGGTCACCATCTTTTCTTAATTCTTCAGCCGGTTTTGCAGCATATTCTTGCATCAACTTTAATTGTTTGGAAGTGCTTTCCAATGCCGAGGGTATTAGCACTTCTTTCTTTCCAGAAAAACCATTTACCGTTTCTTTTTTTTCGCCGGCTTGCTCCCAACTTACTTTTATTTTTTTTCGAGCTTCCATTACCTGCCATGTACTACTACCCACAACCACTAATAAGTCATTAAATGATCGTGTGTCGAAACCTGCCTGTTCATAATCATCGCTATATAATTTTAAACTAAATACATCTTTTATTCCAGGCATTTTTAAAGTTTCAGTGGCATCGAATGAGTGCAATTTTTTGCCAAAGGCTGGTGGATGTACAATCATAGCAATCAACATGCCCGGTTGTTTGTAATCCATACCAAATAGCGGAGTTCCGGTTACTATTTTTAATCCTTCTACATTTTGTTGAGAGTTACCTACAATTTTAAAATCATTTACATCTTTTAACTTTACTTTTTCGGGAACAGGTAAAGTTGCCGCTATTGAAGCCACGCTGCCATAGGTGGCTGATATACCGTTTTTTTTATGATAAAGCATAGAAGCACCAGTAGTAATTTCTGCTGCAGGTACCTTCCATAATTGTGCTGCTGCTTGTACTAACATTTGACGGGCCTTAGCGCCCGCTTCACGTAAAGGTTTCCAGTACATCCGCACAGAGTTACTACCGCCTGTAAACTGCGGCCCTAGTTTTGCATTATGAGGCGCCATCTCCACTACTACCGTTTTCCAATCAGCATCTAATTCCTCTGCCACTATCATGGGCAGCGAGGTCATTACATTTTGCCCG
The DNA here is from genome assembly GCA_039796695.1 of Bacteroidota bacterium. Classification (GTDB taxonomy): domain Bacteria; phylum Bacteroidota; class Bacteroidia; order Chitinophagales; family Chitinophagaceae; genus JJ008. Next base: position 100,148 of record JBDKJF010000001.1, read on the forward strand.
AAATCAGGATTGGGGTTCAATATTCTTATCACATTATCGGGTGTAATTTTTATAAACCCGTTTATTTCAACCCATACATCGGAGTTATTCTCTTTTTTATCGCTGCTAATTTGCCCAAAAGATGGCAACCAAGATAGGTTCATCATCAACCCACCGCCAGCAAGTACTGTTGCTTTTAAAAACGACCTTCTTTGTACTGAGGTTTTTGTGTGTGCCATAAAAAAATCTTTGTAGTAGGTTTTAAAAAACAAGGGCTTAAAATAATTTTATACAGGCATTACTATTTCACCTCTGTAGGTGTAAGTAATTTAGTAAAGGATAATGAGGCCAACATCCATTTTTCGTTCTCCTTTACATATACTTCAGTAACCATAAAAGGATTAGTAACCTCATTGCTACCCACTACTGCCTGTAAGTTAATACTATTTAGCAGAACCGCGGTAGTGCCCATAATGTTTACAGACGCATTAAGTACTTCCACTTTTTTGTACCAAATACCTCGATTTTTGATAATGTTAACCTCCTGCTCTTTTCCCCAGCTGCCACCCATGTGCACATACATTGATTTTTCATGAAAAAGTTCATTTAAAGAATCGGTATTTTTTTAAGCCATCCATTGCCATTTTTTTAATGAAAGGCTAAGCAGCTGTTCTTCTGAAGGTGATGTAGTTGCTAATTTTTGTTGGGCATTTGTAAGTTGCATCATACCTACCAGTAAAAGCAACATAGGCATACTCTTTTTCATTTTATATTTTTGTTGCGTTGTTATTTTAGTGAAATGTTTACACTTTCCGATACGTTCTTTTAAAATGATAATGGGCCGATAAATTCCACATATAATCTTTATTGCCCGGAATGTTAGATGATAATGTTTTATTAAAAGCATGCTGTAATGTAAAAGGCAATTTTGTATGCGATAAAACAATAGCACCAGAAACGTAACGACCTTCTTTACCATCTAAATACAAATAATAAATGGAAGGGTTAATGGCCAGGCTAACGTTTTTTATTAATTTAATAGAACCAATACTCGTATTAAGTGCAACAAAATGCGTAGTACGGGCGCCATCCTTTTGCAAACCATTACCTTGCAAGTAATAAATGCCTGCACTTAAGTATTTATTTATTTTATAATCATTAGCTACCTCCCAAGCCAGAAAGCGCCGCATTTGAGAAATAGTAGTAGTAGATCCATTAACCGTTATATCTCGCTGCTGAAAATTCATGGCGGGGTGCGCACCTAAGCGTAGCCTGTATTTAGGAGTGGTAATGGCATGATACCTAAGCCAAAAAACCATACTTCCTTTTTTTGCATTGGGCGTTAAGCGAATATCTGGATCAAAGCTGAATTTATTTTTTCGCCAGGAGAGCAACGTCATACTGGCAGGACTATTTAAAGAAAAAGTAGGAACAATAGAAAATCCATTACTGGATACTCCAAAAGAACCAGAAAAGGTACTGCTTTTTTTTATAGTACTATCAGCTGTTTGTGCTTGTACCATTGGAAAGTAACAGAAAAACACACAAGTGAATAAAAAAATACGACAAAAAAAATAATAATGGTGGAGGCGTTTTAATAGTATCATTTTAAATTTTAATATTTTATTATACAAATCTGCCTTTTTTTCATCATTATAATTTATCGATGTTACAGGTTTTTATACCATTATTACCGATTAGTACTTAGCATTGTTATTATACATAATAAAATAAGTAGTTTTAAAGCCAAAAAGTAGGCTATGGAAGAAATTATTCAATTAAACCAAGTGGATACTTATAATAAATTGAGAGGTGTAAAAACACTTCATCCATTGGTTTCGGTAATTGAGGTAACTAACACTACGCCCATTCAAACAAGCACCCTCAATTTTGGAGTGTATGCGGTATTTCTAAAAGAATTGAACTGTGGAGAGTTAAAATACGGTCGCCATTACTACGACTATCAGGAAGGAACTTTAGTATTTATAGCACCAGGCCAAGTAGTTGGTATTCCACCAACATCTAAAACAGTAGTACCTAAAGGGTGGGCCCTGCTCTTTCATCCAGACTTAATTAAGGGTACATCGCTGGGTAAACAAATACAGGACTATTCTTTTTTTTCATACGATGTGAATGAAGCTTTACACCTTTCTGAAAAAGAAAAACAACTAGTTCTTGATTGTTTGACTAAAATACAATACGAGTTAGAACAAAACATTGACAAGCATAGCAAAATGCTAATCGTATCTACTATCGAATTACTGTTAAACTATTGTATTCGTTTTTACGATCGGCAGTTTATTACTAGAGATGTAGCACACAAAGGCGTTTTAGAAAAATTTGAATCGTTGCTTAACGATTATTATAAAACGGAAACTACTCCGAGCCGCGGTTTGCCCTCCGTAGCTTTTTGTGCCGCTCAATTACATCTTTCTGCCAACTACTTCGGCGATTTGATTAAAAAAGAATCGGGCAAAACTGCACAAGATTATATACAGAGTAAAATAATAGATGTAGCGAAAGAACGAATTTTTAATATAAACAAATCCATTAGTGAAATAGCATACGATTTAGGCTTTAAATATCCACAACATTTTACAAGGCTATTTAAGCAAAAAACAGGCGTATCACCGATAGAATATAGAAATTCAAATTAGGGATAAAATAATTTCAAAACAATGATGAAATAAAAAAGGCCCGCTTCTTTATAGAAAGCGGGCCTCAATCTTTTTCACAATCATTTTAATCGGCCATGGATACTGCTTCTCTTTTACGAGAATGGGCTAGTTCGGCATCACGGCCTTCATCGCCTTTTTCGAATCGCATGGCGCTCCATACATGGTCAAGCTCAATCCGCTCAATACTTTCATAACCCCCAGCCGTAAGCTTATTCCAGCTTGCTTCGCGGTTAAGGTCGGTTACAATTTTTGAAGTGGTTTTGGGATAAGCTACCCAAAATTTTGAACCATCTTTTAAAGAAGGCATTACATCTCCTAAAATACCATTCAGCTGATTTTCGCTAACGGCGAATACCAATGCAAAATCAATTTTCCTGCTTTTTAAAAGCGGGGTCATGTTTTTTGCAAAGGATAGTTTACTGAATTGCTTTTCGATAGAGGATGGAAGCCCCTGAATTAAAAGATTCTTTTCGTCTGCTAGTTGTAACTTTTCAAAAACAGTTTGCGACATACTTAGAATTTTGTTTTAGGGGGTAATTCTGTGGTTATCCACAGATTTCTCAAAACAGGTGGACGGCAAAGGTACGAAAATTACGTATGAAATTAACACGGGCAAATAAAAATCCTGCCGCTAACGTATAACGGCAGGACTTGTACCTAATTTTCAATAAGTTATTAATTACTAATAGGCTTGTAAACTTTCATTGCTTCGGGCATAAATGCTTTTATTTCTTCAATTCTTCTTCCTTCAGATGGATGGGTGCTTAAAAATTCGGGTGGCTTTTGGCCATTAGATGCCTTTTCCATTCTTTCCCATAAACCTATAGCCTCGTTAGGATTGTAGCCTGCCATAGCGGTAAACAAAAGGCCATATTGGTCTGACTGTAATTCATGCTTACGAGAAAAAGGTAACATTACGCCTACGGCAGAACCTACACCATAAGCAGTCATAAATAAATTTTGTGTTTCTTGTGGTTTATTTGCTAACGCTACTTGCAAGGCTACACCACCAAATTGCTGTACTAATCCACTACTCATTCGTTGGTTTCCATGTCGTAATAATGCATGGCAAACCTCATGGCCCATTACCGCAGCTAAGGCCGCCTCATTCTGTGTAATAGGCAAAATACCGGTATAAACCACAATTTTACCGCCAGGCATACACCATGCATTTACGGTTTTGTCATCCACAAGGTTTACTTCCCATTTAAAATCTGCAAGAAAATTACTAGCCCCTTTTTCTGCATAGTAAGTTTCAACGGCTTTAATAATACGATTGCCTACTCTTTTTACCATTTCTGCATCTCTATTGCTTGTAGAAGCCACCACTTTACTGCTTGATAAAAAAGTAAGGTATTCCTGATTGGCCATCGCCATTAATGTAGTTTCAGGAATAAGGGTAAACTGACTTTTTCCAGTTAGCGGATTTTTTTGACAAGCTACCAGCACTAAGGATAGCAATAAATACGAAGCGATTTTTTTTACCATTTTTATTTTTTTGAATGACGTTGAAAGTATAAACTACGTTGGTAGTAAGCAAGAAACATTAGCAAAACTCTTTCATTCTTCAGCGCTTAATCATTACCTGCTTGCATCGTTTTTTTTACGCTGCCGCCTACGATCTCGATATTTTAAAATAGGCACTTTGCTTTCTACCCCTTTTAACAAACGGCCTATATTTTTTTGATGCGTTAATAATACCATTAAAGCCACCGCAATTGCAAATACTCTATAGATAGGATTATCCACATTAAATATTACCAAAATAAAAACCGGAAAAGCTACACTCGCTAATATTGAACTTAGGGATACAAATCGAGTTAAATAAAGTACAAGTAAAAAAATACCCACACAACTAAGCGCCGTCCATGGAGATATGCCCAGTACCAAACCAAAGAGTGTAGCCACGCCTTTTCCACCTCTAAAATCGGCCCAGATAGGAAAAATATGACCTGTAACTGCAGCCATACCTAATATAGTTTGCAAGTTTTGTAATGGCACTTCACTATCTGCATATTCGGGTAATAAAAGTGCAAACTTAACCGCTACAACCCCTTTCAGCATATCAATGATCATTACAATAGTACCCCACTTGGGGCCCAATATACGGTATGTATTTGTAGCACCCGCATTGCCACTACCATAATCTCTTATATCAATATTGAAAAAGTAATTACTTATCCAAACAGCCGTAGGAATACTGCCAATTAAATATGCAAGGATAACCAGGAGAAGTTCGTTCATAGTACAACCCGTTGGGGGAAACACAAATTTAAGGTAAACTTTATAAAACCATCATAACAGTTTAGCTTATTGATTACCCGTAAGTGGGCGATGAATAACCTCTTTTTGAATACCCCTCGGTAGAAAAAACTCCCTTGTATTGGTAAAAAAATAACGACCTACTTTGCGAAATAATTTTGGATATTGGCTTAAATGAATACCTCTTGATTTTACGGCTACAATAAAAGCCAATGAGAAACTTACTAAAAAGTTAACAAAGCCAATTAATAAAACTCCAGCCAATACCGCCAATAAAAAAAACGGTGGCACCTGATTAATACCTAAACCATATGCACCAATAGAAGTATTACCAGCCGAAATGGTAATATGCCGTATGTCAAACGGTATACCAATAATTTGTACCATTACACCCGCAAAGCCTAAAAAAAATCCAAGCGCTATACTACCCACTAAGGCACCAAAATTTTTTTCCATATACCTCCCCCACTTCTCTAGCCTTTGTGGGGAAAACGACAATTTTAATATAGGATGTTGCTGCAGCCGTTCTTTAATTCTACTATACTGTATTTTATTTTGCCAATATCCGGCTATAATACCGCTTACAAACAAAAAGAAACCTGTAAAACTAGCGTATAATAAAGCCGGACTTCGCCAAGGATGTTGTGCTTTTAAAAGATTGAATGCCGCTTCGCCTTCTGTAATTTTATGGCCTGTAACAAGATGATATAGCCATGCTAGTATAAACGTAAGCGGAAACACAATTACTAAATTACCAAAGAAAGAAGCAATTTGACTTCGTGAAACTTTAGCTACCGTTTTTGCGAGCGCTTCTATATTCGGTTCGCCAATTTTTTTGCTATCGAGTGAGCTTGCAACGGCACTAGCGGTAAAGGCTGGTTGCTTAGTAGCTAAGGTAGATTTGGTTTCTTCTATTAAAATAAACCCTGCACTATAATTTACACTAAACAAAAAGCCTAGTGGAAAAGGCGCCAGTTTTAATTTGCCAATTAAATTTTTAATAATCGCAATAATTGAAATAATGAATCCACCCCACATGGCAGAGCGTATCATTTTATAAAACTCTTTTCTTGTAGTAGTAATATATTGATGCCCCTTTGACCCTTTATGTTCTGCAATTTGATATGCTAAATAGCCAGCTCCTTGTGATAAAAATTCCCGAATACTATTTTTCCTTTTTTCTAACCGAATAAGTAATTTAAATAAGGCTACAAACCGACCCGTATCAAATTGACTATCGCCATCTAACACATCTAAAACTAACTGCATACGCTGCAGTCTATTACTTAGTATTAGTAATAAATAGGTTTGTTGTAAGCTTGCGCCTCTTTCCACATGTTTCTCTCTTATATAATTAATTAATTGGTAGCCCTTAAGAATTTGGTTTTTTAAATCTTGTGCAGTTTGGCTAATCGATGTGCTGCTGTTGGCATCGCCCAACTGGTGTATCAATGTTTTTACGGTATCATTTTGCGATAAAAAGGGAGAATGGTAATAATCAATTTCGGGAGGCAAGTAATCTTCTATTTCTTTTTCTAATCCTAATTGCGCAGCTTGATAGGAAAGAATTCTCAATGAATGTACCAACTCGGAACGTACAGTAACACTATGGCCACTAAACCCATCGCTAACCTCTTCAAAAAAATTTACCCATGTTTGTGTGGCTATACTTTCTACCCATACAACATCCGATTTTTTATAAAAAACACAATTAATTACATATAAAAAATCATGTTCACTTTGTAATTGTGGAAGTATTTTATGTTTTAAACGATTGGCTAACTCCTGCCAAAAACCACGAGCCAAAGGAATACCGCTTTCTGTAAAAGCCGGCGTTAGTTGTGCACCAGAAAGTTGCGATAACACAGCGTGTTGAATATTGGCTTTAACCACCCTATTATTTTTAATGTAGTGGGTAGCCAGTTGTAAATTTTCTTCAGCCGTTTTTTTTTCAAATCTACTACCGGGTCTTATAGCCGCAAATAGTGCAGTAAGCAACTGCAACCCTGCTTGCTTATTGGTAGGCGATACAATGGTGTTGAACGAAATAAGTTCTTCAAAAAAGTTTAATTTATTACGGCTGTTAGTTTTCATCTTTTTCGAAAGTACAACAACTGCGTGGATGTAGTAGGGATGCAAAGGCTAATAAAAGATTAAATTATACCCATTCGCCACTAATCATTACTTTGTCTATTAAATTGTTTCCAAAAGCATAGGGCATATAAGCGATAGAAGGGATAGGTTTGGTGATGATTAGATTAGCTTTTTTACCAACCATAATGCTACCTACCTCATCCTGTAACTGCAAAGCGTAAGCACCGTTAATGGTAGCAGCGTTAATGGCTTCTTGTGGCAGCATTTTCATTTGTATACAACTCATTGCCACAACCAAATTCATATTACCAGATGGGGATGAGCCGGGATTATAATCGGAAGCTAATGCCACTGCACAACCTGCATCAATTAATTGACGAGCGGGTTGAAAAGGCATGCGTAAAAAAAAGGCTGCGGTTGGTAGCAGGGTACTAATACCTTGCCAAGGCTTATACCCGGGCAATGAAGTTTGGCCACTTAATAAATTAATATCTTGTTGGGTAAGTGTTTCTAAATGGTCAAGGCTTATTGCATTTACTTTTATACCCGCTTCTACCCCACCTATGGAATTTAATTGGTTTACATGTAGACGAGGTGTAAGCCCATATTTTATTGCTGCATTACAAATTTGTTCGGTTTCATCGGGCGAAAAAAAACCTGTTTCGCAAAAAACATCTACATAATCTGCTAAACCTTCCTGTGCAATTACGGGCAACATTTCATTGATTAATAAATGAATATAACCTTGATGATTTTCTTTATAAGCCAATGGATAGGTGTGCGCTCCTAAAAAAGTAGCTTTAATGGGTATAGGTGCTATTGATTTTAAATTTTTTATTACCCTTAGCATCTTCAGCTCCCCTTCTACCGATAAGCCATAACCGCTTTTTATTTCAATAGCGCCGGTGCCTAATTGTATTAACTCGTACAAACGATTTAAGGCTGTTTTTAATAAGGTAGCGGCATTGGCTTCACAAATTTTTTGGGCAGAGTGTAGAATGCCGCCGCCCTTTGCGGCTATTTCCGCATAAGTCAATCCATTTAGTTTGTCTAAAAATTCATTTTCTCTGCTAGCCGCAAACACCAAATGAGTATGTGAATCGCACCAGCAGGGTAATACCATTTGTCCTGATAGATCTATTATTTCATCAAATTGAGTTGCCGTAGTGCTATCGCTTACCATGCTTCCAAATGCTGTTATAACTCCCGCTTCAATAATTAGGAAGGCATTATCAATAACGGGCAAATGTTGAAGCGCCCGCCCTCGTAACAGTTCATTAGTAGTACGAGTATTAATGAGGCTTTTAATGTTAATTAATTTACTCCTCATTTTTCCATTCAATTTTTAGTTTGCGACGCATTAACTCTTTAGAAGGATTGCCAATTGCATCGTAATCCTCTATCCCTACAAATAAAAGGTAAAGAGGGCCTTCTACATCTTTCAGCCGAATCATTTTAGCGGTTGAAATATCGTTTAACTGTTTTACGGTCTTGGTGCAAAGTACGGTAGTAGCATCTACCTTAATTGTTTTGCGAGAAAAAGGGTGCCATGGAGCATCGGGCTTAAAAAACCAATACGACCATCCCACTTCAGACACATTCAAAGCTTTGTTTTCATTGTAGGCATCTTCTTCTAATTGTAGTAGCGGCAAGTATTTAAAATCTCGAATAGGGCCGGTTTCAGTAAATCGATATACGGAGTCGCGGCTACTTGCAAATACAAAAACTCCTTCTACATTTTGCAATAACACCTGAAACTTAAACGGCTTTTTTTTCAATTGTATTACATCTTGAAAATCGCTAAGTAATACCGACTCTTCTTGAAGGATACGTACGACTATTTTTTTATCCTGTGCCAATAATGTTAGAGCAAATAAAAGTAAAAAAAGAATAGGTAGTATCCGTGGCATGGGCTAAGTTTTGTAACAGAAAGTTACGATTAATTCAGTTCTTTCTTCATTAACCAGTCCTTTTGCACATCCTGACCCAATGTAAAGTCATGTTCAGAAAATTTTTCAAATCCCCATTTTTCATAAAAGGCTATCGCACGGGGATTTTTTTCCCATACACCTAGCCATATCGTATCGCACTTCATATCTTTTGCAGTAAAAATACACTTGCGCATAAGTGCGGGCCCTATACCGCTACCTAAGCAGGCATTTAATACATAAATGCGAGCTATTTCAATGGCTAATTTTCCTTTCAGTTCCTCTTTAGTACTATTTGTTTTTAACTTAACATATCCCAAGAGTTCGCCGTTTTCCTCGGCTACAATATAAATATTGGCTGCATCGTACACCTCTTGCATTAATACTTCTTTTGCGAATTGTGTTCGCATAAACAAATCCATATTCTCCTTTGTATTAAGAAAACCAAAAGTTTCATTAAATGTTTTACGGCTTATATCCGCAATTTTGGAAGCATCGGCAGCTACCGCATATCTTATAATGTAATCTTTCTCCATTGTAAATTATTAATCTTTAAGGCTAGTAAAAATAGGAGTTATTTGAAAAATTGACATAACCATTTTCAATAACTAAGAAGTATGTACAACTTAACACTACAAGTGGCATGGTTAATTATACAAGCCCTACATATTTTTTTTTGTTGCTTATCAGCATTCCCAAAAGCACCGATAGGCATAACTATTGTAAGCTGCTGCGTTTAAAAAAAAATATATTATTATTGGTAAACGTGGGTTGCTAGATATAGTATTCATTTTTAGCTAGCCCATTTATTAGGGTTGTTTTAAGGAATACTTGATGTAAAAAAATATATTTACGTTATGTTAAAATTAATTCTGCTTTTCGTTTTATATAGCTGGCCTATTTTAAGTTGGGCACAATCACCCAAAAAACTAGACATGGCATTTGTGGATGTTGTTTCCGCCAATCAATTAAATGGGGCTAAGGTAAGTGTGTATGGTTTTTATCTTGGCATGACAAAGGCGGAGGCTAAAGAAGTATTATTAAAAAATCCGGCCTTAACAGTTGACCATCGCTCTTGGAACATTATAGATAATCCTTTCAAAGATTCTATTATGTTTAGCACTTATATTTATGATACCGATTCGTTGGGTAATAAACGAAACGATATACTTTACCTTGGATGGGGTGATAAAGAACCTACCCTTTCACACATTACCGTTTTCAATACCTTTCGCATACATGCAAAAGGCAGCACACAAAAATTATTTACGGATGAAATAGTCAACAAAACATCTTCATTGTATAAAAAATATTTTACTCGCCCAGTAAAATCTTGGCCGGGTTCACAATTTGCCTGGTATTATTATCCCACTCTCAACCTACAAATTATTGTCAATAAATATCAAGCCATACCTCGATATTATTTCATACTTACCAAAAAGTGTATTGACATATAAATCACTTTCGAAAAAAATTTATGAAAAAAATTGAGCACTGTGCAACAAAAATGGCAGTACGAAATAAATGAATCGTTGTTGCAAAAAAATACTTACTTTTGTTTTAATGAGCATCTCGCTACTAAATATAAGGAAAGGCGTGGCTTTCTTCTTCCTATTGTTGTGTATGCATGCGTTGGTTTTAAAAGCCACCCATCACCACAATGATAGCGTGGTAAAAAAACTACAATGCTCCTCATTTCATAAAGAATGCAGCATATGCGAATATAATTTTGCAGCAGATGGCGAGTTAATTGTTCCCCCAGATGATACTATTATTAAGGTAGCTCATACAAATCCCATTGCAATATGGCATGCTAGCCCTAATCTTAGTTGCCTACATCTAGTCGAAAACAAGGGCCCACCTTGTTTATTATAGTCATTGACTGTATATCCCCTTTTGTTTGGCTAATTAAAGTACGCTATTGTAAGTGTCCTTTTATTTTTTCGTTTGGCTATTTTAAGCCGCAATTCATTTATTTATGTTAATACGTATCACCACCTTACTGGTAAGTGTGTTTATAAGTCTGTCCTTGCAATCGCAATGCACCCTTCAATATGCTGGAAAAATAACCGATGGTGATACCAAAGAAATATTAAAAGGGGCGGTAGTAACATTGAAAGATGTAGGCGTAAAAGCCCTTACAGATAGCAATGGTAATTTTATGATAAAAGGGCTTTGTGCAGGACATTATGATGTTATCATTTCACATGTGGGTTGCCAACCTCTCCTTACCCACATTCACATAAATGATGACTATGAAAAATGGTACGAACTGCCACACGCAGTTAACCAATTAGAGGCAGTAAAAGTAATGTCGCACAACATTAATGTGGTTAACCCTACAGAAATAAAAGGGGCTCAATTAGATGCTTTAAAAGGTTTATCGCTTGGAGAAACGATTAAGAATATACCTGGAGTGAGCCTTTTACAAACCGGTACTAATATTTACAAACCTGCTATACATGGACTGCATAGTAGCCGTGTATTAATTATTAATAATGGTATAAGGCAAGAAGGGCAACAATGGGGAAATGAACATGCACCAGAAATTGATGCTAACCTAGCCAGTAGAATTTCGGTGATAAAAGGAGCGGGTACTATTAGATATGGTGGAGATGCAATTGGCGGTGTAGTATTAGTAGAACCAAAACTACTTCGACTAGTCCCAGGTATAGGTGGCGAAGTAAATGTAGCTGCTTTTAGCAACAACCGACAACTTTCTATAGCTGGTATTCTTGATGGCAACCTTACAAAAAACAACGCCATTAGCTGGAGATTACAAGGCACAATTAAAAAAGGCGGGAATAGTAAAACGCCCCAATATTGGTTAGATAATAGTGGACTAGAAGAATATAATTTTTCTGCGGCGGTAGGTTATAAAAAAACTAATTGGAGCTCGGAGCTTTTTTACAGTCAGTTTAATACTAAACTGGGAATTTTTTCTGGTGCACATATAGGCAACTTAACCGATTTGATGACGGCGATTAACAGTACTACTCCACCCGATTACATAACCAATGTAGGATTTACCTATCGCATAGATAGGCCCTATCAAAAAGTGCAGCACCATTTGCTAAAATCAAAAACATTACTTTCAACCGGGGCCATAGGTCGTATAAATGTTACGGCCTCTTTTCAATATAATAACCGGCTTGAGTATGATAAAAAACGCTTTCAAAGCAGCGAGGATGTGCCGCAATTGGATTTATCAATCGCTACAGCAGGCTTAGATATTATATGGGATTACTTTGGCCATAAAAAAATGAAAGGCACGGTTGGTCTTGTTGGTTCTTTTCAAGATAACCAATATAGCCGCCGCCTATTTATACCCAACTATCAGTCTGTTAATGGAGGAGGCTTTATTACCAATAAATGGACCATTAGCAAATGGGCCATAGAGTATGGAATGCGTTATGATTACAGAAAAATTTTTAACACTACAGATAATGCCGGCAATCGATTTTCTTCTGGCATTTATAGTAGTTTATCGGGTAGCCTTGGTGCCGCTTATGTAATTAATTCTACTACGAAATTAAGTTTAAACGCTTCTACTGCTTGGCGTTCTCCTAACGTAAACGAATTGTACAGTGATGGATTGCACCATGGCGCTGCTAGAATAGAAAAAGGAAATGCGAATTTACAACCAGAGAGAGCCAATACATTTTTAAGCGAATTAAATATTAATGCCGAAAAGTGGACAATAGAAACCGGCGCTTATTTTAAATATATTAAAAATTTTATTTTTCTTCAACCCTCCTATCCGCCACAACTAACGATACGTGGTGCATTTCCTGCATTTATATTTAGCCAAACAAATGCTGCGCTGTATGGCTTTGATGTTTCGTTAGGTTATAATGTTTCCCATCATCTACAAGTTAATACAAAAACATCCATTTTAAGAGCAATGAATAAAAGAACGGATGAATGGCTTATTCAAATGCCGGCAGACCGTTATCAAGGAGAAGTAACTTACACCTTTAACAATCGTACCCTTTTTAAAGAAACGTATATGCGATTAACAGCCCAGGCCGTTAATCAACAAAAAAGGATTCCTAAAACGGGACCCATAGAAATTTCCAGACCAGATGGCAGCATTTATTATGCGGCCGATTATGCACCACCCCCACAGGCATATTTTTTATTGGGAGCAGAAGTAGGCACTACACTTTCACTGCACCGAAAAGATTATAGCATTATTATTTCCGCCTCTAATTTACTTAATCATGTGTATCGAGATTACATGAATGCATTCAGGTACTATGCCGACGAAATGGGGCGCTATATTGCCATCCGTATAAAAGTTCCCTTTGCTGTAAACAATAACCCAAAAAATAAAAACAAATGAAAAAATCATTTTCAAAATTTGCACTTGCACTTTTAATGGTAGGTACACTACTAAGCGGCTGCGAAAAAGATGCAGAAGAGCCAAATGAAGAAGAACTAATTACCACAGTTCGATTAACCTTTACAGAAGTAGGTGGTGCCGGAACTGTTTCTACCTTTACTTTTAAAGATCTTGATGGAGAAGGCGGAGCTGCTCCTTCCGTTTTTAACGACATTGTATTAGCCCCCTCTAAATCATACAATATGTCTATCGCATTGCTTAATGAAAGTGTGAGCCCTGTGGAAGATATTACAACAGAAGTTTCTAATGAAGGCAACGATCATCAAATATACTATGTAACCAGTGGCGCAAATGTTACTATATCTAATTTAAATAACGATGCTGCTGGTTTACCATTGGGATTAACCTCTACCTGGACCACTGGCACGGCCAGTACAGGTAATGTAACAATTACCTTAAAGCATAAGCCTGGTGTAAAGGCGGCTGGAGATGCGATTACAAAAGGTGATACAGACATACAGTTAGCATGGCCAACTAGGGTACAATAATTTTGACTAAAATAAAACTAAAAAACTACCTGAGGGTCAGGTAGTTTTTTTTATGATAATAGATTAAATTGTGGAATGAAAAAAATCGTCGTATTCGCTTTACTTCCCGTTGTTTATCTTTCTTGTAATAAAAAAGACGCACCCCCTAATCCCTGTACAGGTGTTAATTATGATGTGCAGTACATTAAAACTCCAGCGGTAGGTACAGCCAATAATGGCAGCATTATCATTAGCTTTCCGGTGGGCGATACGATCAGTTACCAGTTAAATAATAACAGCTTTCAAAATGCACCTACTTTTTTCAATCTTTCGCCAGGCAATTATGTAATAACGGTAAAGAATAGTAAAGGATGTACAGATACTGCACAAATTACTATACCCAACTATGGACCTAAATATGCATTGGTAAAGCAGCTTATTAGCGGTAGTGGTGCCGGTGGTGGCTACTGCGGCCCTTGCCATTTAAATGGTGGGCAGAGCGGCGGAAAAAACTTTGATACAGATGCTGCTATAATTAGTAGCTGGGATAGAATAAAAGTAAGGGCTGTAGATAACAGCCCATCACCTATGCCCGAGGCGCCCAATGCGCCATTAACCGCAGTCGATAAACAAAAAATTACCGACTGGGTAAATGCAGGACACCGCCAAAGCGATTAATAAATTGATTACTCCTCCTCTGCCGGCTTAGGAATAACTAGCTTGATATCTTCAAGCATCTTTTCAATATTTTCTTTCGTAAAAGACTGAATACTAACGCTCGACCATTTTCTTGTTTCAGATGGCTTGTTCGCATCATATCGATTATAAACTTCATATCCAATTTCGTAATCATCTTTACCGTTAAAACGGAATCCGAAGTAGGGTTTGCTATAGCTTTCGTCCGCCTCATTTTCGTCAATGCTGTCAAATCCATCTTCTGTTACGATATTGCCTGTTTTAAATTGATAAATGCGAATATCATCCATACCCGATGCTGGCGAAGTCCATTCAGTATACTGATGAATTGTAATGACAGAATCCTTTCTACTATAGATGTACTTAATGGTTTTAGAATTGCCACTAATACTACTTTTCTCTAACACTTCCCCTACCAAAAACCCTGTTATTTTTTTGCTTGTACCATCTCTAAACGGAGCCGTAGTATGGGTGGTAATCGGCAATGAAGATGTTTGGCTTTTTAAGCCTGCCATAAAAAAACAAGTAACAAAGAATAATGCAAAATTTTTCATTTTTTTTATTTTAAAACTAAAACAAACAGGGTTCTGTATCCATCCGTTTTCATGAAACCGTGTTTTGGTTTTACCTACATTAGCTTTTCACCTTACAATGCCTTTTAGCATTGGTACAAAGGAGAAGTTAGAAAACTCTTCTTTGTATAACGTGCCATTTTCCTGCTTTGTCATGCGCAACATGGTTTGCTCCTCTCCCTCACCTAATGGTATAACCATCGTGGCGCCGAGCTTCATTTGTTGCAACAGCTTTTGCGGAATTTCGGGGGCGGCGGCTGTTATGATCACTTTATCAAAAGGAGCAAAGGTGGGTAAACCTTCAAAACCATCTCCATAAAACAGTTTGATTGTGGGATACTTTTTTAATAAGTCGAATTTTTTATTAAGATCATATAATTTTTTTTGTCGCTCGATGGTGTAAACGGTAGCGCCCAGCTCGGCTAATACTACTGCCTGATAGGCACTTCCGGTGCCAATTTCCAGTACTTTATCAAATTTTTTGATTGCTAATAATTGCGATTGAAAAGCAACGGTATAGGGTTGAGATATAGTTTGTTCTTCGCCTATTGGAAATGCACGGTCTTCGTAGGCTACTTCATCAAATGCTGAATCTAAAAATTGATGCCTAGGAATTTGTTCAATGGCTTGAAGTACAGCTTCGTTGGTAATACCCTTTTCCTTTAAACCATCCACTAATTTCTTTCGAAGTCCTTTGTGCCGGTATGTATCATCATTTGTTCTCATAAGCTTGTCGCAAGATAAGGAGAGTATGGTTTGCTTTAAGAAATGGTGATTAAAAATCTTGTAGTATCTTTATAAAAAAAAACATGTCGTTACTTAATCAAAACAATAAGAAAGGAAAGAAAAAAGATGACAAAAAGGCTAAACCAGGCACTGGTCAAAACTCCAAGTTTATACAAAAGCCCTCGGCTCCTTCTTTTGTAAGTAAACAACAAAATACAGGCTCGCAGCGTGGTAGCTAAGCAATAATGCATTATTAGCAGCCCCGCTTTACTTTATCCAAAGCTCTGCTTTTACCTTATAATAACTCACGCCTCTATCTGCTTGATCAGCTATTAAACCATTGGTGTTAATTTGCCATAATTTTTTGGCCTTGTCAAATTTTGCCAGCACCGATCCGTTTATAAGGTCAATATAGGATACCTGTTCGCCTGATTTAAACGAGTATTTCACGCCTACTTCATCATTGGCTGTACTGCCTACTTTAATCGTATACTTTTTAGCTTTTAATTTACCGGTGTTAAATAATATGGTTAGAAATTGATCTTTTTGCTCTACTACTATTCGCAAATTTGCTCCACTCTTGTAAACTTTTACTATACAAGGTCTCGCTTCTATAAAAAAATTATTGCCGGTAACAGTATCCGTTATATAAACAGGACAGCGGCTTAGTGCCGTATCTCTTGTTTGTTGACTATAACTAGCAAAGGAATAAAATAGGAAAAGTAAAAAAAACAAGCGCTTCATGGTGATTAATTAGAAAATGAAAAATACAACTATTCGGTAATATTTTTCATTCCATTTCTATCTAGCGCCAAAAAGCAGGCTACCAATACGAACCATAGTTGCCCCTTCGGCAATAGCGGTTTCATAATCGCTACTCATACCCATTGATAGCGTTTGGAATGATGGTGTAGCTTTTAACATCAACTTTGTTTTTTCAAAAATCTTTTTCAGGAATTTAAATTCATTTCTCACCACGGCAACATCTTGGGTAAAACTGGCCATCCCCATTAGCCCTACTATTCTTACATGCGGTAATGGTGAGGTATTTGTTTGTTCTATAATGTCTTCCAGCTCTTGCTCATTTAAGCCAAACTTTGTTTCTTCCTGTGCTATATGCATTTGCAATAAGCAATCAACTACTTTACCGCACTTAGCCGCCTCTTTATTTATTTCTTTCAATAGTTTCGGACTATCTACCCCATGAATTAGCTGCACTAATGGCACTATTACCTTTACTTTATTGGTTTGTAAATGTCCGATGAAGTGCCAGTTGATATCGCTAGGTAATTGGGGCACTTTTGTAATTAACTCCTGTACATAGTTTTCGCCAAAATTTCGCTGGCCCAATTCGTACAATGAAAGAATAGCCTCTACCGGCTTTGTTTTTGATACCGCTACTAAGGTTACGTCATCAATGGCTAGTTGATGTAGTAATTGTTCATATGCCAGTTTATTAATACCCATTTTATAAGCTTAATGGTTTTTGATGCGTAAAATAAAAACAAAATGTGCAAACAAATTGCTCTGTTTGCACATTTGCAGCGGTAAGTTGTAAGCTTATTTTAAAATACTTCTACTTATAACAATTCGCTGTACCTCGCTGGTACCTTCATAAATTTGTGTAATCTTAGCATCTCTCATCAGCCTTTCTACATGGTATTCTTTTACAAAACCATAACCTCCATGTACCTGTACGGCTTCTACGGCTGTCCACATTGCTGTTTCAGATGCAAATACCTTTGCCATTGATGAGCTTAAAGTATAATCTATATGTTCATCTTTTTCCCATGCTGCTTTCAAGCAAAGTAGTCGGGCGGCCTCTATTTTGGTGGCCATATCAGCCAGTTTAAAAGCAATGGCTTGATGGTTCATAATTTCTGTACCAAAAGCTTTTCTTGTTTTGGCATATTCTTTTGCCAGTTCAAAAGCACCGCTGGCAATACCCAATGCTTGAGCGGCAATTCCAATACGGCCTCCTGCTAAAGTTTTCATTGCAAACTTAAATCCAAATCCATCATCGCCAATTCTATTAGCTTTTGGCACTTTTACATCATTAAACATTACCGTATGAGTATCACTACCCCGGATGCCCAGTTTATTTTCTTTTGCTGCCACTACCACACCCGGCCAATTTTTTTCTACAATCAAGCAGTTAATACCTTTACTTCCTTTGCTAGCATCTGTTTGTGCCATTACCAAATAAGCAGAGGCGGTTCCACCATTTGTAATCCAGTTTTTAGTACCGTTTAGCAGGTAATAATCGCCCATATCTTCTGCCGTAGTTTTTTGAGAGGTGGCGTCGCTACCGGCCTCAGGTTCGCTAAGCATAAAAGCACCAATGTATAGCTCCCCATCTTTACGGCCCTGCGCCAATGGCACTAGGTATTTTTGCTTTTGTTCTTCGCTACCATACTCTTGCAATCCATAACACACCAAACTATTATTTACACTCATGCACACACTTACACTGGCATCTATCTTACTTATTTCCTCCATCGCCAGTACATAGCTTATGGTATCCATACCGGCGCCACCATATTCAGGCTTCACCATCATACCCATGAAACCCAGTTCGGCCAATTTTAATATTTGCTCTTTGGGAAATTTTTGGAGTTCATCTCTTTCTATTACTCCTGGCAGGCACTCGTTGCGGGCAAAATCCCTTGCGGCCTGTTGTATCATTAATTGTTCCTCGGTAAGCTGAAAATTCATATTGTGCTGTCAATTTGAAGGTTTGTTAGCTAGTAATGCGTATGCTTGCAAAGATAAGGACTGCCCCATCAGCTATTTTAATATAACAGAAATGCAACTATTTCATAAATGGCTAAACAAACCATTTGCTATTGCTTTTTACATAGTACCTTTGCCCAGCTAAAAAGATAAGATGAAGAAGATACACATTGTGCTGCTCGTTATTATTGCTGCAGCTATTGCCGTTCTCATTACTTTTATGAAAACCACCAGTACCTACGATTCTATTGATATGGCAGTAGCCAAACCTGGTAAGTTTGTACACCTAATGGCTAAACTGGATAAGGCAGCCCCCATTGAATACGATGCGGTAAAAAACCCCAATTACCTTGTATTTACTGCTAAAGATTCTACTGGTTCTGTAAAAGTAGTGTACCACAATGTCATGCCACCCAATTTTGAAATGAGTGATAAATTAGTTTTGAAAGGTAAATACGAAAATGGGTTGTTCGAATGTAAAGACATTCAAACAAAATGCCCTTCAAAGTATAAAGACGCTGAAGAAAAAGGCCTCACTCATCCTGGCACTGCCAAAACAAATAAATAAAGGCAATGGGTTTTCAACTTCTTAAATTGCAGTACACCGGCGAGCATTTGCTGCCCGGTCAATTAGGCCATTTTTTTATTGTGCTATCATTAGTAGCCTCTTTAGCAGCTTCCTTCGCTTATTTTAAAGCCGCTAATGAAAGCGATGACATACAACAACATTTGTGGAAAAAGTTAGCCCGCCTTTTTTTTATTGCAGAAACGGTTTCCATCATTTCCATTTTCGCAATTCTATTTTACATTATACATAACCACCTCTTTGAGTATCATTATGCCTGGAAACATAGTAATAGGGCTTTAGAATTTAAATATCTATTAGCCTGCTTTTGGGAAGGGCAAGAGGGTAGCTTTTTACTTTGGAGTTTCTGGCATTGTATATTAGGGCTTATCATAATTAGGTGGGGTAAAGTATGGGAAGCACCCGTCATGTCGGTTATCAGCTTTGCACAGTTTTGTTTAGCCACCATGGTTACGGGTATTTATTTTTTAGGCTGGCGAATGGGCACCAATCCATTTATTTTATTGAGAGAAAGTGGCGTGTTAGATAATGCCCCCGCTTTACATATTGATTTTGATATCAACCAACCGTTAAAAGCAGATTATTTATCATCTGTAAAAGATGGAAATGGCCTAAACAAATTATTGCAAAACTACTGGATGGTTATTCACCCACCGGTTTTGTTTTTAGGCTTTGCATCTACCGTGGTGCCATTTGCTTTTGCGGTAGCGGGACTTTGGAAAAATAAATTAGCCGAATGGGCAAAACCTGCTCTGCCATGGACATTGTTTTCTGCCGCTGCTTTAGGCATAGGTATTATGATGGGAGCCGCATGGGCCTACGAGTCGTTAAGTTTTGGTGGATATTGGGCTTGGGATCCGGTGGAGAATGCCTCCTTAGTGCCATGGCTAATATTGGTATCTGGTATTCATACTTTATTGATCTATAAATCAACCGGCCGTTCTCTAAGAGCCAGTTTTTTATTTAGCTTACTCAGTTTTTTCTTTATTCTTTATTCTACTTTTTTAACCCGCACTGGTATATTAGGCGATACATCTGTACACGCTTTTACCGGAGAGGGCGATAGTTTTTATATTCATATCCTGCTGTTTTTAGCCATACTTACTTTACCCGCATTTGTGTTGTTTGTCATCCGATACCGCAGCATACCCTCAATTAAAAAAGAAGAAGAATTATCCTCACGAGAGTTTTGGATGTTTATTGGGTCGCTCGTTTTTTTTCTTTCTGGATTAGTTATTATTGGCATTACCTCACTACCCGTATTTAATAAAGTATTTGGAACTAAAATAGCCCCGCCAGAAAAAATTGAGTTTTTGTATAACAGTATACATGTATATGTAGCCATTATTGTAGCGGTACTTTCTGGCTTTTCTCAATATTTAAAATATAAGGGCACTGCCACTTCATTTTTTTGGAAAAAAATAGGGCTACCTACGCTAATAGCCGCCATAGCAGCTGCATTAATACTATATTTTGGAAAAATAAACTACACCAAAGAAACGGCAGGCTTTATGGCTTCTATTTGGATAGCCGTAGCATGTAGCATTTATGCCATTATAACTAATGCATCGTACATTTTTTCGGGGTTAAAAGGCAAACTAAAATTTGCGGGTGGCTCTGTAGCCCATGTGGGTTTTGGATTAGTACTTTTGGGCATCCTTATTTCATCCGGTAAAAAAGAAGTAATATCTACTAATACCAGCGGCATTTTTGTACCATTGGGAGAGGGTGAAAACCCAGGCGAAAATTTAACGCTAGTGCAGGGTATGAAGATGGACATGGGTAAATACCACATTACTTACGAAAAAGACTCCTTACACACACAGAGTGAACGGACTTTTTTCAACATTCGTTTTCAAGAAAAAGAAACAGGAAAGCAATTTTTATTGCAACCTAACTCCTTCATAAATGCCAATGGACAAGAGGGTTTAATGAGCAATCCTGATGCAAGACATTACCTACAGCATGATGTATTTGTGTACATCACTTCCATTTCGGACCCCGACAAATTAAAGGATACTGCACAGTTTAAAACTACCCATTTAAAAATTGGCGATACCCTATTTTATTCAGCCGGTTTTATGGTATTGCAGGCCATAAATAAAAAAGATAGTTTACCAGAAGATTTGTTTGGGACCAATGGAACTTTACATGAAGCACCCCTTAAAATTTTTGCCAAAACAGGCTCTACCTATTCTGTAACGCCCAGATTAGCTGTAGCTAAGGGAGAAGCAGTTACCGTTGCAGACACCATCAGGGCTGAAAACTTAATCGTACAATTACAAAAAGTAAATACCGATCAATCTATAAATCTTGGCGTTAAAGAATCAAATGCCATTATGAAATATGTAACCATTAAGGCTTACAAGTTTCCTTTTATACTACTGCTTTGGGGAGGTGTTTTAATTACGGCAATCGGTATTAGCATTAGTATGGTACAGCGTATAAGGCAAAAAGGGTAATCCATTATTACTTCATTTCTTTTCAACTATTATAAGCTATTTTGGCTTAGCTACGTACTCCTTTGGTTAGCGGGTTTCCTTTCTTAATTGAAAGGCGGCCATTGGCATTTTTTTTAACTTTAACGGTGTATTAGTAGCTAAAATGTTTTTGTTGATTATCTTTAATTAGTGAATAAGTACCCCTTTTACACATTATTTATGCTGCTGGTTTTAATTTCAAAACTATCAGCCCAAAATCCTGCCACTGGTACAGCTCCGCTTCCCTTTGTTGATTCTACTAACGAAGCATTGGAAGCCATGAAGCTAGAAAAACTGAACTGGGGCCCTTATGATTCCATTGCCCTACCAGCAATATATTACCAAAAGGAAATTATAAATTATAAGGAGGAGGAAATGATATGGGTGTCAAAACTATCTTCCGAAAAATTAGAAAAATACAAACAAGAATGGACACGGTTACGCAATGCCGTGTACGTTACATACCCTTATGCCAGAATTGCCGGTGTAACCATTAATGATATTAATGCTAACATGATAGGCATGAGTGATAAAAAAGATAGAAAGGCTTATATAAAAAGTAGAGAAAAAGAATTGAAGAAACAATTTAGTGATCCCCTCACCAATTTATCCGTTTACCAAGGAAAAGTATTGATGAAACTAATAAATCGGCAAACTGGTAACAACTGTTATGAGATTGTAAAAGAATACAAAGGTGGCTTTAATGCTCGATTATATCAAACAATGGCTTGGTTTGTGGGTGGTAATATGAAGCAAGATTGGAACATTGCAAAAAACACAACAGACAGACAAATAGAGAGCTTTGTAAAAGAAATTGAAGGCACATGGTATAACAACCCATATAGACGATAAACCTATTTGCTAATAACCTAAAGGCCACATTTTCCTATATCAATATTTCCCTTCAACTTTGTACTAATATCTTTTTACTCATTAGCACTTGTAATATAATGAATATACAAACTGATAACGGCCTCTCTACATCCCAAAAAAAATTAGATATTATAGCCATTGGTGTACATCCAGATGATGTAGAGTTGGGCTGCTCCGGTACACTTATCAATGAAATTAACAATGGGAAAAAAGTGGGTATACTCGATCTTACGCAAGGCGAACTGGGTACTAGAGGCACAATAGAAACCCGATACCAAGAGGCCACCCATGCTGCCATGATAATGGGTGTACAAGTAAGAGAAAATTTGAAAATGAGGGATGGCTTTTTTGAAAATAATGAAGAAAGTAAGTTAAAACTAATTCATGCTATTCGAAAATATCAGCCCAACATTGTAATAGGAAATATATTGCATGATCGGCATCCAGACCATGGCCGTGCTGGTAAACTAATTACGGAATGTTGCTTTTTAGCGGGGCTAACCAAAATTGTAACCACCGACGATAAAGGAAATAACCAACCCCGATGGAGGCCCGCCTACGTACTTCATTATATACAAGATTGGTACCATGAACCGGATTTGCTAATTGATATAACAAATGTGTTTGAGCAAAGAATGGAGGCCATCAAAGCCTATACCACGCAGTTTCATAGCGTAAATGATAGCAGTGTCGATCCCCAAACCTACATCTCTTCGCCTGATTTTTTAGAAAGTGTGGTGGCCCGTGCTCGTATGTTTGGTAAACGTATTGGCGTAAAATATGCAGAGGGTTTTGTTACAGAGAAAAAAATTGGCATTAAATCCCTAGATTCCCTCCTCTTAAACGAAACCTAAGGATTAAAACCAAACATTTAATTCTTTAATACACAAGCATATAACGAAAAAAAGGTGTAAAAATTTACCCTTTTATAATAGCATTTAAAGGTTACTTTTGTTTATTGAAATTTTTTTTTTATGGCTAGTCTCAAATTTTCGCACCCTACACAGTCCTTTCACGGCGAATTAAAAAAAAGAATCAATGATTACTTCTCGCAAGCAGGAAAAAAACCAACGGGTAATTTTTCCTTATACTTTAAAGCAGTAATTATTGTTGTAAGTTTTTTAGCTGTTTATACGCATCTTGTTTTATTTACCCCCATAGCCTGGGTGGCTATTTTAGAATGTATCGTTTTAGGAGGGTTAACGGCAGCCATCGGGTTTAATATTATGCATGATGGTATGCATGGAAGTTTTAGTCGATATAAATGGATAAATGAATTAGCTGGTTTGTCGCTTAATTTTTTGGGGGCAAATAATTTTATGTGGCGTACTAAGCACAATATTATTCACCATACTTATACTAATGTAGAAGGAGTGGATGATGATATTGAAGCCAAACCGCTTTTACGCTTATGCGATACACAAAAATACTATAAGATACATCGATTTCAACATTGGTATTTTTGGGCAGCCTATTCTTTACTTTACATATGGTGGGTATTTTTTACGGATTATAAAAAATATTTTTCTGGTAAAATAGGCCCTACCCCACTAAAAAAAATGACCATTGCCCAACACATTTCCTTTTGGGGATTTAAGCTGATACATGCCTTTATTTTTTTAGCTGTTCCCATTTATATGGTGGGGTTCTCTACATGGATTATTGGTTTTTTAGTTTATGGCATGTTTGCCGGTTTTGTATTAAGCATCGTATTTCAATTAGCACATACGGTAGAAGATACACATTTTGTACAAGCAAGTGCGCAGGTAGGTAAAATAGAAGATGAGTGGGCTATACATCAATTAAAAACTACGGCTAATTTTGCTACAAAAAATAAAATAATATCCTGGCTTGTAGGGGGTTTAAACTTTCAAGTAGAGCATCATTTATTTCCCAAAATATCACATGTACACTACCCTGCCATTAGCCAAATCATCAAAAATGCTTGTAAAGATTTTGGTATTAGCTACATAGAGTATCCAAAAATGCGGTTAGCGGTGGTATCACATGTATCACATCTTAAGAAACTGAGTAGAAAATAAATCTAATGCCTTGCACTCTGCAGGGCATTAAGTTTACACCCCCCCTTTGATATTTCTTATCTATTTTGCTGTTTAACACAATGCCTTGTAACTTGCATCGTTTTAAAGAAAAGATTTTATGACCAATTTTTCCAATTACGACCCCAATAGTGTTGGCAATCCTAATTATAATATTTTTGGCCTTCCCACCAATGAGGAAGAGGCTCGCCTTGTTATTCTTCCCGTACCTTGGGAGGTAACGGTAAGCTATGGCGCAGGTACTGCACGATCTCCAGAGGCAATACTAAAAGCCAGTTTTCAGGTTGATTTATTTGATCCCGCTTTTCCAGACCAATGGCGACAGGGCTTTTTTATGCGCACACCAGATAAAAAAGTACTGATGAAAAGCGATTACTTACGCAAAGAAGCCGAGTTGTATATTGATTATATATCAAAAGGCGAAGAAGTAAGTGCTAACCAATTTATGTGCAAAACACTAAAGGATGTAAATGAAGGAAGCGTATTTTTAAATAATTGGGTGTACGAACAAACAAAAGATTTATTAGCCAAGGGCAAATTAGTGGGTATGTTAGGAGGAGATCATAGCACCTCCTTAGGTTTTTTTAAGGCCATGGGCGAAGCCAATGGGGAGTTTGGCATTTTGCAATTGGATGCACATTTTGATTTAAGAAAAGCGTACGAAGGTTTTAATTACTCGCATGCAAGTGTGATGTATAATGCGTTAAATGAAATACCACAATTAACCAAATTAGTGCAGGTTGGTATTAGAGATTTTGGAAGCGATGAGTGGGAGTATGCGCAACAGTTAAAGGATAGAGTAGTTGTTTATTTTGATAAAGAAATAAAAAGCCGACAATATGAGGGCGAAAGCTGGAAACAAATGGTGGACGAAATGATTAGTCATCTACCACAAAAAGTTTTAATTAGCTTTGATATTGATGGCCTCGATAGAAAGCTATGCCCCTTTACAGGTACACCGGTACCCGGTGGCTTTGAACTTGAGCAAGTATTATATCTTTTTACAAAAGTAATACAAAGTGGTAGGCAGCTAATTGGTTTTGATTTAATAGAAGTGGGCATTGGTGGCGATACAGATTGGGATGCAAATGTTGGAGCTAGGGCATTACATAAACTTTGTAATTTATTAGTTACTAGTAATACAAATAATGACTGAGTATTTTGTAATTCTACAAAACGAAAAGAGAATAACATACCAACGAATGGCGGCTTTCCTATTGGCCACTACCATCTTACTACATATATATGTATGGCTACAAACGCCGTTTGCACTTAGTATTACCATTGGCCTTTGCACTTGTATTTTGCTAGCTGTTGCAGCTATCATCACCTCCTTATATTTAGCAACTACTAAATACGCCAGGCCTTTATTTTTACTATCTTTTTTTACAGCTTCGGCAGTATGGCTGCTTTACGGATATTATTGGATAGTAGCCTTATTCATCGTATTAATTATCCTTTATCCATTAGCCACAAAACCCATTAAAATTACTATTACCGAAAAAGCCATCAGCTACCCACGGTGGCCTTATCAAAAATTAGCGTGGACCAATGTTACTAATGTAGTATTAAAAGATGGCCTTTTTACTATTGACTTTTCCTCTAACAAAATACTACAACAACACATACTCGAAACTAATGTGAAGAATGAGACAGAATTTAACGACTTTTGCAGGCAACAACTTAATCAATGAGCCTGACACACTCTCCCTACATTTTATATTCCGATGGTAACGGAAACATTTTTGAAGACACCAGCTTATATGTAACCGGCCGTAGTGGTTGGGATGCTTTTGAAGTACCTACAGATGAATGGATTGAGTTACCAGATGGTGGTTCGCTATACGAACTACGAGGTCGCCGTGGCATTGGTATTGACGTGGAAACGGGTGATATGCGCCTGTGTGACAAGGGTTGGGCAGTAGCCGCATTTATTCCCCCTGCACATACTGGCTATTACATTGCCGCTTACGAAACAGCGCCAGATGCGCCTACCTTACCGCTATTTTGCTACACAGCTGCTGGCTGGTACAATGATAAATTTTATGTGCCCGCTACCAGGGTAGAGCCTGATATAAGACAGGATTGTGCGGGGTACAACCAAGATAAGGTAAATGTAGGTGCCGCTCAATTAATAAAACACTATCCGCATAACCGGCTAGTAAATCATTTAATGCATAACTGTGCATTAACTTATAGTTGCCCGGCTGCCAGAAACTTTTCGCTGGGAAGATGGGAGTGCCCTGTACCAGCTTCACCTGCTTGTAATGCTAATTGTGTAGGTTGCATTTCTTTACAGCCAGATGAGGAGCCCATTGTATCTACTCAAGATCGATTAACGTTTAAACCAACGGCCGAAGAAATTATAGAGTTTACCGTGCCGCATTTAGAAACCGCACCCTACCCTATTATCAGTTTTGGTCAAGGTTGCGAGGGCGAGCCATTATTGATGTGGGAAACAATACGAGATGCCATTACTGAAATAAGAAAACACACTAAAAAGGGTAGTATCAATATAAACACGAATGGCTCCAAGCCCGATGCAGTGGCCGAACTTTGTAAAGCCGGGCTTGACTCTATTAGAGTAAGTACAAACTCCGCCAGAAGAGAAGTATATATGCCTTACTATCGGCCCAATAATTATGATTTTGATGATATCATTGAAAGCTTGAAAGTAGTAACCGCACATGGTGGATGGACATCAATTAATTATTTTGTATTTCCAGGCATGACGGATTCGATAGCGGAGTATGAAGCGCTTCGTCAACTTATAAAAAATACCGGCCTTAAAATGATACAGTGGAGAAATTTTAATATTGATCCTGATTGGTACTTAGGTAAAATTGGTATAGGAGATACTGGCGAATGTATGGGTGTAAAACAACTTCAAGATTTAATTAAAGAAGAGTTTCCAACATTACGATATGGTTACTTCAACCCTCCGATAGAACGTATTAAAGGACAATTTGATAATGACTTTGCCCACCATTAATGAAAAATGCAACAGCATAATAAAAACATACTTAACGGTGTTTTATTGGCGCTAACGGCAGTAATTATTTGGTCGGGTAATTTTGTGGTGGCAAGGTTAGTTATGCATAAAATAGAACCTATCAGCCTTGCTTTTTTTAGATGGGCAACTGCTACTTTATTACTTTTCCCGTTTGCATTTAAACAGTTAAAAGCGGAACACAGGTTGATAAAACAACATGGCCCTTATTTTATAGGCATAGCCCTTAGTGGCATAGCGCTGTTTAATACCTTTGTTTATATAGGTGCCCATTATACCACCGCTACTAATTTAGCCTTGATTGGCACTACCTCTTCTCCTATCATCTCCATTATTTTAGCCCGCATTTTTTTACATGAAAAAATTGGAGCCTACAAAATTGTAGGAGTAACCATTTGTGTATGTGGTGTACTTTTTTTACTTACCAAAGGCATATTCAAGCATCTACTTTATTTGCATTTTGATAAAGGCGATTTATGGGTATTGGCTGGTGCTTTTTGCTTTGCTGTTTATAACATAATGGCACGCAAAAAACCAAGCCAAATTAGCCAAGTACCTTTTCTTTTTGTTATTTTTTTTATTGGTACTATCATGCTCTTGCCATTTTTTGTAATGGAAATACACGCAAACCCTCCTATTCAATGGACGACTGAAATGTTGGTTTGCATACTCTATTTGGGTTTAGGAGCTTCTGTTATTTGTTTTCTTATTTGGAATAAAGCCATTGGCCAGTTAGGGGCAGGCCGAACAGCATTGTTTGGAAATTTAATTCCAATCTTCAGCTGCATAGAAGCGGTGTTTTTTTTACAAGAACAGTTTACCACCATTCATGCTATAGGGTTGTTATTAGTGTTTACAGGAATTATAATAGCCAACTGGTCATTATTCAATAAAGTGTAACTTTGATGCAAAGTAAAGAAAATGCGACTATTAATTTTTGTATTATTTGTTTCAGTTAATGCGGTGGCGCAAGTAAGTAATTTACCGTTTAAAAAGAAAGATCAATTTCTCTCTATTCAACATGGGTTTCCTAATACCATTAAAAATTCGCTAGAAACGATTTTTGGGTTTAATCAAACTAATAAAAAAAGCGTGGGCCCAATAAGTATAGCGTACGAATATCATGTAAATGAATTAATGAGTGTTGGCGCTAGTATTTCATACGCAACATATAGTGCCGATTATAAAGATGTATTTGGCGTTAATGTTGCCTTTAAGGGTACATTACACAATACTGCCTTACTGCTTCAAAGCACCCGCTATTTGGAAAGCGATAATAAAGCATTGTTATATGGCAAAGGCAGTATTGGTATAAATTTATGGAGTGGCGAATATCGCCGACCCGATGGAACTGATTTTAAAAACTTCAATGCTCCTTCTCCAATAGGATATAATGCTGTAGTGGGCGTTAAATATAGATTTTCTAAAAAATCATTTGGCTATTTAGAAGCTGGTTATGGAAAATACATCGTAGCCGCCGGATTATCTCTCCAAATCAACAAAAAATAATTATCGTACGGTAGGACAGTCATATTTTTTTCCACTTTTACGACTACCCCCGTTTTGGCCAGAGCCATAATTGTTATCCTCTCCCTTTACTCGTTTATTACCCGATGGGCGAAATGTAAGGGCAAGGTACATGCCTCCGTTTTGCATTTTATTTTTTGCAAAAAGATTGGCCCAGTTATGAATACCTAGTAATAATGGACCAGCTTTTAATGCGCCCCCCATCCAGAACCTCATTTTAGTAGATAAAGAAGCTGGTAGATAAAAGCCCCACTGCCTGTTTTCAATACGTGGGGTAATGGAGGCAAGCGTTAATTCCTGTGAAAAACGTTTTTCTTTGGCCACTAATCCGCCTAGCGGCAAATTAAGCGCTAGGTTTACATAAATATTTTCTGCCATTCGCTTATCTGCATGCATTGCAATACGAGCGGGTTGATTGATGTAAAAAAAGCCGCCCGAGAGTACACTAAATTCATTGGTCATATTTCTAATACTATCTGGCAAATCGTCAAAATTTTGAAGCGTACCAAAAGATTCATCCAGTAATGTATCCGAAACATTTGGACGAATTAAAGAAGCAGTAACGCTATTAGCACCATATTGAAACCTATTTCTTCCTATATCTAAAATGGCTATCCCTAATTTTAAATCATAATCATAATAACTACCTTCATTGTTTGAAGAAGGAATAATATACTCTGCGCCAGCGCTAAAGCCAATGGATGACCAAGACTTTTGTAAAAAACGTTTTCTTTTTTCTTTGGCGGTACCTCCATTATCAAACTCATCCACATTAGAGGAGTAACCATAAGTAAGCGAGGCTTGGCTAAGCCAATATCCGCTTGCGTTATTTGTATGGATAGGCGCAAATGATACCTCTTTTGCCGCCAAAAAAGCCCCCGCTAATGCTCTGTTTACCTTTACCGTAATACCTACATTTAAAATACCTGTTTCATCATCCACTAATGTTTTGGCATAGGTGCCATATAATTCTGCCCAGCTATTTGCATTTACAGCGGCGTGTAATGGTTGGTTCGTTTCATTGGCCATTATAAAATCCCTCACATTTAACATGGTATCCTGCCAATTTATATTAGCCGTTTTTATAGACTGATAATTTCTGATGGAGGCCCCAAAAGCGATGGCCGATGCTTTTCCAATGGCCATTCTTGCATTCAATAAACGGATGTCTTGATTACCCAACATCCAGCGCTCTTTACGCCCTTGAGTACTAGTAACGGTTACATTCTTTGAAGGAGATAAAAGGGAAGCATTGTTTATGACCACCATGTTGGTTGCATGTTTTAAATGTATAGCCAAAGGGGTTACATCCCATTTATAAGGTACATGAACGATGGAAGCCGGATTATTATAAACGGTTAAACTACCACCATAATTAGACCCGTGTAATGCTCTATAATCCTGTGTAAGAGTATCCTTACACTTTAATAAAAAACATATAAGTATTAAAAGGCGCTGAAGTTTAAACATAATATTTTTTAGCCTAACGATTTGATTCATAATCTTCCTTTGCAAAACACAAAAAACAGTGGGATAAGACTGTAATTGCTAACCTAGGTTTAATACGAAAAAATCCGAATTTAATTGTTGGTGCTACTTTTAAAATAATCTAATTCTGCTTGTAAAGGGAGGTAAGGGTAAGTAGCCATTAACTCCTTCACTTTTTGAAAATTACTGGCTAAAAATTGCTGATGCGCCTGTGTGTCCGGATGAAAGGGTTTGTGCTTTTTTGCAATGCTTATTTTTTTCAATTCTTTCATTAGTGGATACTCCTTGGGGTCAATACAGGTTTCTATAAATTTTTCTAATACAAATGAAGTGGCTTGGTAATTAGGATGCACTAAATCCACATCATAAAAACGATAATCTCTCAAAACATCAATAACTAACTCGTATGCAGGGAAATAAAATACATTTTCAAAATGATTGGATAAGTGGTGTACCGTTTCAATTAGTCGGGCTTTACTTCTATTATTCTCCACTACCCCATCCCTAATATGTCTTACCGGACTTACAGTAAAAATTATTTTAAGTTGAGGGTGTGCCTTCCGCAATGCGCAAACAGTTTCCTCCATCATACTTTTAATTTCCTCAATGGCCAACATTCTTTTGCTAAACCAATTGCTTGGTGCACGGTGGCAATTAGCGGCCGTAGCGTTTTTAGTTTTATTGGGCAAAGTACCTTCTGCCACATCTGTAAATGGATATACAAAAGAACTTCCTAAAGTAATAATGAGCCAATCCGCTTTTTGCAAAAAAGTGTGTGCAGCATTTTGTGAAGTGTTAATGGTATGTAATGCTTGCTCTTTGTGGATAGCAGAAAATCGAGAATGATGATCCCAACTATTCCAAGTTTCATTTAAATAAAACAATTCACTTTCAGTGTACTGTTTGTTTTCCATATAGCCCAGTAGGCTTTTGCAAACCGCATCTGGCCCAAATAAAATTCCATTCGGATTTTGCAATACATTAAACTTATACTCAGCTAATGCATTACCAATATGCTCTGTAAAGCAAGAGCCCATTAATAAAATGTGCTGTCCATACCCAATGGTGGTTGGTAATGGTTGTATTTCTATCGGCACTTGAAACTGCATAGTTCTATAATAATCCTTTAAATAAAAAGTTGATTGGCCATTGAAATACTCTCTTGTAAGGCTTGTTTATTAAAATGGAGGTTTTGTTTGGTTTCAAAATAGTCCATCATCCATTCTGTATTCATATTACCCACTAATGCATCATCGGCCATGGGGCAGCCTCCTATGCCTTTTAATGCCCCATCAAAACGCTTACAACCTGCTTTTATAGCAGCGGACAATTTATCTTGCCAATTTTTTGGTGTGCTATGTAAGTGTACCCCAATTTCTGTACCGGGTAATGATTCCGTTAAGTAACTGGTTACATCATACACTTGCTGCGGAGTTGCTATACCTATTGTATCGGCCAATGAAATGATTCCTATATCCATCGCCACCAATTTATTTACCCACTCAAATACTATTTCTTCGTCATACACATCGCCATAGGGATTACCAAAACCCATTGATATATAAACCACCAATTCTTTTCCTGTTTTTATACAAAGGTTCTGAATGTCTTCCACTCGGGCAATTGACTCGATAATGGATGCATGCGTATTACGTTGTTGAAATGTTTCAGAAACAGAAAAAGGAAAACCTAGATACCTTATTTCTTCAAACTGTGTGGCCTCAACGGCACCCCTATAGTTTGCAATAATTGAAAGTAACTTGGTTCCTTCCGTATCCACCTGCAACCCTTTAACTACCGCTGCTGTATCTGCCAATTGAGGAATAGCTTTTGGCGATACAAAGCTGCCAAAATCAATGGTATCAAACCCTACTTTTAATAAACTGTTGATGTAAGCAATTTTTTTATCCGTTGGAATAAATGTTTTCCAACCCTGCATGGCATCACGAGGGCATTCAATGAGTTTTATCGTCTCATACCTTTTATTCGAAGAACTTATTTTAACGAAATTGGCTGGTTCCATTACATTCCTTATAAATATAATTGATATAAATCGTTATACTCCTCTTTGACGCATTACTTCATATAATATCATACCAGTTGCTACAGATACATTGAGGCTTTCAAAATCGCCCACCATTGGTATTTTTATTTTTTCATCGCAAATTTTCATCAAGGCTGGGTATATACCTTTTTCCTCCCCACCCATTATGATGGCGCAGGGTTCATTAAAATTAGCGGTGGCAATATTTTTATCCGCCGTCATTTCGCTGGCAAATACCCGAATACCGTTCATGTGCAATTCATCTACTGTTTTCATTAAACTATTCACTCTACAAACGGCTATTTTTTCCAACGCCCCAGCAGATGTTAATATCGCATCCTCATTTAGAGCACCTACCCCTTTATCGGGTATGATGATGGCATGCACCCCCATACAGTAGGCCGTACGGGCTATACCGCCTATATTACGTATATCAGTTACTCCATCTAATATTAATAAAAGCGGTACCTCTCCATTTTCTACTACTAGTGAAATAACATCTTGCAACTGCTGGTACTGCACTTTGGCAATTTGTGCTACCACTCCTTCATGCGCTGTAATATTAAAACCATCTAGTTTGGCTACAGGTACATAATTAATGGGCACTCCATTGTTGGAGGCTAGCCTTTTAATATCGCTTATATCTTGGCCAATGGCTTTGCTATCTAAATAAATTCTATCCAGTTGCTGACCATTTTGTAAAGCGCCAATTACGGCTTTGCGGCCTATTACTAAGGAGCTTTTTTTGGGGCGAGGTTGATGTCTGAAATTTTTCACAAGTCAAATGTAGGTTTAACCGATTAAATGATACAAACGGAAGGGTTAGAATAAAAAACCCCGAAAGAATATCAATCCTTTCAGGGTAAATTACTCCCCATTGGGAATTAAAGATTATAAGCCAAATGCCTTTTTTACTTTAGAAACGTAATCTAATTTCTCCCAAGTAAATAGCTCTACCTTTTTCTTCACCGTTTTACCATCGGGAGAGGTAAATGTTTTTTCAACCACCTGCGGCTGACGGCCCATGTGTCCATAGGCGGCTGTTTCGCTATAAATAGGATTACGCAATTTTAATCGTTGCTCAATAAAATATGGGCGCATATCAAAAATACTTTCTACTATTTTGCTGATTTCGCCATCGGTTAAATCAACATTTGCAGTGCCATAAGTATTTACATTGATACTGGTAGGCTGGGCCACACCAATTGCGTAAGAAACCTGCACTAACACCTCGCTACACAAACCTGCAGCTACTAGGTTTTTAGCAATATGACGGGTAGCATAAGCAGCAGAACGGTCAACTTTTGAAGGGTCTTTACCGCTAAAAGCGCCACCACCGTGGGCACCTTTACCACCGTAAGTATCTACAATAATTTTACGACCTGTTAATCCAGTATCGCCATGTGGGCCACCAATAACAAACTTACCGGTAGGGTTAACATGGTACTTAATATTGTTATTAAAAAGCTTAGCATATTTTTTATACTTGGCTTTTACTCTTGGAATTAAAATATTAATTACATCGCTTTTGATTTTAGCTAACATTTTAGCTTCGCTATCAAAATCATCATGCTGCGTAGAAATGACAATTGCATCAATACGTACAGGCTTGTTATTATCATCATACTCTAAGGTTACCTGGCTTTTAGCATCAGGTCTTAAGTAGGGCATTTTCGTTTTTTTCTCTCTGCGAATAACTGCTAGCTCAAGTAGCAATGCATGAGCTAAATCTAACGCTAGAGGCATGTACTGCTCTGTTTCGTTGGTAGCATAACCAAACATCATACCTTGGTCGCCGGCGCCTTGTTCTTCTTTCTTTTTTTTGTCTACACCTTGATTAATATCGGCAGACTGCTCATGAATGGCAGAAAGGATACCACAAGAGTTAGCTTCAAACATATATTCGCTTTTGGTATAACCAATTTTACGAATAACGCCTCTAGCAATATCTTGCACATCTAGATAGGCTTTTGATTTTACTTCGCCGGCTAGTACTACTTGTCCTGTAGTAACAAGTGTTTCGCAAGCTACTTTTGATTGCGCATCAAAAGCTAAAAAGTTATCAATAAGGGCATCACTAATTTGGTCGGCCACTTTATCCGGGTGTCCTTCACTTACAGATTCAGAAGTAAACAAATAAGGCATAAAAAAATATTTGGGTTTATCCGCCGAAACCCGGCGTAGATGGGCGCAAAGATAAGGTTATAAACGATTAATGAAAAAGCCGTGTATAGAGTTATACACGGCTTTTTTTAAGTATCTGAATAAATTTAAACTAAAGTTTAGAATATACTATCCGTAAACGTACTCGCTTAGTAGCATCCGCATAATTGCCACCAGCAAGTGCCACTCTACCGTAGGCCGGTAAGTTTCCTACACTTAAGCTTGCAAAACCAACTGAAGGGAAAGCTTCATGTAAATTTTTTGAAAAAACACTTGCTTGTACAGGAGCATACAGGCGAAAAGCATAGTTAGTAGTCTGTGAGGTAACTAAGCGTTGAATATACCTTGAAATGTTAAATCGATATGTACTATCAGTATTAATTAACCCACCATATTTTTGAAGATTATATGAGAATGGAGCCCCATTCCTTAGCTCTAAAGGAGAGGGGATATTCATATCATTATCTAATGTAAAAGCGGAATCTTTTGTATTATTGGTAACATCTAAAAAAAGTATTTGAGGATATACAAATTTACTTTGTTCTATACTATTAATAGGAGTTACAATTAACTGTGCCAAATGTATTACCGAATTTCTAAAAGTATCTAATGCTGGAATAGACAACAAACCGTATGACCCGGGAGTGCTTTGTAAATACACTTTATCATCGGCAGGCAAACCATTATTCAAGTAAGTTAAATAAGAGCCACTGTTATTCCTATTTATCATATTAGCCTGGCCTACAGAAAAAATTGTAGGCCTACTAGCATAAGGAATTCTACTTCCAAAATGATTAAATAAAACGGAAGTAGTATCTATCACACCTGCTGCCCGCTTAATACGGCAATAAACTATAAGGCCGGTTTGAGGAACCGAGGCATCAATATACGTTAAAGCATTACCTGAATTATCGGGTATAATAGCCACTCCTTTGAATGCTTTTTTAAAGGCGGAATCTGAACGAAAAGCACCATTGAGGGTATTGGTGGTATCGTAGAGTTTAAATCGCTCGCCTAAGTTGTTATTTAGTTTGATACGAATAACATTTACTCGTTTAAGCGTATCTGAACCATGCCTATGCTCAATACTATCATCTAAGTTTTTTACTTGAAAAGTTTTGTTGCCTAGTTCAGCCCCTGTTGTTAAAAAGTCTGGATGGCTATAGCGATAGCTAGTCGTATCTTGAAAAGCTGCATTAGAGGCAATTTCATACACCCGTATGGTTTGAGATGCGTTGGTATCTCCATAATAATTGTTGTAAGCCAACGAAAGAACAACTGAGTCAATTCCCACTACTGAATCTTTATGTACAAATGGATTTTGCATGTAACTACTCATGCCTAAATCAAAATATGCTTTGGCAGCAGTTTGACCAAAATCCGGATCATTCGTATACCCTATAGCTAAATAATCATCGCCTGCTACTTTAGCGGTATCATTAAAAAGTTGGTTATCGGATACCACATCCAAATACTGCTCAAAGGTGGTAATATTATCTACCGTAGGTATAAGCCCATCGCCTAAGTCGGTGGATTCGTTTATTTTTTTACATCCAATAAAAACAATCGATGCTAAAAGGGCTATTGATACAATATGAGAAAAAAAATGTTGCTTCACAAATGCGTTTTATTCAGGGTTAGTCAATAAAGAAAGGGTACGTAAGTATTTACTTTAGCCCACAAGGTCGCCATACAGTTGTAAATAGTCTGTTAAATCTCCCCCTTCATTAAAAGGCAATGTTTTTTTACCTTTTACTTTGGCAAATTCCTCCAATAGTTTCTTATCTACTTTTTCGGCGCCAAAGGTTATGGCATCTGCATAATGGGCTCCACCTCTTAGCATGGCTGTATTGGTGCCCTCCTTATATAACTCAAGGTCTTTTTCTTTTAAGCTGGTATGTATTAGTGCTTTTTTTATAAACTCTTTACCTAGTTTTTCTTTGAAGGTATTTTCGCCAATTGTAAAAACGGTTTTACTATGGGCAAAAACGGGTTCTTTTTTATACACCGTTTTTAAGTAAGCTGGAATTAATCCTGTCATCCAACCACTGCAGTGGATAATATCTGGCGGCCATCCAAATTTTTTCACGGTTTCTAACGCCCCTTTACAAAAGAAAATAGTACGGAGATCATTATCATCGTACCACTTTTCATTTTCATCATGAAATACAAATTTTCTTTTATATAATTCTTCATTATCTAAAAAGTAAACCTGCAAACGAGCACTGGGTAAGGATGCTACCTTAATTTGTAAAGGCATATCATCATTATCTACTGAGACATTAATTCCAGAAAGGCGTACTACTTCGTGTAGCCGATGGCGACGCTCATTAATAACCCCAAAACGAGGCATAATGCATCTTACTTCATATCCACTGTCATTTGACTTAATGGCCAGCTTGTTTACAATTTCGCAAAACTCTGTCAACTCCAGATAGGGCGACATTTCGTTTGCAATAAATAAAACTCTTTTCTTTGCCGACATGTATTATCCAGTTTTAGCTTATTCCGCTGTATGCGCAACAAGATTTGTAAAGGCGGGCAAAGGTAACTAATTTACAGCGAATTGGCTTAATCTGGCTTAACCACCCCCATTAACGCTTAAATGATTATACTAAAAAAAGCTACAGATCTAAAAAAATGGCTCCTTGCAAAAAAACAGCTGGGAGCTAAAATAGGCTTTGTACCTACCATGGGCGCTTTGCATGCAGGGCATATTTCATTGATTAAAAGTAGTTTATCTGATAACACGATTACCATTTGTAGCATATTCGTAAACCCTACCCAGTTTAACGACCCTTCCGATTTTGAAAAATACCCCATCACAATTGAAAAAGATATCGAAATGCTGGAACAGGCAGGGTGCCATCTACTTTTTTTACCGAGTGTAAAAGAAATGTACCCTAGCGGTTTGCAACAAACCAGGCAATATGAACTAGGTTTTTTAGAAATCGTATTTGATGGAGAATTTAGGCCGGGTCATTTTCAAGGGGTATGTATGGTAGTACACAATTTACTAGAACGGGTAATGCCGGATAATTTATACCTGGGCCAAAAAGATTACCAGCAATGCATGGTTATTACCCGATTGGTGGAGCTAATTGGTTTAAACAGGCATATTAAAATAAACATTTGTCCCACCCTAAGAGAAACAGATGGCCTTGCCATGAGCAGTAGAAATAGCCGCCTAAACCCCAGCGAAAGAGCATTAGCCCCTGTTATATACCAAACGATGAAGTGGGTAAAAGAAGAATTAAAAGTTGGCGATATTAGTAGTTTAAGTAAAGCGGGTGCTACCGAATTAACGTTAAAAGGCTTTAAACCAGATTATTTTTCCATTGTAGATGCTCGAACTTTGTTACCCGTAGCCTTTTGGGATGGTGAGCAAAAATTGGTGCTACTTGTAGCAGCTTTTTTAAATGAAGTGAGGCTCATCGATAATTTGCTATTAAACGAGTAATTACGAACCATTAAGTCGGCACAGCCCCTACTCTATCTTTTTAATGATGATGGCAGCTGCCTGATAACAGTTTTAAATATGTCTAAAAAAAATAAAAATATTATTCAGTACATTTTCTTTTTGGGGCTAGGTGTTTTTTTGGCTTGGTGGTCCATTAAAGATTTAACAGCCGCTGAAAAAACAGACATTAAAAACGCATTAAGGTCAATAAATTATGGTTTAATACCGCCGGTATTAGCTTTGTTATGGTTAAGTCATTTTGTACGGGGCCTGCGGTGGAAACTTTTAATAGACTCATTAGGCTACAATGTGCAGCGAAAGAATACTTTTTTTGCGGTATTAATTGGCTATTTCACTAACCAAGCGCTACCCCGCATGGGCGAGGTAATAAAATGCACCGTTCTATCACGGCATGAGCAGGTGCCGATAGATAAACTGATTGGCACTATCATTTTGGAAAGAATGATTGACGCCATTTGCTTATTAATCGTTTTTTGCCTTACGCTAGTAATACAGCCCCATTTATATACACAAATAATGGATGCCCTTTTTACAAAACCCAATACTAGCAATGCCGATCAAAACAGCAGTACTTGGGTGTTTTACTTGGTAATGGCGTTGGGTGTTTTAATATTTATAGGTTGGTTGATTATTAAAAAAAAATCCTTGGCCGAGCTATGGCAAATCATTAAAAAAGCAGGTATTAGTATTTGGCAAGGTATAAGCGCCGTAAGGCTACTAAAAAAGAAAGGACAGTTTGTTTTGTTAACGGTTATCATTTGGGCAGTGTATTTAATGGGCGGGTATATTGGTTTTTTAGCCTTTAACGAAACGGTACACTATGGCATTCCAGCGGCCTTTACCGTTTTATCTACCGGTAGCATTGGTATGATAGCCACACCAGGCGGCATAGGCGCTTACCCCATTATGGTACAGCAGGGTATGATGATGTATGGCCTATCTGCAGCCATTGCCTTAGCGTATGGATGGGCATTGTGGCTAGCGCAAGTAGCTGCTACTTCCCTAGGTGGCATTATAAGCTTTGTAGCCATGCCATTTTTTAATAAAAAGAAAACGAATGATAAGAGCTGATTTAATTAAAGAAAAAATAGTAACCATTGAGCAGCTAAAACCCAAAATAGCACAGTGGCGTGGTAAAGGCAAAACCATTGCTTTTACCAATGGCGTATTCGATGTATTGCATGCAGGGCATATTGCCTCACTATCGCAGGCAGCTGCTGCAGCTAGCTACTTAGTGGTGGCTTTAAATACAGATGCATCCGTAAAGCGGTTAAAGGGTGAAAGCCGACCTATAAACACTGAAGACGACCGGGCATTAATTATGGCTGCTTTGGTAATGGTAGATGCTGTGGTGCTATTTGATGAAGATACTCCCCTGACCTTGATACAATCCATACTGCCAGATGTACTTGTAAAAGGTGGCGACTATACCATTGACCAAATAGTGGGTGCTAATGATGTTATAAATAACGGAGGAAGGGTGGTAATTAATAAAATATTGGAAGGCTTTTCAAGTACCAACATCATTGCCAAAATGGGGCTATAACGAAAAATAATACCAATCTAATTTGAGTATGCCACCTTAGTTTTAATTGCTAAAGGCGATCAAAAAAAATTGCTTTTTTAAAACTACCCTTCTTTTTTAGAGTTTATATTAATAAAGGCAAAGGTTAACAATTATCCCCTTTTTGTTACCTGTAAAGGGTGTACATTTATAAAAAGATGAAATGTTGCTGCGCTTTATTTAAAACAAATTAGTATAGTCCATACCCGTTATGGTTATAGCTTCGCTATTTTTGTTAGCACCATTATAGTTACACTAATTTTTTTTCCATGTCGCAACCATTACCAAAAAGAAAACTAATTGCCCGAGATATTAGTTGGCTCTCCTTTAATGCCAGAGTATTACAAGAAGCGGCAGACAATACCGTTCCATTAAGAGAAAGAATACGTTTTTTGGGAATTTTTTCTAATAACATGGATGAATTTTTTAGAGTGCGAGTGGCCACTTTAAAACGCATGATTCAGCTGGGTGCTAAGCCCAAAATGCATCTAGAAAATAACCCCCAACAAATAATTGATGAAATTCAAATGGTGGTACTTAATCAGCAGGGTGAATTTAACCGCATCTGGGAAGAAGTACAAAAACTATTGAATGCCCAAAAAATTTTTCTAAAAACTGAAAAAGAACTAACCAACGACCAGCAAGAATTTGTACGTCATTATTTTGAGGAAGAAGTAAGCCCCGAGGTGGTACCGTTAATGATTGAAAACATACCGCAGTTTCCCAATTTACGAGATAAATCCATCTACTTAGGTATAGTGATGTGGAAAAAGGAAAGCCCCTTAAAAAGAAAGTTTGCATTAATAGAAATTCCTAGCCGCACCCTCGGAAGGTTTGTATTATTACCTACCTTAAAAAATGAGGAGCACCATATTATTTTATTAGAAGATGTAATTCGCTTTAACCTCCCCAATATTTTTACTTTTTTTGGATACGATCAATACCAGTCGCATATTTTTAAAGTTACTAGAGATGCAGAAATTGCTATAGACGATGACATTTCTACCAATATTATTCAAAAAATTGAGAAAGGCATCAAAAACAGAAGAAAAGGGAAACCCGTACGATTTGTATATGATAAAGAAATGGACCCCGGATTATTAGAATACCTCATAAGAAGGCTAAACCTATCGAAAAGAGACAATTTAATACCAGGCGGGCGTATACACAACTTCAAAAATTTTATTGACTTTCCAGAACAAGTTTTCAAAGAAAAAAAGTTAAGAAAAAAACCTTTCGATCATCCGTTATTAACCGATAAAAGAATCTCGACGGTAATTTTGGAAAGAGATATTATGTTGCACTTTCCTTATCATTCTTTTTTACCCATTATTAATTTATTGCGAGAGGCCGCTTTTGATCCTGAAGTAACCACTATCAAAATAACTTGCTACCGATTGGCCCGCCAATCAAAAGTTATCAATGCACTAATCAATGCCGTACGTAATGGGAAGGAAGTAATCGTAGTGTTAGAACTAAGGGCTCGTTTTGAGGAGGAGGCTAATTTACAATGGAAAGAAAGGCTAGAAGAAGTAGGGGCAAAAGTATTACTTGGCCTTCCAGATATGAAAGTACATTCAAAACTTTGTGTGATACGAAAAAAAACGAAGGACAATCATTATCTGTTGTATGGCTTTGTAAGCACCGGTAATCTTAATGAGAATACGGCAAAAATTTATGCAGACCACTGCTTACTTACAGCTAACCCCAAAATAATGGGTGATGCAAACCGTC
The DNA here is from genome assembly GCA_039796695.1 of Bacteroidota bacterium. Classification (GTDB taxonomy): domain Bacteria; phylum Bacteroidota; class Bacteroidia; order Chitinophagales; family Chitinophagaceae; genus JJ008. The sequence continues at coordinate 141,698 of JBDKJF010000001.1, forward strand.
TTTTCAATTTTTTAGAACAGCCAAAAACAGGTAGCCACTTTTTACAAAACTGCAAAGCCTTACTACCTAGCCCGTTTTTTGTAAAAAAGGCCATGCTCCAATTAATAGATGAGGAAATAAAGCAAGCAAAAAAGAAAAAACAGGCCGCCATTACGCTAAAAATGAATTCGCTTAGCGATGAGGAAATGATTACTAAATTATATGAAGCCGCAAAAGCTGGCGTGCAAGTAAGATTAATAGTGAGGGGCATTTTCTGTATGCTATCTGAAAACAAAAAATTTGAAAACCCCATTAAAGCCATTAGCATTATTGATGAATATTTGGAACATGCTCGAGTATGGGTATTTCATAATAAAGGCAAAGAAAAAGTTTTTCTATCTTCGGCAGATTGGATGTTGAGAAACCTTGAACACCGGGTTGAGGCCACCTGCCCTATTTGGAATAGGGCATTAAAAAAAGAACTGATTGATATACTCGAAATACAACTACAGGATAATGTAAAAGCTCGTCGATTGGATAACCATTTAGAAAATGAATATGTAGTAACCAGCGGCAAGAAAAAAATACGATCACAAGTAGAAACATATCATTACTTATTTAAAAAAACACAAGGAACAAGTGAAACTGGCAGCAATTGATATTGGAAGTAACGCAGCAAGGCTGTTAATTACGGAGGTAATTAACAACCCACCCCACAAACCCGATTTTATAAAAACGGCATTGGTGCGTGTACCCTTAAGGTTAGGTTTTGATGTGTTCGAAAGCGGCGAAATATCAACCTTAAAAACTGAAAAAATTATCAAAACCATACTATCCTATAAACTGTTATTGGACGTATATGAGGTAAAGCATTTTAAAGCCTGTGCTACCTCTGCCATGCGAGATGCAAAGAATGCCGACGCCATTATTCAAAAAGTAAAACAAGAAACGGGTATAGCTATAGAAGTAATCAGCGGCGATAAAGAAGCCTCAATGATTTATGAAAATCATGTGGCAGAAAATATGGACAGCAGCGAATCGTATCTGTATGTAGATGTAGGAGGTGGAAGTACAGAACTTACCTTTTTTAGTGATGGTAAGCTTGTGTTTAAAAAATCATTTAACATCGGCACTATTCGTTTACTAAAAAATCAAGTAGAAGAAAGTAGTTGGGAGGAAATGAAGCAATTCATCAGGAGCAAAACAAAAGGGCATCATCATGTAACCGCCATCGGCTCTGGTGGAAACATTAATAAAATCTTTTCTATCTCAAAACGAAAAGAAGGAAAGCCCCTATCTTTAGAGCTATTAAGAAATTATTATAAAGAATTTAGTAACCTAACGCTGGCCGAACGAATTTCACTTCACAAATTAAGAGAGGATAGAGCAGACGTAATTGTTCCTGCACTTTTAATATACATCAACGTTATGCGCTGGGCAGATGCGGATGATATATACGTTCCTAAAATAGGCTTAGCAGATGGATTGATTCATGCCTTATATGAACAGGTTTTGCAAAATGAAGTAAGGTCCTAAATTTTCACCCCCCCACCAAACGTTTCACCATGTCTGTAAACAAAGAGATAAAAAAAATTACAACGCACACGCTGCAAAAGATGAAAGTAGCCGGCGAAAAAATAAGTATGCTTACAGCTTACGATTTTTCTTTTGCTAAAATAATAGATGGTGCGGGCATTGATGTCATTTTAGTGGGCGACTCTGCCTCTAACGTAATGGCCGGACATGAAACCACGGTACCCATCACATTAGACCAAATAATTTATCATGCCCAATGTGTTGTAAGAGGTGTAGATAGATGTTTGGTAGTAGTGGATGTTCCGTTTGGTTACTACCAATCAAACTCAGAAGTAGCCCTTGCTTCTGCGATCCGCATAATGAAAGAAACAGGGGGCCACTCTATTAAAATGGAAGGTGGGGAGGAAATTGTAGAATCAGTTAAAAAAATTGTATCCGCTGGTATTCCGGTGATGGGCCACTTAGGGTTAACGCCACAATCCATTTATAAATTTGGCACCTATGCAGTAAGAGCCAAAGAAGATGAAGAGGCGGCTAAACTAAAAAAAGATGCCTTATTATTACAAGAGGCCGGCTGCTTTGCAGTGGTATTAGAAAAAATTCCTGCCACATTGGCCAAAGAAGTATCTGCAACCTTAACCATACCCACCATAGGTATTGGCGCTGGTAATGCCTGCGATGGGCAAGTATTAGTGATGCATGACATGCTAGGAATAAATACAGAATTTAAACCCCGATTTTTACGACAATACCTAAATGTATTTGAGCAAGCTTCTACAGCTGTACAGCAATACATTGCAGATGTAAAGTCAAAAAATTTTCCCAACGAAAAAGAACAGTACTAATTTTTTGACACTTAGCTAATAGGTTTATTGGGCATTGTACGGCTATATTTGCCCCAAATATAGATTACCATGCGATGGATTTTTTTAGGCTGTATAGTACTGCAATCGACTAAAGTAGTTGCGCAAAGCAGCGATACTTTACAAAACATAACGGTTACGGCCAATTTATTACAACAACAACAAAAGGAAACAGGTAGAAATATTACGGTACTACAACAGGCATTGTTTGCGCATTTGCCAGTACATTCGGTAGATGAGTTGCTTCGCTTTCTTCCGGGTATAGAAGTGCAACAAAGAGGGCCGCAAGGTGCTCAAAGCAATATCATTATACGTGGCGGTACTTTTCAGCAGGTACTTGTGGTTATTGATGGCGTAAAACTAAATGACCCTTTAACCGGCCATTTTAATGCCTATATTCCTATACACCCCAGCGAAATAGACCGTATAGAAATTTTAAAAGGAGCTGCCTCGGCTGTGTATGGATCAGAAGCAGTAGGTGGCGTAGTAAACATTATTACCAAAACATTTGCTAACAAAACTCCTAAAAAAGTATATGCAAATGCCGGCATCACCCTTGGAGAAAACAGATTGAAAAATGTGGCCGCTCATTTATCCTATAAAAAAAATAAAAGTGCATTCTCCGGCGGGCTGTTAAGTAATAATGCAGCTGGCGTACCACTTAGGGGCACCACAGGCTTCTTTTATTTAACAAGTGCTACCGTAGCCTATTCTCAACTATTAAAAAATAATTTACGCTTAAGTATTAGAGGCGCCATCGATAACCGCAGCTTTAATGCGCAAAATTTTTATACCACTTTTGGAAGTGATACGGCTAATGAAAAAGTAAAAAGTAGTTGGACGCAATTAAACCTAACCCAAAGAACAGTAAAGGGAAATTGGGTGGTAGATGTAATGTATAAAAACTTAAGAGATCAATTTTGGTTTCGGCCAAAGGCTATACCAAACGATAATAAAACAAATAGTTTTCTATCGCAGATTTATTACACGCATTTAGCTAATAAAGTAGTTAATTACACCATAGGATTGCAAGCTACAAGAAAAGCCATTACATCAAATGATCGAGGTAATCATCAACTTTGGCATGGGGCAGCCTACACCATATTTCGCCAACAATTAAAAAGGAATATTTTCCTAAACCAAAGCCTACGGTTAGATTGGGATGAAAACTATGGTTTTGCCTTTTTACCACAAGTAAATATAGCGTGGTCGCCCTCTAAATTTAGCTTACGAGCTTCTGCAGGCCGCTCCATGCGTGATGCGGATTTTACCGAACGTTATAACAATTATAACAAAACCTTAGTTACAAGCGGTAGCATTGGTAATCCAGAATTAAGCGCAGAAAAAGCTTGGAATGTAGAAACCGGTGCCGATTATCAATGGAAAGAACTTAAAATTAGTACTACCGTTTTTTATAGAAAGCAACATAATTTGATTGATTGGGCCCCTACCCTTTATGCTAATATGCCTAGGCAAGTAAACCTTTCTCCAACTGGCACTTATTCGTTAGCAAAAAATGTAGCATCGGTACACACCACCGGTTGGGAATTAGATGTTGCGTATCAGAAAAAAATCAATACCCACGCTTCTTTATTTTTTAATCTAGGTTTTACCCTGCTTCGTTCAAAAAATAATGACAGCATACCTTCATTCTATATATCATCGCATGCTAAGCAATTACTAAATTTTGCAACCATTTATACCTTTCATAAAATATCTATTTCCGTAAATGGCTTGTATAAAAAAAGAGATGAAAAGAAAGCAGCCGCAATTGGAGCAAGCATTACGCCTACTTATTTTATTGTAAATACTAAAGTAGCCTATCAATTACCTCAAAAATGGGGCACCGTATTTTTTCAGGTAGATAATTTATTTCATAAAACCTATAGCGATTTATTAGGCAGTCGTATGCCGGGCCGCTGGTTTTCTGGTGGATATGCCTTTGTTTTATAATGCACATGCATGCATATAGAAACAGTGGATGCATTAATTTTGCCTTACTTACATACTTTTTAAAACTTGCTTGCAATGAAATTTTTACAAGAGCTAAATTTAACAACACATAACCAAGGAATAAGCACCGGTACCCAATGGTTAAAAGGAAATGGCACACCTATCTCCTCCAGTTCGCCAGTGGATGGTGCGCTTATTGGTACAGTATCTACCGCCGATAGAAATGATTATGCATTAGTACTAAAAAAAGCAGACGAAGCTTTTATAGCTTGGCGCTTAGTACCCGCCCCAAAACGAGGAGAAGTAGTACGGCAGGTAGGGGAAGCATTACGTAAATACAAAGAGCCACTAGGCAAACTGGTATCGTACGAAATGGGTAAAAGCCTACAAGAAGGGTATGGTGAAGTGCAGGAAATGATAGATATATGTGATTTTGCTGTAGGCCTTAGCCGTCAATTACATGGCCTAACCATGCATAGCGAAAGGCCCGCCCATCGAATGTATGAACAATATCATCCCTTAGGTATAGTGGGTATTATTTCTGCATTTAATTTTCCCGTAGCTGTATGGAGTTGGAATGCGGCCCTTGCTTGGGTATGTGGAGATGTATGTGTATGGAAACCCTCCGAAAAAACGCCATTATGTGCTGTGGCTTGCCAACAAATTATTGCTGCCGTTTTTAAAGCCAATAATGTACCGGAAGGTGTTTCTTGCATTATTAATGGAGGCAGAGAAGTAGGCGAATGGTTGGCGGCAGATGCCAACATACCCCTTGTATCAGCTACTGGCTCCACTCGAATGGGTAAGGCAGTAGGCGCCGCCGTGGGGGGGCGTTTAGGAAGAGCCTTGTTAGAATTAGGCGGAAATAATGCCATCATCATTTCAAAAGAAGCCGATTTAAATATAGCCATACTTGGTGCTTTATTTGGTGCAGTAGGTACAGCCGGACAAAGATGTACAACTACACGCCGCTTAATAGTACAGGAAGAAGTATATGAAACAGTAAAGCAAAAATTAATATCCGCATACGAACAGCTAAAAATTGGCAATCCACTTGACGAAAAAAATCATGTAGGCCCTTTAATTGATAAAGATGCAGTAAATAATTATCTACAAGCAATTGAACAATGTACCGCCCAAGGGGGTAATTTTATAGTGAAAGGTGGCGTATTAGAAGGAGCTGGTTTTGAAAGCGGCTGCTATGTTAAGCCCTGCATTGCCGAAGCTAGTAACCACTTTCAAATAGTGCAACACGAAACCTTTGCTCCGATACTTTATTTATTAAAATATAAAACGCTGGATGAAGCCATACAGCTACAAAATAGCGTACCGCAAGGGTTATCCTCCTCCATTATGACGTTAAATATGCGAGAAGCCGAACAATTTCTATCTCATGCAGGAAGCGATTGTGGTATAGCCAATGTTAATATTGGTACATCTGGTGCCGAAATAGGCGGTGCCTTTGGCGGGGAAAAAGAAACCGGCGGCGGTAGAGAAAGTGGTAGCGATGCTTGGAAAGTATACATGCGTCGGCAAACGAATACTATTAACTATAGCACCAGTTTACCATTGGCCCAGGGTATTAAATTTGATATGTAAACCACTACTTACACATACACATTAGCCCTACTCTTAAAAAAAACATAAAAAAGGTTTTTAGTAGCTAAATCGCTATGTAAAATGTATGAACGGTAATCTGTATTTTTACGCTTACACCAATTTTGTAATAAATAAGAAAAAAATGAATATTTCCTTTAAACACACATTACTGTTGGCCATCGGCAGTATTGTTGGCTCGATTGTTATTGCGCAGGATGAGGTACCCAAAGGCTGGCATATGATGGATAAAACAAAGGATGGATTTAATGGCATTAGCATTAAACAAGCCTATGATTTTATCAAAACCAAAAAATTAAAAAGTAAAACGGTTATTGTAGCAGTTATCGATTCTGGAATTGATACAACGCATGAAGATTTAAAAACCATTTTATGGAAAAATGCCAAAGAAATACCAGGAAATGGTATTGATGATGATAAAAATGGCTATATAGATGATGTACATGGTTGGAATTTTTTAGGGGGAAAAAATGGCAAAAATGTTGAGCAAGATTCCTACGAGGCAGCAAGGGTATATCATTCTTTAAAATCTAAATGGGCCGAAAAAGATATAAAGCCTGGTATGCTTACCCCAGAAGATCAATTTGAATACGATATGTGGAAGCGGTCAGAAACCGAAATAACAGGCAATAGTAAAAACAGTGCCATGGAATTGGTATTTATAAAAAGAGCCTATACCGCTTTTATAAAAAATGACAGCACATTACGTAAAGCACTGGGCAAGGAAGTTTACAACGGCAAAGATTTAGAAGCCTTTAAACCAGAAGATACAGAGGTTAAAAAGGCTAAAACTGCAGTGTTTGGTATAATGTCTCAAAATGATGCGATGGAAACCAGCAACACAGATTTTATTGACGGCTTTAGAGGCTATGTTGAAGGCGAGGAGAAAAAAGTAGAATCAGCCACTACACCCCCTATAGCCTATCGTAATGATGTAGTAAACGATAACTACGATGATTTTAACGATAAATTTTATGGCAACAATGATGTTTTTGTCAATAACAAATCAGCTTTACATGGTACCCACGTATCGGGTATTATAGGTGCTGCTAGAGGGAATGGCAAAGGCATGGATGGCGTAGCAGATAATGTACGAATAATGAGTTTACGTGCCGTACCCGATGGTGATGAGCATGATAAAGATATTGCATTAGCTATTCGCTATGCTGTAGACAATGGTGCAAGAGTAATTAATATGAGTTTTGGAAAAGGATTTTCTCCAGAAAAAAAATGGGTAGATGAGGCTGTAAAATACGCCGAAAGTAAGGGCGTATTACTAGTACATGCCGCGGGTAACGAAGCGAAAGATTTAGATAAAAATTTTAATTACCCTACCCCGCAATTACTAGATGGCACTAGACCTAATAATTGGATTACTGTTGGCGCTAGTGGCGATGCTAAAGCGGGTGGATTATCTGCCAACTTTTCAAACTATGGTAAAAACGAAGTGGATGTTTTTGCTCCCGGAGTAAAAATATATGCTACCGTACCGGGTGGTAATACTTATCAAAATTTGCAAGGCACTAGCATGGCTTCGCCAGTGGTGGCCGGTTTAGCTGCTTTAATTATGGAATATTTCCCTACACTTTCTGCCCGTCAAGTAAAGCAGGTAATTGAAAAGTCGGCTCAAAAACCTACGGGTAATGTAAACAAACCTGGAGGCGAAGATTTGATTGCCAGTAGTGAGCTAAGCCGTACTGGTGGAATTATTAATGCTTATGAGGCCGTAAAATTAGCCGCAACGACCAAGGGCGAAAATAAAGCTACTCCAATAAAACCTACACCTGCTAAACCAGCTCCCGTAAAAAGGGCTTTTTAATAGCGTGTACAAATTGATTTTAAAAATCCCGCCTCCAAGCGGGATTTTTAATTTTTAATATATTTACGCAAAACACCGTATGCCAAAACCCAACTTAGCAAGAGTGCCTGAATGGTTTCATGGATACATCCATCAGGTTAATGAAAATAATATTACAGCTGCTTTAAATAATCAAAATAGTTACCTTTTTAAATGGCTAAAAAAAATACCCCCGCACAAGCACCTCTATCGATATGCAAAGGGTAAATGGACCATTAAAGAGGTATTACAACATATTATAGATGCAGAAAGAGTATTTACTTTTCGTGCCATGAGTATTGCTAGAAAAGAACACCAAAACTTGCCCGGCTTTGACGAGAATTTTTATGCCGCCCATTCAAAAGCAAATAAAAGAGAATGGAGTGAGATGGTAGCGGAGTTAAAAGCACTTAGGGCAGCTACGCATTTTTTATATACCAGCTTTGATAAAGTACAGCTAGAAACTACTGGCACCACAAATAACACATCTACCTATGTTAACGCTATTTGTTTTATTACGGTGGGACATGTGGAGCACCACGTAAAGATATTGAGAGAACGGTATTTATAGATACAGTTGTTATTTTACCATTAACGGCTTCTCGTACGTAAATCTTACCATGGCATTCTTCTTTTCGTCGGATGTAAGGTATAGTTGGTAACGCTTTTCGCCGGCTGTAACTATCATTAAAGCAGTATTGGGTGGTATAGTACCTAAATTTTCTCCCACCATTATTACCTCATGTTCCAAATGTTTCATATCTATTTTAATATGCATAGAAACTGGCTTGGTGGTTAACATTTTTTGAGAGATGGAAGGCATACCATCTGTATACACCGAAATGGTATCGCCATCTATTTGCCCATTGTCGTAAAAATCAATTTTTACAACGCCTGTGTCTACTTTTATTTCTTTTACAAGTTCTACCTTTCTACCGGTTAAGTTGGCAGGTAACTTAGCTAGCGGTTTTATAGCAGCCTTTTCCACTCTATTAAGTACGATTGAGCCGGGTTCGCATACTGTTTTTCCATCAATAGCTTTGCCTGTCCAGTTGCCACGCAATTGTTCGTCGGTTACCACATTACCACCGCCGCGATGATAAGTAAGCCGATATTGCTTCACACAAGGCACACAATCTTCTTTTATTTTGAAGGTAATAATTCCGTTTTCTTGAATATTAATGTAATTACTATCCGCTTTGTACGTTCCTTCAAAATTTTCTCTTACATAATTAGAAGAGTCGGAAAAGTGGTAGGCCGTACCCGTAACCTTGGTGCCTACAATTTGCATTTGTAATTCGATGTTATAAACAGGAAAACAGCCACTGGGAGCCATAACTACTTTCCCTCTCCATATACCATTTATATCCTGCCCAAAAGCAAGCTGAATGAATAGACAAAAACCAAGTAAAAAAATAATCCTTTTCATGATGGGCAAAATAGATAAAAGTTACTGTAGATGGACGAAAAATTACAGAAACGGTTGTTTTTATCCTTTCTGCCTTTATCAAAAATTATTTTCGCTGGTATTTAAATCTAACTACTGCATTTTTTTTGTTATCGGAAGTTATGCGTACATCAAATCGCTGAGTGCCCGCTTCCACTATCATTAATGAAGTGTTGGGTGGAATTCTTCCTAAATTTTCCGCCACCATGGTTAATGCGTGTTCTCCTTCATCCACTTCATTCATATCTAATTTAATTATAAGCGGAGCGGCAGTTAATCGCTTAGCGGATAGTAGTAATTTATTATCCCAATAAACTGAAATGGTATCATCATCAATTTCTCCATTATCATACAATTTTACCACTACATGCGGGTCATTTACGGCTACTATTTTAACTACTTCATTCGCTCTATTTTTTATTACAGCAGGTGGCGGTATTACAGGCTGTTTTACTTTTACCACCGGGGGGGTTAGCGGTACTATTTTTTTAGCAGTATCTATTTTAGCTAATGGTGTATTGGTTTTAGTCACTGCTTTTGTACTGGGCACAACTGGTGTAACTGCTACTGGCTTCTTTTTTGCCGGAGCTGTATTTACTAATACCGGCTTGCTTGCAGTGGTATCTTTTTTTCGCTGTGGTGGTTGGTTTACAATAATTGGCTTGTTATTTATTTTGCCTTTTAAAAAAGGCTCTACATAAAAATCAGACTCAACCACTCTACGTAAGTACACTTTACCCCCTCCACAATCGCCCCAGCGGTAGGGATTTTCGCCATATTTTACTTCCTGCTTGCCCAAATATGTACCCTCTAAAAATTCCTCTTTACCAGATTGGGAGTAAACAAGATTGTAATTCATAATACAGGCACCGCCCCCTGACATATTTTTTACTTCAACCGTTTTTATTTCCCTAATCTTAAGGGTTTTATCTTTTTTACTAAAATTACCCGTCATACTGGCTTTACCATAAAACCTTACATCTAAATAGGAATAAGAAACCCCTTTTGAAAAGTCGCTAGAATTATCAATTTGAAATTCTAATTTATACTTCTCTCCCATTTCGGTAATAAAATAGCCCCGCCATATTCCGGTTACGCTTTGTGCGGCAGCAAACTCACAAGTAAAGAGGATTGCCGCAGCTATAATAAGTTGGAAAATATAAAATCTTTTGCTCATAAGAAAGTCAAAACTACAAAACGAAGCGGTATCTTATTACTGCCCTTACCGTAATTGTTTTGTTAATATTGTAATAAGCATACTTTTACAGTGACGCAACTTTTAAGCGCCCAAAAAAAGGAATGTATAAACAGCCGCTCTTGTTTTTTTCAAAATTAAACTATCTACTATTTCTCAAAACAATTAGCGCTAATTTGCTACTTTTGCACTCTTAAATTTTAAGAAAAAGTAACTATTGATACATGATTAATATTACCCTTCCAGATGGTTCCGTAAGACAGTATGAAAGTGGCGCTTCCGCTATGGATGTAGCCAAGTCTATTTCCGAGGGTTTAGCAAGAAAAGTGTTGGCTGCATCCATCAATGGGCAGGTAGTGGATGCTAACCTAGCCATTACAAGCGATGCAAGTCTTAGATTACTTACTTGGAATGATACTGATGGGCAATTAACCTTTTGGCACTCCTCCGCACACTTAATGGCAGAGGCTGTAGAATCGTTATATCCCGGTGTAAAATTTTGGGTAGGCCCCGCCCTAGAAAATCCGAAAGGATTTTATTACGACATGGATTTAGGCGATCTTAAAATGACAGAGGATGACCTACAAGCTTTGGAAAAGAAAATGCTTGAATTGGCCAAACAGAACAATGCATACTTACGTAAAGAAATGAGTAAGGCAGCGGCCCTACAGTATTTTACGCAAAAGGGCGATGAATATAAATTAGACTTACTCAACAACCTTACCGATGGCGAAATAACTTTTTATAGCCAAGGAAGCTTTACCGATCTATGCCGCGGCCCCCACATTCCCCATACCGGATTTATTAAAGCCATAAAGCTTACAAGCATAGCAGGTGCTTATTGGAAAGGCGATGAAAAAAACAAACAACTTACCAGAGTTTACGGAGTAACGTTTCCCTCTCAAAAGGAAATGGATGAGCACTTAGTAATGTTAGAAGAGGCCAAAAAAAGAGACCATCGTAAGTTAGGCAAAGAATTGAGCATATACACCATGGATGATCAAGTGGGCCAAGGTTTAATTTTATGGATGCCGAATGGCACCGTGATTATTGAAGAATTGGAAAAGCTTGCAAAAGAAACCGAATTAGCAGCGGGATATAAAAGAGTAGTAACCCCACATATTGCAAAGGAAAGCATGTACCTCACCAGTGGCCACCTACCCTATTATGCGGATAGTATGTTTCCTCCTATGGAAATTGATGGAGAAAAATATTACCTAAAAGCAATGAACTGTCCGCACCATCATAAAATATTTGATGCGGAGCCCAAGAGCTACAAAGATCTTCCTTACCGATTAGCGGAATATGGCACCTGCTACCGCTATGAGCAAAGCGGAGAATTATTTGGGTTGATGCGTGTACGCTGCTTACACATGAATGATGCACATATTTATTGCACTAAAGAGCAGTTTGCCGATGAGTTTAGAGCCGTGAATGAAATGTATCTTAAGTATTTCAAAATTTTTGGAATAGATAAATATGTAATGCGTCTTTCGTTACATAATCCAGAAAAATTAGGTCAGAAATATGTGGACCAACCAGCCCTTTGGAAAGAAACAGAAGCATTAGTAAGAAATGTATTGATAGAGACCAACACCCCATTTGTAGAGGTACAAGACGAAGCAGCTTTTTACGGGCCCAAAATTGATGTACAAATTTGGAGTGTAATAGGCAGGGAATTTACGCTTGCCACCAATCAAGTTGATTTTTCACAAAGCCGTAGTTTCAATTTATCCTTTACAAATCAGCACAACGAAAAAGAAGTGCCCCTCATCATACACCGTGCGCCATTAGGAACACACGAGCGCTTTATTGGCTTCCTACTAGAGCATTATGCGGGTAGGTTTCCGCTGTGGTTGGCTCCGGTTCAAGTAAAAGTATTACCCATAAGCGACAAGTACATTGAATACGCAAAATCCGTTTCTAATCAATTAAAAAAAGCAGATATTCGTAGCGAGGTAGATGACAGAAATGAAAAAATTGGTAAGAAAATAAGAGATACAGAACTTTTAAAAGTACCTTACATGCTCGTAGTAGGGGAAAAAGAGATGAGCGAAGAAAAAGTAGCTATACGTAGGCATGGTAAAGGTGATGCCGGTGTAAAAACGATAGTAGAATTTATAGCCGATGCCGTTGCAGAAATAAAAGAAAAGAGAGCCGAGTAAAAAAGCCTCGAACCTGTACGAGGTAAAACAGATAAAAATTGCTTTATAACAGGAATAAAGCATAACTAAAAGAAATTAATGGCAGTACCACAAAAACCCGGAGGCGGGTTCAGCAGACCACCCGGCCAAGGCGGCGGATTTAGACCCGGCGGCGGTGGCGGTTTTAACAAAGGCGGTTTTAACCGTGGAAAGTTTATGCCCCGCAAAGAAGCGGAGCACCGTATTAACCAATTCATCAGAGTACCGCAAGTAAGGCTGGTGGGTGATAATGTAGAAGTAGGTATATACTCCATACAGGATGCTTTAAAAATGGCAGAAGACCAAGCATTGGATTTGGTGGAAATATCACCAACGGTAGATCCCCCTGTATGTAAAATAATAGATTATAATAAATTCCTTTACGATAAGAAGAAAAAGGAAAAAGAAATGAAAGCCAAAAGTAAAGCTTCCGAAGTAAAGGAAATACGCTTTACACCCAATACCGACGATCATGACTTTGACTTTAAAGCCAAACATGCCCTCGAATTTTTAAAAGAGGGTAACAAGGTAAAAGCATACGTACAGTTTAAGGGCCGTGCTATTCAGTTTCAGGATAGAGGACAATTGCTTTTATTACGATTTGCAGAACGTTTGGCCGAAGCAGGTATATTGGAAAATATGCCTAAACTAGAAGGTAAGCGTATGTTGGCTATGTTTGCGCCAAAAGGAAAAAAGAAAGCATAAACTAATACATAAAATTTTCGAAAGCCACTCATCATTTGATAGTGGCTTTTTTAATAAAACAGTGTAGCGTTTCAGCATTATCGTCAGGCATCTTAGTTTGTTTTTAAGGTGTTTACAAAAAATTTACTATCCTTGTCTTAATTTACAGCACCTTAAAGCCGCTTACACCATTATATATAGTACAATTTATGGCTAAAAATTTGTTGATAGTAGAGAGCCCTGCGAAAGCAAAAACCATTGAAAAGATACTTGGAAAAGACTTTCAAGTAAAAAGCTGTTTTGGTCATATTCGAGATTTAGCAAAGACGGATATGGGTATTAACATCGATAAAAAATTTGAACCCACGTATATTGTCCCCGATGATAAATTAAAGGTTGTTAACGAATTAAAAAGCCTAACAAAAAAAAGTGATGAGGTTTGGCTAGCAACGGATGAGGACCGCGAAGGAGAAGCCATTAGTTGGCATTTATGCGAAGTACTAGGGCTAGATCCCAAAAAAACAAAACGCATCGTATTTCATGAAATTACAAAGCCGGCCATTCAAGCTGCAGTGCAAAACCCACGCCTGTTAGATATGAATTTGGTAATGGCGCAGCAAGCCCGAAGAGTATTAGATAGAATAGTGGGCTTTGAACTAAGCCCTGTATTGTGGCGAAAAATCAGTGTACGAAACAATCTTAGCGCCGGTAGAGTACAAAGTGTAGCCGTACGTTTAATAGCCGATAGAGAGCGAGATATAAATGCCTTTAGCACGGTAAGCTCTTATAAAATAGAGGGTTTGTTTACCGCCAAAGATGTAACAAACAAATCCGTAACCTTTTCTGCCGAAGGCAAAAAACAAAATGCAGCACAAGATGCAGAAGCTTTTTTACAAAGCTGTGCTGGTGCTAATTATAAAGTAAACGACATACAAGTAAGGCCCGGCAAAAGAACCCCTGCCCCACCCTTTACTACCTCTACTCTACAGCAAGAGGCCGCCCGCAAACTGGGCTATGGAGTAAGCCGCACCATGCAGATAGCGCAACGCTTATACGAAAATGGTTACATTACCTATATGCGTACCGATAGTGTAAACCTAAGTAATACAGCCCTAGGCGATATTACTAACACTGTAAAAAGTATGTATGGCGAAAAATATCATCAATTTCGTAAATACAAAAACAAAAATGAAAGTGCACAGGAGGCACACGAAGCCATACGCCCTACTTATATGAGTAATGCTACCATACAAGAAGCCGAATGGCAGCGCTTATACGAACTTATTTGGAAAAGAACAATGGCATGCCAAATGGCCGATGCAGAATTAGAAAAAACCACCGCCAAAATTTTAATCTCTACCAATAAAGAAGAATTAACCGCCAGCGGCGAAGTTCTAAAATTTGATGGCTTTTTAAAAGTGTATAGAGAAGATAAAGATGAAGATGAACTGGAAGAAGAAGCCAATGAAGGAATGCTTCCACCTTTAACGGTTGGTATGCAGCTGCCCTTAAAAGAAATGAAAGCCACGGAACGCTTTACCCGCCCACCCGCTAGGTATACAGAAGCTTCGCTGGTAAAAAAATTAGAGGAACTAGGTATTGGTCGTCCATCTACCTATGCCCCTACCATTTCTACTATTTTAAAAAGAGGCTATGTAGAAAAAAGAGATAAAGAAGGCACCCTCCGTAATTATGTAGTATACAGCTTAAAAGCCGATAAAGTAAGCAAAGCCATTGAGGCGGAAAATACAGGAGCTGAAAAGTCGAAATTGTTTCCCTCCGACTTAGGGTTGGTGGTAACCGATTTTTTAAAGCAATATTTTGATGACATTATGGATTATGGCTTTACTGCACGTATAGAAGGCGAGTTTGACGAGGTAGCCGAGGGTAAGATAAAGTGGAATAAAATGATTGATGAGTTTTATACACCATTTAAAGTAGATGTAGATAAAACCATAGAGGTAGCCACCAGAGCCACCGGTGAAAGAGAATTAGGTATAGATCCAGAAACCGGTAAAAATGTAATAGCCCGTATGGGGCGCTTTGGACCAATGATACAAATTGGCGATGCTAGTGAAGAGGAGAAACCTCGATTTGCTAAGCTACCCACTGGTCAAAGTATTGAAACTATTACCTTTGAAGAAGCCATGGCACTTTTTGGCGCTCAAGGCACTATGGGCCAGTACGAAGAAAAAGATGTATCGGTAAATGTAGGCCGCTTTGGGCCTTATGTAAAATGGGGCGATGATTTTATTTCACTACCACGGGGTACTGATTTAGGTACCGTAGATTTAGATACCGCCATTAAACATATTAAAGCTAAGCAAGTGGCCGATATGCCCGTTGGCACTTACGATGACAAGCCCATTACAAAGGGTACAGGTAGATTTGGTCCGTTTATAAAGTGGGATGGCATGTTTATTAATGTACCTCGCCGCTACAACTTTGCCAAACTTACCCAAACAGAAATGGATGAGTTAATAGATGCCAAAGTAAAAAAAGAAGCCAATCGTTACATCCACCGTTGGGAAGATGAAAACATTTCTGTTGAAAACGACAGATGGGCGCCCATAATTAAATTCGGAAAAAAGAAAGTACGCCTGCCCAAAAAAGCAGACGATACCCGCTACACTGCAGAAGATGCGGCGGCCTTTACATTAGAAGATGTAAAGAAAATAATTGAAGCAGCCATACCTGGCGCTTTTAATAAAAAGAAAGTAGCCGCAAAAAAAGCGCCTGCAAAAAAAGCAGTGGCTGCTAAAAAAACCGCTGTAAAAAAAACAGCTATTAAAAAGAAGGCCGCTAAGAAGAAATAACCTTTACTTCTACTGTATTAAAAATGCCCCCATTAAGAGTCAAACTTTTTGGGGGCAGTTTATGTATAAGGCAATATTTATTTAATTTTTTTTTACGATGGTTCTAAACAATGATTGTCTGCTATCCATTGTCCAATACGTCCAGCCGCAAGGGATACATTTCCGTAAGCACTTATTTCCGCATTAGTTTGATTTGGTAAATTCGTACATGCCACTAATTTCCCTTTAGTTGCCAACCAATTTACTACCGTCAATACATCTGCATCAATTGATGCATTACCTGTGGGGTAAGCTCCACTTAATACTAAAGCCGCCACTTGAGTAAATCCTTTTTTTGCATCTCTTATACCACCCGCATTTGAGCAATCCCAAATAGCTCTACCTTCTGCTTCGCTATAAGTAAAACCTGCAATAGTTACGGTACCTGGTGCTGCCCATGGGTGTGGGCTACCAAAATAATAACCTTGTGAGTAAGTACAAGTTTGTTCCACCTTACAGCCTATACCCGGAATGGTACGGGTACAGCAGCCCGTTTTTGCTCCCGATTTAAACACAGCATAGTTAGCCGCATCGCTTGAGTAATTACCTGATAGAACCAATTTATACAGGGTAGGTGTGCTACCCGAAGTTCCAAAATCGAACTTAAAAACATTAGCCGAAGAGCAAGTTTGGCTTGGATCTGGTTTTAAAATAGGTGTAGGCGCAATAGTTGCCCATGTAGCTCCACCGTCGTACGAATAAGATGCACTTACAATATCGCTCCAGTTTTGCTCCAATCCATTGTTGCCAGGGCAGCCCGGCACAAATGACCAATGGCTTAAATCTTGTGTAGTTCCATTGCTACCATTACCCGGCCTTGGATTAGTTATGGTCCATACAAATGTTGTTTGATTAGATGCAAAGGTTCGAGATAGTGTAACGCTGTAGTTTAAACAACTAGTCGTATTAACAGCGCCAGTTCGAGATTGTAAAGTGTCCATTTTTTTTTCTTCTTTTTGGCAAGACATGAAAATAAAGGACACAGCCATGCCAGCAAGAACGAATTTTCTTAAATTTTTCATTTGTTAATGATTAGAGGTGAAAAATGTTTCCTAAAAAGGAGATTCGCTTGTAATGGCTTTTGAGAGGCTGGATGATACACTAAGTTAAAACTAAAGAAACGAATGTTGGATACCCTTAAAGGGGTATTTTTTTATATACAAAAATGCAATTATTAAAAAGTACTACACCGTTTCTGTTGTTACTTATGTATCTCACTGGTAAAGTGAAAGGCTATATCCGGATTGTTGGTAATCTCTGTATTTAAAAACCACTCGCTTTGGGCTAAGTAAACCGGATTGCCATCTTTATCTGCTGCTGCATTGGCCTGCTTGAAGCGAAGAAAGTCTATCATTTTGTTTGGTTCATTAGTGGTTAACCAACAGGCTTTATAAAATGGAAGCGAGTTAAACACCACAGATGCGCCATACTCATGCAGCAGTCGGTATTGTATTACTTCAAATTGCAATTCGCCAACGCAGCCTATAATTTTTTTATTGCCCCCAAACTGCGTAAACAACTGCGCTACTCCTTCATCCGTTAATTGTAACAACCCTTTTTCCAGTTGCTTAGTTTTCATGGGGTCTTTATTAACTACCTCTTTAAAAATTTCGGGACTAAAGGCGGGTATGCCCGTAAAGTAAAAATTTTCACCTTCGGTGATGGTATCGCCAATTTTAAAATTTCCGGTATCAAATAATCCTACGACGTCGCCGGCATAGGCATCCTCAATTACACTTTTCTCTCTGGCCATAAAACTATACGGATTACTAAATCGCACATCCTTATCCATCCTTACATGGTGGAAATATTTATTTCGCTCAAATTTGCCGGAGCATACTCTAAAAAAGGCTATCCTATCTCGGTGTTTGGGATCTAGATTGGCATGTATTTTAAAAACAAAGCCCGTCATTTTATCTTCTTGTACCTGCAATTGCCTTGTAGTAGTTTGTCTGCTACGAGGTGTGGGCGCTATTTGAATAAAAGTATCAAGCATCTCCTTTACGCCAAAATTATTGACAGCACTTCCAAAAAATACGGGGGCTATTTTTCCACTTAAATAATCATCCAATTTCAATTCCCCATATACACCATCCACTAATTCTACATCTTCTCTCAGTTGATTGGCGTCTCTTTCTCCTATCTTATCGTCCACTATTTTATCTGTTAAATCAGCCACCTTTACCACATCTTCATCGGCCGCTTTAGTACCTGCGGTGAATAATACCAGGTTTTTTTCAGTAAGATTATATACTCCCTTAAACTCTTTACCACTATTAATGGGCCATGTCATTGGATGTAGCGATATGGATAATTCTTTTTCTACTTCTTCCAATAAATCAAACCTGTTTTTACCATCTCTGTCCATTTTATTTACAAATACAATTACCGGAGTATCTCTCATGCGGCATACCTCCATCAATCTACGTGTTTGCGCCTCTACCCCATTTACACTATCAATTACCAGTATTACGCTATCTACAGCGGTGAGGGTGCGGTATGTATCTTCTGCAAAGTCTTTGTGACCAGGAGTGTCTAGTAAATTGATTAAAATACCATTGTACTCAAAACTCATTACTGAGGTGGCCACAGATATTCCCCGTTGCCTTTCTATCTCCATAAAATCGCTGGTGGCGTGTTTTTTTATTTTATTACTTTTTACAGCCCCAGCCACTTGTATTGCACCACCAAAAAGTAAAAACTTTTCTGTAAGGGTGGTTTTACCAGCATCTGGATGGGAAATGATGGCAAATGTTCTGCGCTTTGCAATTTCGTTTATGTATTTCATGGTCGTACTAATGGAAAATAGAAACGTAGTATTAGTGATGCCACTACGCCTCTCCTGTTTCAATTTTCTGCTAAGTTATTGGGGGCAAAGTTAAGGTTTGAAAGGCAGTCTTTTTCTAATGAAAGTAAAGTAATCTTTCAGCTCGTTTTATCTTCACAAACCGATGACGAACCCAGCAATTAAAAACCTATCGCTTGATACATATAGCACCGGTTAATTTTATCGCCAATTGAGTGACTTACTATTTTTAATGCGGCAGCAAACCAACCCTTTTTTCATTGCATTACAATTAAGTAAAGCAGGCATATTAGTATAATCAAATGTCTGTATTAAAAAGGTTTCATTTATATAATTGTTAGTTGATAAACATGTCAACCTCGCATTATTGCAATAGTTACATTAAGTATGCTAAAAAAAAAGATGCTTGCTGTAGTACACTTATATCATCTATAAATGATGGCAACAAGATAGTTTTATAATGCTTCGCATCATCGTATATACTGCAAGCGGTAGCTTGTATAGTTTGTAATTAGTGTTGATTTAATAAATTTCTGTGCGATGAAATAACATTCATTCAAATAATTTAAAACCAATAATTTCATTTTTACAAAAAAAAGAATTAGATTTATTTTCTAAAATTTAATTACATGGCTACCAAAAAAGCACCAAAGAGGGCCGCAAAAAAAACGGCCGTTAAAAAAAAGGCTGTAAAAAAAGCGGTTAAAAAGGTTGTTAAAAAGAAAGCAGCTGTAAAAAAAGCAGCAAAGAAAGTTGTTAAAAAGAAAACAGCTGTTAAAAAAACCGCTAAGAAAGCATTGAAAAAAGGAAAAGCAAAGGGCGTACTTCCTACTTCCTAAAAAGGCATTTCCCTTTTATAATAAATGAATTTTATAGGTGATTTTTCGCCTACAAAATTCATTTTTTTTTATACCCAAACAGCAACTAAGGCGTGTGTTTACGCACACTATGCTCTCTATTTCTAATAAGTTTACCAATTAGCCAATGCTCAAGTTTATGGTGCAATGGTACTAAGCAGGCGCCAATTACAACAAATATTAACAGCTCCAAAATAGGTTTATGATGAGTAATACGAATTACCATTGGGTGTAGTAGCAAGGTTAAGTACTCAAAGATTAATAACAGCGATATTATGCCCATAAACCGTAAAAAAACTATGTTGATTTTGATACGGCTTATAAAAAGCGTTAGTAAGAAAAAGATTGGAATAAAAATAGCTATTAGTAATAATTGTAGTTGCTGATTTCTTGCTTCTTGCTCCTTTCTTCTTTGGTCGGCTAATTCAGCTTGCCTCAATTGTTCGTTGGTAGAAATAATTAAAGCATCTTTTACTTTCTGTTGGCCTATTACAGAATCCTTTAGCTTTACAGATAATTCCATGTAAGAAAGTGCACTATCAAACCGGTTGATACGTTTAGAATGTTGGCTTAAAAAAAAGGCGGCATCCAACTCTCTTGATAAAAAACCTCCTTTCTTGGCCTCTTCATAACTCATCTTTGCAAAGTAGGATGCGGAATCCAAAACATGAAGGCGTTCAAAAGTTTTAGCTATACCCATGGTTGCTTCACAAACAAAATCGATATTGAGCGCCTTTTTTAAATGAGGAAGAGCTTGATGATAGTAATGTAAAGCAGCTGTATTATTATTTTTTAAAGCATACATATTGGCTTGGCTAAGCAGCGATTCGCCCAACGAAACATAATCGCCCGCCTTTTGGGCCATGGCTAATGTGTGGTTAAAATAAACCTGCGCAGAGTCGGGTAGTTTCATTCGTAAAAACGTTTCGCCAATGTTATTGGTGATCTGGTATTTTAATTCTTCCTTCGCCTTGCCACCTGTTACTTCTATCGTAGAATCGGCACGCCTTAAATAGGTTAAAGCGTTTTTAAACTCCCCCAATAAAATATACATTAAACCAATATTGTTTAACGCACTAGCAAAGTTTCTTGGGCTATTTCTTTTTTCCTCTATCTGTAATTTTAACATATAATTGGAAAGAGCCGATGGATAATTGCCAAGCAAATATTGAGAAGTTGCCAGAATGGCCAATGAACGAGACTCGCCTTCCACATAGTTAATTTGCCGGGCCAATAAAAGCGCTTTTTCAGCCAGAAGTAAAGATGTGTCGGGCTTGTATGACTGGTATTGTTGGGCTATTTGCCATAAAAGGGTAACACGAATAGTGTCTCTTGTTTCGTTTTTTAAACGATTAGACAGGCTGTCAATTTTGGCAGTCTGCCCTTTTATTACCAATTGAGCCAATACAAAAAGAGTAAATAGTATAAAATGTCGCATACAATAAAGTTAATTCATCCATTACAAAACTGTTCAACCAGTGTTTGTATTTTATCCTTTTAAAAAAAACAACTACTTTTAAACAAACCTATTTTATCCCTCAAATTACCTCATGCAGCGCACGGAAAGAGATACATTTTTGAGAAATCGGAAACGGTTTATCAAGAAAATGAGTATAGCCGAAACCACACCCGCCACTAAGCTAATTCTAGTAATTGTAGCCAATACCAATGATGCGGAAATAGGTAAAGGTTGCCGTCAAGATATTAAATCCATCCGCCACATGTTTAAAAAACTATGTAAGCATATGGATTTTGATTGTTTAGAACTATTGGTAATGGGCCATAATTATTCCAAAAAAAACGTATTAGATGCTATTAGTATTTTAAAACCCGATGACAACGATATTGTCGTTTTTTATTACTCAGGGCACGGCTTTAGTTATAAAAAAGATAAAGGCAAACGGTTTCCCCAGCTTGATTTACGACCGGCAAGCGCTAGTAATAAAATAAAAGTGCTGAATGAAAACACCCATAACCTTGCCGAATTGTTTGAAGCTGTAAAAAGTAAAGGCGCCCGCCTAAACATAGTAATTGGAGATTGTTGTAACAACACCATCAAATTTAAAAGAGTAGCCCAAAAACAGGATGCTGATTTTTCAATCAAAAAAAAGCCTCGTATGTCGATTAATAAAATTATGGGAGAAGCCTTGTTTTGTAACTACACCGCCTCTATTATTGTGGCTGCAGCCGATAAGGGTCAGTTCGCCGTTTCAGACGATAAACTAGGTAGTATATTCACCCACAATTTTGCTAACAATTTTAAAATATTGCTAAAACGACCCACTAATAATGAAGAAGGAATGCCTTGGCAACGTTTACTACAAGAAACAAAAGAAGAAACATTTGAAATGAGTAGAAAATATGAGATTGAAAATGGTAAACAAGGTAATCAAAAGGCCATTTTTGAAATTCAATTTGATAAAAGCGCCTATTAAACATATGCTTTCGTAATCAGTTTCTTTTAATACGTCTACGTTTACTTGCATTACACGCCTTACAATTAACACTATTAATTATAACAATGGTGTAATTAATAACCCCCTTCATCCGTATATAAAATTGCTATACCTACAAAAAAGCAGCCGTTTTAAAATCCATTTTAAAAGCTACTATTGTTCTATATCCTAACAAACAATTAAACAGATAACACTTTTTTAAGTATTACGATTTCCTCTTAAACCTACTATTAAAAAATCGAATTGGGTATTTTCAAATCTACGGGTATTCAAATACTAACATTAGTTTTTTGCTTAAAACAATCCTAGCCTTTCGCCCTGCTAAAAAGCCACTATTTGAAATAGTTGCAAAAGGCTTGTATTAAACCCTGCCTTGTAAAAACACTTATCTTCACCACGAAATAAGTATTATTTCAATACCAACTTTACCCACATTTTTTTTACCGTACTTAATCTCTTTACTTTTCAATACGAACTTTTATGGCTCCTATATTCATCTTTATTGTGCTGCATTGGTACATCTCTCTTTTTTTCCAATCCTTTTTTTATCATCGTTATGCAGCACATGGTGTATGTAGCATGTCGCCAGCTTGGGAAAAATTTTTTCATATTTGTTCTTATATCACTCACGGCTCATCGTACATGAGCACCGCATCCTATGGTATGATGCATCGACTGCATCACGCACATACTGATGAGGAGGAAGATCCACACTCACCCCATTTTAGCCCCAATGCTATGACATTGATGCTAAAAACTCGCAATAGTTATCAGGATATTGTACAGGGCCGCCAACAAGTAGAAGAAAAGTATAAAAAAGACTTACCGGGTTGGGATGCCTTAGATAAAATTGCACATAACTGGATCTCTCGCCTTGTTTGGGCACTAATTTATACAGCAGTTTTTGTTTTACTTAGTACGGCTTGGTGGCATTACTTATTTTTACCTATTACCATTGCTAGCGCTGCTTTTCAAGGACTAGTGGTTAATTGGTGGGCCCACAAATTTGGTTATCAGAATTATAAAATGACTAATACTTCAAAAAACATTATACCGGTTGATTTGTTTTTTGCTGGCGAAGCTTACCATAATAATCATCATAAAAATCCCGGTAGAGCCAATACAGCCGTAAGATGGTTTGAAGTAGATCCTACTTTTCAAATAATGCGCCTAATGCACTGGATAGGAATTATTCGTTTAAAAAAATTGGCTGCATAATTTTCTTTTTATTTCCAATCGGTAGTCAACGATACATACCCAAAAAATGGATGTGTTAATAGTACGTTGCTATTTAAACATTATAAACGTTATAATGCTTTGTTTTGGCAGCCTACTTGGTTATTAGCGTTAACTGATACCTATTTTCTTTTCAATCATGTAGTATAGGGTTGTAACCACCTTCCTAAGTGGTAGCTCAAAAAGTTTGCTTTTGCACACCCACCTGTTACATTAAGCCCACAAAACCCGCTCGAAGTAATGAATTAACTCCCCACTTATCAATAATGATCTATTGAGCTGGCCTTGTTGCATCATTTCAACCATCATTACAGCGATAAAATAAATTGCTTCACTCCATCATACATTGGGGCAATAAACGCACATCACTATTCCATAAAATAAGCGTTGTAAAGATGAATTTGTAAGCATCAATATACATTCCACTATACTTTTTCTTAGCAAATAATAAAAATATTTTTATAAAAAAACTATGGCTTGCTAAGCTAGTAGATCACTAGTTAGGTGATGGTATTTTATAATAGACACTAAAAAAAATCCCATCCTTAGTTAAGAATGGGATTTATCGTTAAAAGCGTTGTTATTATTTAGAATAGGTTGTAACCATAGCTTACGTAGTATAAACCACCAACAGCCGGGCTACCATAACCTGTACGATAGTAATTGTTGCCTAAGTTAGTACCTCCTAAACGGAAAGTACTTTTAGTGCCCACCGGACGGAAAGAGATTTGTGCATCTACCCATCCAAAGTAAGGTAAAGTACCGGTAACAAATGTTCCTTCATAGAAGTTGTTATCCTGCCATTTCCAAACCACATTAAAACCTACTCCTTTGTACATATTATCGTTACGTAAACCAATGTTGTAGCGATATTTTGGTGCATTAAAGAAAGTTACCTCATTTGCAGGAACGTCTCTTAATTCGTCGGAGAATACGTTACCATACACTACATAATTTTGGATTAACTTATAATCTAAGCCAATACCCCATCCTAAAGATTTAATGATAGAGGCTGAATTTTGGTTATAAGATAAATTATTAGTAGAAAAAGAAGAATACAGCGGAAGTTTGCCTACTCCATCTGCTTGTGCTTGTCCAACAGCCATACTTACTAAGAAATCTTTATATTGACTGTAATAAACATACGCATCTACCAATAATTTTTTACCAAATATACCTTTATAGCCTAATTCGTAAGACTTCATAGACTCAGGCTTTAATTCTTTGAAAGAAGCCTGTACAAGTCTTGAAGAGTCGCCCGGTGTACCAGCTCTATAAGCTAAAATACTAGCTGCTGTATAACCTGGTCTTGCTCCGTTTAACTTATATAAAGATTGAAACACGGGTAATGCTCCAATTAAGTAGCTGCTACCACCGCCCAATTGTAAGTTAATGTATTGATTTTGGTTACTTGGAAAACGGTAAGCCGTTTGGTAAGATAAACGAATATGGTTTTCAGGGGCTACTTTAATAGTTGCAGTAGCTCTTGGTGTAAATCTACCTTTAAAGTTTGTTTGTTGATCATAACGGCCAGAAGCGGTAAGCGTTAATACATCATTAAACAATTTTTTCTTTATCTGTACATATCCACCATACTCATTTACACGTATAGGTCCAGTTTTATCGTTAAAGATGGTACCTTGAGAATTTAATACCCACTGCTTCCATCCACCACCAAGGGTAACTTCAACTTTATCAGAGAAATGAGCAGCATCAGATAGATTAAGCTGCGCTTCAGTAGCCCAAAGATCTGATTTATCTAAAAATTTAGATCCACCTGGTCTGTTTACAGGCGTACTTCTAATAAGCGCTGCAGCATTGTTGAATTGTGTAGAGCCAGGTAAAAAACGACCTACTTCTGCGTTTGCTCTTGCAGCGGCATGTAATTGCGCATCGCTAAATGCACCAGCAGATTGACGACGACCTTCGGAGAAAGCTAATAAGTATTGTGGAAACCAAGAGCCTGGAATATTAGCTGTATTTACACTCGGCTTCCATGCTTCATTGATAAAGCTTCCTAAGGCATCACCTATATAAGAATCGCCTGAATTTTCTTGAAGCGTATATCCACGCACCATCCAAGTTTTTCCTTTAAACTCTAATTTATGTTGCGCCATCTTAAAACCACGAAGAGAGTAACGGTTAGCACCGGTATACACCGTAGTACCCGTACCAAAATAAGAATTTAAAGAAGCCTCGATGTTTTCTGTTATTTTATAATGCGCTCCAATGTTCAATTTTGCATTCAAGGTATTGTAATCTACTAATTGATCTTCATTATAACCCGTTCTGGTTACATTATTAGAATTACCAAAGTAATTACGAGTTAAACCCAAATACATGGGTGCATATAATTGCGCTGCGGGCTGTATGGCAGATGGAAAAAGACCTACGAACCCTGCAACTTGTGCATTCGATGGGTAGGTAGGATTACCAATAGCACCAAAATACATGTTGGCAGTTGCTTGTAAATTAGCTAATCCACCAGACTGTGCTAGCACACTTGAATTAACTGCACTTGACAAAACAGCGGCTAACTGACCGATGTTTACACTATTATCATCACCATATACGTTAATACCATTATAGTTAGGATCGCTAGAGCGATTACCACCTACAACCTTACTTAAGATACCAATTTGTTGTTTGTTGCGATAGTCTTCTGCCTCCCAATCGCTTCCGCGAATTAACTCGCCAGAAACTCTTAAGGCAAACTTGCTACCTATTACTTTAGCCCAACGCATAGATATATTATTGTAGGGAGCGGCTTTACGCTGACGACCATCTACATGCATAATACCCTGCTTTACGTTATAGCTAAGGCCTTGGTACTTGAAAGGATTTTTGCTGGTAATTAATACCGTACCGTTCATACCACCAGATCCATAAAGTGCAGAAGAAGCACCTGCCAGTATTTCAATATTATCCACATCTAAATCGGTAAGACCTACGATGCTACTAACAGCAAAATTTAAACCAGGTGCCTGATTGTCCATACCATCTACTAGCTGGTTAAGGCGAGTATTACCGCTACTAACAAATCCACGAGTGGTTACAGTACGGAAGGTTAAACTAGCCGTATGTACATCTACCCCTTTTAAATTGGTAATGGCTTCGTAAACAGAAGGTGCTGCTACATTTCGGATTGTTGCACTACTCATTCTTTCTACAGTAACCGGTGCTTCCAAAATGCGTAAGGGGGCACGGGTAGCGGCCACTACTACTTCTTGGCCTAGCGCATTATTCACTTTAAATGAAACCTCAACGGCTTTGGCGGCATCAGCAACTGATACCTCTTGACTTACGTAACCGATGGATGAAAATATCAAGGTTACGGGCAAGCTGGGAACTTTTAAAGAAAATTTACCATCCTGATCAGTGTAAGTACCGGCAGATGAATTGCCTTTAATGGTAACACTTACAGCAGGTACAGTTTCTTTAGACGTTTCGTTACGGATAGTACCGTTAACAGTAACTGACTGGGCCTGCATAGACATTGAAAAGAATAAGGCCAAGAGCCCAACAGCTAATTTGCGGTAGCTTTTTCTCATATTAAGGGAGTTTTAGTTTGTTTACCCGCCCTGCGGGACATTATTGGTCGGCAAAATAAGAAGAACCGATTGTTTGCAAAAATTTAATTTTTAAGCCGAAAGAATAAAATGTTGAAATCTTCGTAAGGACAGCATTGGACGGTTTTAATTCGCTTCATACTTTCGGCCGATGGATGCATACCGCCTACCCCAACAAACCGCATTTTACCGTGGAAAAGTAAGAGATGTGTACACTATTGGCCAAAATTGGCTGGTGATGGTGGCTAGTAACCGAATTTCAGCCTTTGATGTTATTTTACCCCGCCCAATTCCGTATAAAGGCCAGGTACTAAACCAAATAGCTGCCTATATGCTAACTGCTACCGCCGATATTTGCCCCAATTGGTTAACAGCGGTACCGGCCCCAAACGTTTCAATTGGCAAAAAATGTGAACCTTTTAAACTTGAAATGGTGGTAAGAGGTAATTTAACAGGACATGCTTGGCGTACTTATGCCTCGGGTAAAAGAACACTGTGTGGAGCCTCCATGCCAGATGGTATGAAAGAAAACGACTTTTTTCCAACTCCCATCATTACTCCAAGCACCAAAGCCGTAGAAGGGCATGATGAGGACATAAGCCCCGTCGATATAATAGCCACTGGCCTTGCCACTGCAGCAGAATGGGAACAATTATGCCATTATACTTTGCAATTATTTGAAAGAGGTAAGGAACTTGCTGCAAAACAGGGATTAATTTTAGTAGATACTAAATATGAATTTGGAAAATTGGATGGCGCAATTGTATTAATGGATGAAATACATACCCCAGACAGTTCTCGCTATTTTTATGCTGATGGATTTGAGGCCCGGCAATTATCTGGAGAACGACAGCAGCAACTAAGTAAAGAATTTGTAAGAGAATGGCTAATTGCAAATGATTTTATGGGGAAAGAAGGACAAACCATACCCACCATGAGTGATGAGTGGATAGATACCATTTCTAAAAGATATATAGCACTATACGAAAAAGTAATTGGCGCACCCTTTGTGCCAGTAACACTAAGCAACGAAGAAACGATAGAAAAAATAAACGGTGTTATAAACAAACTGCCTCTATAAAGAAGCAGCTTGTTTATTAATCTAACTCAATTATTGTTTGGAGAAGGTCGACTTCTTAAACTCCCTTTTAGCGCCGGCACCTTTGCCTCCGATTGGGCAATAATAATCTAACGCATCTTGGGCTTCAATATAAGTTAACCAATAGTCTGTAACCGTACCCGTAAATACTACTCCGCCAGAGCGGTTGTACATATCCCTGGTACCCATGTTACTAAAATTGCCGTACACGATACTTCCTTCAAAAGGCTTATACCCTCCATAAGAACGTATGATGTTAAACCCTTGATAGGTTTCTACGACAAAATAATTACAGTAGGTATCACTATACACTACCTCTCCCCTTTCTTTCGATAACCAATACTGCTCGTCGTTATTAAAGATTGTTTCTCTTACGCAACTAGTAAAAGTAAGGGCCATTAATGTTGCCAAAATTGATAAGGTAAATGTGCGTTTCATAACTTAAATTTTTAATTCCTTTTTAGCGGAATGGTGATTGATTGTATAACTGTAGAGGTATATGACAAGATTGTGCCAAAGTGTAAAAACGATTTCTTTAGTTTTGTTAAAATCATCCAAATACTAATTTTTATACCATACAACATGCGCATACCATTCCTTTTCATATTGATGCTGGGATACCATTTTGCATTTACACAGCAGCATTTAATGCTGGTGGGCACTTATAACACCACTGATAGTTTTGGCATACAGGTGGTACGGTTTAATAGCCAAAATGGTAGTGCCGATTTGCTTACGCATTATCAAACCTCTAATCCATCTTACCTAGCGCTATCGCCCAATAGTAATTTTGTATATGCGGTAAATGAAGATGGCGCCGATAAAGGGGGCCGGGTTAGTTCATTGAAAATAGATAAGAAAAGTGGTAGGCTTACCCCCATCAATCATCAACCATCAAATGGTATACACCCCTGCTACATCACCACAGATAAAAAAGGCAAGTGGATACTTGCGGGCAATTATACCAGCGGTACTTTAAGCGTATTACCTGTTCGAAAAGGAGTTATATCACCATCTATACAAACTATACAACATACTGGTAAAGGACCAGACAGTTCCAGACAACAATCGCCACATGTGCATGGAGTATTTATAAATCCTAATAGTGGGTATGTGTACGTAACTGATTTGGGGGCTAACCGTATTTTTAAATATAGCATGGATAAAAAAAATGGCCACTTGAAAGCAACCAAAATGCCCATCATAAGAGGTATTACTGGTAATGGTCCAAGGCATCTAGACTTTCATCCCAATGGTAAATTTATATATGTGCTAAACGAATTAAGTAACGAAATAGCTGTGGTGAAACAAGCGGGAGAAGATGACTTTGAAATACAATCCATTTCTAGTTTGCCTATTACTTTTAAGGGTACATCTACCGCTGCAGATATACATATAAGTTCAGATGGTAATTTTTTATACTGTAGCAATAGAGGTAGTGCTAACAGTATAGGTATTTATAAAATTGACACTGACAACGGTTTTTTATCATTAATTACACATACGTATACTGGAGGCGAAACGCCCCGCAATTTTAATTTTGACCCAACCGGTCGTTTTTTATTAGTAGCAAACCAAAATAGCAACTCGATTGCGATATTTAAAAGAGAGGCCAGCACAGGGCTTATTACAGACACTGGGAATAGAATAAAAATTAATAAACCTGTTTGTATAAAATGGGTACTCTAATTATTGTTTAAACTGATTCAAACGAGCTTTGCTTTTATTGAAAACGTTTCGTCCTTTATCAATGCCGCTGCGTAGTTTTTTTTGTTCATCCGCAGGTAAGTGAATAAAATCATAACAATCTTTACTACAGGTGCCTTTCATTTGTTGCTTGCATTCCTCGCATTGTATAAATAATAGGTGGCAGGCATCATTTACACAGTTAGTATGGGTATCTGCTGGCTTGGCACATTGATGACATTGAGCTATTATTTCGGGGGTTACTCTTTCACCAAGGCGCTGATCAAAAACAAAATTTTTACCATGAAATTTGTTTTCTAATCCTTGTTGTTTTACCTTATTTACATAATTAATAATACCACCTTCTAAGTGAAACACATTTTTAAACCCTTTATGCAACATGTAGGCCGAAGCTTTTTCACAACGAATACCGCCAGTACAGTACATGATGATATTTTTTTCTTTATGCGACTCCATCATACTAGCAGCCATCGGTAATTGCTCTCGAAAGGTATCGCTTGGCACTTCTATTGCTTTTTCGAAATGACCTACTTCAAACTCATAATGGTTGCGCATATCTATCACTATCGTATCGGGGTGGTTGGTTAGTTCATTAAACTGAACGGCATCTACATACTTGCCTTTATTAGCCATATCAAAGCTGGCATCGGTAATACCATCGGCTACTATATTTTTTCTTACTTTAATATCTAGTACATAAAAACTTTTTCCGTCGTCGTCTACGGCTATATTTAACCGCAATTGATTTAAAGCTTCATGTTTGTATAAGTATACTTTTAAATCCTCAAGTTTTGCTGTAGGAACACTTATTTGTGCATTTACACCTTCATGGGCTAAATAAATTCTTCCTAACACCTCTAATGTTTTTAAATCCTTATACCATTGATTGCGGAAAGCATTTGGATCTTCTATTTTAAAATAGCAATAAAAAGAGATGGTTGTACGGGGAGTGGGGTCGTTTTGAATACGTTCTTTTAACTCCTTTCGGGAGATACGATTGTGTAATTGCGCCATTGTATAATTGAAATTTGCTCCCGCATTGCGGGATAATTAAAAAACTGGACAGTTGCAGGCTGAACCAAATTTCATATAGCTGCAAATATACGAAAGGAATTTTTTGGTGCAATTATTAGCCAATGTATAAAAGCTGTATAAACAACTACGATCTTTTATATTAAACTTTGGATAAATTATTTTTTGATTAGCGTGGGCCTGTTTTCCCCAAAAAAAGGTTTTAAAATATAGCTTTCGTTAACACCAACTTTAAAGCATCTTACTATACTTTGGTAATAAAAAAAAGTAGCTGACTCAAAAAATCAACTACTTTAAAACCTTAAAACAGGGACAAAAGGACACACCACACTCCATACTCATTACAATAATAATAATGCAATATGCCGCCTTGCGGTATAGTGTGTGCCTTTGGCTTTAATTTTCGAATTCCGACTTAAAAAAAGCTAAATCTGCCAAAATAATGGCGGGACAAGTGTAGTTAAATAAACTACTGTACAGATTTGCCTTTAACTCCTCACTCGTGGTAACAAAGGAGCGCTTTGCTAAGGACAATTTGTAGGAGTTGATTTTAAAATAAGCCAATCGGGCTGTCTGTTCTGTAAAATCTTCTGATAGATGGAAGGACTCGGCAATATATGCCTGATCGTTGTACATTGGTGGTTTCATAACTAAGGATATTGAATGATGTAAACAAAGTAAGTGCTATATACAATAGCCCAAAAAAATATATACCCTTATTTTATGGTATTGGAACTAAAAAAAGGGAAAGTCCATCGTATTTATACGGCAAAGCTGGTTCCACAGCCACAAGTGCTACTGGCATTAGGGTTTTTAAACGTAAACCCTCTGTTGTTTAAACCATCTTGCCAATCTACTTGCATACCAAGTAAATAAATTTCATGCGCTTTTTCCATTATACAAGGTATTTCGCTAATGGTAAAATGGGTGTCTTTTTCTGTTGGTGCATCAAAGCCAAGTATATATGTCATGCCAGAACAACCGCCGCCTTTTACACCAATACGAAGTTTTTGGGTGTTATCAAATCCTTCTGTTGCCATCAGGCGTTTTACTTCTGCAATAGCACCATCGGTAAGTGTTACGGGTATTTGTAGCATTGTTTCCATACTGCAAAATTAGCTATCCTTTTTATTTTTTTCTCTATTTGCATTTGCGTAAAAAGGAATTTTAATATGCCACTAGCCGCAATGATAGGGCTCGTTAAATATTTTAACTGATTTTAACAGGTAACTGTTGTGTACTTTAACGCTAAGTAATATTTATTATTTAGGTTAATGATGAAATAGCTTGTGAGGCCCTGGGCTTAAAATTCGATATCAAGGCAAAAAATTACCAACCAATACCATAATCCTCGCCATGGTTGCTACTGCCCCCCCACATACTGCCATGCTTCCAATCAAAATATATAGCATTAATAGGGCCGCTTGTTCTTTCTTCAAAAGATAAAGTATAACCCATTTGTTTTAATTCCTTTCGAACAGATTCGGGTATTTTACTATTCAATAAAATGTTGCCGGGCTTGGGCTTTCTATCCTCTATTTTACTGCCGCCTAAGGATAACCATAGTTGATTTGAATTAAAATTAGCTGCTTCGGTGGCTTGCTGAACGGTCATGCCAAACTCAACAATGTTTAAGAAAAATTGCAGCAGGTTTTGATCCTGTGTATCTCCGCCTTGTACACCGAAACATAAAAAAGGTTTTCCCTCCTTCATGGCAAAAGCAGGCGTAAGCGTTACCCTTGGCCTTTTACCCGGCGCTACTATATTAAAAGGATTTATGGCACTATCTAACACAAAACTTTGCATACGCTGGCTTAGCCCCACCCCTGTGTTACCGGCTATACAAGCAGGTATCCAACCGCCGCTTGGCACAATGGATACCACCCACCCTTCTTTATCTGCTGCTTCTACAGAGGTAGTGCCCCGCCACATTCTATCCATATATGCTTCTGTAATAGAAGCAGTGCCCAGGTTATCATGTGCTGGCGCAAAATTTCTTTGTGTACTATCCAGTGTATAACCTCTTTGTTTTAAAAAATTTAAAAAAGGATTTTCTTTTCCTTCTTGCGCATATGGATTGCCAGGACCAATATTTGCATGGTTCATCAATGGGTTGATTAAGGCCGCTCTTTCTTTGGCATAGGCTTTACTCAATAAACCTTGCATAGGTTCTGCAGGCGGAAAATAAGGATCGCCATAATAAAAATCCCTGTCAGCAAAAGCCAAATTCATAGCTTGATAAACAGTATGGATGTACTTTGTACTGTTATACCCCATTGCTTTTAAATCTACATTCTCCAAAATATTTAATGCCTGTAACATGGCAGGGCCTTGTGTCCATTGTTGCAACTTATATACTTCAATTCCTTTATAATTGGTAGATAGTGGCTCTTCCCAAATGGGCTTCCAGTTAGCCAAATCGTTCATCGTAAATAATCCGCCCTGCTCCTGACAGCCCCTTACTATTTCCTTAGCTATATCACCTTTGTAAAAGCGATTGTAGGCAGCCATAATGGCTTCTTTCCTTGTTTTTTTTTGCTTTAATGCTTCTTGCTCGGCCTGCACCATCTTAGTAAGCGTTTGTAATAAATCGTTCTGTACAAAAATTTCACCTGCTTCAGGGGCCTCTCTTTTTTCGCCGCTATGCGGTAGCAATACTTTTTTGCTATAAGGCCATTCTTTTATACGTTGCTTTTGGCGTTCAATGCTGTTAGCCGTTTGTGCATCTATGGGGTAGCCTGCGGCCAATTGCATAGCGGGCGCCAATACCTCCTTCAAACTCATGCTACCATACTCCGCTAGCATGTAGCAAATGCCGCCCGGTGTGCCGGGGGTGGTAGCTGCTAGTGGACCATACTCCGGCGGAAAATTATATCCCTTACTTTTAAAATAATCGGGGGTGGCACCTGTGGGCGCTACGCCCAAAGCATTTAGTGCGATTACCTTTTTTGTTTTAGGATTATAAATGATGGCTTGCGTTTCGCCACCCCAGCTCAACACATCCCACATGGTACAAGTGGCGGCCAGCATGGCGCAGGCAGCATCTACTGCATTGCCTCCTTTTTGAAAAATAGAGGCGCCTGCTGTGGCAGCTAATGGTTTGCCAGTAATGGCCATCCAGTTTTTACCGTGTAGAGGTGGTTTTTGGGTGGGTTGTGCAGTGAATGTATTGGTAAAAAAAATGAAAGAAAATGCAAGTAGTAATTTCATAAAAAATGCACATCTATTTTTGAAAATAAACGTGCCTTAAAACTATTATGTTTTGTTGATATTCTAAATTCAAAAAATTACAACACCTATTCATTATTTACAGTTCGAGCTATGCCCAACGGATTTCCCTGCTTTAATGCATTTGGCAATAAAGCATCTGGCCAGTTTTGGAAACAAACCGGTCGTACGAATCGTTTAATAGCATCTGCCCCTACCGAAGTAAACCTAGCATCTGTTGAGGATGGGAAGGGTCCTCCATGTTGCATGCTTAAACACACTTCTACACCTGTAGGCACTCCATTTACCACAAAACGGCCACATCTATTTTCGATAGCATCTATTAACGCCGTATTGGCTTGCATTTCTACTTCGGTAGCCATTAAAGTAGCCGTTAACTGTCCCTCCAAGTGTTGGGCCACTTGCAACATTTCTTTTTCGTTATCGCACCTTACTATTATGGAATAAGGTCCAAATACTTCTTTATGCAAAACCAGATTAGTTAAAAATGCCTGGGCGCTTACGGTAGCTATTACCGGCTGGCCTTGTACTGCTGTTGGTAGGGTTGATGATTCGCTCACTTTTTCAACTCCTGCTTGTTGTAAAGCTTCGGCTTTATTTTTTATGTACGCATCTGCTATGCCTTGGTGCAGCATATTGGCTGATGGCACTTGCTCCACAGCTTTACCTAACGAGGTTATAAAAAGTTGTAATGCTTCGCTTTCAATACCAATAATTAATCCGGGGTTGGTACAAAACTGGCCTACACCTAAAGTGATGGAACTGGCAAATTGTGCCGCCATGGTTTCTGCTTCCACTTTTAGTTTATCGGGTAATAAAAAAACAGGATTGATGCTGCCCATTTCGGCAAATACAGGTATCGGTTCTTTTCGTTGATTAGCCCAATCAAACAATTGCTTACCACCTGTGTATGAGCCCGTAAAACCTACAGCCTTTGTAAACTGGTGCGTAACTAAAGCTTTGCCGATTTCAAAAGAAGAAGTTTGTATATGCGCAAACACTCCATCGGGCATTTGTGAGGCCACTGCTGCTTTAAGGATAGCATTGGCCACCATTGCTGATGTTTTAGGATGAGCAGGATGCCCCTTTACAATCACCGGACAGCCTGCTGCAAAAGCAGAAGCAGTATCGCCCCCTGCGGTGGAATAAGCGTATGGAAAATTGCTGGCACCAAACACCACTACTGGCCCAATGGCCACATTCATTTTTCTAATATCTGGTTTGGGGGGTGTTTTATCAATAATGGCATTATCTATCCTTACTTCTAGCCAATTGCCTTTTTCGCAGGCATCTGCATATTCATTCAATTGCAAAATGGTTCTACCCCTCTCCCCACGCAACCTTGCTTCTGGCAGGTTTGTTTCTTGCATTGTAATTTGGATAAGTGTATCGCCGCAGGCTTCCAATTCTATAGCTATAGCCCTCATAAAATCAGCTCGTTGCTTGCAGGATGTTTTTTTGAAAAGCGTAAAAGCAGTCCATGCTCTTTGCATAATGGAATCTACGGTGGCGAGTGTGGGCGATGTATACATTTCTATAAAAAAATTTATAATGAAGGGCGTGTAGCAATACCCTTATTGATGATAGATAAAATTCGTTCTCTTTCTTCGCCTATTAATGGAAGACGGGGTGCCCGTACATATTCATTTCCGATGCCTGTTTGCGCAGCCGCTAATTTAATATATTGAACCAATTTGGGATGAATATCCAATTCTAATAAGGGCATAAACCAGCGATAAATTTTAATGGCCTCTGCTAACTTTCCTTCTTTTATTAACCGATAAAGTGCCATCGTTTCTATAGGAAAAGCGCAAACCAATCCCGCTACTAAACCATCGGCTCCTAAACAAAGCGCTTCCATGGCCAAGGTATCTACGCCGCAAAGAATAGCAAACCTATCGCCAAATCTATTTTTCATACGGGTAAGGTTGGTAACATCTCTAGAGCTCTCTTTTAAGGCCGTAATATTTTTACAAGGTACAAGCTGATCAAATAGTTCAGGCCGAGTATCAATTTTATAATCGATCGGATTATTGTAAATCATAATGGGTAAATCAGTTGCATTAGCTACCGCTTTAAAGTATTCAATGGTTTCTCTATCGTCGGTTTTGTAACGCATTGGTGGTAACAGCATGATCCCATCTACCCCCCACTTTTTGGCATTTGCTGTTTTTTCAATAGCCTGTTGGGTAGTGCTTTCGGCTATGTTTAATAGGGTGGGAATAGCGCCACTTAAAAAATGTTTAGCACAATTAACCATTGCTTCTTTTTCCTTTTCACTAATCGTACTTGCCTCACCCAATGAACCGCCAATGATAATACCATGCACACCTGCCTCTACTTGAGCTTGTAAATTTTTTTCGAACATAGGCACATCCAATATATCCGTATTAGTAAACGGGGTTAACAAGGCCGGAAAAACGCCATTCCAGTTCATAGTTTGTTAATTTAAAAAGTGTTTTGCAAGTAAAGGAAAAATGGAAAAATATGCTGAAAAGATTTAAAAAGTTCTTTGAAATAAACAATGACTGTTAGTTTTAAAATAATGAACTAAATTGCTCAGTTAAATCAAATAACTATTGTTTTATGAGGTTAAACATGAAAAAATTGGGATTGTTGGGGTTATTATTGGCTCCTTTGTTTTTGCTTTCTCAAAACACAAACCGCTTGTTGTTAGCCACAGGCACTGTTGAAACCAAAGATAATATCCATTTTTTATCCAATGAATCGGCAGCGTTCGTCACCTCGCTTTTTTTAAACAAGCATTATGTTATACTTCATTTTAAGCAATTACCTACCGAAGTAGAAAAACGTTCGCTGGCCAATAATGGCGTGTTATTAATGGATTACCTACCCATTAACGCTTATACGGCAAGTGTAAAGAGGGGAATAAATATAAATGTATTAAAAAGTAATAAAGTGATAGCTATTACTACCCTTACGGCGCATCAAAAAGCAATGCCAGCATTATTGGAAAGTACTGTACCAGTACATGCAGCAAAGGTTTTGGGCTATGCAGACCTATCAGTGCTTACTTACGAAAAAATGGATTGGTCTATTATCCAATCATACATTGAAGGTGCAGGAGGATCGTTAGTTGCAGAAGCGCCTATGTTTAATATGTTTACCATCCGGGTACCAACTTTTAAAATAAAAGACATTATTAATTTACCTTTTGTGCAATGGGTAGAATACATAGATCCTCCAAACCAACCAGAAAATTTACCCGGCCGAACGTTGCATAGAGTTAATGTACTACAAGATGGAGTACGAAATTTAAAAGGCGATGGCATGAACATAGGAGTATGGGACGAGGTGGCTAGCCAGCACTTAGATTTTTCTCCAGCTGGAAGGCTAACGAATGTAGAAACAGGAACTGCAGGTAGCCACGGTACCCACGTATCTGGAACAGTTGGTGGTAGAGGCATTATTAACCCAGCTGCAAGAGGTATGGCACCATATGCAAACATTTTCTCTTATAATGGATTTAATAATGATGTGCAGGTGGAAATGGCTACTGCTGTTCCTACCCATACATTAATATCCAGCAATCACTCATACCATGATGGATTGGGGGTACAATGTGGCACCAGTGGTGCCTCGGCCAGCTATTCATTAAGAGCAAGAAATACAGATATAAACCTGAATAATTTTGGTTATCATATTCATTGTCATTCTTCAGGAAATGCACAAACATCCTGCACTAGCGGATGGGGAACTATTACTGGTACAGGTAAAGCCGCTAAAAACAATTTGGTAGTTGGAAATATAACAACTGCGGAAGTACTATCGGGCAGCAGCAGCTGTGGCCCTGTGCATGATGGTAGGGTAAAACCTGAAATTGTAGCCATGGGTACAAATGTATTATCTACCTATACCCCGTTAAACAGCTATGGTACTATTTCTGGCACTTCCATGAGTACACCTGGCGTTACCGGTACGGTTGCCTTGCTAGCGCAACGTTATAAACAACTAAACGGTAATGTACTTCCTCCATCCATGCTGATAAAAAACATTGTATGTAATACAGCTTTTGATTTAGGAAATGTGGGTCCTGATTATCGTTTCGGATTTGGAAGAATAAATGCTTTAAAAGCCGTGAAAGTATTGGAAGATAATAGGTATACTTTAGATAATGTGATACAAGGGCAAACAAAAGATGTAATACTATATATACCCGCTGGAGC
Source organism: Bacteroidota bacterium (assembly GCA_039796695.1). Taxonomy (GTDB): domain Bacteria; phylum Bacteroidota; class Bacteroidia; order Chitinophagales; family Chitinophagaceae; genus JJ008. The sequence goes on from JBDKJF010000001.1 coordinate 180,024, forward strand.
TTCTAAACTTAATGTAATGCTTACTTGGAACGATCCTGCGGCGGCGGCTAATGCTGCATTAGCGTTGGTTAACAATCTTGACCTTATTGTTACCGACGGAGCTTCTACCACTACATTACCCTGGATTTTAAATGCGGCAAACCCCAGCTTAGCAGCCACTAAGGCAGTAGATAATGTAAGTAATATTGAACAAGTAACCATTGATAATCCACCTGCTGGCATTTATATATTTAGCGTTACGGGTACTTCCATTCCTTCGGGACCTAGCCAAGCTTATGCGCTAACCTGGAATATTGATCAACCATACATAGAAGTTATCTATCCAAACGGTAATGAATCATTAAACCCTGGAACCACAGAAACCATAACCTGGGATAACAGCGGCATAACCGGTACACAAACGGTTGAATATTCCCTAGATGGTTCGACAAACTGGATTACCATAGGTACTGTATCTGCAAACACTACCCGCCTTTCTTGGGTAGTTCCTACTGCTAATACAGCAATAGCCAAAATAAGAGTAACCAGTGGCGCATTAACGGATATAAGCGATGCAGGATTTAAAATTTTGAACACCGTTACAGGTTTTAGCGGTAATGGCACCAGCTGTAATCCCGGAGAAATTAATTTTACCTGGACATCCGTTGCCAATGCCACACATTATGACATCTATCGGCTTGATGCTACTACTGCTGAATTTATTTTGTTAGCAGGTAATGTTACCGGATCAACCTATACCGCTACCGGGCTTACCCCCAACACCAGTATGTGGTTTACTATTCGAGCAAAAAACAATACTACTAATGCAGAAAGTGAAAGAGCTACTGCCGTAAACGTAACCGTATCCAACGGTGGTGGTGGATTAGGTGTAGTAGGCGCAATTAGCGGGCCCGCCACTATCTGTGGTGCTCAATCCAACATTACTTATACAATAGCAGCGGTAAGCGGAGCTAGCACATATACCTGGGCTGTACCTACAGGCGCTTCTATTAGTAGTGGACAAGGTACTAACTCCATAATAGTTAGTTATCCAGTAGGAAGCAATACTGGAACAATAAGCGTTTTTGCAGGTAATGGCATTTGTAATACTGCGCCAAGTAATTTAAGTGTAACGGTCAATACTACGCCTGTAGCACAAGCCATAAGTGGAGGCAATCAAATACAAAATGTGTGTCCTGGCAATGCCATTCCAACCTTAACCGCATCCGCTACTGTACCTGCTGGGCATACAGTAATTTGGTATGATCAAGCAACGGGAGGAAATACCGTAAACAGCCCTATACTTAATACCGTAGGAACAGTTACTTACTATGCATTAAGCAAAGAAAATGTTTCGGGTTGTGAAAGTAGTAGCAGAACATCTGTAACCTTGACTATTACCGCTAATAGACCTGCCGCTCCTACCAATGCCAATAACCAAGTACAAAACGTATGCCCTGGAAATAACATTTTAACACTCACGGCTACAGCAACCGTACCTGCAGGTCAATCTATTGTTTGGTATAACGCAGCAAGCGGAACAACCCAGGTATCAAATCCAAACCTTAGCACATTTGGTTCGGTAACCTATTATGCCGCAAGTATTGAAAACGCTACCGGTTGCGAAAGTGCAACAAGGGTACCGGTTACGTTGGCTATTAATAATATTACATCGGGCTCCGTATCAGCATTAGGACCCACTACTTTTTGCTCCGATAACAATGTAACATTGGCCGCCACTAATGGGGATAGTTATGCGTGGAGTAATGGTGCTACTTCCTCCTCTATCAATGTAAATACATCCGGAAGTTATAGTGTTACCATCACAAAAAGCGGTTGTGTAACCACACCTGCACCCATTGTAGTAAACGTTAGCCCCAAACCGGTGGTTACCATCAATGCTTTACCATATTCAGCCCTATATCCTGGATTATCCACCACACTTACGGCAAACGTAACGCCATCGGGTAACTACCTCTATACATGGTTTAAAGACAATAGCACCGTTAGTGGTGCCATCACCAATGTATTAAGCGGCATTACTATTGAAAAATTAGGAACTTACCGTTTAGTAACTTCCAACGTTACTGGCTTGCCTTGCAGTACAACTTCAAATGAGGTAATCATAAGCGACTCCGCTACTAGCCGTATTTATATACTACCCAACCCCAATCAAGGTGTGTTCGATGTAATATTCCATAGCAACGTAAACACATCTTATACGCTTACAATTGTAGATGGAAAAGGCGCTTTAGTGTATAAAAAAACAAATGCTATTAACCTTCCCTATCAACGTATGCCAGTGGATATCCGCCAGCATGGAAAAGGGTTGTATTATGTAAATGTGTTTTCTACAACAGGCAAGCGATTAGCTACGGCCAAAGTAGTAACCCAATAACTGACTTAGCTGTATTACACTCCGTATTTACTGTAAAGGTAAATACGGAGTTTTTTTTTTTGTAGAATTACCCGTATCGTTAGGCAAACATGCCCTTAGCGATGGTAAAAAATTTATTTCTAACAGTAAAAAGAAAAATACATGTCACAAAAAAGTTTGCTTTATACAAAAGAGTAGGCATTAAAAAAGCAGCAGTAATAATATTTATTGTATTTTCCGTGCATAAACGATTTGTATGCGCCTAGTACCTTTCATTGCTGCTGCTGCAGTAACTACAGCCCTCGTATTTGCACTCAATAAACCTTGGGGTACAGTGCCGCCGATGGGTGCCTTTATAAGTCCACAACATGGTTTTTGGCAAAATGCAGAACCAGTTAGTAAAAGTTATAGTATGGATTTAAACTTTGCCACTTTAAAAGGCAAGGTGGAAGTTTTTTTTGACGATCGTCTAGTACCACATGTATTTGCAACCAATGATGAAGATTTATATTTTGTACAAGGTTACTTGCATGCTAAGTTCCGTTTATTTCAGATGGATTTGCAAACTAAAGCTGCAGCAGGACGAGCTAGCGAAATAGCAGGCGCAAAGGCTATACGCTTTGATAAAGAACAAAGAAGGCTAGGCATGGTATATGCGGCAGAAAATGCGGTAAAAGAAATTGAAAAAGATGCAAGCACCAAAATATTATTTGATGCCTATACGAATGGCATTAATACCTATATTGATAATTTAAAAGCTGCAGATTTGCCCTTGGAATATAAACTCCTCAACATTAAACCCGATAGATGGAGCAATTTGCGTACGGCCTTACATTTAAAAATGATGGCAAAAATGCTATCCAGTGGTACAGAAAGTGATTTAGCATATACCAATGCAAAAGCAACATTATTACCCGATGAGTTAAAAATGTTGTACCCACAAGTGCCCGATTCTTTAATGCCTATTGTACCCAAAGGCACTGCATTTGCAGCCCCCGGCATTGTACCAGTGGCCCCTGCAAATATGGATTCAGCCTATTTGGGCAACAAAACTCCTGTAATAGCCGGTGAAGGATATACACCCAATGAAAATAATGGAAGTAATAACTGGGTAGTAGCGGGAAGTAAAACCAAAAGCGGTGCACCCATACTTTGCAACGATCCCCATCTTGAACTTTCGCTACCATCTATTTGGTATGAGATGCAATTAAAAACACCCAAAAGCAATTCCTACGGCGTATCCTTACCAGGAGCTCCGTTTATTATTATTGGCTTTAATGATAGTATTGCGTGGGGCGTTACCAACTCACAACGGGATGTAAAAGATTATTATGAAATAAAATTCAAAGACAAAACAAAACAAGAATATTGGTTCAATAATCAATGGACAAAGGCCACTGTAAAGCAAGAAAGATTTAAAGTAAAAGGAGAGGCAGATGTATTGGATACCGTAGCCTATACTGTATTTGGACCGGTAATGTATGATGAAAGTTTTACAGACTCCATCAATGCCGGCAATAGAAATTTAGCCGTACGCTGGACAGCCCACGACCCCAGCAATGAAGGCATTACCTTTTACAAACTTAACCGTGCAAAAAACTACACCGAATACCTAACGGCTATCGAAACTTTTCAATGCCCCGGACAAAACTTCGTGTTTGCTTCTAAAACCGGCGATATTGCCCTTTGGCAACAAGGCAAATTTCCTGCAAGGTGGGAGCAGCAAGGCATGTACATAATGCCCGGACAGGATAGCAGTTATATGTGGCAAGGCTTTATACCTCAAGCTGAAAATCCGCATGCATTAAATCCTACACTTGGCTTTTTACAAAGCGCAAACCAGCGTGCTGCCGATGCTACCTATCCATATTTTATTCCCGGTAGTTATATTACAGCCAGAGGTATTACAATACATAACATGCTTAATAACATGAGCAGCATTACCCCGGAGGATATGATGAAGCTGCAGAATAATTATTTTAATACTACTGCTGAAGACCTACGACCCATTATTTTAACCTACTTAAATGAGCAACAGCTGAATGCCAAAGAAAAAGAATACCTATCCTTATTTAAAAATTGGGATCTTATGGCAAGCCCCGACTCCAAAGGACAAACCATCTTTAGAGAATGCCTAAATAACTTATACGAAGCAATTTGGGATGATGAATATGCGGCTATAAAACCAAAGCCTGCAAAACCCAATGAACAAACTTTACTAGAGCTTTTAAAAAAAGATACCAGCTTTCGATTTATTGACAATATTAATACTCCTAACAAAGAAACGATTTACGATATCATTACCACTGCTTTTCAAAAAGCTGCTACTGGTTTATCTATCAAAGAAAAAGAAGGTAAACTGGTGTGGTCTAAATATAATAACCCATCCGTATATCATTTAATAAAAGATTTAAAGCCCTTTGCAAAACAAGGATTATTTGTAGGTGGTGATAACAATATTGTTAATGCTATTAAAGGAAGCCACGGCCCTAGTTGGAGGATGGTAGTACAATTAAGTAACACTATCGAAGCCTATGGCGTATATCCTGGCGGTCAAAGTGGCAATCCCGGAAGTAAGTTTTACGACAACTTTGTAGATGGATGGGCTGCCGGAAAATACAATAAACTATGGTATATGCAGGAGGCTGACAAATCGGATAAAAACGTAAAATGGGTGATGAAGTTTAATAAGTAAGCATAACCCCCGCTTGTACAAAACTTATAATCAAAATTTATACAAATGAAATTTACAATAGCAACTATCTTAACAGCCCTACTTGCCTTTATATGTGGTTTATTTTTACCTTGGTGGGGTATGGCCATTACTTCATTACTAGTGGCAGCCCTTATACACCAAAAAGGCGGATGGGCTTTTGTAAGTGGATTTATAGGCTTACTCCTGCTTTGGGGAGGCCTTGCTTTTTGGATAGATATGCAAAACAATAGCATGTTATCTAAAAAAATGGCGCAGGTATTACCGCTAGGCGGCAATACTGTGGTTTTAATTATTGTAACCGGAATAGTAGGTGGTTTAGTAGCGGGGTTTGCTGCACTTGCTGGTAGTTTTTTGAGAGCCTCTGCAAACAATAAAGCCGCTGTGTAATATCACAACGGCTTGTATTGATAGATGGAAGTTTATATTAGTTTTCTATCATACCATCGGCCTTCCATTTTTTTAATTGCGCAATGGTTTCTATAGGTAATTTTTGTCCCTTCATGGGCATAAATCCTCTAGTGCCTGGCTCCATCTCTACTCTGCGAATTATTTCATCAATATCTGCCTTTACGTTTGCAAAATTATCATAAGGACTTTTATTACCTCCTTTTGAAGGAATGTGACAGGGTGAGCAGCTGCCGGCCATAATAGTACTTATGGCATTATTAAAAGTTGTTTTTGGTACTTCCTGTTTCGTTGCATTTTTTGTAGTGCTAATTTGCTTGGGTGCGCAGCAATAAGCTAATAGTACAGTTAAACCGGCTAAGCATGATAGGGTTAATGTTTTTTTCATGGTTCATTATTTACTTTAAAAGTAAAACATTAATAACACATTTGATACCTCAATATTACCACCACTTGTGCGCAATGCTTTAAGGTATATTTAAATACATTTGCGTTCAATGATGTTTGCAGCCACCATCCGCACTTATAATAAAGCTTATACTGGACTTTCCAAAGAAACTTGGTTGCTTTCTCTCATAATGCTCATTAACCGTAGTGGCACAATGGTTATTCCATTTATGACGCTATATTTAACCACTGCCCTGGGCTATTCTATTAGCAAAGCAGGTTTTGTATTTGCTATATTTGGCGCTGGTGCATTTGCCGGAGCCTGGTTAGGAGGAAAACTAACGGATAGAATTGGTTTTTATCCCGTGCAGTTATTTACACTTTTTGTAGGTGGAATCTTGTTTTTTATTCTGGGGCAAATGCATACGTACCCACTCATTTGCCTATTTACTTTTTTACTCAGTTTTATCAACGAGGCCTTTCGCCCTGCTAATTCCACAGCCATCGCTTTTTATAGTAAGGAAGCCAACCGAACTCGCTCTTATGCATTAAACCGGTTGGCTATTAATTTAGGTTGGGCATTGGGTAGTAGCATAGGTGGAATGTTAGCGCATTTAAACTATCAGCTATTATTTTGGGTAGATGGCATTACCAATATAATCGCGGCGATTATCATGCTAGTATTTTTAAAACCCCTACCTCTTACCACCAATAATTATAGTTTAAAGACATCCTCACCAACGTTATCGCCCTGGCGGGATAAAAAATTTATACAATTTGTGCTGCACACAATTTTGTTTGCTAGTTGCTTTTTTCAACTATTTACGAATTTGCCTGTTTTTTTAAAAAAAGAATTACACCTTTCTGAAAAATTTATTGGCTTTATTATGGCGGCCAACGGCCTCATCATAGCTGCGGTAGAGATGGTTATTATTTACAAGTTGGAAGGAAAAAGAAATATTCTTACTTATATATCTTTAGGCGTATTGCTAATTTGTATTTCATTTCTCTTGCTTAACCTACCCCTTCCTGCTAAAATGGTGGCCATAAGTATGATTATGTTTGTAACCTTTGGCGAAATTTTATCCATGCCCTTTATGAATACTTATTGGATAAAACGAACACAAGCCAACAACAGAGGTCAATACGCAGCTATCTATACAATGGCATGGTCTGTAGCCCAAACCCTTGGGCCCATGTTGGGCGCTAGGCTTGCCGACAGTGCCGGTTTTGATTGCTTATGGTACAGTATAAGTGTTATCTTACTTTTTACAGCATGGGCTTTTAGCAAAGAATCTACCTAATTACATATTGGGATAAACGGGTGCAAGCAATGCCTTATTTTTGTTCAAATCATTGGCATGCAAAAAAATCGCTTGATACTCTTTTTAATTGTACTATCAATTTCATTTTCGGTAGGAGCACAAATTCAACGACCTAAATTAGTAGTAGGAATAGTTGTAGATCAAATGCGATGGGATTATTTGTATCGGTTTTATGATAGATATGCTCCCAATGGTGGATTTAAAAGAATGCTAACACAAGGACATACTTGCGAAAATACGTTAATGCCTTTTGCGCCTACGGTAACAGCCTGTGGGCATAGCACCATTTACAGCGGTGCGCCCCCTGCCATATCTGGCATAGCTGGTAATAGCTGGTGGGATAAATATGAACAACGAAATGTGTACTGTACTGAAGATAAAACCGTACATACAGTGGGTGCTAGTAATGTAGGTGTAGGGCAACAAAGCCCTCGAAACCTTTTCGTTAATACCATTGGAGATGAGTTACGATTAGCCACCAACTTTAAAGGCAAAGTAATTAGTATTGCCTTAAAAGATAGAGGTAGCATTTTGCCTGGTGGGCATAGTGCCAATGGATCTTATTGGTATGATGGCAATAGCGGAAATTTTATTACCTCCAGTTATTTTATGCAGGAGCTGCCCACATGGGTTACCGCTTTTAATCAAAAAAAATGGGTAAATAATTATTACGAAAAAGGGTGGTCGCTTTTATATCCCATATCCACCTATACACAAAGTACTGCCGATGACAAAAACTATGAAACAGCCACGTTAGGAGGTCGATCATTTCCATACAACTTGCAAGTATTCATTAATAAGGATTATACAAAAATAGGCACCACTCCTATGGGTAATAGTCTAACACTGGAAATGGCAAAAACTGCTTTACTGAACGAACAGCTAGGGCAAGATGCCACTACCGATTTATTAGCAATCAGCTTCTCATCACCCGATTTAATAGGACATAGCTATGGGCCCAATTCAATAGAAAGCGAAGATGGCTTTCTAAGATTAGATAAAGAGTTGGGGCAATTGCTCGACTTTTTAGATAGCAAAGTAGGTAAAAATGCATACACCGTTTTTCTTTCGGCCGATCATGGTGTAGCGCATATTCCCGAATTTTTAACCGAACATAAAATACCTGCACAACGTATTAAAGTATCCGAAATTACCGCTAAACTAAACACCATGCTGCTTAATAAATATGGTGGGCAAAAAATAATAGTAAGTGATGATAATTATCAAATGCATATTAATCATCCCTGGTTAGATTCAGCTGGCATAAACAAAAAATCGGTGATCAATTTTATTGTAGAATATTTAAACTATCAACCCACCATTTATAATGCCTTTGCAGCCGAAGATTTAAATACTATACCACTTAATGCTACCATTCGAAAAATGCTGAACAACGGCTATTTTCCAAAAAGAAGTGGTGATGTTTTCTATATGCTTCATCCTGCCAATATGGAAGCGTGGAGTAATACCGGTACTACGCATAGCCTTTGGAATCCATACGATGCGCATATACCACTCTTATGGTATGGCTGGGGCATTAAACAGGGAAAAACAAATAGGGATACCTATATGACAGATATAGCCGCTACACTGGCAGCATTATTAAAAATACAAATGCCCAATGGCTGTGTAGGACAACCTATTACCGAAGTGATAAAATAAAAGGGTAAGCAACCTCTTGCCAAATAATAGTATCTTCAAGGCTGCACTTTGTAAGTGTTAACCATTAAAAATAAGTAACCATGCGGAAACCATTATTAACTACGCTCCTATTTTTTTTGTTTACGCAAATACTGCTGTCGCAGCCTATCGATAGCATCCTTTTTTTTACAGACGAAGCCCCCCTTGAGTTTACCATCACCACCGATTTAAAAGCATTACAATCGCAAAAAAAACCAGAAAAGTTTTATCAGGATGGTACGGTTGCTATTAAGTGGCAAGATAATACTATCATTACCGAGCCCATCAAAGTAAGTGCAAGGGGCAAAACAAGAAAAGAAATTTGTCGCATCCCCCCTATGATGATTGATTTTAGAACTTCCCCTACCTCTCGTTTAAATCATTTAGGCAAACTTAAAATGGTTATAGGTTGCGGAACCTCACAAACAGAAGAAGAGTTACTGTTAAAAGAATTATTATGTTATAAAATATTCAATCAACTTAGTGATAAAAGTTTTAGGGTTCGCTTATTAAAGTCTACTTATGTTGACACCCGCAATAGAATAAAATCCTTTTCGCAATACGCCTTTTTAATAGAAGATGATGGAGATGTAGCTCGTAGAAATGGTTGTCATAAAAAAGAAACCGCTGGACACTTTAATAGCGAAGCTACCAATAGAGAAACGATGACAATGGTGGCCCTGTTCGAATACTTGATAGGTAATACCGATTGGTCTGTACCTAACGGTCATAATATCAAACTAATATTTGATAGAAACAAGGAGAACGCCCTACCGTATGTATTGCCTTACGATTTTGATTATAGCGGATTAGTAAATGCTGAATATGCAGTACCAGCCGATATAATGGGTACCGAAAAAGTAACCGAAAGAGTGTATCGTGGATTTCCTAGAACGATGGATGAATTGCAGCAAAAATTAACTATTTACCGAGAAAAGAAATTGGCCATTTATGCTGTTATCAACAACTTTATGTTGTTATCAGAAAAAACAAAAAAAGGAATGATACAATATTTGGAAGATTTTTATAGCACGATTAATGATACCAAAGCTGTGCAAAGAATATTTATCGATAATGCTCGCATTAATTAAAAAATAAAATATATGGACTTAAAAGAACTATTTGAACAAGCCGCTATTAACAGTAAAAGCCTAAGCGCTAAACCTGATAATGAAACCTTGTTGAAACTTTATTCATTGTACAAACAAGGTAGTACTGGCGATGTAGAGGCAGATGCCCCTAGTAATCCTTTTGACTTTGTAGCTAATGCAAAATACAGTGCTTGGGAGTCGCTAAAAGGTAAGCCGAAAGAAGAGGCTATGCAAGAATACATTGACCTAGTAAACAAATTAAAAGGGTAATGGCTGCATGAAAAGCAAGGGCATAAAAGTATGTATGATTTCCTGCACCCATGGCCTAGAAGATGACAGGATATATTGGAAAGAATGTCTGTCTCTTTCCAAAGATGGATACGATGTGATACACCTAGGGGTGGGTAATGAAAACATACAATATACTTGCAATAATGGTATTCAATTAATACAATTAAAAAAAGAAGCAACAACCCTTTTGGGTCGATATCAATTTTATAATACCATATTAAAAACCGCTGCCCAATTACAGGCGGCGGTTTATCATTTACACGATTGGCAACTCCATACAATTGCCAAGTCTTTAAAGAATTTACCTTGGAAACCTAAAGTAGTATATGACGCACATGAAAGTACCACCTATTTGCTTGAGCAAGATATCATTGACAAGCAATGGACGGGATTAAAAAAAATAGCATATCAATTAAAAGCTAAATATGCTGGAAAATGGGAGAAAAAAAAAGTAGCAACCTATCATGCTATTATTACAGCGGAGGAGTATGTACTTTCAACTTTTAAGGCAAAAAAAAATCAATTACAACAGGTCATTCATAATTTCAGTTTCTTTACTGCACCGATAAGGGCTACTGTCGAAAAAAAATTTGATATTGTTTATGCGGGTTTATTAGCCCCCAATCGTGGAATCATTTCTTTAATTACCTCCATTGCCTTTTGTAAAAAGAAAAATGTAACCGTTCGCCTTTTATTAGTGGGCCCGTTTTATGATGTTGGCTTTGAAAAAGAAGTGAAGGATACGATCGCTCATTTTCAATTGGAACAAGAAATTACGCTGCTGCCCGCTATACGATATAGCGAAGTACCACTCTACTTACAACAGAGTAAAATAGGCGCCTGCACATGGTTACTTACCGATAAAAACAGGCAAGCCATACCTATTAAATTGTTTGAATACATGGCCTATGGGTTACCCGTTATTTTCTCTCATCAATGTTATGCTTCAACATACGTGGCGGAAAATAATTGTGGTTGTTTGGTAAACCCTAGTGCACCTGATGATATTGCAAAAGCCATCCTACAACTTTTAAATGATGCAGAAAAGTATCGCATCTATTCCGAAAATGCTAAACTTGCCATTGATAGCAAATACAATTGGCCTAATGAAGCAACCCTGCTTATACAACTTTATAAACAAATGCTGAGCTAAGAAACAAATTTTACGAAGCAGAATTTGAATAAGGTTACATACAGGATTATAAATGGTTGTAGCTACGCTTACCGCACTACCGTTTACTTTAGCGCTTTTATGATTTCAATAAAATCAGCAGCAATTAAAGAAGCCCCGCCAACTAATCCTCCATCTACATCCGGACAGGCAAACAATTCTTTTGCATTATTAGCCTTTACACTACCTCCGTATAGAATTGGAATTTCATTGGCCACTGCTGTACCATATTGCGCAGCTATAACAGAGCGTAAGTATTGATGTATTTCTTGCGCCTGTTCGGTGGTGGCAGTTTTTCCGGTGCCTATTGCCCAAATGGGCTCATAAGCTATTACGATAGTTTTAATTTTTTCTTCTGGCAAATGAAAAAGCGATTCTTTTAACTGCTTTGCTACATACTCATTTTGGCTATTAGCCTCACGTATACTTAACGGCTCCCCACAACAAAAAATAGGGGTTAAATTATTTTCAAAACAATGATTTACTTTTTCTGCCAGCATAGCATTGGTTTCTCCGTTATATTCTCTCCTTTCGCTATGGCCAATTACACAATAATGTATGCCTAGTGAATGTAACATCTCAGCGGATACCTCGCCGGTATATGCCCCCGATTTATGATGATGACAATTTTGTGCGGCAGCATAATAATTTTGATGTTGCTCGGTTATATTATGGGCCATTGGTAAATAAGGGGCAGGTACTGCAAATAAAGCTAGCTGCTGTGGAGCAAGCATAATATTACTCGCCAAAATATCTTGTATTAGTTTTTCTCCTTTTTGTATAGTAAGATTCATTTTCCAATTGGCTGCTGCTATTTGCTTTCTCATACTTTAATAATATTTTATAAATCTAGTTTTTAATGTTTTTTTTGTGTACCCTATTTTACTCGATAATAATGTATCTAAAAATTAATCTGCCTTTAATAACCAAAACTATGAATGCAGATTTTTTTCAAAAATAGTCTTTAACATTTGTTTTTCCGCTTCTTGCAAGTGTTGGTGTTTTAAATTTTTCCAACCTTGTATATCTTGTAAACTTTTATCAAAATCATACTTGGTACCCCCTTCTATGCCCCAAGTAAAACTAGGTATATGTTTGAGGGTAAATGTATTGCCAAAAACATGGCAGCATACGCCTATTACGGTGCCTGTATTAATGGTGGTGTTTACGGCCGTTCTACTATAATCTCCCATCAAAACACCACACTTTTTTCCCGCTTTTTTTTCACCTGCTAGGGTCCATACGTTTACATCGCTCACATTATTTTTCATATTACTATTGGTGGTGCCAGCGCCCATATTACACCATTCGCCAATTACCGCATCGCCAAGGTAACCATCATGCGCTTTGTTACTATAGCCAAAGAGCACTGCATTTTTTACCTCGCCACCTACTATGCATTGTGGTCCCAAGGTAGTAGCCCCATATACTTTTGTTCCCATTTTTAAACAAGCTCCCTCGCCCATAGCAAAGGGGCCACGAATAATACAACCCTCCATCACCTCTGCATTACGCCCTATGTATACAGGCCCGGTAGCGGCATTAATTATAGCATGCTCCACCCTAGCCCCCTTTTCTATAAACACATGCCCAGGCTTTATTACGGTGTTACTTTTAGAAATTTTTTGCGAGTGGCGCTTTGCCGTAAGCCATTCAAAATCCTGTCGCAAAGCCCAATCATTTAATTGAAAAATATGCCACGGATAATGTATAGATTTTATTTCATCATTAAATATTATACTATCTCCAGCTTCGATTGTATGGCTTTGTGTTAGCTGGCCAGTAGTAATATGATAAGCCAACCTATAACCATCGGGAGCGGATAATTGATGGCCTGGTTTTAATTTTTTGATGGCTTTAACCAATGCTTTTGTGGGCAATAAGTTACCAGGCAGCAATAAACAATTACCCGATTGCAAGGCAGCAGCTAATGTAACAGTGCGAGTGTTATCTTTATAATTATGCTGTTGCAAATCAAAAGAAGGCAACCCTAGCAACCATTCCCACTTTTGACGTATCGTCATAATTCCTACCCTTACATCTTGCAACTGTCGTGTAAGTGTAAAGGGGTACATATTTTCTGACTGACAATTCTCTTCTGTAAATAATAGCTGTTGCATATTGAGTGATTACTGTAAAAATAAAACATTTAACTAGCATCACCATCCCGTAAATGCGCTGAAAGCAACTATATTATGCTTCGCATTATTGGGTAGATATCTTATTTTAATCCAACTATCCTTTAGATGGTTAATCAAACTTTTTAAAGCATTGAAAAAAATGCGCACCATCAAGCTACACCCCCTAATAGTTGTAAGTAATAAATAGTTACATTTATTCAATAAAACTGTTTGCAATGAAAGCTACTGCCGCACATCACGAACGAATAGCCAATATGAGCTTTGGTACGGTATACCCTTTGTATAAAAAAAAGGTAGAAAGCAAAGGTAGAACGCAAGGGGAATTGGATACTGTAATTAGCTGGTTAACGGGTTACCCTGCCGAAAAAATTCAGCAATTAGTTAAGGATAATATAAGCTTCGATAGTTTTTTTAAACAGGCCACTCTTCATGCCAATGCCGCTTTAATTACAGGTGTTATATGCGGTTACAGAATAGAAGAAATTGACAACCCGCTTACGCAAAAGGTACGCTATCTTGATAAGCTGGTAGATGAATTAGCCAAAGGCAGAAAAATGGACAAAATACTCCGCACAATAGAATGACATCAATAATAGATTTAAAATTTAAAATTCCAAGTTACAGCTGGCAAAACTGGAAACAAAGATACCTGCCTTGCCTCCACTTTTAAATCGCTATTGGCCACGCTGCCCGACTGATCAAAATAAATAAAATACGGATTCATACGGCTGTATGTGTTGTATAAACTAAACACCCAATACCCGTTCAACTTCCTTTTCTTTTTGGGAATGGGAGTATAAGTGGCGGATAAATCCATGCGGTGATAAGCGGGCATTCGATATTGATTTAAGCTACTATACTCTTGGGTAAGAACACCATTAACAATGTAAAAACGCTCGGGCAATGTAATAGCCGAACCAGTGCCATAAACAAATACGCCACCCAGCTTCCATTTTTTACTTACTTCATAATTGGCTACTACAGATATATCATGTCTTCTATCATAGCGGGCAGGATATTTTAATCCGCTATTGAGTTCAGCAAATTTTCTCCAGGTCCAGGATAGCGTATAGCCCAGCCATCCCGTAAAGCGCCCCTTGGTTTTATTAATTAAAAATTCGCTGCCATAACTCCAACCTCTACCAAATACAAATTCTTGCTCCGGATCTTTTAGTGAGGGTGTGTATCCTTCTTTATACTCCACTTGATTTTCCATGTTTTTGTAATATAACTCCACCGAGGTTTCGTACATATTATCATTAAAGTTTTTGAAAAATCCGGCAGCGTATAACCAGCCTATTTGTGGCCTTACTCTATAAGTACTGGGCACCCATAAGTCTGTTGGTAATGTGCTACCTGCATTGGTTACTAAGTGTATGTATTGCAAGTTGCGAGTAATAGCGGCTTTTATAGAGGTAGAATTATTTAATGCAAACCGAACGGTTACTCTTGGTTCTAAACCGCCATACGGCTTTACCGTTTCGCCTTTTTTATACATAACACTATCCAACTTGTTGCCATCGGCATCTGTAATATATTTTGTAAAAGGTCCCACCTGGGTAAATCCGCTCCATCGAAGGCCATAATTTATTTTTATTTTCTCGCTAACCTCCCAATCGTCTTGTAGGTATAAGGCTGTTTCTGCAGCGTATTTTGTACTCTCATTATTGGGTTTAAAAATAATAGAATCTTGCCGGCCACTAGCTACATTAGGAATAAACTTATGCCAAGTAAGCAATCCCCCAAACTTTAATCGATGATTGGGTAGTGGGTAATAATCAAAATCGCTTTTAATAGATATATCTCTAATGCCAGAGGAAAGGCCTATCTCAAAATTATCCTGACGAGCCGAAAAATCGAACTTATAATTATTATACAACAACGTAGTATTAGAAAAAAGCCTACGGTTAAAAACATGGTTCCATCGAAGAGAGCCGGTGGCATTTCCCCAGGGTACTCGGGTGCTAAATGAGCGTTTGCTATTATTAAAATCAAATACATCTCTTCCAAAATAACCGCTTAAAAACAATCTATCTTTTGCAGAGAAACGGTAATTTATTTTTGTATTTAAATCGTAGAAATAATAACCAGACCCATAGAAACTACTCGTTTTTTTGATAGCCGGTTTTATTAATGCATCTATATAAGTGCGCCGAGCAGATATGATGAAAGAAGCTTTATCTTTTTTTACGGGTCCTTGTATGGAAAAGCGAGAGGCTATTAACCCAATACCTCCCTCCGATTGAAATTTATTGATGTTTCCATCCTTCATAGTAACATCTAATACCGAAGAAAGCCGGCCACCGTATTGTGCTGGCATACCACCTTTAGTTAACGAAACATTTTTAATAGCATCGCCATTAAAAACAGAAAAGAAACCAAAAAGATGTCCGGTATTATATACCACTGCATCATCTAACAATATTAAATTTTGATCGGGACCGCCGCCACGTACATAAAATCCTGCATTACCTTCCCCTGCATTTCTAACACCTGGCAATAATTGTATTGCTTTTAATGGATCTACTTCGCCCATAAAAGCTGGAATATTTTTTATTTGGTTAATCGATAAATCGGTACGCCCCATTTGCGCATTTTTTACATTTCCATCTCTTCGTTTAGTGTACACAATTACCTCTGTATTTAATGCCGATTTTGGAACTACATCAAAATTGAAGGACTGATTTTGTGTTAAATTAACGGCAATCGATTTTCCTTGATAAGATATATGGGTTAATGTAATGGTATAATTACCCTGGGCTAAAGTGATGGAGTAAAACCCAAATTGATTGCTTGTTACCCCTCGTTGCTCTCCGCTAACAGCAATGGAAGCCCCAGCTATGGTTTCGCCGGTAAGGCTATCTTTAACATAACCGTTTAAAACAAAGCGATTAAGTTTTGCATTTTCTGCTTGGCCAATGGCACATAAAAAATGTCCGCAACTGATAAGTATAAATAATAATCGAAGCATAATAAAGATTAACACCTACTATGGGTTTTTGGTTGTATCGGATGGCACAAAATCTATGGTTGTTTTTAATTCGGCACAATTTGCGAGCCCGTACGGGTTAGTACTTTGTGCTTCTGGGCTAAACCAATTGCCTGGCAAATCCTCTCCTAAAGCATGGCCACATTCTTGCCAATACAATTTACCCAAATCGTACCTTGCAGTTTGAATAAAAGCAAACAGTTCATTTGAAAGTAAATGAAGTTTTGCTTTTTTTGTTTCCAAATCTGGTGCCGCTATTAAGTTAACCGTTTCTGTTTTTATATTTTCGTACGGCTGTAATGCTGTTTGGTAAATTAGCGTATCCATTTTTAATTCTTCCAAGGCCACACTATTTAACGCTGCAAGAAAATCGGCGCTGCTTTTATTGATAGTAAGCGTATCTTTTTTCAAAAACCCGTCTGTAAGCTTAAAATAAGTAGCTAACGTTTTTTGAATAGTGGTATTAAATAAGGTACTATGTTTACTTACTGTAAGCGGTACCGGCTTAGGCCCTTTTGGGGCAGTACTACCACTACCACTACCTAATATAAAATACCGTACCAAGCCCATTACTAATAAAACAATGGCCAAAAACATTATTATACTGTTAATAACCTTTGAGGGCGAAACAAATAAGCGCAATATTCCTAAAAGAACGATACCAGCGGGCAAAATAATGGAAAACAGATCTAACAGCTGCCGAATATTCATTAAAATAAGTTTTTGCAAAGATAATTGTACCCGGTGGGAAGTAGTAATGCTTTATTTTTGCGGATTGTTAAATTAGGAAAGCGGAAAATGAAGAATAGAACATGGGATACCCATTCTATCTCATTTCCCACTCTCCCTTCTCTAAAACCCATTTTCCGAAAATGCTCGCAGGATTACAAGATGTAACGTTTGAATTTGGTGCCCGCCCCATTGTAGAAGATGCCACCTGGCATATACAACCCGGCGAAAGAATAGGCCTTATTGGCTACAATGGCACCGGAAAATCTACTTTATTAAAGCTATTGGTTGGTCAATACCTGCCTTCAAAAGGTACGGTAGAGCGCAGCCGTACTACTAGCATTGGTTACCTTCATCAAGATTTATTAAGTTTTGATACCAATGATTCTATTTTAGAAGTAGCCCTTAGTGCTTTTGAAAGAGTACAGCAATTGGAAAAAGAAATTGAAGAAATCGGGAAAGAATTAGAACGTACCGGTGATGAAAAAACATTGCTAGAATATACGGATCGTTTGCATGAATTAGAAACCCTAGGCGGCTACGATATTCATCATAAAACGGAAGAAGTATTACAAGGCCTTGGTTTTACCAATGAAGATTTAAAAAGACCGTATAAAGAGTACAGTGGTGGATGGCGTATGAGGGTGTTATTGGCCAAAATGATTTTACAACAACCCGATTTATTATTGTTGGATGAACCGACGAACCACCTTGACCTTCCTTCTATTGAATGGTTAGAAAAATATTTATTGCATTACAAAGGCTCCGTTATTATTGTAAGCCACGATAAGTATTTTTTAAATAGAATGGTTACCAAAATTGTAGAGTTATACCAACAGCAACTACACATTTATACAGGTAATTACGAATATTACGAAAAGGAAAAGGCCATTCGGATAGAAATGCAACAAAAGGCCTACGAAAATCAACAAGATTATATACGCCAAAATGAAAGGTTGATTGAACGCTTTAGGGCCAAAGCTAGCAAAGCAGCCATGGCACAGAGCCTAATGAAAAAATTGGATAAACTTGACCGTATAGAAGAGGCAGAAATGGAAAGGCCCAATATGCGCATTAACTTTAGGGTAGATAAAACCCCGGGAAAAGTGCTGGCCGAATTAAAAAATGTATCCAAAGCATTTGGCGAAAATGTGATTATAAAAAATGGTAGTGCCGAAATAGAAAGAGGCGATAAAATAGCCCTTATCGGTGCAAACGGAAAAGGAAAATCTACCCTTTTACGCATCATTGCCGGGGTAGAACAATTTAGCGAAGGCGAACGTAAATGGGGGCATAATGTAGAGGAAAGTTTTTATGCTCAGCACCAATTAGAAGCACTGAATATTAATAACGCCATTATAGATGAAATGAAGGAATGCGGTAGCCAAATGACCGAACTGGAATTAAGAGGCTTATTAGGCTGTTTTTTATTTAGTGGCGATGATGCGGATAAAAAAATAAAAATACTGAGTGGAGGCGAAAAAGCTAGAGTAGCATTAGCTAAAGTAATTGTGAGCAAAGCTAACTTTTTAATGCTTGATGAGCCTACCAACCACTTAGATATGCACAGCTGCGACTTACTTATTGAAGCGCTAAATAAGTATGAAGGCACAATGATACTAGTAAGCCACGACCGCTATTTTGTATCAAAAACGGCTAATAAAATATGGGAAATAGCCGATCATGAAATAAAAGAATTTAAAGGCGGTTACGAAGAATGGGTACAGTGGAAAGAAAGAATGGCTAAAGCGGAACTAGATAATAAAAAACAACAAAGTGGTGCAAAGGCAGATGCTATAGGGCAAAAAGCAGAAGATACAAAATCCAAAGAAGTAGAAAATAAACAGGCTGCTACCGCTACCACAGTTACGCTGGCTGTTTCGCAAGGACCTATTAATAAAGAAGCCAAAAAGGAATTACAGAGGCTACAAAAGCAATTTCAACATTTAGAAACGGAAATGGCTACATTACAATCTCAAAAGCTAACACTTGAGGCGCAATTGGCTAACCCCTCCACCTATACCGATAAAAGCCAGTTTTTAAAAACTGAAACGGATTATAAACAAATTAGCCAACGCTTAATAGCGTTAAATGCCACATATGAAGACTTATTTGAAAAAATAGTAGCAGCCGAAAGTAAAGCCGGAAGCTAAATGAATTATTTACCGAAAAAAAAAATTTCATCCATCAGATTTCCCTAATTTGGATCTCTAAAAAATTAAAAACACATGAAAAAAACAGTTTCCATTCTTATGATGGCAGTAGCCGTGCTTACGATTAGCCTTACTGCCTGTAAAAGCAAGCCAAAAGATGCCGACATTAAAGCCGCCGTTGAAAAAACATTAGCCGCCGATCCAATGTCAGCCGGTACCACTGTTGCTGTTGAAAAAGGGGTAGTTACGCTTACAGGCCAATGTAAAGATGATTTGTGTAAGGCTGCTTGTGAAAAAGCCGTAGCAGCAGTAAAAGGAGTAAAATCAGTAGTTAACAATTGCACCGTAGCACCTAAAGTAGAAGTAACGGCTGATGATCCATTAACGACAGCGGTTAATGATGCCATTAAATCTTTTAGCGGTGTAACAGCCTCTGTAAAAGAAGGTGTTATTACCTTGGGTGGCGCTATTGCAAAAGCAGATTTACAAAAATTAATGATGGCCTTAAACGCATTAAAGCCTAAAAAAATTGATGCAGCAGGATTAAATAAAAATTAAAATAAAGGAGGAAACAAATAATGACTTTAGCAGAAAAATATAAAGAACTAACCGACACAGCCGCTGCTGCAGGTGTAGCTAATTTACAAGTAAGAGAGCAGGATGGTGTAATGTATGTAGACGGAGAAACCACGGGTGCTGTAAAGCAACAATTGTGGGATGTATATGGTAAAATAGACCCCGATTATGCCGCAGGCGACATGGTTTTAAATATTAATAGCGTAGCCGGCGTTACAGAAGGTGCCGCTTTAAAGGTTACTACCAACCGTACTAACCTTAACATTCGCAAAGGCCCAGGCACCGATCAAGACATCATTGGTAAGGCCAGCCGTGGTGAAGTGGTTACATTGGTAAAAAAAGAAAACGACCAGTGGTGGTTTATTAAAACTGCCGATGGCGAAGAAGGATATTGCTACACACAGTATTTAACTCCTGTAAGCTAAGCATCCATATTGTATAAGCCTATAAAGCCCTTTTGTATTCATTGCAAAGGGGCTTTGTTTATTACTTACAAACGTATTTTAAAAGGCCTTAAATTATTTACACCGTACCGTCCTTTCACCCCGTATATTTTTGCGCTTACCTTTACACTTTTTCGCTTTAAGGAGTAAATACATAGGTATCGGAGCTATAACCCGGTTTATTAGCTGCCACAAAAAATTGAATTGCTTTCATTATCTCTTCTTCTGATTTGTTTTGCGTATTAGTAAGTGCAATTTTTCTACGAAACCCTTTTTTAGGATCATCCTTATAATACTCCACTACCAATAAAAAATTATCCCTAATACTCATTACCACTTCTTTTTGTGTTATGTAGGCTTTTAAAAATGTAGGCCAAGTGGTTACCAATTTTTCGTGTTCATATATTCCCGTTTTGTTAATACGTATATACACCCTTTTGCTTCTAGCCTTGGCAAAGGCCATCGCTGCTGGTATAATTGCTAACACAAATAAGTAATTGACATAGGTAACGGCGCTAAATCCTTGATGAATGGCATCGGCCAACCCATAAGCAAACAGTGCAAAAAAAAGAAACGCTAATACGTAGTTTAATACCTTCTCCTCTCCTACTGTAAATTCGGTTTCGTTGGTAAGTAGTTTCATGGTACTGTAATAAATTTTGTTTTAATTATTGGCAATTGCAGCTTTTACTTTTGGCGCTATCTGCCTTCCGAATAAATCAATAGATTGCATCAACGCATCATGCGGGGGGCCACCCACATCCATATGTGCCGAAAAACGGGTAAGGCCTAATAAGTCTTTTAGATATAAAATTTTATTTACCGCTTCATCTACATCTCCAATTATTAAATGGCCTTGCGGGCTAGTACCCATATCATATTGCTCACGCTGATAAGGTGGCCAACCTCTGCTGGCACCCACTCTGTTCATCTGTGCAGCATAGTAGGGATAATACATAGCTGCAGTAGCCGCACTATTTTCTCCAAAAAAAGCATGCATGTGTACACCTAACTCCATTTTTTCTGGCGCATGGCCAAAGTGTAGATACGCTTTTCTATAATAATCAAACAGTGGTTTAAACTGCGCTGGGTTACCACCAATAATAGCAAAAATTACGGGCAAGCCAAGTTTGGCGGCTCTCAAAACACTTTCAGGTGTACCCCCCACCGCTACCCATATTTTTAAGTGTTCGTTATAGGCCCTTGGTAAAATTAATTGTTCGGTAAGGGCGGGGCGATGTTTACCTTTCCAAGTTAAAGGCCCAGCCGTTTTATTGATGGTATCCAGCAAATGTAATTTCTCGTCGAATAGTGTATCGTAATCAGCAAGATTATAACCATACAAAGGGAAAGATTCAATAAAGCTGCCTCTCCCTGCCGTTATTTCTGCACGGCCTTTCGAAAGTAGGTCAATGGTACTAAATGCCTGGTATAGCCTAACCGGATCGGATGAGCTTAAAACCGAAACAGCACTGCCGAGTTTTATCTGCTTGGTAACAGTTGCGGCGGCGGCCAATATTATTTCGGGAACAGCTACAGCATAATCAGGGCGGTGATGCTCACCGATTCCAAAAAAATCCAACCCTGTTTCATCCATTAATTTTATTTCTGCTATCAACTCATGCAAGCGGGTTTCTACGGCAAGAGGTTGTTCATCTGCTCCAAAATGATTGTCGCCAAACATGCTTATTCCAATCTCCATTGAGTTATTTTTTTTCGTCATTTTTTAATAAAGTATTTCCAACTGCGCACTGCAAACATTTACGTTGATCGCAATAATTATTTTTCAATTCAATTAAAGCCTGCGAATCGTAACTGTTTTTTAGTTGTACCCCTACCTTTTTAAATCCTTTTGTAATAGTATTGGTTTCTGCTTCCATTTTTTCTAACCAAACTAAGGTTTTCTCTTTATATACTTCATTGGCCTGATAATGGCCAAAAGCAAATAATACCGGCACCACCGTATTGATGATGATGTTATCTATCATATCGCTACCTACTTGTTTCAACTTAAAAGTACCCGCTACATCAAACTTATAATGGTAATGCCAATAATCGTTGGCGGTTACAGCTAGCATGGTCTTTAAATCGGCCACAGTAGTTGTTTCTTTTATTTTAGAAAACAAATGCGCCGATTGATGTATTAAGGCTGCCAATTGAGCCAGTCGTACGGTAGGAAAATTTCCCGGCCGCATGCGCAAAAAAAGGATGGGTTGATGGATGGGTTGCAGTTGGTATTTCTTTTTCAAAAATGCATACTCTTTTTGTAGCATTCGAGGATAATCGTCTGTAAAATTTTCGGCAAGCAAGCCCGCTTGGCCTAGCAGTAAGGCTTCTAATTGCAATAATTGGTTTTTATGTTTTGCCAATAAATTGATACTTATGCTGCGGGCTATAGCTTCAAATGCGTCTGCATTTACTTTTATACCAAAGTTGCGTGCAAGCATCCACCAAAATGTTTCTTCCCAATGGTAATTGTTTTGTTGCAA
Organism: Bacteroidota bacterium; assembly: GCA_039796695.1. Lineage (GTDB taxonomy): Bacteria > Bacteroidota > Bacteroidia > Chitinophagales > Chitinophagaceae > JJ008. Next base: position 202,966 of record JBDKJF010000001.1, read on the forward strand.
ATTTTTTTCTACCACGGTGGCTTTTCTTATTAACCGTTCTGCCAATATTCGTTCTTTCCAACTTTGCCAAGTAATAAATTTGATAGTGGAAATCATAGCGCCACAAGGAATAAATGCGGCAGACTGCATGAAGGTTTGATATTTATCTAGTAAAAGTGACGAAACCCTTGTTTGTAACGATAATACCGGCAGATGATGTGCTGCTTCATCATGTTCCCAAACCACATGAAGTATTACATTTTTATAATTTTCATCGTTTGTGTGTTGGTGTTTTTTCCAATCGGATGTTTTAATATGTAGTTCAATAGAGCCTGCCAATATTACGTTGCCTATTTTTATTTTTGCGTCTAAAAAATCGGGGCCTTGGTGTAGGTTATACGTACCTGCAAATAAAATTTGTAATGCTTCGCCATTGGCGGTGCTCAATGCGGATGAATTGTAATACCCAAATTGCCAGATATAATGCAGTAATTTTTCTGTCATGGAATAGGGCTTGCGTTAAGCAGAAGTAAATGCATGTATAGCCCTTACCACTCTACTTACTGGCAGGCCCATTACGTTATAAAAATCGCCTTTTATGGCTTTAATACCCACTACCCCTATCCATTCTTGAATAGCATAGGCACCCGCCTTATCGTACGGCTTATACTTATCTACATAAAAAATAATTTCTTCCTCCGTTAAATCATGAAACTCCACTTCAGTTACATCGGCAAAGCTAATTTCCTCATCGCCTTTCAATACTACTACGCCAGTAATAACCCTATGTTTTTCTCCTGCTAATGCAAGCAGTATCGTAATCGCTTCTTCACGATGTACGGGTTTACCAATTATTTTATCACCCAAAACTACAATGGTATCCGCCGCTACTATTATTTTTTCATTAGTAGATTGATGCTGTACCGCTACTGCTTTATTACGGGCAATATACACCGCTACATCTTCGGGGCTTAAGCCCGGCGGAAAATCTTCGTTAGCAGCTGATACCACTACCTCAAAAGGCACTTCGGCCCATTCTAATAATTGTTTTCTGCGAGGCGATTGGGAAGCTAATACAATTGACATCATAAGTAAAAATAGAAAAAAACCATGGAGAGAATACCAGTAAGCATAATCAATTTTGTTAACGTACTTAGCCGGCTATAATGTAGTGTAGTACTACTTTTTTTAAGCTGCAAAAACAAATAACAAAGTGGTGATATAACGGCTATTACATTATAAATAACAGCCAACCACCAGCGAAATTGCAATACATAAATTTGCAGGAGTACCAACATAGCTATTAATACGATTAGCCATACGGCAATATAAACTTTAGTAGCATTAACGCCCCAAACTATAGGCATAGTACGGCAGTTATACCTTGCATCCCCTGGCATATCTTCTATATCTTTTATAGCCTCTCGTACCAGGGAAAGGATGAAAGCAAAACCGGCATACAAAATAGCCAACCTAAACAAACGTTGATGCACTGCCCGAAATGCATCGTACAATTCTACTTTAGAAAAAAAGAGAAATAGAATGGTCCAGGCGGTAAGTAGTGCAATAACAATATTACCTGTAAGCAACGATTTTTTAAACCGTACAGAATACATCCATAGCAAAACAACGCACAAAATATTAGCTACCCATAAATACCATTTTTGTGTAAAAGGGATGGCCAAAAAAGTACAAACTATGCCTGCCAAGCTGAGCCATAAGTGCCAGAAAATAGCCCAACGGCGGCTGATGGTTTTGTCCACCACCATTTTATGTGGCTTATTTACCTCATCAATATTTATATCAAAATAATCGTTGATTACATACCCCGCTGCCGCTATTAATAAAGAGGCAAGCATTAATAGTAAAAAACTGGCCGTATCGCCGGGTGGAGTGGCCTCCTTGTATAAAGGCCGATATATGCAGTATTGAAAAAGCACTTGCGTAAGTGCCATAAAAAAGAGATTGGGTAGGCGTACCATCTTTAAAAAGGCTACTAACAATCTCATAAAAAATTTTAGGAAAGATACGAACTATGCAGCAACGATTGATGATAACACAAACCGCAATAGCCGTTGTTTATACGGAAGCTACTTTACCATCAAATTCCCAATGGTTGTTTAGCTTCAATACTTTTTCTATCACCTCTCTTACACAGGCAAACCCACCATTGATAGGGGATATATATTGGCAAACAGCTTTTACTTCGGGTACAGCATCCGCCGGACAACAGGCCAAGCCAACGGATAATAAAGCGGGTATATCCGGTAAATCATCGCCCATATACAATACCTGCTGGTTCGACAAACCTTTTTCGGCTATATGCTTTAGTAGTAAACTTTTTTTATCCAATACAGCCATATTAATATCTGTAATGCCAAGCTTTTGTAATCTATCTACTACTTCTGGAGAGTTGCCTCCCGAAATAATTTTTACTGTGTAGCCTTTCTTAACGGCCATCTGTAAAGCAAAGCCGTCTTTAATATGCATTCTTCTGGCTTGCAACCCATTGGGCATTACTAAGACAGTGCCATCGGTAAGCACTCCATCCACATCAAATACAAAAGTGGTGATGGGTTTAAAAAATTGCAGTACGTTCATGAATTTTTTATTGGAAAGTTAAGCAAACACCAATGGCGGCACCTTTATTTTTGGTTGTCTCTCCACTCATATACCCAGCTGCTTTGTATCATTTCCAAATGGCCTTCATTACTTTGCTCACGGGTGCCTTCAAAGCCAGGAATTTGTAATACCCACTCTAATAATTCGGTAAAGCGTATACGGTAAATTTTACTTTCAGAAAAATCGTCGCCAAATCGTTCGTACAACTTTAAGGCAATGTCTTCGTAATCGTTCCAATGTATAGGCGGTTCAAAATGACTCATAATATTACCCTCCAAACCTCCCTAAGTGGAGGCTTTAAAATTCTGTGATGATTAAATTTACTTGTTCCCAAAAATATATTTAATTGAACAATGAGTACCCCCAAGCCATTTTAAGCGTTTGGGTTTCTACTCTCCTAAAAACTGTGTTTGATCTGGCAAGGTTACTTCTATTAAGCCACTACCTTCTCGTAAAAGGCACTGGCAACCCAACCTTGAATTTAATCGTGGGTTCACCGCTCTATCAATAAAGTCTTCTTCTTTATCGTTTAGTTCTTCTAAAAACCCCTCTCCTTGTTGCACATATAAATGGCAGGTGCTACAGGCACAAACGCCGCCACAATTATGGTGTAATTCGATGTTGTTTTTAAGTGCTACTTCTAACAAACTATCACCTGCCTCTATATTTTCTAAGGTAATGGGCGAAAGTCCTTTTTGTTCAAAATTAAATTTAATAGTGTACATCTTTTTCCTGCTTAATTTGGTGCAAATGTAAAGGTAAAACAAAAAAAAGGGTTTACTTGTTTGGGAAAAGCCAGCTTCTTATTTCGTTTGTTGTATGCTTTCTGTAAGCATTTGATAAATTTGTTGCAAATGCGGATGCTGGGCAAGTAAATGCAAGTGTTTTTGAATGGTTTCGTTATCAAAGCGGATGGCTGGCCCCGTTTGTGCCTGTGCTGGGGTGGTATGCGTAAGCCGATTTGCTGTTTCTTGTATCAATGGCAATAATTCGGAAAATTGTAATCCTTCTTTTTGACAGTATGCCTCCGCCAACGTATATAGGTGATTGGTAAAATTGCTTACCAATACAGCTGCCACATGTAGTTTCAATCTTTCATCGCCACTTATTACGTTGTTATGTGTTGGCGAAATTGACTGAGCCAATTGAGAAAGCACAGCCTTTGCTTTAGCATCGCTTCCTTCAAAAAAAATAGGCACTTCCGGCAATGCCGTCATTTCTTTTCTTAAACTTTGTAAGGGATAAAATACGCCATAATGTTGGCTTACATTTTTAAGCACCTCGCTGCTAACGGATGCAGCGGTATGTGCCACCACTTTTCCGTTCAAAAAAAGATTATCCACCACTTCGGCAATGGCATTATCATTTACTGCAATAATATATACATCCGCCGTTTTTTGTATGGTGCTTTTATAGTTGGTAGATTCCGCATCCCACTCGTAAGCTAAGGCGGTGGCTGCCGATGCATTGCGGCTATAAATTTGTACAATGGTATGGCCGGCTGCTTTAAATTTTCGACCTAATACCGCCGCTACATTTCCAGAACCAAGTATAATAATATCCATTGTACTACATTTTTATATTCATCCGTTCACAGATTAAACACAAGGTATTGGTATTTTTGCGGAAATGAAATTAACACAGCGAATAGCCCTACAGTATATACGTATAAAGTTCCGGCTTCTTACCGCCATCTCCAAAAAGAAAGCCGCCGAAAAGGCTTTTGAGCTTTTTTGTACCCCTCAATATAGAAATAATAAAAAACTCCCCCCTGTATTTGAAAAAGCCGAAGAATTACAACTTTCCATGCAGGGTAAACCCATAATAGGATGGCGGTTTGCTGCTACTAAAACCGATGCAGAAAATAATGAACCAGTAAAAAAAGCCTTAATCATCCATGGGTTCGGATCATCGGTTATTAGTTTCGACTATTATGTTAGCGCACTTACACAAAAAGGTTATCAGGTATTGGCGTTTGATGCCCCTGCACATGGCCGAAGCCCAGGCAAAAAATTAGATGCCCTATTGTATAAAGAAATATTGAAAGATATTATTACCCAAATGGGGCCTATCCACGCCTTTATAGCCCACTCATACGGCGGCATAGCCATTAGCCTTGCCCTTGAGGAATTACAATCTACTTACCCACAAAAACTGGTGTTGATAGCACCAGCCACCGAAACTACTACGGCCATTAATGGCTTTTTCAATTTAGTAGCATTACCCCGCACTTTAAAACCATTTATTGAGGATATTATTTTACAAAAAGGAAAGCATAGCATTGAATGGTTTTCTATTGGGCGAGCTATAAAAAATATTAAGGCAATGGTACTTTGGCTACAGGATGAAGATGATGACATTACCCCTCTAAAAGATGTACTACCCATACAAGCACAAAACCATCCACATATACAATTTATCATTACTAAAAAATTAGGACATCGCCTTATTTATAAGGATCGGCAAGTAGCCCACGCTATAATTAATTTTTTATGATGGCTTTTATGGCTGTTTATCTTATCTAAGGCCAGCAAGGCTGTTTTAGATAGGGTAATTATTAAAAAACACTTGCCTTTTATAAACCCTCTATAACGAATCATAAAAAAACTTGGGTTTGCGTGGTACTACTCATACGATTTTTCAAAGAATTATAAACATTATTACAATTCTATTCCTCAAACAAAAGTAAGGTTTGGTAAAACCTTGCTAAAGCAAAAAATGGGGTATGGTTAGATTTGCTTAAAAAAAAAATGAAAAAAATTATTACAAGCCTGTTTATAATACTAGTGGTAAACACATTGAATACTTATGCGCAAGAAGATGATTTTTTTGTACCCACTGCTAGTAAATATAATAGATGGGAATATGTAAAAAATGAAACCGACAAAGACGGAAAAGGGGTAGCGTTGCTTGCTGTATTAAAAAAAGAGTTTGGGTTAGCCACTTCTATTAATTTAGAAAGCAATGGCGATTTTATGTGGAATGTAACCACTACCGATGGCAGTAGCACTTCTGTTGGTACTATAAGTGAAAAAGGTGATTTCTGTTATTTTACATTTTTCGATAAAAAAGTAATAAAAGCCTCTCCCTCTTTTAGGGAGTATGATACAATAATGGTATTAACATTATACGGCAAAACCAAAGAAGAATTTGTGAGTTTATTTTTTAAGGCCATTAACAACTGATGAGTAATAGGGATCGCACTCCTTGCCATACATCTCCTATTTTTGGGGCTAAATTAGGAGATGTATGTATTTATTAGAATGGGTGAAGTATACCTTCCCTTTTTATATATTCTCCTCATTCTTCTTACATTCGTTTTTTGCAACAAACCTTTTATTATGTCGGCTGCATACCGTTATTTAGCCCTCGGCGATTCCTATACCATTGGCGAAGCCTTACCTATTACGGAAAGTTTTCCTTACCAATTAATGGCTTTTTTAAGAAATGAAAATATAGCTATTAATGCCCCAGAAATAATAGCCAAAACCGGCTGGACCACACAAGAATTACAAACCGCTATACAGCATCATCCCTTTTTATCTGCTTACGATTTTGTAACCCTACTTATAGGGGTTAATAACCAATATAGAGGCAATGCTATTGCTACTTACATAAAAGAATTTGAAAGTTTATTACAACAGGCTATTCAATTTGCAAATGGAATAGCCCATCATGTGGCGGTACTCTCCATACCCGACTGGGGTGTTACCCCTTTTGCCCACGGCAGAGATGGTAAACAGATAGCCATTGAGATTGATGAATATAATTTGATAAATAAAAACATAGCCGCTCAATACAAAGTACATTATATTGATATAACGGGCGGTAGTAGAGCAGCTGCAATTGATAACACATTAGTGGCTACAGATGGTTTACATCCATCAGCCAAGCTTTATCAAAGTTGGGCGGCACAGCTTTTACCCCTTTTTAAAAAACAAATTATACGCTAACTAATAAATTATAATTCCAGTTTCCAACCATCACTGTATTCTCTTTTTACAAATTGATTAGCTTCATCAAAGTTGGTTACTTTCATATTTTGAGCATCCCACAATAGTTTTTTGCGCCCTAGGTATTTATCCTCCCACCCTTTCAACTTAGGATTTTTTAACATCCAACTTCTTATTGCTAAGTTGCCCATTAATATACTTTCCGTCATAGGCCCTGCAAATTCAAATGGCGAACTTACTTCTGCATTTCCATAACCCGCACGACAGGCATTTACCCATTGTAGGTAATGGCCCTCTGGTACTCTTTTTATTTTTTCACGGGGCATTGTTTTTTCCTGCATTAATCGGGTAGGTAGCAGCCTTGGATTATCGCCATAGCAATCCATCATTAATTTTCCCTTTGTACCTTCTAATATTACTCCCCCATCCCAATTGCCCATGGGCTCATCGGGCAAAAGCTCCTGCGGGCGCTCGGGCAATAAACCTCCATCATACCAGGATACATTTATTTTGCCTTTTCCATTTGTTTTAGGATATACTAAATGTATAATGGATGATAGCGGACAAGCATCAGGATTTTGTGCATCATTCCACATTTGTTTCCAAGCCACACCTACACTACACTCAGCCGACTCTGGATATAAAATAGGTAATATGCTATAAATAGGTTCCATTATATGGCAAGCCATATCGCCCAAAGCCCCCGTGCCAAATGCCCACCAGCCCCGCCAGTTAAAAGGAAGAAAAGCTGGATTATAATCCTGCATTTTAGCTGTACCTAACCATAGTTTCCAATCTAATTCGGTGGGTATATCCATTTTGCCCGAAGGGGTCACTTGTTGCCCTTGAGGCCATACCGGTCTATTTGTCCATGCATGCGCTGCAGTAACCTTACCTATCATTCCAGCATCTACCATCTCTTTTGCCTTTCGAGTACCATCGCCAGAGGCGCCTTGGTTGCCCATTTGTGTAACTACTTTATATTTTTTGGCAGCCTCCGTTAAAATTCTTGCTTCATATATATCGTGGGTTAATGGTTTTTGGGTATACACATGTTTGCCTAATTGCATAGCGGCTAAGGTAGCCACAGCATGGGTATGGTCTGGGGTAGATATGCTACAAGCATCTATATTGTTTTTTTCTTTTGCAAGCATCTCCCTAAAATCTTTGTAGTAGGTGGCCTGCGGATATTTTTCTCTTGCCCTTTTCGATTCTCTATCGTCTACATCGCATAAAGAAACAATGTTTACATACGGACTTTTGGCAAACATCATTAAATCGCTAAACCCTTTACCCCCCACCCCTATTCCAGCAATATTTAATTTATCGCTTGGTGCAATAAAACCACGACCTAATACATGGCGAGGTACTATAAAAAAACCCACACCCGCCATTGCGGCATTGCGTATAAACTTTCTACGGCTGTTTGCATTCGTTTTATTTTCTTGCATCTGGCAAAATTTTATCAAGTTTACATTAAATTATTAATAGATGGATATTAACTGGCAGGATTTTGAAAAAATTGATTTACGGGCAGGTACTATTATAGAAGTAATTGATTTTCCTACTGCCATAAAACCTGCGTGGCGATTAAGCATTGATTTTGGTGAAGCCGGTATCAAAAAATCATCTGCGCAAATAAAAGCGTACTATACAAAAGACGATTTGGTAGGTACACAGGTAGTGGCCGTCCTCAATTTTCCACCCAAAAATATTGGTGGCTTTATGAGCGAGTGCTTAGTATTAGGTGTGTATGATGAAAATAAAAATGTAGTTTTATTAAAGCCCGAACGTACCGTTACCAATGGTATGAAAATAGGATAATGTATGTCAGCAATTGTTACCACCTACTACGCTTCTCCAATGGGGATTATAAAAATTTCGGGAACCGATACATTTATTAGCGAGGTTCATTTCTGTAAAGAAGATTTTATAGCTCCGCCTGCATTACCCCCACCCCCGCAGCTATTACAAAATTGTACTGCACAATTATTTCAATATTTTAATGGCCAACGACAGGTTTTTGATTTGCCTTTGGCACAAAAAGGAACCAACTTTCAACAGGGCGTGTGGCAGCTATTAACTCAAATTCCATTCGGAAAAACAATTAGTTATTTAGACCTTGCTCGACAAACAGGCGATGACAACGCCACTAGAGCCGTGGCAAATGCAAATGGGAAAAATGTGATTGCGATTATAGTACCCTGCCATCGAGTAATTGGTAGTAATGGTACACTTACTGGCTATGCCGGAGGCCTTTGGAGAAAAAAATGGTTGCTGGAGCATGAAGCTAAACTAGCAAATGGTGTACAGCTGCTGTTTTAATACCCTAACCACATACACGTATTGTAACAGGGATTATATAATCCGTATTCAATAATATCATAAACTTGAATATACGTTTTATATAAAAAACGTTGGATGCTTAACATATGAAGTTATAGGTGCGGTAATAGAAGTCTATAAAGAAATAGGAATAGGCTTGTGAGAGCGCATATATGAAAAATGCTTTTACAATAGTTAGCCCTTAGAAATATAAACTTTCATAGCAACAATATTTTTAAAAGTGGGCAAAAAACATTTGTCAACAGTTTTTATTCAAATTTGGTTAACTAATAAATCCAATCTATGTTTCTATGCATCTATGTGTTATAACTACCAACACCTAGGGCATTTTTCGCTGTATTTATTACCAATTAAAAAACCCACCACCAGCTCATGTGTACCGCGGCTTACGGTGTTTAATGCCGTGGTGGTAAAGTCATAAGCATAGCCAACATTAAACAAATTGCCTACGTTAATACCAGCCATTGCGGCAAATCCATTTTGATAACGATAACCACCGCCTAACCATACATCATCTCTATACTGTAGTTTTATATTTAATTCTGGCTGTATACTGGGGGTAGAAGAATTTTTGATATACTTCATCATAACAGATGGAATAGCATTTACATCTTCGCCTAACAAAAATCGATAGCCGGCCGTTAAAAAAAGATGGGGTACTAATCTTCCTTTTTGTAATATAGCCACATCGTCTACAAAGGTTAACTTTTGTGGAATAATTTGTTGTGCAGAAAGCCCCACAAAATAATTGCGTGAGTATAACCATAAACCAAAACCTAAATCAGGACGAATCTTATTAAGCTCTCCACTTAATGATGTACCAGTTGCAGGATCAAAGGGATCGCCTGCCCCACTAAAATCATGTTTAGTACGGTCAATACTAATATTGGAAATACCAGCAGAAAATCCACCGGCTAAATTGGTGTTGGCGTTAATACCTAAATGGTAAGCATATGTTGCATTAGCACTAAAGCGATTAAAACTTCCTGTTTTATCATTTACGATGGTTAAGCCAGCTCCGTGGTGTGGCTCGGCAGCAGTATAGCTTTCCCAATAAGCACCACCGCGGGGGTTTTGCCCCGGTACTTGAAAAGAAGTAGATGAAGTTCTATAATCCTTTTTACCAATAGGGCCTTGTATACTTAAATACATTGTTTTGGGCGCACCATTTAGCCCCACCCATTGATCCCTTACACTCAACTTTAGGTCTGTATAATTTTCAATACCACTGAGTGCCGGATTTAAAATATAATTATTGAGTATATACTGCGTATAATGCGGCCGTTGCTGTGCGGCACTTTGGGTGGCTAATCCTGCCATTGATATAAAAAAATAAAATAGTCGTTTCATGTTACTACTCTTTTAACGGATTACATCTACATAACCGGTCATTAATTTTCTTCCGTTTTTCGGATCCACTATATAATAATAAGTACCAACGGGTACAGGCTTACCATTAATAGTACCATCCCATGGGGTACTATACCCAACCGAGCGGAAAATCATCTGGCCATAACGGTTAAATATCTCAACAGTAGAACCTGGATAGGTATCTAAGTAATCAATCACCCATTTATCATGCACCCCATCCCCATTCGGGCTAAAAATGTTGGGTATAGAAGGCGCCCTTAACACTTTAATAAATACAGATGAAGTATCCGAACAGTTACCCCTTGCAGTAACCGTCAATAAATAGCGTATATCATCAATGCCATTAACTACCAAATTCTTTATTGTATTACTTCCGCTAATGAATCTATTGGGTGTCCACACATAGCTTAAATCATTTCCTGTAACTACCGGTTCTAAGGTTATTTGCCCTCCTTCTAACATAAGTCTATCCGGGCCCGCATCTACCACGGGGAAGGGATGCACCGTAATAGGTTTTATGGCCGTAGTGCTGCGGCACCCATGACTATTAACCGCAAATAATTCTACTGCATAAGTTTGCGCTTGTGTATAAGTGTAGGTAAAGGCGTTTGTTGTTCGGGTATTACCATCTTTTAGCGTCCAGTTCCAACTTACTGCTGTACCATCCAAAAAATTAGTATTATCTGTAAACTGAAAGCTACCGCCTACACAAACTTCGGTTTTATCAATACTAAAATCGGCAATGGGCTGTGGATGAATAGTATTAATAACTATAGATGAATCATGTACACAACCATAGATACTAGTTACTTGAAGGTTTACATTAAATGGCCCTACGGACTCGTAAATATGTGTGGGTGATGAGCTGGTGGCGGTATTATTAACTCCACTTGCCGGGTCATCAAAATTCCATAAATAGGCTGCTGGTACAGTGCCATCGGGCATGGTAGGTGCTATCACATTAAATTGAATGGTGGCAGATGGCAGGCAAGCCGTTATGGGTTTTGCAAAATTGGGTTTTGGTAATGGATGAACCGTTAATGGCAAACTAGCCACTGTGCTTCGGCAATTATTACTCGTGGTTACTTGAAGGGTAACGGTATAGCTTCCCCACCCGTTAAATGTATGATTAGGAGATGCTGTAATGGCCGAATTATTACCCCCACTAATGGGGTCTCCAAAGTTCCAACTATACCCGGTAATAGTACCAGCCGCAGCTGGTAAAGTAGAATTATTACTACTAAAACTGATGGCATTTTTTTCGCAGGTAATTGGTGCTAGGGAAATTTTAGCAGCAGCAGTATCCCAAACGGTAATGGTTTGAGTTGCAGAATCTTTACAACCAGCGGTAGATGATGTATATAGATATTGAATAGTATGCGGTGTACCCGGCAATACCAATGATGGATTAAAAATTCCGGATGAAGAAACGCCAGGGCCACTATAAGTGGGAGTGCCCACCACCCCTCCCAACTCGCTAGCCTGCGTAATTTGAAAAGGTGCAGCATCAAAACATACATTATTCATTGCTAAAAACTGAACCCTTGGGGCAGCATTTACAGTAATATTATCAAATTTATCGGCCAAGCAAATACTACCAGAATAGGCCACCATTCGTATACGATAAGTTTGTGTAGTAGTTAGTGTAGGATATTTGTGCTTGTACACCCCATTAAATACTGGCACATCCACTGTTTCAAAAGTAGTGGGGGCGCCTAAAGCATCCCAATAAATTTCCAGTTTGGTTACACTACCTTGGCTAATAGTAGAACGATTTACTAACGAGACTGTATCATTAGCACAAAGGGTAGTTGGAGTTACTATATTAAAATCTGAAACTGGATCGGCTGCATTTATAAAAATAGTACCGTAAGCCGTATCCTTGCAACCAGCTGTGGTAGTTACGGCATGCATTACATTATAGGGGCCAATTGCGGTATATAAATGCGAACCATGCATAGTCGTTGCCGTGTTGGCTGCCCCGCTGCCAGGGTCGCCAAATGTCCATAAATAACCAGCGGCGTCAAATGTTTCTCCACCATCTACCCTACTTGTATCTGTAAATATGCTTGCTACATCATTAATGCACACTTCAGGAATTATAAAGCCGGGCTTAGGGCGGTTAGTAATGGTAATTGGCACCGCAGGATTGGTGCTTACACAGCCTTTATCCGTAGTGGCCGTTAGCGTAACATTATAGGTATTAGCAGTTGTAAAAATGTGTTGGGCATTAGGATTGGCAGGTGCATTTATTGTAACGGGTGCACTGGCATCGCCAAAATTCCATACCCAAGTAGTTATGTTACCGGCATTAGGTACAGAGGTGTTTGTAAAACTAATAGGCCTTGTAGTACAGTAAGGTGCCAGGGTAGTAAAACTGGCGGTTGGTAAAGGATTAACTATTACGGTGGCACTGCCCGATTGGGCTTGCGCACAGGCGGTAGAACTGGCATCTGTAATATTAACCAACTCGTACAAAAATGTACCAGTAGCATTAGTAGGTACATTTATTATGTAGGTATTACCTGAAGAGGTAACAGCGGGTTGCAATGTACCGTTTAAGCGGTAAGTAAAAGTATAAGGCGCAGTGCCACCACTACCAGTTAAAGTAACCGTTGGAGAAGGGGCATTTAAACAAACCTCTGCCGCACTATTACTAATAGCTGCCGAAGGCAATTCATTAATAGTAATTGCTCCTGTAAGTGTGTTGGGCAAACAAGGTCCTGTAGCTTCAACAGTAAAGGGATAAGTACCCGGCGCACCGGTTGGCGTACCACTAATGGTATATGTTTTAGTTGCATTGTTATACATACCTGTAAGGCCAGTAGGTAAAGCGGGGCCAATAATAGTAGCATTAGTACCCCCACCGCTAATAGTATAAACAATGTCGGTGATGGCTGTGTTTTGGCAAACGGTTTGGTTGGGCGAACCAGTTGTAAGCGCCAATCCTGTATTAGCATTCACTACTACTTCAGCAAAAACGTTATTGTATGAACGAGTACAAATACTAGATCCTACATTTTTTACCGAAATTAAATTATACCGAAAAGTGCCGGCTACATTGGTAGGCACATTTAAAGATGCAGTGCCACCGGTACTGGTAATAGTTTGTACGGGTCCTGGTCCAGTACCATTATCAATGGTGTAGCTAAATTCATATTCTGGTATTCCATCCGTACCGGTAAAAGTAATGCGCGGCGAAGCTCCATCCATACATACAGTGGGAACATCTGATGCAATAGAGGCGCGGGGAAAATCAGGCACCGTAATTTGTTGATCAGTAGTATCGCTTAAACAACCTGGTGTGGTAATATTATGAAACCGTACTGTGTAATTGCCGGGTGCTGAAAAAAGATGGGTTGGATTGCGAAGGGTAGAATTATTATTGGCCCCAGTTGCTGCATCGTCAAAACTCCACCAAAACTTATAAGTGGGTTTAGGTGTTTGTGGGGTAGTTTCTGTAAACTGTATTGTTTCCCCCACACATTGAATTGGTGGAAATGAAAAAGTAGCCACTGGCGGATCGGTAATCGTAATAGGAAATTCATACTCTTGTTCATTACCACAGTTATCCGCATTACTGATGGTAATTGTAATTTTTAAAAAGTAATTACCGGCCGTAGTATAAGTATACAGGGTAGGTAACGAAAACCAATTGAGTAATTTACCATTAACCACGGTAGATGAGTCGATAGTAGGAGAACTAACGTTAACAGTAGTGTTATTTGGCAGCATAGGCGCACCCATAAAATCCCACACCATTTGTGTTACGTTTAAGGTTGCCGGGAATGCTACTTTATATTTAAACTCGCTACCCTTACAACCGGTGGATGAAACCTCTAAAGCATTGGGAAAGGAAAACCCCACTTGTTGAGAAAGGTCTCGAACATTGGTGCCGGCGTTGTAGCCATAAGATTCAACATTGCCCATCCCATAGGCTAAGGCAATAAATCCACTATCTGCATTGATACGATGAGATGGGTTTGTAAGTGTAGATGCTGTTACATTTTCATGCAAATATGAATATCCTGAAGAACCGATTGAAAAAAATGTTCCGGTAGGGACGTTGCCATCAATACGTAAGCTTGAAGTGGCAATTGATTTCATTATAATCGTAAAAAAATGCTTATTAATATTAGTATTTGGAGGTGTTAGGTTATTTCGAGCAGATATTACTGTAACGTCGTTTAAGAACTGTTCTGTGGAATTCAAAATAATCATTTCAGGATCACCCTGCCATGGACAAGGGTTATTTGTATTACCACACCCGGTCGGGTTGCGGGTATCACATGTTTGTGATATCATGTACTGCACTACCATGATAGCTTTATCCGATGAAATTGAATTCGCTACAGAACTACTAAATTCATAGTAAGAATTATTAATTAAAGTACCGACTGGAATAATTGAACCGTTTAATGTAACCACAGCTGTTGGATCTGATACAATAATTCTAAATATATCAAATTGCCTATCTGCAAATGGAGCAGTAACATACTCCCTACCCCAGGCAGTTTTTGGCAGTTGCTGTTGAAACAAATTATCACCACCGGAGGAATTGTTACAGTTCATAGCCGTCCACGAACTTCCAGAGAACACTGCAATTCTTTTACATCCACCATTTGGCCCAGCCAATGTACGAATTTTGGTTCCGGTAATATCATCGCTAAAACTTGTCCTGTATTGATACACATCACCCTGATTTAAGGCTACAGTAAATGGGGTGCCAACCGTTCTTGTATTGGCAACATCCGCAGCTGAAGGCGTTATTTCGACAGTTGTATTATTTTCAACCGCAACAATGGTAAACTGGCTGCCCGAAGGTGAGCTATTAGTATTGGAACTAGTTGAATTGGATGTACTTTTATAAGAGGAGGCCACATACTCTTTACCCAAAGTATTCGTAGGTAAAACCAGCGTAGAACCTGAACGGGCCGCATTCAATATATGGGCATAAACTACAATTGGCTCAAGAGAAGTAATATGAATACCTTTCCCGGTGGCTATCCCTTCATTTTGAGCATTTATTACACTGCCAACATTGGCAGCCCCTGTAATTTGAACTACTGTTGCTTGATTTGCTGTAACTGTAAATGGTATAGAACTACTTGCATAAGTAACTACTCCCGAAGTATTTGTAGTAGCGGAGATATACAAAGCCATTCGAGAATTATTACCGTCAATATGTCCAGGATATGCAAGCCAAAAATCCTTGCCCTTATTTGAAAAATCCTGCGCCCGAAGCATTTGGGCAAATAATGAAAACACAATAATGGCTAGGACAAGAGTAATTTTTCGCATGCTAATAATCAATATCCAGGTAAAAAGAAAAGAGCTACGAATTTATAAAAAACAAACGGTAAATAGTTTTTTATCCTACTACCCCTGCTTTTCGTAACCCCTCAAATGTTAATGCCGCAGCAGCATGGCCTCTACCCATACGGATTGAAATGCCACCAAAGAGCCTACCACATACTAGTAAGACCTGCTTTTTATGCAAATGTTTAAGAGCACAGAAACATAATTTTACTATCAAATAAATTCAAATTTATTTATATTTATTTTTTTATCGTCTTTTTAATATTAAATATGCGACTTATTAGTCTGATAATGAATAATATAAAATAATATTATTTTAAATTTATAATATAGCATATAATTTAGCCATAATGTTTATTTTTTTATACAAATATTATATTTTAAAATATAAATTAACAATTATTAATATTTAATAATCATAAAGTTAACAATAAAATATTTTACTAAATTTAATGGCACTTATTTCGGTTTAACAAATAGGCTAATTTACTAATTATATTAGCTTAGTATTTCCATATTTTTGAGAACCGTCCACCCAGCATACTAAACTTCCTTTTGCGACCTTATTAAGCCACCTCCTCCCCCACCATTTCTTCATTTTTTCTTAACTAAGTGGTTATAAAAGCGGCTAAATTTTAACTTCTGATTTGATTCATTTTGAGCTGCCCAAGGGAGTTTATAGCTAGTAGCTGTACCATGTTTATTTTGCCGAATAGCAACAAAAAGGGGTGATGTAATCATTTTAGAGATGGAGAGATTGGTCAAAAAATGATACATTTTTTGGGAGGCTCGTATACAAAACCGGACTATGTGGAGCATGAAAATGACTAAAAACGACCATGTAGAGCCTCCCCATTCTGGCTCCTATAATTGGTTTTTTTGTAAAAATAGTACCCGGCTGGGTAATTTTTTGACGCCAGTTGATGCGCTTTATAAGGTGCAACCTGCCCTATTTTACATTAAGAGTGTTATCGCTAAATCCAATCGCAGCTGTTTTTAAAGAACCACAAATAATTTAGCGTTTTTACATTTACCCACGAAAAAGGCGATGCCCCTAGCAGAGGATGATAGCCCTTCCAGCTTGGCTCCCATTTATGTTTTAGATTACCGCTATAAAGTTTTACACTGCTCTAAATACAAATTGAAATTCGCAGGAATTTTACAATAGCTTTTCCAAAAGTGCTTTTCTCAATAACAAATAAAGATTTTTGTAACTCACTAAAAATTGGCAGATATATTGGGCCAATACTTTTAATCGTAAGCCCAAAAGATAAAAAATACATAACCCAACATCCCGAAACGGGATTTAAAGTCGTAAAAAGACCCCGTTCTACTCCGCTCAACTTGACGACAAAGAGGTAAAGTTTACAGCAAAACATTTAATAAATCGCTATTGAACGATAAACAGCTTGGCGTTTTTTTACTGAAGGTTATTAGCCCGCCCCAATATGGCATAATAACCGAATAGAAAGAATTCAGGAATTTGACGACCTTTTACACTAAATAAAAAGCAATGTTGTGTTGGCCGAAGCCGTCAGACGAAAAAGGAAGTAAACAAAATCCACGTAGAATAAAAAAATGAGCCCCCTTATAAATGAGTGTAACAAAAAAAAGGCGGCTGAAAATTATTCAGCCGCCATACTTTTAAAAGAGAAAATAATTAAAAGGCCTTTTTAACAGGCTCTTCCTTTGTTTTGGCAATATTTTGTTGGCTCATAATGTCTAGTATTACCTTTACGGCTTGGTTCAAATAAATATCTTTTTGCCTTTCTTTAAGCCAGTTCGTAAATCTTTCCTGCTTGGCTTTATCTTCTGCCCATTTGTTTACTTCTTTAGATAAGGCTTGTACATCCATTGCCTCTTTTAATTTTAATAAGCTTTCTAATTGCTTTACAGATTCACTTATGGCTTTTTTCTCCTGTACATATTTTTCTAATTGTAAAGAGCGAGGCTTTTCGTTTTGCTTAGAAAGCCACTCTGCCGTTTCTCTTATTAATTTAAAGGAAGGATCATTTTCTATTCGCTGATTTCCTAATTGTTTAATGGTTTCAAGATTATACCCAGGATTCCAACTGGTGTACCCCGCCTTGCTTACTTCATCCCAGCCTAATGCATCTTCATTATCTTTTTCTCTAAGTTTAAGGTATTCTAAATTATCGGGCACTACAATATCCGAATGCACTCCTTTTAATTGTGTGGAGCCGCCGTTAACCCTATAAAACTTTTGCAAGGTGAGCTTTACGGTTCCCAATTCAGCATTAGACATAGAAAAGCCGTTTTCATCCAACCCAATATTGCGCTGTACCGTACCTTTTCCATAGGTAGAGGTACTACCAATTATTACACCACGCCCATAATCCTGAATGGCAGCCGCAAAGATTTCTGAAGCGGAGGCGCTAAATTCATTTACCATTACGGCCAACGGGCCATCATACAATACTGATTTGTCTTTATCTCTTAAAACACTCGGCTTGTTTTCTTTATCTTTTACTTGTACAATGGGGCCTTCATCTATAAATAAACCTACCATTTGCACCACATCGTATAAGGAACCACCGCCATTATTGCGAAGATCCATTACAATGCCATCTACTTTTTCTTCTTTTAGTTTTACTATTTCTTTTGCTACATCAATAAAACAGCGATTGCCTTTAGGATCTTCAAAATTGGCATAAAACTCAGGTAAGAAAATGTAGCCAATTTTGGCATTGCCTTCTTTTACAATGGCACTGCGAGCATAGGTTTCATCTTGTACAATTTTCTCTCTTTTTAAGGTTACCGTTTTTATACTCCCATCTAATTTTTTAACAGTAAGCTTTACTTCAGTACCTAGTTTTCCTCTTATTACTTTTACGGCATCGGTAACTACATAGCCCGTTAAATCTATCGGCTCTTCATTTCCTTGCGCCACCTTTTGAATAACATCACCTGCCTGCAACTCACCAGACTTATAAGCGGGGCTACCTGTAAGTATGCTGGCAATTTTGATATTGCCTTCATCATATTGTAATGAGGCGCCAATACCATAAAAGCTACCACTCATTTCCTCATCAAAGTACCGTTTGTCTACCGGCGGAAAAAACTCCGTGTGAGGATCCATTGTAGTAGTAATGGTATTTACATACACATTAAATTTATCATCATCATTAAATTTAAAGCGGAAACGATCGAATACTCTATCTAATGATTTGCCCACTTTTTCTCTTGCGTCTTTTTCCAACTCGGCATCAGATTTTACAACAAATCCCTCCTTCGTTTTATTTCTTTCTCTCTGCTCCGTTAAGTCTGCAAAACGTTCTAATGTGGCAAACTTTAATTTTTTTCTCCAGCGATCTTTTAGAGCTGTGGCGGTTGTCGTAAAATCCAGTTTATCCTCATCCAATTGAATTTCCTCACTTATCGTAAATGCAAAGGGGCTATTCAATATTTCTTTATAAATTATGGCTGCCTCCTCCATCCTTTTATTGAATAAAGCGCCAGCCGCTAAAAAAAATTCTACTTTGGCACCCTTTAATTCATCATCCACTTTTGTTTCATATTTTTTCAAGCTTTCAATATCTGCTTTGGTAAAGATGTTTTTTTCGGGGTCTAATTCGCTGATAAATTTTTTAAACACCTTTTTAGAAAAATCATCATTTACATCTTGTGGGTTGAAATGGCCTTGGGTAAGCATTTCATTTACCAGCTTTAAAATTTGTTCATATTTAGAAGGCGGAAAGGCAGAAGGCCTAGTACTAGTGCCCATTGTTTTAAAAGCAAGAAACGAAGCAGCAACTACTAACAAAATTACAAAGGGTAATCTTTTCATATTCAAAAGGTATTTAAGTCCATTAGACATGTATCAAAAATAACGTAAAAAGCTGCTTTTTGTTATTTTTCAACCTTTTTAACAATGGTTTTTGATAAGTGGCGCCAATCTTCTTCGTATAAACAACATTATACGCTTAGCAATTGGCTATAAAAAAAAGCCGCTCAATAAAATTGAACGGCTAATTTAGGTGGGTAACCAATGGGGTTCGAACCCACGACCCTCAGAACCACAATCTGATGCTCTAACCAACTGAGCTATGGCTACCATAAATGGGATTGCAAAAATAAAGAAATACTCTCTTATTCCAAAACGAGATTTTGAATAAGGCTAACCTTTTAGTTTCTTTGCTCACTTTTAATTATCAAAATGAGTATTTGGGTTATCATTCTTGTTCCAATTATATCCGCATTTATCGGATGGGTTACTAATTGGATAGCTATTAAAATGCTATTTCATCCCCGCGAACCTAAAAGGGTGTTGGGCATTACCATACAAGGCATTTTTCCGAAAAGGCAACAGCAATTTGCCGAAAAACTAGGCAAATTGGTTAGTGCTGAGTTTTTATCTTTTGGAGATATTGAAGAAAAAATTAGCAGCCCGGATAATATAAAAAAGATAATGCCTTTAATTGAAAACCATATTGACGATTTTTTAAGAACGAGGCTGAGCAATGAAATGCCGGTTATAAGCATGTTTATTGGCGATAAAACGATTGCTAAACTTAAAGAGGCATTTATGAAGGAAATTGAAACCCTCTTTCCTAAAATAATGAAACAATATGCGGGCAATTTAAAAACCGAACTGGATTTAGAACAAATAGTCATTAAAAAAGTTTCCTCTTTTTCCTCGGATAAATTAGAAGAAGTGCTACTGCAAATTATGTCCAAAGAATTTAGGTTTGTTGAAATTATTGGAGCTGTAATTGGCTTCCTCATTGGAGCTTTACAGGTATTAATTACACACTTAACCAGCTAGGCGTTTCAACCTTTTTCGCTTTACACTGTTTACCACTCATCCAATTGTCATTTAACTGTCAGCAGGTTAAAGCACCTTTGTACGTCTAAAAGCCAAATCGTAAAAATGAATAAGATTTTTTTATTAAGTTACACTTTGTTAATCAGCGTTTTATCTTTTTCTCAAGGCATGCCTGGCCGTCCTGCAGGTACGGCAGGGCGCCAAATGCCCACCGGCACCATGTACGGCAAAATTGTGGATGCTAAAAGCCAAAAAGCGATAGAGTATGCCTCTGTGCAATTATTACAAAATAAATTTGACTCGGTATCAAAAACTCGAAAAGAGATGGCTATTGCGGGAATGATAACCAAAACTAATGGTGAGTTTCTATTGGAAAACCTGCCTGTAATGGGGCCTTTAAAATTAAAAGTAACGGTAGTAGGTTTTAAACCATTTGAGCAGGCGGTATCGTTTAATTTTAAACCTGGCGGTGATATGGCCGCAATGATTGGTGCCTTGGATAAAGATTTAGGAAATATTAAAATAGATATAGAAGAAAAAGCGTTGGAAAATGTAACAGTAGTAGCCAGTAAGCCCGGGTTACAACTAGGCATTGATAGAAAAGTTTTTAATGTAGATAAAAACATGGTTTCTGCTGGCGGTACGGCGGTAGATATTATGAAAAATGTACCCTCGCTAAATGTAGATATTGATGGAAACGTAACGATGCGTAACAGTACCCCACAATTATTTGTAGATGGTAGGCCTACTGTAATGACACTAGACCAAATACCAGCCGATGCTATTGAAAGCGTAGAAATTATTACTAATCCATCGGCCAAATTTGATGCATCTGGTGGTACAGCAGGTATATTAAATGTAGTATTGAAAAAAAATAAGCGGGTAGGTTACAGCGGTAATATTCGTACCAATATAGACTCTAGAGCCCGGGTGGGCCTTGGCGGCGATTTCAACCTACGTCAAAACAAAACAAATTTCTTTATTAGTGGGAATTATAACCAACGAAAATCCATTAGTAACGGTACTACTGACCGCCTTACCTATGATAGCCCCAATACTACCCTTAACCAAATAGACGAGAGTATTCAAAAAGGAAGTTTTACCTTTTTACGTGGTGGGTTCGATTATTTTATTGATAATAGAAATACACTAAGCCTTACTGGTATGCTTGGCCGTGGCCGATTTAAACCTACGGCTACCAACGATATCATCACCAATTGGCTATCGCCGATAGATACTTCCACTTTAAACAATCGTTTTTCCAACAGCAATTTTAAAATGAATATGAACGGAGCCACGGTTGGCTTCAAGCATAATTTTCCAAAGCAAGGAGAGGAATTTACTGCCGATGTAAATTTAAACATTGGTAAAAGTATGTCTCAAAACGTTATTACCTCAAATACTTATAAATATCCGTCCAATAGCTTTTTAGGGGCTAATAAGCAGCAGCAAAATGGCGATGGCAAAAATGTAAACATAGTAGCACAAGTAGATTATGTAAAGCCCCTAACCGAAAAATCAAAATTGGAAATGGGCGTAAGGGCGCAAATAAGAGAAGTAGAAAATTTGAATAACTTTTATTTTATTGATAATGCAGGTGTGCTAAATTATATAGCAGCCCTATCAGTAAACTATAACAGTAAGGACAATGTATATGCCGGGTACACTACTTACACAAGCCAATATAAAAACTTTGGTTACCAATTAGGCCTTCGTTTAGAAAGTTCCGACTACACAGGAAACTTACCTGATAAGAATCAGACTTTTAAAGTAAAATACCCGGTTAGCCTTTTCCCAAGTATAAACCTTAGCCAAAAGCTAAAGAAGGATCAAGAAATGCAGTTAAACTATTCTAGAAAAATTAATCGCCCTAACTTTTTTCAATTATTTCCTTTTACTGATTATTCTGATTCTTTAAACATTAGCCGAGGTAATCCGGGCTTAAATCCAGAATTTACCAATAACATTGAGTTTACGTACCAGAAAATTTTTAAAAATAAAAACAATTTAATTGTTTCTGCTTACTATAAAAACACCACCGACCTCATTACTCGCTATCAAGCAAATGAGGTAGATGCCAACAGTGGAAAACAGGTATTAGTTAGCACCTACATTAATGCCAATAGCAGTTATGTAACGGGATTAGAATTAATTCTAAAAACCAAAATGACTAAATGGTGGGATTTAACATCTAACTACAGCCTTTTTACATCAAAAATTAAAACGGGCATAGTTGGTCAACCCGCTATAGACCCCTTTGCTAGTTGGTTTGTAAAATTAAATAACACAATTAAGCTACCAAAGAACTTTACCCTCCAACTTTCGGGTGAGTATAATTCAAAAACTATTTTACCGCCCGGTGGAAGCGGCAGTGGTGGTGGCGGCGGTGGCCGAATGATGGGGGGCGGTGGCCCTGGTGGTCCGGGGTTTGGGCAAGCAAGTGCCGCACAAGGATATGTAAAGCCTAATTATTATGTAGATGCTGGTATTAGATATGAGTTTCTAAAAAATAAACAAGCTGCACTTTCGCTTAATGTTAACGACATATTTAAAACCAGAAGACAAAATGTGGTTTCCGAATCATCTTTCTTTACGCAAGAAATTTTTCGCCGAAGAGACCCACAAATATTTAGACTGAATTTTAGTTTCCGTTTCGGAAAATTTGATGCCAACCTATTTAAGCGTAAAAACAATCGTAGCGGCGATGGTGGCGGTATGGACATGGGTGGTGGTATGTAAAATAGATTAATTATAAAAGGTTTTGCATCTTTGTAAAATCTGAACCTGTCCGGCGGTATTTGGACAGGTTTTTTTGTAAAAAAAAAGGCGCTTGAAACATCTATATTTTACTGTAACGAATGATTTAACCTACGACCAACGAATGCATAGAATATGCACTTGCCTGGCCGAAAATGGCTATACCGTTACCCTTATAGGCCGCCGATTACCCACTTCTATACCACTAGAAAACAAAAAATTTCGCCAAAAAAGATTGAACTTATTTTTTACCAAGGGAAAACTATTTTATGCCGAATATAATGTGCGATTGTTTTTGTATTTGTTATTTCAAAAGATTGATACAATTTGCGCTATTGATTTAGACACTATTATTCCCTGCTATTATATTTCTACCATAAAAAAAACGGCTAGAGTATACGATGCTCACGAATTATTTACGGAACAAAAAGAAATAATTACCCGCCCCACCATACACCATTGGTGGAAAAAAATAGAACAAAGATATGTGCCCCGTTTTTCGCATGGGTACACCGTTTGCGAATCGATAGCTCAATTTTTTCAACAACGGTATAAGGTGCATTATAGTATAATTCGCAATTTACCAATACTTGAAACGGATAGCCAGCCTATTACCGCTAGCAAACCATTTATTTTATATCAGGGTGCAGTAAATGAAGCCCGCGGGCTTGAAGCATTAATACCAGCCATGGTACATATACCTTACCCATTAATAATATGCGGGGATGGCAACTTTATGCCACAACTAAAAAAGTTAATTACTGTATACGGGGTAACAGAGAAGGTAATATTAAAAGGTATGGTACCTCCTTCCGAATTAAAGAAAATAAGTTCACAAGCATTGATCGGCGTTAATTTAATAGAAAATACGGGGCTCAATCAGTATTTTTCCTTGGCCAATAAATTTTTCGACTACATACATGCCGGCATACCACAAGTAACGATGAACTATCCCGAATACAAAAAAATAAATGATGAATTAACAGTTGGGGTACTTATAGATGCCCTCACCACCGAAAAAATAAGCTATGCCGTAAACAATTTGGCAAAGGATACTGTTACATATCAATTGATGAAAGACAACTGTAGTAAACAAAAGCTTAAATACAATTGGCAACAAGAACAGCTACATCTAATAACCTTTTATGATGCGCTATTTAACAAATGAATAAGCACTTACACATTGTTTGTTTAGACGTGCCATGGCCAGCAGATTATGGTGGCGCTATCGATATGATGAACCGCATTATTGCCTTTCACAAAATGGGTATAAAAATTCATTTGCATTATTTTAATTACAATAACAGAGGCACACCTACTGAGTTAAACCAATACTGCGAAACGGTAACGATCTATGAAAGAAAGGTAGGGCACAAAGGCTTTTCATTTACCATGCCCTATATTGTAAGTTCACGTATTAATGAAAAATTAGTTGCTAATTTAAATAAGCATCACTACCCTATTCTACTAGAAGGCCTGCATTGCACCGGCATATTATCAATGGTTAATACAACCAATAGAAAAGTAGTAGTGAGAATGCATAATGAGGAAAGTACGTACTATCATGAATTAGCCAGATCGGCGACATCTTTTCTCAAAAAAATGTATTTTAAAATAGAAAGTTGGTTAATTAAAAAGTATACCTCCCAACTACCTAAGCAATTTACCTATGCTTGTGTATCCATTACGGATGTTGAATTATTCAAACATCAATACCATTTACCTAATGCTATTTTTGTGCCCATTTTTCCATCGTGGCATACCGTAATAGGCGAAGAAGGGATAGGCAATTTTTGTTTATATCATGGCAATTTATCGGTGCCCGAAAATGAAGAAGCGGCTACTTGGTTATTGAAAAATGTATTTGATAAAATTAAAAAACCACTCGTTATTGCCGGTAAAAATCCCTCTGCTGCACTTCTAAAGTTAGCGCATGCACAGCCCCATACCTGTTTGGTGGCCAACCCCTCTGCGGCTGAGATGAATGACTTAGTAAAAAAAGCACATATCCATTTACTGCCTATATTCAACCAAAAAATAACGGGTATACGTTTAAAATTATTACATACTATATTTGAAGGAAGACACTGTGTAACTACCGCTGCTATGGTAAAGGAAACCGGCTTAGCCGATGCTTGCCATATAGGTACCACCGCCGACTCTTTTGGCTCTATTATTATGCAATTAAGCAACCATCCATTTACGATAGATGAAATAAACCTACGTAAAAAATTATTGGGAAATACCTACGATAATGATGTAAATGCCCATACCCTTATTCAATATTTATGGTAGCATTATCTACCACTCTACCTCTATCGGTACGTATCATTCTAGCTGGAAATTTTTGTACCACTATGTAATCATGCGTAGCCATTACTACTGTAGTGTTATAATCCTTTGCAATTTGAAACAATAAATTCATGATATCATCAGAGGTTTCGGGGTCTAAGTTTCCCGTAGGCTCATCGGCTAAAATTAGTTTAGGAGAGTTTAATAAAGCCCTGGCTATGTCAATACGTTGTTGTTCTCCACCGCTAAGTTCAAAAGGCATTTTAAATCCTTTTGCTTTTAAGCCCACTTTATCCAATACATCTGCTATTTTTTCATTCATTAATTTTTCATCTCCCCATCCGGTGGCCTTTAGTACAAATTTCAAGTTATCATTTACATTTCTATCCGTTAATAATTGAAAGTCTTGAAACACTACTCCTAAGTTTCTACGTAGGTAAGGAACTTTTTTCCAATCTAACCCACGAAGGGCAAAGCCTGCCACGGTACCCTCTCCTTCTGTTAATTCCAATTCGCCATATAATGTTTTTAGCAAACTGGATTTACCCGTACCCGTTTTTCCTACTAAGTACACAAACTCTCCTTTTTCTACGGTAAGGTTTACATCCTGAAGTATAAGATTACCCCCTTGGTAAATGTTTATGTTTTTTAACTCTATAATTGATTCGGCCATTGTAAAAACTTTAGTACAAAGAAAGTAAAGTGAGGCCACAATAAGTTATTTTTTTGCTGATATTTAGTATTAAATTGCTCTCCCACATATTAATAATCCCCTCCAATTGAAATGAAAAAAGAATTTCTACTTTTTATACTAATAAATTTTTTATTAGCTACTGCCTACGCCAAACCCGTGGTAGATACTACGAAGCCTATTCAAAAAGTACTAACAACCATTGAACCCAACATAAATACCAATGTGTTGGTGGTTACCAACGGTTGGCCTATGGGTACATTAAAAGCATTAAAAAAAGAGCAGTCCAGTATATACCCCGCAGAGGCTATAGAAACGATACATGTATGGAAGGGGGAAGAAGCCACCAACCGCTTTGGCGAAAAAGCAACGCATGGGGCTATTGAATTTATTTTAAAAGAAGCGTATGTAAAAAAGCATAGCTTGTCTATTGAAGAACTAAAGAATGACAATAAAACTGCCTTAGCCGACAATGTTTTCGATAAGGTAGATATAGAAGCTAAATACCCAGGAGGTGATAAGCAATGGCGTATGTTTTTAGAAAAAAACCTTAATGGAAATATACCCATTGATAATGGCGCACCCGCTGGTATCTACACCGTTGTAGTGCAATTTGTAGTTAGTAAAGATGGTTCTATCTCTGCCATAAAACCATTAACAGATTATGGCTATGGTACTGAAAAAGAGGTAGTGCGAGTAATATCAAAAGGGCCTAAATGGGAGCCTGCTATACAAGGTGGTAGAATGGTAAAGGCATACAGAAAACAACCCGTAACCTTTATGGTGCAGGATGATGAAATTGATATTTCAACCTATACTATTCGAAAAAATAAAAATAATGCGGTTGAAATTAAAGTACTAAAAACAAAGGATGAGCATTTGGAAATTACAGCCATTAAAGGCACTATCCAAAAGCTCGGCGAAGGCATGTACAACATTACCACCCAAACGAATGAAAGAGTAATACTAACAATCTTTGATACAAAGAAAAAGAAAGAGGTGGGAAAGGTTTCGTTAGCGGTTACGGATTAATTTTCTACTACTCGTACATCCCTTAAGTTTCTAAATCCTGTTAATACCTCTTGTAACCTAATACGAGGAATGGCTACTTCCATAGCGCAGAAAAGTTGCACTTCTTGTTTTTCTACAAAGCAATCAAATTGCTTTACTATCCGCATCACCTCATTCATTTGTGTGTAATCAAATTGCAATTGAAACCGATCGGTTATGGATTGTTGCACGGTAGGCGTTACTTGTATGGCAAAGGTGGCAGCTGCTTTGTAAGCATTAATTAATCCTGGTACGCCCAACAAACTTCCTCCAAAATATCTAACCACTACAATTAACACATTCGTAAGTTGGTGGCTATCTATTTGTGCTAAAATTGGCCTACCGGCTGTACCCGCTGGCTCACCATCATCACTTACCCTAAAAACAGTACCCTCTAAGCCTAAACGGTAAGCAAAGCAGTGATGGGTGGCTTTTGCATGTTCTTTTTTTAAAGCAGCTAGTTTTTGTTTAAAATCGGCAACATCTTTTAAAGGGTACAAGTAAGCTATAAACTTACTTCCCCGATCGGTATAAGTAGCAGTGCCATTTTGGGTAACGGTGTTAAAATAAAAATCTTTTCGAGAAATAGTTTCAGGCACTTTTTTCTTTTTTTATAAATAAATAATAGAGCTGAATAAAAGCAATAAAAATGTTTGGAATGATAATCGGTAAATTATTATTTAATAAAAAACCATAAACCACAAATACAACAGCACCAAAAAAATTAATGGTTCTTATCCACCTTACATTAGAGCTGATGACAAAACTAAAGACCACCAATCCAGCAGCCAAATATCCTACCCAATCAATCCAATTCATCTTTTATAGATTTTATTATGTATGTAATAGCTAATATTATCCGATAGGTAATTTTTTTCTTTAATGCATTGTGCGTTGCTTAGTACGGGCGCCAGTACACCATTGCCCACTTTTAAACTGGTATTTTTTATTACACGGGCCTCATCCCATAATTCCTCGTCAATAAAGGCTTGAAGTAATTGCCTCCCCCCTTCTACCATCACCGATTGTAACCGCTGTTGATACAAGATGGTGCAAACCTGCGTAAGTAGTGGTTGTTGCTTTTCTACTTTACGGTATAATAAATTGCCTACCCCTTCATCTTTTGTATGATTGATAACAATGGTTGGTAATTGATGATCAAAAATGTGCAAGGATGGGGGTAGTTTATTTTCCAAATCTAGTACAACCCTTACGGGCGAAGGCCCCTTCCATAATCTTGTGGTAAGGGATGGATTATCCTGTAACGCTGTGTTTGTGCCTACCATGATGGCCGCCACTTTACTACGCCATTGGTGTACAAGGGTGTTTGAATAGTGGTTACTAATTAATAAGCGTTTTGAAATGTTAGTTGAATGCCCAATAAATCCATCTGCCGATTGAGCCCATTTCAACATAATGTAAGGACGCTGCAATTGGTGAAAAGTAAAAAATCGTCGGTTAATGGCTTTGCATTCTTTTTCTAAAATGCCCACTTCCACGTGTACCCCTGCTGCTTTTAATTGTTCAATGCCCTTACCATTTACTGCAGCAAAAGCATCCCTACATCCAATAACTACTTTTTTAATTTTATTCGCAATAATTAAATTAGCACATGGGGGTGTTTTGCCAAAATGGCTACACGGCTCTAATGACACATACATGCAAGCTTTTTCAATTAAATGCTTATCTGTAGCGGCCACTGCGTTGATGCAATTTACTTCTGCATGCGGCCCACCATATTGCTGATGATACCCTTCGCCAATAATCCTGTTGTCAAAAACTAATACGGCCCCTACCATTGGGTTGGGCGCTACATTACCCGCACCAAGCTTTGCTAATTGCAAGCAGCGTTGCATATAAGGTTCATGTGTTATCATCAAACGGCAAATATACTTATTCTTTACGCTATTGCCTTCACTTGCAAACGGCCTACATACGGCAGTAGCTACCATTTTATACAAACCATTATTACTTGTATGTTTGTAGCATGACGGTACAAGAAGCTACTTTTTTATTACTAAAAAAATTGCGCCAAGTATATGACGAGGGAGAAACCCAAACGATGGTCGATTGGGTAATGGAAGCCCTTACGGGTGCTGGCAAGGTAGAACGAATGATGTACAAGCATGAACCACTAGGAAATTTAGAAGAAAAAAAATTACTATCGGTAATTAGTCGATTAATAAAACAGGAGCCGGTACAATATGTATTAGGCTATGCCTGGTTTAGCGGGTTGCGACTTAAAGTTAATAAGCATGTACTGATACCAAGGCCAGAAACGGATGAATTGGTAGATTGGATTACTTGCGACAACTTAACTAATGCGCACAACGGTACACTTAAAATATTAGATATTGGTACAGGCAGTGGATGTATTCCCATTGCTATTAAAAAAAAATTACCCTCTGCTGCGGTAGTTGCCTGCGACGTTAGTACAGAGGCAATAGCACTTGCCAGCCACAACGCTACAGTACATCATACCACCATCGATTTTATACAAACGGATTTTTTAGACGAAAAGAATTGGGCGCTTTTTGCCCAATATGACATCATTGTAAGTAACCCACCTTATATACCGCAAGGGGAAAAAGTAAACATGCATCAAAACGTACTTGCTTATGAGCCGCATCTCGCTTTGTTTGTGCCTAACGATGATGCTTTACTTTTTTATGAGAAAATAGCGAAATTTTGTCAACAGCATCTTTTACCCAACGGATGTTTATATTTTGAAATACATGAAAACTTTGGAGAGGCTACCCTTCAACTTTTGCACCGATATGGTTTTAATAGCGAACTAAAAAAGGATATGCAACAAAAAGACCGGATGATTAAATCCAGTCTTTATTAAAAAAATCCGTCCTTATTAAACAAATTATTGATCGATGCGGGCTACCACTTTAGCTGTATCTTTTCGAGCAATTTTCATTACACGATATACTTCTCCATAAAAAGCGGCGGTGTCCGCATTAATTACAACTGTGGGTGTATCTACAATGCTGCGTTGTTTCCTTATTTCCATTCTTAAAAGCGAATCAAAAATAGCCTCATCTACTTTGGTAGTGCCTATATAGTAATTTTGCTCTTTATCAATAGATACCATTATATTTTGCTTAGCCTTAGTATCTTTTGTGCCTTTGGGCAAGCCCACCTTTACCACATTTGGGTTTCCTAGCGTAGCCACTATTAAGAAGAACATGAGAAGGATAAAAAGGATATCATTCAACGAGTCCGTAGCTACTTCCGTTTCTTGTCTATGTTTTTTTCTAAACTTCATGTAGATGGTAGATTATCGAGTAGGTTCTTGTAAAATATCTAAAAAGTCTGCGGATGCAGCTTCCATTTTATTTGCAGCTTTATCTATTTGTTGATTGATATAGCTATATGCCACAAAAGCAAACAACCCGATTACTAAACCGGTAATAGAAGTAATTATTTTGGTATATAACCCGCCCGAAATGGTGCTTACTTCAAATTGATTAGAAGCGGTAATGCCAGAAAATAACTGCATCATACCTACAAGGGTACCCACAAAACCAAAGATGGGAGCAGCTTTTGAAATGACCGATAAGACGCCCATATTTTTTTCTAGCTTATACATTTCTAATGTACCTACATTGTCCATACTTTTTTCAATACTATCAATTGGCTTGCCAATGCGCTGTATGCCTTTATCAATAATACGGGCTACGGGGTTATTGGTATTTTTAGCAAAACTGCGGGCAGCGGAGATGTTACCACTTACTATATTATCCCGTATTATATTCATAAAATTATCGTCCACATTGGCTGCATTTTTAATAGCCAGCATACGCTCGGCAAATATATAAATGGCTAATACCAACATACCCGCTAGTGGAATCATAATCCACCCTCCCATTTTCAACAATTCAAAAAAACTAAGGTTTCCGTCATGGTTGGTGTCGCCGGTGGCTATTTTAGCCACTTGCTGCAATGAGTCTGTAATCTGTAAAAAGTCGAACATAGTTTTTTAATCTTTAAATGTAAAAGTAGGACTTGCGCTTTATTTAAGTATGCTTGTTTTTCAACACCTCTTAATAACTGCGCACTCTTTAACGTGAAAAACAGTGCCAACATATCTGCCTTTAACAAATTTTAGAGTTCTTTAACTAAAAAAGTTAAGTGTAGCGCTGTTGCAGCTTTTTCAAAAATAAAAAGGTTTAAGAAGTGATACTCCTTAAACCTTTCCATTATTTATACTTGTAAGGTTTGCTTGCTTAGCTATCGGTTCCTGCTTGCTTTACCATTAGTGCTTGTATTTGCTTCATGGTGGATTGCATTCCTTCTGAGCTTCCATCTAAAAAGATTACATTGCCTTTACCATACTCTGCAAAATTTTTAATGGCCTCTGTCCACATGCTAAATAGAATTACGTTAGTATCTAAATTAGCTTGTTTCATTTGCTCAGCGGCTTCTGTCATACCAGAAGCTACCTCTTTTCTAAACAATGCTACGCCCTGTCCTCTTAATCTGGCAGCTTCTTTTTCTGCTTCGGCAGCAATTTTAATGGCATTACCGTCTGCCTCGGCTTGTTTGGTTTTAGTTATTAATAAAGCTTGACCTTCATTTTCGGCAGCCGCTTTTAGGTTATTACTTGCTACCACTTTACTCATGGAGTCTAATATCATTTTATCAAACGTAATATCGTTGATTTGTAAATCTTGTAAATGATAGCCCCATGTTTCTAATGTGTGGTCAATTTCTGCTTTTACATATTCTACAATCTCTTTGCGTAGTGCCAAAATTTCTGCTTGCTTTTTAGTGGCTACAAAGGAGCGGATGTTGCCTTCAATAGTTCTTATTAATGCTTGCATTAAATCTTTATCGGCAAAAAACTTAAACGCTACTTTTTTAATGGTTTCCTCATCGGCATTTTGCACAGAGTATAATAACATGCTTTTAAAATACACATTGGCTTGGTCGTTTGTTACTGCCTGAAATTCCAACTCTACCGAACGGTTTTGAATACTTACTTTTCTATAAACGGTTTCTAAAACCGGTATTTTAAAGTTCAATCCGGGGCGCACCACTCTTCTATATTTACCAAACATAGTAACCACGCCTATATACCCTTGATTAATGGTAAATAATCCGCTAAAGAATATGAATACTATTACCAGTACCCACCAATTGCTGGCTATCCAGCCTCCAAAATTTTCCATACATTTTTTTGTTTAATAGTGTAAGTTATGAATTTTTCTGACAATTATTATTTTGTGATAGTTATGCATTTGTAAATGTACTGATGCTTTGAGAATACAGTTTGTAGTGTTATCATTCATCATTCTATTGGCTGCTCCTTTATGTTTTGTATCTCGTAGCAGGTGTAATGCTTTTCTGTTGTGGAGATACGAAACAAAACATAAGGTTTTCGTTGTTAATAAAAAGTTGAATAGCGCTATGGTGCTGAAGTGTCCCGCTGAAGACGGGATTGATAATGCGACGCAACAAAAGCTGATCTGTGTTACTGCAGCTGGCTACAAAAATTTTTTCTATTACTTATGCCTAAATATTAAGGCGTTTCTTCTTCCCAAATTTGTACCAAGTGTACCATCGTTTCTACGGCTTTGTTCATATCCTGTATGCAGATATGCTCATGCTTGCTGTGTATGGCTTGTTGGCCTGCAAATAAATTGGGGCAGGGCAAACCCATATAAGATAAACGGCTACCATCGGTACCACCGCGGATGCTTTCCATTTTTACTGGCAAGCCCGCTCTTTCAATAGCGGCTTTGGCATGCGCTATTACTTGTGGATGCATATCCAACACTTCCTTCATATTACGATACTGCTCTGTTACAGTAAATTCAAATGAGGCTTTCGGATAGGTACGCAATCTTTCCTCAATAGAAGTGCGTAAATAATCTTCTTTTTTGGCAAGGCCAGCTGTATCAAAATCACGGATAATAAAATCGATGGTACATTTTTCGGCAATACCTTCTACTCTTACGGGGTGTATAAAACCTCGCTTGCCTTCGGTGCTTTCGGGCGATAGTCTATCTTTTGGTAAAAAGGCGAGTATTTCTCCCGCAATTTTCATGGCATTTATCATTTTTCCTTTTGCATAGCCAGGGTGAGCTATTACTCCGTGTATTACCACCTGTACCCCATCTGCACTAAATGTTTCATCTTCTAATGCGCCTATTTCGCCACTATCTAATGTATACCCAAAATTTGCACTTAGTTTTTGCATATCTACTTTGGCAGTACCTTTACCTACTTCCTCATCGGGTGTAAACAAAATTTTAATAGTGCCGTGTTTTACTTGGGGGTTGGTAACCAAAAAATTAGCTAAGTCCATTATTTCGGCTACGCCTGCTTTATCATCGCTGCCGAGCAATGTAGTGCCGGAGGCTGTAATTATATCATTGCCAATTTTTTTTTGTAGATAAGGATATTCGCTTAGGCGGATGACTTGAGCTTTATCATCGGGCAAAATAATATCTTCTCCTTGATAGTTTTTATGTACGATAGGTTTTACACCTGTGCCGCTACAATCTGGCGCTGTATCCATATGGGCGCAAAAACAAATAACGGGTACTTGCTTATTGGTGTTAGATGGGATAGTGGCATACACATATCCCCACCCATCCATATGCGCATCGGCAATGCCCATGCCTTGCAACTCTGCGGCAAGTAAGCGGCCTAAATCTTTCTGCTTTTCTGTGCTTGGGAAAGCGGTTGCTTGAGGATCGCTTTGTGTATCTATTTGTACATAACGTAAAAAACGTTCGCTTGCAGTAAATTTATATTTTTCAAACATATACTTAATTAAGGGCATCTAATGTACAACAAAAATGGCCTAAGTAAATCTTAGGCCATTAAACTTATAAACATGTTAACTTTTAAAATGCTATTAAGGCATTATTATAAGTGGCTTATCGCCTTCAATTTCTACTAGTTCTATATCAAACACTAATTCATGTCCGGCTAAGTGATGATTTGCATCAAGAATTATGACATCCTCTTTTACTTCGCTAACAATAACGGGAAAGGGCTGCCCATTTTGATTGGTGAGGGTTAATTGCATACCTGGTTCCAGCACCATATCTGCAGGTACATTTTCTTTAGGAAAATCAATCATTGCTTCTGCACTTCTTTCGCCGTACGCTTCGGCAGCGGGTATATTAATTGTTTTTTTGTCGCCAACTATCATGCCCGGTATAGCGGCATCAAAGCCCTTAATCATTTGTCCGGCACCTACCGTAAACCCCAAAGGATCTCTACCTTCGCTGCTATCAAACTGTTCGCCTGTAGTTAAGCGGCCAGTATAATGTACTTTTACCTTGTCACCATTTTTTGCTGCTGCCATTTGTGTTATTTTTTGTTAAATATGGGGTGCAAGGTACTAGAAAAAAGGTGAAAGCAACTTTTTAAATATTTACACCGCCTTATTGGCATATTTCCTGAAATTTGAATTATGAAAAAACTATTTTGGTTATCTATTTTTTTTAGTTCTGTGCTACAAACTATACAGGCACAAGAAAAACCGATAGCTCTGAAATATGGTAATGTTACCGTTTATCAGAACAGCAGAGGAGATATAATTGAATTTGAACCGCCTATTTTACCTGCTGCATACTTAATGCAGCACTACATGCCCCTGCTAAAAGGTAAACGAGTAGGCATATTTGCCAACCAAACAAGCACGGTGAGGGATAAGCACCTAGTAGATACTTTACCCAAACTAGGCGTAAACATTACCGTAATATTTGGCCCCGAGCATGGCTTTAGAGGTACCGCAGATGCCGGCGAAAAAGTGAGCAATTATATTGATAGTAAAACCGGCATACCCGTAGTATCGCTATATGGCGCCAAGCATAAGCCTACTGCAGAAGATTTGAAGAATGTAGACATTATGCTTTTTGATTTGCAAGATGTAGGTTGCCGATTTTATACCTACATCAATTCCATGCAAGATTTTATGGAAGCGGCTATTGAGAACAATAAGCCTTTAATCATTCTAGATAGGCCTAACCCCAATGGGCATTATGTAGATGGACCAGTGCTTGATTTAAAATTTAAAAGCGGCGTGGGTAAACAGCCCATACCAGTAGTGTATGGAATGACGATGGGTGAGTATGCCTATATGATTGCGGGAGAGCGATGGTTAAGTGCTGTATGTAATAAAAAATTGGATGAAATGAACGGGGTAGCGGTGGCAAATAAAGACATGCTCCCCTATACTTCTTCAAAAATAATTTCTAAAAATAATTGGTATAATCCAAAAACAATAATAGCAAATAAATTTTCGCTCTCTATTATAAACTGTGGAAACTATACGCACAAAAGCAAGTACAACTTAACCGTAAAGCCCTCTCCTAACCTTCCTAACATGCCAGCCATATACCTGTATCCATCTACTTGTTTTTTTGAAGGTACTGTGCTAAGCGAAGGCCGGGGAACTAACAAACCTTTTCAAGTATTTGGACATCCCTCGTTACCAAAAACATTGTACTCATTTACACCAAATGCTAACGAAGGTGCTAAAAGTTCAAAACTGTATGGTCAAGTTTGTTATGGATGGGATGTAAGCGGAACACCCGAGGAAGTGTTGAAAAAAGTGAATAACCGAATACAACTAAAATGGCTAATAGAAGCGTATAAATTGTTTCCTAAAAAAGACAGCTTCTTCCTTAAAAACAATTTCTTTAATAAACTGGCTGGTAATGATAAACTGATGCAACAAATAAAGGCTGGTACCAGCGAAATTGATATTAGGAAAAGCTGGGAAGGTGCTTTGGGTAGCTTTAAAAAGATAAGGAAGAGGTATTTGTTGTATGAGGATTTTGAATAATTAAATAAGTTGTGCCTGCATCGCTTTTTTAATTAGTGAAGCAATGTTTTTTGCGTCAAATTTTGCTAACAGATTTTTTCTGTGAGTGTCTACCGTGGTGACGCTTACGAATATTTTTTGAGCAATCTCATTGTTAGTTAAGCCATCGGCAATTAATTCCAAAACTTCTTTTTCCCTTCTGGTTAATAAAGGCACTCCTGCATTGCCCTTATTTTGCAAAGCAGTAGCAGCCTCTTGGCTAAAGTAGGTTTTTCCCTTTACCACTGTTACAATTGCTTCAAACAGCTCTTCCTGTGTTGCATTTTTTAGCACAAAGCCAGATGCTCCACTGCTCATCATTTTTTCTATAAAGCTTTGCTGATTAAAAGTGCTGAGGCCAATTACAAATATGGAGGGATATTTTTCTTTTACTTCTTTACATAGATCTATACCATTTTTGTCTGGTAGGTTAATGTCCATTAAAATCACATCTGGTTGCTGTTGTTTTAAAAAAGCCAAGCAAGAGGAAGCATTGGTGGCATGACCGACACATTCAATATCTTTCTCATTTTGAAGCAGTGAACGAATTCCTTCAATTACCATGTAATGGTCATCAGTTATAAAAACACTAGCTTTCATTCTACTACTACTTCAATATGAACAGAGGTTCCTTTATTTTTTTCAGACTGAATATCAAATTTACCTTTTAAAAAATTTAATCTGCTTTGAATATTGCTCCAGCCAATACCTTTTGAAAATTGTAAGTGAGTAGTGTCAAAACCATTTCCATCATCTTCTACAGTAACAGAAAGCAGATTATCGATTTTACTTATTTGAACAATAGCAGTAGTAGCAGTTGCATGCTTCAGTGTATTATTAATAAGTTCCTGTACAATACGGTAAATCGTAATAGCAGTAGTTTGTTCAATCTCCTTTTTTTCTAACCCCAGCGACTGATAATTTACTTTTAAAGGACTATTAGTGCTGATATCGTTACAAAAATCTTTTAGTGCGATATCTAATCCAAATTTTACCAAGGCCTCAGGCATCATATTATGAGCTAACCTTCGCATTTCTTTTATAGAGCTGTCCAGTATATCCATGCTGCGTTCAAAAGCCAGTGCATTCTCAGGTGTCATTACTAAATTTCCTTTCATCGTGCTGAATGAATATTTTATTCCCGACAACATCCCCCCCAATCCATCATGTAAATCTTTTGCTAGTCGGGTTCGCTCTTGCTCCTCTCCTTTTAATACCGCTTCTGTAGCTGTCAATTGCTTTTCGGTTTCTAATTCATTAATTCGTTGCTGGTGAAGCCGCTGCTTATGTTTATAGTTACGGTAGGTAAGTAAACTAATAATAAGTAAAGCCAACGCAGAGCCTGCCAATAGGGAGTTGAGCATTTTTCGTTGTTTCAACGATTTTCTTTGCCATTCTATCTGAGCATCTTTTTTTTCTGATTGGTATTTTGCTTCTCTATCTGAAAACTGTTTTGATCTTTCGCTGTTAAGTATTGTATCATTTAACTCACTATAGTTTTGAAAATACTGATATGCTTCTTTATATCTTCCAGTTTCGAAGAATAACTGATGTAATACGGCGTAATAACCTCTTTTTTCGGTTGGCTCTTGGCTCTGTAAAAAGTAGGCACTGCATTTTTTAAAATAAGTTTCAGCTAGTGTAAACTGTTTTTCTTTTAATAGAATTTTTCCCATTTGCCAGTTGGCATTGGCAATAGCATCTGGCACTTCTAACTCTCCAGCACTAACTAAACTTTTTTGTGCAAATATTTTAGCAGAGTCTATTTTACCGAGTTCCAGATACTCTTGTGAAATGTGTTGATAATAGGCCTGTAAAAGTGTTTTAGCAACCCCACTATCCTCCATTACCCGTATTTTTTTTAAACGGATACGAAGCGCCTCTTCAATATTGCCATTTTCAAAATAGTTATCCGCCTTTTGTTGTGTGTAAATAGCAACCATTTTATTGCTGTTATAACTATTGGCAATAGCAATTGCCTTATCGATGTATTCATCTGCCTTCGATAAATTTTTAAGTGTATTAAAAACCGAACTCATGTTTGAATACAAGTCTGATTTCTTTTTATCCAGTATACGATTAGTCAACGCTTTATGTTCAAACACTTTTGAACTTTCAAAGATGGCTTGGGTTTTCAGGCAATAATCTATACAGCTATCATATTCACCCTTCCAGTACTTGATATTACTTATTTCGAAGTAGGCTCCCGCCATAAGGTACCAAAAATTATTTTCCTTAGCCATTTGTAAAGAGGCCTGGTAATAGTCGAGTGCCTTGTCCATATTTCCAACCCCTTTATACCATAACCCCATTAATCGATATGAATTAACCATGGCACCCGCATCATTAATCCTTTCACTCTTATCAATTGCTTCAATTAATAATTGTTTGGATAGAACACTATCATTCTCACCTATATCGTATGCCCATTCTCGCAGTAGCCTGATATGACCGGTATCAACAATTGTTTTCCGTACACTATCAATCAAGCTTATCATACTATCTCGATTGTAATGCTGCGCATTCGCAATTATTGAAATACAGAAGACAATAGACAATATAAATACAGAATGAAAACGCATATTACAAAACTATTCATTATAGCAAATTAGCACTCCCCTTTTTCCATGATATTTTGCCTTTTTTCAAATATCCTGTTTTTACAGGATAAGTCCGAACTTTAAAGTACTGCATATTTACAACACCTTAAACAGATAAAATGAAAAAGCTATTAGGTTATTTCTTTATTATTAGCCTTTCTGCACATACGCAAGGCCAGAAAACAAAGCTCCACCTGCAAGATGTAAGCACCTATAAAGTATCTGTCAGCTATTCAAATATCCTTATGGCTAAGAATGATACCTTTAGATTTTCGCTTAATACCGGTGAAAAAATAATAATTGATTTTACAAACAGGGAAAAAACATTTGCTCGTCAATTTTTACCCGGCGAAACGTATAAAATAACACAAATAGCTGGCCCAAGAACTTGTAGTATGTGGAGCCAGAATAGCGAGGGTACAATTTCAAATACAGATATTACCGTTGGGGTTAATTGTGGTTATCCACCAAGGGTAAATGGCCTATTGGAAGTTTCCGGTGTTGCACCGAACGAAACATTCATTTTTTCAAACGAATATGGAAACTCATATTATGTAACGCTTAACAGAACATACCCTATTCAAAACTTCCCTATAGGCGATTATTATTTTTTTAAACAAGTAGGCGGGCCACGAACATGCAAAATTACCAATGGGCAAGGCACCGTAACCAGTACTAGTTTATCAATTAAATGCGATTGCAGCAAACCCATTGCAGCGCTGCCACAACCCCCAAAAAATATTTATGATTTAGTATCCCGCAGCAGCGATGATAAAATAATAAGCACCTACTACGAAAGCTGGTCCCCTGTTGTGGGTGGCAAGGGTGTAGATGAAGGCAGGTATGTAGCGTTTAGTATGTATGGCAAAGGTATAGATGGCTCTACCGGTAACCACCGTCAAATATTTTGGAGAGATAGAAAGTTAGGCATTACAAAATTAATAAGTAAAAATGCGCAAGGTGCTGAAGGGGACGCCAATAGCTTAGTACCTTCCATATCTGCCGATGGGCAGGCGGTGGCCTTTGAATCTTATGCAAAAAATCTTTGTGATGGAGATTTGAATGGAATCCGAGATGTGTTTGTTTGGAATGCCTTTATTGATAAGGTTACTTTAATAAGCAAAGGAATGGATGGCGGCACGGCTAATTATGAAAGTTCAGAGCCGGTAATATCTGGTGATGGTTCAGCAATAGCTTACACATCCTATGCCAGTAATATTGTACACCTTGAGCCAGTCTTTTCTACTCCCAATGTGTATGTACATAACCTTGGCTCTGGCACTACCGACTTTATTACTAAAGACTATGAAACCGGAAAGGCAGCAGGCGGTTATGCCCCCACTATTTCAGATGATGGAAACAAGGTAGCTTTTTGTGCCTTTACTTATCGCTTGGTAGCAAATGATAACAATAATCTTTGGGATATTTTCCTTTGGCAAAAGGGCAAACTAGGTCTAAAAAAAATTAGTGTTACCGCCACTGGTGCAGATAGGAACCAAGGAACTGAAAGTTCGAGCCGAGTAGTATATCCAGCAATATCCGGTAATGGTGAATACATCGCTTACAGTACTACGTCGTCTAATTTAGTTCCAGATGATACTAACAAATTCCAAGATGTATTTATCTACAACATTAGCACCGGATCAGTAAAAAGAGTTAGCCACTTAAACAATAAAATAGAAGGCGATGGAGATAGTCCAGTAACACAAGGAGAAAGAGTGGGCATTAGTTATGACGGCTCTTGGATTGCTTATAATACCAACGCTACCAATTTTGGTGTGCCTAAAGGAAATATTGTTATACAAAGTACACAAACAGGAAAAATAATACCTATCACAAAAATTACACATGGCAGTACTGCAAGGCCCATGCTATCTCGATACGGTAACTATATTGTTGCCGGTTGTAGCGAAATGTATGACAAAAGATTTGCCTCTTCGGGTTTGTTTGCCATTTATACCAACATTGGCCCATGTAATAATTGTACTGACTAAAAATATTAATAACCCCTATTAACCATTAACAAATGAAAAAGAAAATAATAGTACCACTGGTAGGGATTTGCCTGCTTACTATGGCATACAAAGCTGTGAATGATATTATTACCCGCCTAGGTATGGAGGAGCAAAATGCACAATGGCATATTATTAGAAATTTTATTGGGCGGTTTGATGCCGGGCCAATGGAGCAAGGCGTAGAAGACGGCCCTGCAAATAGTATTTATAAACAATTACAAGCTTTTCAAATTCCCCGTGCCCTGTTATTACAAAATATAATAACAGGTGATAAAGCCAGTGCCGCCAAAGAACTTTGCAGCTATGTAAAAAACTACGTTAGCAGCGAAAGGTTTG
Organism: Bacteroidota bacterium; assembly: GCA_039796695.1. Taxonomy (GTDB): domain Bacteria; phylum Bacteroidota; class Bacteroidia; order Chitinophagales; family Chitinophagaceae; genus JJ008. The sequence goes on from JBDKJF010000001.1 coordinate 243,916, forward strand.
CCAATGAATATCAAAAAATAAGGGAAAGCGCTATGCCATTAACGGACAAAGGGATGAGCCTTGCAGACTTACAAAAGTCGAAACAAGTACATCAAACTAATATCAATAATTACAAAACCGATACAAAGTATGTTACAGAGCAACAGCTACAAATGAATGAAGTACAAAAACGAATTGATGCGATGATGGAGGCTGCTAAAAAACCATTTCCGGAGAAAGATGCATGGTTAAAACTTTATCCCGCCGACCCAGCTACAATGATAAAAGCAAGGTTACAAGAATATATACAACTGGTTGCTACTGTAGATTTTACTGCTAAGCTTACAGGTGCTGGCAAAAAACAAACTTTTGTAAATCCGACATATGAAAAAAAGAGTTTGAAGTGGAAAGCCATTTATCGAGCAGGTAAAGAAGTAAACGATGCCGTTGTAATTTTTGTAAAGGAATGGCAGAAAGAAGGAATCGAGCTTAATAGCAGTATAACAGCAAACATATTTAAGGAATCGGCTGAAACAAACACCAATACAATAGCCACAAAAGCAGACAAATCCAACAAAATAAATAATGGCAACGTTACCGATAATACGAAACACACAAGTGAGAAAAAAAACAAAACAGGGTTATTAAAAAATTTAAAAAATAAGGCCACATCAATTGGCAATTAAAATCTTTATTATGAAAAATTTCAAACAATGGCTAAGATCCTTTCTAATGTTATGCTTTATTAGTTCAGGCATGTACTTGCAGGCGCAGTTAGGACCAAAAAGGGATAACAACTTAAGAAAAAACGAAATGGCAGAATGGAATATTTCTATTACAAAAGCAATGGAAGATAAAGTAATAGAAGTTGTAAAACCTGTGAAAGAAAAAATGGAAGCTCTGTTAAAAGAAGACCGTTCAGGTAATTTTGAGGCATATTCTGCTGAAGTATTAAACCTAGGCAAACTTAAAAATATTGAGGAGAAAAACCTGGCTCTTAGCAAAATTCAAAAAAAGTACTACAGCTTTATTAAATCAGCTTGGCAAAAAGCAGGTATAGATGAAAGTTTGTACCAGCAAAAGCTAAAGAATATTTTTCCCCCAGCGCTAAGGGAAACCATACGGTTTACAGAGTTTTTGAATTTTTCAATATCCGGGCAAAATACACCGCCGGCCCCTCCGCCCCCGCCACCTGCACCTTCTAATTTATGTATAGATGCTTTAACACATTTTTTTAACCTGAAAGATGTTACCAAAACATTAAATGCAAATGCTGATGTACTTGCTTCTCAAAATTATATTCGAACTGGTTGTGGCGCATCAATAGCCGGTTATACTTTGGCAACTGGCGCCATAATCAGTGACTTAAAAATACCGGGTACTTTCGCTGGCGATGACAAAATGATACGCATCAATAAAACATATGTATGGCGGGCCAACGCTACTGCTGTAAGTGTATTAGGCTGTTCGTTCGCCACTATTGCAACCACAACTGAAAGCGAAGCCTGGGACGTTTTTATAAGAACATGGGCTCCTGTAATATTTATTTCATCGGTTACAAAAAATGAGGTAAAATCTGTTCAAACAAAAGTAAAAAAAAGCACCCCGGTAAATATTCGATTTGGAGTGCAGGTAAACTCTAGTTGCTTTGCAGAAATTGCCGCCGGAAGTTTTGCTGATTCAATTTGCGACAATTTAACATGGTCTGAATGCGAGGAATAATAAACCATTAATAATGCCAATTAAACATGTAACAACAATATAGCTCTCCTTCTATTTGATTTTTCTTGTATTTTTCCTATAAAGAACAATGAATATAATAACAACCACTTGGCTGGATAAAAACTGACAACCCAAATGCACCGTAAAAGCATACATAATTGGTAAAGCAAAATTCTATTAAACTAAATAACTTTAATACACCATTATGAAAAATATATATTTTATAGTTGCTACATTTTGGGCTTCGGCAGCTTGCTTTTCGCAATCTCAAACTTTTGATATTACAACTTATACTCCTCCTAAAGGCTGGCAGAAACAAAGTACAGAAAGTACTATACAATTTTCAAAAGAAGATGCCGCCAAAGGGGGGTACTGCATAATAATGCTTTTTAAATCAGTACCGGGAACAACCAATGCTAAAGATAATTTTGATGCGGCATGGGAAACAGTAGTAAAAGAATCGGTAACTACTTCCACAGCGCCTGAAATGCAAACACCCGCTACAAAAAATGGCTGGGAGGCGCAAACAGGATATGCCCCATTTGAGAGTGATGGGCAAAAAGGCATTGCATTGCTTGTAACTTCCAGCGGGTTTGGAAAAATGGTGAACATACTGGTGCTTACAAATACCGACATATATGAAAAACATATGTCTGAGTTTTTAGAATCAATCAGTTTTAAAAAAATAGTGCAAACTAATCCTACACCTGCTAAACAGCCTGCTAAACAAACAAACACAATGCCTGTCTCCTCTACAGCAAAAAAAGATGGGTATGCATTTACCACCACCAACTTTGATGATGGCTGGAACAGCACTGTAAAGGAAGATTGGGTAGAAGTATCAAAAGGAAATATTAAAGTGCTGCTGCATTATCCAAAAGAAGGAACCATTTTTCCTGCTGATCCTGACAAACTTACTACAGCAGCATGGAATATACTGGTAGCACCACGTTATAATAATCTAACTAATTTTAAAACTGCTTATGTGGAAACAAATAACCGTCCTTATTTTGGCATGGGCAATATAAAAGAAAACAACTCAGGCAACTCTGTTTTTGTAGTTCTGTTTCGCAGAGGTGCGGGATGGATGGAGATAGTAGCACCTGATGTATTAACCTTTACCCGTGAATTTGGTTTTAATCCCCAAACTATTCGTTGGGCAAAAGTTAGTGATTATTCGGGCGGATATATTGTTGATAATAGCAAGGGGGTTGTAATATTAGCAGACGAAGACGAAGTGTACAATAAACTTGCGAATATGGCGAGCAGAAATAAATTTGCAGTAGCAGCTTCTGACATTGATAACACCGGAAGATGGAATGCCAATTTTGCCAGCAATACTTTTTATTATAACTATTATAATGGAAACTATGCCGGCATGAGTACCTTTTCAGCTTCAGAATGGTATGCCTTCAGCAGTGGCAACAAGTATCATTGGGAAGCAGTAATGACGAATACAGGCGGTGGTGTTATGAATGCAGCACAATCAAAAAGTGATGGCACTTTTAAATCACTAAACAATTGGCAACTTTATTTTTCAAATATTGGCGGACAAGCAAAAACTTTTGATGTTTATTTTTCAGCCATTAAAGGGGGAAGAATATTGTGGGTGAATGATGTCAAACATCCCGGAAGTGGAATTTTTACAGGACTATCAAGAAAAAAATAATATCGATAAAAAGATTAAAACAACGATTAGCAACAACTTTATTTTTCTCATAATCAAATAAAAAATCAGACAACACAAATACTTCAGTCATGCATTGCAAATACATTTTCATCCTTAGTTATTTGACCATCATAAGCTGGATGATCTCGTATGTAATGCATGGCAATAATAAAACCAATATTGGTAAGTTTCAAATACCCGCTAAAAAAGCTACGCAACCGAAAGCTACTTTAACAAAAGGTACTCTAATGAAATTGGGCGAAATGTATTAACCCTATGCCTATTTTTTGAAAAAAAACCAAACAGCAGCCATGCTTCCACTGTTGAGATTGCGGCAAAATAGATCTTCATTGTAATTGCTAAAAGAAAGCCTGCGCTCTATGGACTAATACTTTTCAAAAAGGATTTGTATTGTAATCAATTAGGCAATGCCATTCCTTAATCCTTACCTAACTTCGCAACAATTATGAAGGATTACAACTCATTGCGCATTGTTTTTATGGGCACTCCGGCATTTGCAGTTGCATCGCTCGATGCTTTGCTAAAAGCGGGATGTACTATTGTAGGCGTAATTACTGCCCCCGACAAGCCTGGTGGCCGAGGTATGCAGCTACAGCAAAGTGCGGTAAAAAAATACGCAGTTGAAAATAACTTAACCGTTTTGCAACCAGAAAAATTAAAAAGCCCTGAATTTATTGATGCATTAAAAGCATTGAAAGCAGATTTGCAAATAGTAGTAGCCTTTCGTATGCTGCCTGAAGTGGTATGGAATATGCCCCCAATGGGAAGTGTAAATTTACATGGCAGTTTATTACCTCAATACCGCGGTGCGGCTCCTATTAATTGGGCGGTTATTAATGGCGAAAAAGAAACCGGAGTAACCACCTTTAAATTAAAACATGAAATAGATACTGGTGATATTTTATTACAAGAACGTTTTTCAATAGATGAAAACGAAACCGCTGGTGAAGTACACGATCGTATGATGGAAATTGGTGCTAATGTACTAGTAACTACCATACAAAAATTGGCCACTGGAGAAATAAATGAGCAACCGCAGGCACCCATAATTAACCACCAAGTGATAAAACATGCACCTAAAATTTTTACAGATACATGTAAAATTGATTTTCATAAAACAGTGGCCGAAGTGCATGATCAAATAAGAGGGTTATCTCCTTTTCCGGGAGCCTTTACTTCATTAAATGGTAAAATGCTAAAAATTTATAGAACTGAAAAGCTCCTGACTAACCCAACCGCCGCCCCGGGCGAATTTCAAACAGATGGAAAAAATTTTTTACAATTTGCATGTGCCGATGGCTATGTAGTTGTAAAAGAACTGCAACTAGAAGGCAAAAAGAAAATGACTGTGAAAGAATTTTTGAATGGAAACAAAATTGGGTAAGAAAGACAAATCGAGTAAAAGTACGCAAGTTTAGATGCATATTGGCTTAATTTCACCGATTCCAAAGGGCCTTTTGTCGAAAAAAAAATTGGAAACCTATTCATTGTTAGAATTTTATAAATAAATCTACCAAAGATGAATATTGAGCCCAAAACTAGTTCTTTCCACTTTGAAATAAAGGCATTGATTTCGATCATCATTTTATTTTTTTTACTTTCCTATTTTTATTTTTTTCCAGATATTATTTTAAAGTCACCCTTAACGGTTTCCAGCCCTAATACATGGATAGCATATATAGCAATGGCGTTATTACTCGCTATCATTCTACTGTTTATTAGGCAACATTATAAAAAAATAGCCACCGAAAAAACGGAGTTATTGGAGATGATGCAGCGGTATGAGGCTGTAAGCATAGCCACTAGCGATGCCATTTGGGATTACAACTTACAAACCGGCGAAACTTATTACAACGACAGGATTTATACCATATTTGGCTATTCAAAAAAAGATACAGTCGATAATGCTAATTGGTGGACAGAGAACATACATCCGGAGGATAAAAAGCGAGTTGAAAATAAACTAAATACCTACTTAAGTAATGGCAAAACCTTTTGGGAAGAAGAATATCGATTTCAAACCAAATCTAAAGAGTATAAAATAGTGTACGATAGAAGCTTTATCATATTTAATGATAAGCAAGTACCTATTCGATTAATTGGCGCAATGAAAGATATTACCCAATTAAGAGAATTTGAAAAAAAACAATTAGAGCTGCAACTAGAGCAAAAAGATCAAATTGGCAAGAAGATAATAGAATTAAATGAGGAGGAAAAAAGGAAGTTGAAAGACCAACTGCAAGAAGATATCAATCAAATTCTTGCTAGTGTAAAATTAAACATTAACAGTTTACCTACCCCTACGGATAAGCCTAATGTGCATTTGGAGCAAAGTATTGAGCAGCTTACGGTAGCCATGTCCAAAATCAAGGAGATAACAAATCAATTGCATTCTTCGACGCTCGATTTTTTTGGGCTTGTAATAGCTGTTACCGAAATGATGTCTGATACAGAAGAGAACTTTAATGCCGCCACATTTTTTGATCATAAGCACTTTAACGAGCGGGAGGTTAGTGTACCCATACAATTAATTCTTTTCAGGGTATTACAATCTTATTTTAAAGAAGTGGCGGAACGTATGCCAAAGGTAATTTCCATTACCCTAGCTGGTAATGCCCACAGCGCCCGTTTACAAATTAAGGACCTTGAAAGTAATCAATACGCAGATGCCAGTTCACTTATTACTTCGCTGAATGATTTAAGTAATAAAATTGCCATCTATAAGGGTAAGCTTTTTTATGAGATTGATAAAACCAACTCCCTTAATCTGGATATTGTTTTCTAATAAGTGATGGATATAATGAATTGATCGTTTTCGCTATTGCCTAATGCCGCAGCAGCCGCATTGGATATGCGAATTTGTAAGCCAGCATTTTGTCTAATGCCACTCATCTCTCCTAACACTTTTGCAAATACAACTTTGTCGTTGTTAGGATTGGTTAGTTTTACAATAGTTCCTGGGGCTACCTTATCTGCCAATAAATAATATTTATAATCTTGCCAGCCACTGGTGGTTTTAAAAATACCGGCGTTTACATTTTCAATAACACTTACAGGGCTTAATTGTACTTGTTTATAATAGTCATCTTTAAAATAACTTTCATTTAGTACTGCGCTAGTTTTAGGTGCAATTGCTTCTGCTACCGGTTTTGTATCAGGCAGATTGTTTTCATTTCTCGCATTGGATTTTACGTTATCATTTACCACTACCGCTACAGGCTCATCGGTACGTAATACATTTTTGGTTGTAGTAACGGGAGGTACATTTACCGTTGCTGGTGCTGCAATTGTAACCTTCTTAAATCCACTGCCCTTTAAAAAGCCTACAATTAAGTTGGCATCTTTTTGAATTACATCTGTGCTAAGTTTATTCCAGTTTCGCAAATCATTAATGGGTACTTCATTATTTTTTCGGCTTACAGCCGATAAACCTTCTTTATCGCCCACTTTATAATAAATGGGGGTACCGCTATATTCTGATTGTGTAAAATTAGTATCGGTTAGGGGTATTTTTAGTTTTTGATCTATTTGCAAACCTTTACTAATGTCTATTTTATTATAAGCGGCCAAATATTTAGCACTTACATTGTATAGTCTACCCAATGCATAAAGACTTTCTTTGGGCGCTACTTTATGATCTAAGTATAATTTGCCATCCTCATTTTTGGCAAATAAAGAGGGGCTTTGGGCATTTCCTAAAAAATAAAATAGACTTAAAACAACTATAGAAACAATTCGTAACATACTTAAGATTTTGCGAAGCAAAGATGCAATATTTTAAGCAATTTTATTCCGGCGATTCTTTTAATATCCGCAGTGATTTGGGATAATAATTATTCATCCTTCCTTGTAAAATGTTCATCCAACCAAGATTATTGCCTTCAAAACTGGCTAAGCACCAACCTTTTTTATCGGTTTGCGGATATAAATCCTTTCGTTGCAAATACATGATGGCTTCTTGTTTAGAAAATGATACGTTTGGTAGTGAATGGTTGTAAATTTTACTCATCGCTAATGCATGATCCGGTATCAACTTATCCCGCATTAATTCTCCTACTAATACTCCTGAATACACTAACCTTAAATGCTCCAATAAAAAACTAAACTCATCAACCCATTTAGCTGGCCAGGCATACACAGTGTTTTCATGTTTTATAAAAACCTTGTCATCTAGCTCAACCCACTTCATCAGCATTGCTATTTCTATTTTTGTGAGCAATATCGGTTTCTTTTTGGCTTTGATAGTTCTACTATCGCCCCCATTTTTTTTCTGAAAACAAGCAAGAAAAAAACCTTCACCCCTAACCTTATCGGGCCAGAAACGATACCCACCGCCTGATTCAATAATTCCCCAGACATTTGAAAGTGATAATTGTGTTTTGAGCATGGAGCATTCGTTCACTAACCAATCAACAATATCCTCATCTTCTTCTTTAGAATACGAACAGGTGGAATAAACCAGTAAGCCTCCTTCTTTTAATGCTGGCAATACATCTGCTAATATCCGTTGTTGCCTTTGCGAGCAGAGTTGTACATTATTTTCACTCCACTCCTTAATAGATTCTGGCTCACGGCGAAAAAGACCACTACCGCTGCAAGGCGCATCTACTACGATTACATCAAAGTAATTTTCCAGTTTTGCAAAATCTTTGGGGTCGTTATTGGTTACCACTACATTTTCGCAGCCCCATTTAATGATATTATCTTTTAAGATTTTGGCTCTGGAACGAATGACCTCGTTACTTACCAATAAACTATCTTCTGAAATAATCGATTGAATATGCGTTGACTTACCACCTGGTGCGGCACAGAGGTCTAATACTTTTAATGGCTTTGATAAGTCAACAGTTTGTTTCAATGCCTGCTCAAGGAACATACTGCTGGCTTCTTGCACATAATAACAACCTGCATGAAATAGGGGGTCGAAAGTGAAGGATGGACGGGTGGCTAGATAATAACCTTGCTCACTCCAGGCAATACCCCCACCACTGCCCAAGGGGGGAATTAGAGAGGACTCGAAAGACTTGGAAGGGTTAATCCGTATGGAAGTAATTTGTTTACCAAGGCTGTGAATCTCCTCAAAAGCTTCTTGGTTAAAGCCTCTAGTATTTTGAATAGAATGGATAAATGAGCGAGGTAAAGTCACAGTTCATTATGGGGTTATCAGAATTAATGATAAATCATCAAATCGTTTAAAAGCTTTATCTGCTGTTACAAGTGCCAATCCCTCAACAATTGCACTAGCCGCAATGATTGGATCGGGCAATTTAGCTTTATGCTTCTGTTTTAGGGCTATAGTGGTTTCTTTAATTTTTTGAGTAAAGGGGACAACAGTGAGATAATCAATAGCAGCTTTTCTTACTTCCATTTCTCGATTTGACAATTCAGGAACTAATAATTTCCATTTCCGAAATTACAGATATGTAACAACCTTCTTCAAAATAAGGTTTTACGAACTCCAGCCCTTTCAATGCATAAACGATAATATTGGTATCAAGCAAATAGCTACTTCCACTCATTTCTTGCATTTTTTTGATAGGTCATCCCATCTTCTATAGCTGGAAGTTTTCCAAAAAAAGCGGCTAACCCATTCTCTTTTTGGGCATACTGGCGCCGAGACTTACGAAGTATTTTTTTTACCTCGGCTGCTGAAGTATTTTTCTTTATTTCGATTACTGTTGGCATATTTTAAAGTTACAACCTTTTCTTTAATCAAAAAAGTTGGCTTACAGACTCTTTATCTCCCCCACCAAATCTTGCAGCACCTTCTTTGCATCACCAAACAACATAGATGTTTTTGGCTGAAAGAATAAATCATTTTCAATACCGGCATAGCCTGGCTTCATACTTCTTTTATTAACGATTACATTTTTGGCAAGACCCACATCCAGTATGGGCATTCCATGAATGGGAGAAGAAGGGTCAGTTTTGGCAGCTGGGTTTACCACATCGTTGGCGCCCAGTATCAATACCACATCTACTGATGGAAATTCTTCATTGGCCTGTTCCATTTCAATCAGCTTATCATAGCTCACATCGGCTTCGGCCAGCAATACGTTCATATGGCCCGGCATTCTGCCTGCCACTGGGTGGATGGCATACTTTACTTCCACTCCTTTTGCTTCCAGCATTTTTTGTAACTCATGGCAGGTGTGCTGTGCTTGTGCTACGGCTAATCCATAGCCCGGCACTATCATTACTTTATTAGCAAAACTCATTATTACAGCAGAATCGTTCAGTGTAATTTCTTTATAAGAACCTTGGTCTTTGCTACCTGCACCAGCTTTTGCGCTACCACCAAATGAGCCGATGAGTACATTGGTTAATGAACGGTTCATGGCTTTGCACATTAACACGGTTAGAATTGTTCCCGCTGCACCTACCAATATACCACCAGTAAACACCACTTTATTATCATATAGGAAGCCACCACAAGCAGCCGATAGTCCGCTTAAAGAATTTAACAATGAAATTACAACCGGCATATCTGCTCCGCCAATGGGAAGTACAAAGAATATTCCATAGATAAGTGATAAAAAGAAAATGCTATAGAACAAAAGCATTTCATTTCCATTGCCTAACTGCCCACCGAGGTATACGGATATGGCAATGCTGGCCAACAATAATACCATGTTTACAATATGCTGACCCCTGAATGCAAAATCTTTTACCCTTCCGCTAAGCTTACCCCATGCAATTACACTACCTGAAAAAGTTACATTACCCAATATAACTCCTGAAAAAAGAATGGCCATTACGCCGGGAGTAGATTGTTCGGGAGGAAAACCTAATGCGGCTAAATGATTAAATTCTACAATAGAGATTAATGTAGCACTGGCGCCGCCTAATCCATTAAACAAGCTTACCATTTCTGGCATTTGTGTCATCTTAATTTTTTGAGCAGATAGTACGCCTATGATAGTACCTATGGCTATACCCCCAAAAATCCAGCTATGATTTTTTAATAAACTGCCATCTTCATTTCTAAATAAAAAGATGGTGCCTAAAATGGCTGCAAACATTCCAACACCGGCAACAATGTTACCATTACGGGCCGATGCAGGATTCGACATCATTTTCAACCCCATAATAAATGTAATGGCACCGATGATGTAGATGATACTAAGGATAGATACTCCAGTCATAATTAAAAAATAAAATTCAAATTACAAGAAACAAAAACTCAAAAATTTAAAAACAAATAAATAAAAAATCAATCCCCTCTTTTTTTCAAAATAGCCGTAAAAATTAAAACAAATTCCTTCGCTTCTTGCCGTAAGCAAGCCCTCTCTTCTTCCATCTCCTTCGAGCCATCTGATATTATCAGTCTTAACCAATAAGCTGACTCTTTTGATTCCCGCCTGCAGGTTCTAATCTTCATTTTAAAATCTTTATCGCCGATACTTTCGTTGGCCTCAATATAGTTTGCACCGGGAGAACTTCCAGACCTTATAAGCTGTGGGCCATATTCAATGTTGGGTACGTTTCTTGGCAATTTCAAAACAAAATCCCTTATCCTTTCAGCATACTTCGCAGTTCGCTCCTCTAAATCATATACCTTCTCCGGTTTATCCATTTTTCCATTTCCTTCTTATCTATTCTTGCTTTTAACTCGGTTTTCTCTTATTTATTTGCTTCTTGTTTTTTTTGATTTGTTTTTTTCCCTTTAAACATTTCTAGCATTCGGTCGGTTACTACAAAGCCGCCTACTACGTTAATTGTTCCTAGTACCACTGCTAAGAAACCTAACACCAGGGCAACATAATTGTCTGCATCGGCACGGCCCATTACAATAATGGCGCCCATGATTACCACTCCGCTAATTGCATTGGCATGGCTCATTAAAGGCGTATGCAAAACAGCTGGTACTCGAGCTATTACCACAAAACCTAAAAAAATAACGAGAACCAGAATGTAAATCATTTGCTCATTATCTTTTATCCAATGTAATATTGATTCCATATTAGAAGCCCCTCCTAACCTCCCCAAAGGGGAGAGATTGGCCACCCACAGCCCTTAAAAGCAGCGGATGGTTGATTGTTAATAAATATTGTTTAAAGAACTATGTTGTTTGCTCAATAGAGTACGGGACGATGAACGGAGCGTCGCAACGAAGTTCATCTGTGTTAATGTAGCTAGTAACATAAATTCCAACCTCGGTTTACTAAAGAACTAAGCTTATTAATTTCGCCCAACAACGAATGGAAGCTTTCTCCACTTAAATGCTGACTCAACGTTTAAGTCTTTCATGCACCACTGCACCGTTATGCGTAATGCAACAACCTTTCACTAAATCATCTTCCCAGTTTAAGTTCAGGTTTCCTTCTTTATCAGTTATCAGTTGCAAAAAATTCAATACATTTTTTCCATACACTTTACTAGCATCGCTCGGCATGGTGGATTGCAAATAAGAATTACCAATTATAGATACACCGTTATAGTTAACCGTTTCATTATTTTTTGTAACAGGTGTGTTACCACCAGTGGCGGCAGCTAAATCAATTACTACCGAACCGTTGCGCATGGTTTTCAGCATTTCTTCTGTAATAAGAATAGGCGCTTTTTTACCGGGTATTTGTGCGGTAGTAATTACAATGTCTGCCTTTGCAATGCTCTCTGCAATTTTTTGTTGTTGCTTTTGTTTGTAATCTTCCGTTTGCTCTACGGCATATCCGCCACCTTTACTGGCATCTGCGGCACCTTCTACTTCTACAAATTTTGCACCGAGGCTCATTACTTCTTCTTTTACCGCAGGCCTTGTATCAAATACCTCTACTACAGCACCCAGCCTTTTTGCGGTGGCAATAGCCTGCAGGCCTGCTACACCCGCACCTAATATTAATACTTTTGCTGGTTTTATACTGCCGGCGGCTGTCATAAACATTGGGAAATACCTACCGTAAGTATTGGCTGCTGTTAATACAGCTTTATAACCTGCAATATTTGCTTGAGAGCTTAAAACATCCATTGCTTGTGCTCTGGTTGTTCTTGGCAACATATCTAATGAAAAGGTGGAAATACCAGCGCTGGCCCACACCTGCATGGCATCAGGTGTGTACAACGGTTGATATACACCGATTAGAACCTTGCCTGCCCCTCCGTTGGATGATGATTGTAGTTGACTAATGGTAGCTGCGGTAGGTTGATGAATACTTAAAAGTATATCAGAACCCGCTATAATCTCTTGCTGATTTTTTATTAATGCCCCTGCTGCTTCATATGCTGTATTGCTGCAAAATGCTTTTTCGCCAGCGCCGCTTTCTACCATTACGCTAATTCCTTTTTTGGTTAATGCCGCTACAGATTCTGCCAGTAGCGATACTCTTGTTTCGGGTGATAGTTCTTTAAGCAGGCCAATTGTCATAAGTTGTGCAGTTATCTTTATGTGGCTAAGTTAAGGCTTTTTAAAACCTGATACTGAAATGCTGTTTTTCAATAAATGATTTATTTATTGAAACAATACCAATAAAAAAAAGATCAATAGTACAGCGAACTGCAGGATGTTTTTTAATCGTATCCCAGGCTGCTTCCATTTCGGGACTCCAATGAATGTCGTCAAATACAATTAATGAGCGATCTGTTAATGAAGGTAAAAGTTGATTAAAATATCGCTCCGTAGGTTCCTGCCGATGATTACCATCTATAAAAACAAAATCGAAAGTAGTAACGCTATTGAGTGCGGCTGATAATGTGTGATTAAAATTTCCTTCAACTAGCGTATAATTAGATAATTTAATTTTTTCAAAGTTGTGTTTAGCACTGTTAGCAATGGCAGATGCGCCTTCCAGGGTAATTATACTTGCCTTTGGATTGCCCAGCGAAAGATAAGCAGTAGTAATGCCTAATGATGTGCCCAACTCCAATATAGTAGCCGGTTGATAATGCCGCACCATCCTAAAAAGTAACTGTCCTAGTTTTTTTGGTTTAGCTGCATTTTTTGCAATAGAAGCAATGCTACGCTGATTGGTTTTGGATAAGGATGAGCCTGCGCCAAAATCTTGCACCTGCAAAACCGTTTTATCTTTTAACAGATGCGAACGCAGTTGTTCCACCTGTTTATACTCCGTATAAAAGGATTTATCATTAAGCACTTTAATAATAAATTCAAATACAAAGGGAGAATGGGTGCCATGGCCTTTACCGTTGGATGCAGTGAAATAATAGTGTAAATATTTATACGCTAACTGAAAATGATTGTACATTTTGCGGTAAAGATTTATCGTTATGCCGTTTCCGAAAGTTTCTTTAGGGTAGCCATCGCCAATTCGGCTTTATCTTGGTTTACAAATATATGATCATGAAAATATCCAGCTACTACATTACAACTGATGGCTTCATCGGCAAGTGCTTTTGAAAAAGCTGCTGTAAGGCCTATTGCTTCTAATGATGAATGTACTGTAAGGGTAATCCATGCGGTTACAAAAGAATAAGGAATGTTATGCTTGTCGGCTACTTCTTTTGAAATAACCATTGTAATTCCTTCCTTTTCTTTAAACATCATAATAGCATCCTGCAACTGTATACTTGGGTGGTTGTTTGTAGTGCAAAAGATATATGTTCCAGATTGCAACTCGGGCTTCATTTGTTTTATCAACTTAGCTAATGCTATTTCACCCGTCATTATTTTCGATTTTTATAATTCAGACTCTCTCCCAAATTTGAAAAGAATAATTAAATGCATTTTTTTCATCTGCTTCAAAATTTTTCTGGCTCATTAAATGCCACTCATCACCATTAATAACTGGAAAAAAAGTATCTGCTTCAGGCTCGGCCTCTACCCTAGTTAAATAAATGCGGGCGGCCTTTGGAAATACTAATTTATAAATTTCACCACCCCCAATAACCATGGCTTCTTTGGCATCTGTTTCGCCCGCTACAAACAACGCATCTTCTAAACTTTTAACGGCAACAATGTTTTCCGCCTTCCAATCTTTTTGGCGGGTAATTACAATGTTTTTTCGGCCGGGCAATGCTTTGCCCAAAGAATCAAAAGTTTTTCGCCCCATAATAATGGGCATACCCCAGGTTACATTTTTAAAATGTTTTAAATCGTTGGGTAAATGCCAGGGCATGGTTCCATCTTTACCGATGGCATTGTTTGTTGCGGCAGCTACGACTAAAGAAATGAAAACCCCCATTTATTGTTTAATTATTGTAGACTCCTATTCCCCCTAAAGGGAAGATTTGGAAATTTATTTTAGACCTCTTTCATAATTCATTTTATTAGCTACGAATTGCACAAATTACACAAATTGGCATCTCAATTATTGTTTTTTTCAGAAAATAAATCAAGCACTCATCACACAAATTATTGCCTTCGGCAATTAATGAAAGAGGTCTTTTATTGAAGAGCAAGATATTGAAAACAACAACACCTATTCCTATTTCTTTAATTCGTTCGGTAGCTAATAATGAATAATTGGCCTAAGTTTCCTTTTAGGGGGATAGGGGATATTATACCGCCACCGGTGCTTTAATACCAGGATGACATTGATAATTTTCCAACGTAAAATCTTCAAACTTAAATTCAAAAATATCTTTTACTTCCAAATTTAACTTCATCGTAGGTAAAGGATAAGGGGTGCGGCTCAATTGCCGGTTTATTTGCTCCATGTGATTGTTATAAATATGTACATCGCCGAAAGTGTGCACAAACTCGCCAGGCACTAAATCACAAACCTGGGCTATCATCATCGTTAATAATGCATAGGATGCAATATTAAATGGTACACCGAGAAATACATCGGCACTGCGTTGATATAGTTGGCAAGACAACCTCCCTTTAGTCCCCTCCGAGGGAGGGGAAACGTAGAACTGAAACAAATTATGGCAGGGCATTAATGCCATTTCAGCAAGTTCCCCTACATTCCAGGCACTTACTATCAGGCGACGACTGTCGGGATTGCTCTTTATTTCCTTAATTAAATCGCTGATCTGATCTACTGTATTTCCTTGCGCCGTTTGCCAACTACGCCACTGCTTGCCATACACCGGACCAAGGTCCCCGTTTTCATCGGCCCATTCATCCCAAATATTTACACCATTTTCTTTCAGGTAGGTAATATTGGTATCGCCTTTTAAAAACCAAAGCAGCTCATGAATAATACTTTTCAGGTGTACTTTTTTGGTCGTTACCAATGGAAAGCCTTCTTGAAGATTAAACCGCATCTGGTAGCCAAACACACTTTTGGTACCGGTGCCTGTACGGTCGGTTTTCTGGGTTCCATTGGCTATAATATGCCGTAATAAATCAAGGTATTGCTGCATAGCTGCAAGTTACGGAAAAGGCGTTTTGCGAAATGAGCAAAATGCTACCTATAGTAGGTTTTTAATGCTTTTCCGCACTTCTTCTTACTAATTCTTTTTTTATCAATCCCAATTCACGGCCTGTTTGTCCGCCTACAGAAGTATTCTCTTGCGCCCGCCTCATTAGGTAAGGTATTACATCTTTTATGGGGCCAAAGGGCAGGTATTTACTTACACTGGCGCCTGCATGAGCCAGGTTGAAAGTAATATTATCACTCATGCCATAAAGCTGGCTCCAGTGTATATGAGGATGATTGAGAGGCAGGCCCTTTTGCAGCATCAAGTGTGCAGCATATAAGTTACTATGTTCATTATGCGATGCCACTACCAATGCTATACGAGCAATATTATCTATGCAAAACTTCACCCCCTCATTATAGTCGCTATCGCTACTTTCTTTATTGGGTTGTATGGGGGTTAGATACCCTTTTTCGTCCGCCCTTCTACGTTCTTTTTCCATATAAGCACCCCGCACCAGTTTTGCACCGAGTATAAAATTTCTCTCTACCGCTGCCTCAAATGATGCTTTTAAAAAAGCAAGTCTGTCATGCCGGTAATGCTGTATGGTATTATACACCACACATTTTTCTTTGTTAAAAGTATCCATCATTAAAATAGTGAGGGCATCTACCGGATCTTGTATCCAAGTTTCTTCTGCATCTACAAATACCCCTACTTTTTGCGTTGCAGCGGTTTCGCAAATACGCATCATTCTATAACGAACTTTGTGCCACTCTTCTCTCTCATCGGCACTTAAACTGTCCACCGCTTTTAAAAACCTTTTCATTAATGTGCCCTCTGCTTTATGCATTAGGGCATCTATTTTTTCTAGTAATGCAAAACGGGCAAAGCCAGTAACCTTAATACTCATAAAGGGTATGTTAGGCTGTGTAGCGGCGTAGTTTATTACCCTGATAAATTCTTCGGTTGAATGTTCAAAGCCTTTTTCGCCATCATCGCCACCTTCTACACCATAATCCAATATTACCTGTACATTATACTCGCCTAGTTTCTTTGCAACCAGTGCCGTTTCTTGTAATGTTTCTCCGCCCACAAATTGTTGAAAAATGGTATTGCGTATAATACCTTTTACTGGCAATCCTACTCGTATTGACCAGGGGGCTAACCTAGTTCCCCATTTTACAATCCAGGGCTTGCCCATCATGTTAAATAAAAATTTTGCTTTTTTTAGTTGTTTGTCTGTTTTGTATTCAAAAGCAAATGCTGTATTGTCAAATGAGATGATGGGATCAGCAAGCATATAGTAGTTTAAAACACAAAAATAAATGAAAGGAGTGTACAAAGTTTTCCGCTTGCACCATCACCCACCGTTTTACTGTAAATGGGTGGAATAAAAACCTGTTTGCACTCGTTACCTAAAGTAATAAATTTAAAAATAATTAAATAGCCTGGTGATTAAATGGCTGCAGCACCATTTCACTTACCACCCCACTAGCAGGTTGTTGACAAAGAAACCAGATAGCTTTGGCGGCTTCCTCCGCCTGAATCATTTTTTCACGCTGAACCCTTAGGTCAATAGAGTCCCAAAAAGGAGAATCTACACCCCCCATAAAAATATTTGTTATACGTATCTCCGTTCGCTTTACTTCTTCTCGTATACTTTGCATCATACCTAACAGGCCATATTTTGACGCAGTATACGCAGCCGCCCCAGCCATTGGTGTTTTGCCCAATACCCCGGGAATATTAATGATAAGGCCTTTTTTTGCTTCTTTCATGGCCGGTAAAAATGCCTTCATCAATAAAAAAGGACCAAATAAATTTTCGTAAAATGATTGTAAAAAATCAGATTCCGATAAATGCTCCATTGGCTTAATAATACCCACACCCGCTGCATTCACCAAAATATCAATAGTAGGGTAAATGGAGAAATACTTTTCTTTCAAAGTCATTACCCCTTCGGGTGAAGAAATATCTAATGAAAAGGTTTTATCTGCATTTAATTGAATTTCCGCAGCCACTTCGGCAAGTTTTGAAACCTTTCTTCCCACTAAAAATAGCTGGGCACCGCTTGCGGCTAATTGCTTAGCCACCCTAGAGCCTATACCACCTGTGGCCCCAATTATTAAAACATTTTTACCTTTAACAGACTCCATAATAATTCGTTTAACCTTTCAACAAAAAACCGGGCATTTTGTTCTAATAGTTAATGAAAGCAATATCCCTTCTTTTTCCCCACCAACTTTACCAACCGCATCCTGCCATTCATAAAACTAGGGCCGTTTATTTGGTAGAGGAATGGCTTTACTTTAAACAGTACCATTTTTCCCAGCAAAAAATAATACTGCACCGTGCCAGTATGAAAATGTATGCCGCACAATTACTGAAACAAAAACTATCGGTTAACTATATCGAAAGCACCCAGCCACTTTCTGATGTTAGAAAACTAATAACGCATTTGGCTAAGCAAGGAATTGAAGAAATACATTATGTGGACACCGTAGATAATTGGCTGGAAAAAAGAATATCCGAAACGGCTGCTGCCTATAATATAAAATTAATAAAATACCCAAGTCCCAATTTTTTAAATACCCTAGACGATGTAGAAGATTTTTTCAATAAGAGGAAAACATATTTTCAAACGGACTTTTACATTTGGCAGCGGAAACAACGCAACATTTTATTGGAGAAAGATAATAAACCCATTGGTGGCAAATGGACTTTTGATGCGGAAAACCGAATAAAGTTTCCTAAGAACGAAACGGTACCAACTATCTCTTTTCCTAAACAAAATACCGCTGTAAAAGAAGCGATAGCATATGTACAACAGCACTTTGCCAAAAACTATGGAAGTTCTGATAACTTTTTTTATCCAGTTACACATGACGAAGCGGAGAAATGGTTAGACGCATTTTTGAAAACTCGGTTTAGCCTTTTTGGTACGTATGAAGATGCTATGGTGCAAAAAGAAAATATTCTTTATCATGCAGTACTAACCCCCATGCTTAATATAGGCTTGTTACAACCACAACAAATTGTAGATAAAGCTTTACAAGCTGCTATTGATTATGCTATACCGCTCAATTCGCTTGAAGGGTTTATACGGCAGATAACAGGCTGGCGGGAGTTTATTCGTATTGTGTACGAACGAGAAGGAAATAAACAACGTACGACAAATTACTGGGGCTTTACCCGAAAAATTCCCGCTACATTTTGGAAAGGTGATACAGGCATACACCCCATAGATATAGTGGTAAAACGATTACTGAAGACAGGCTATACCCACCACATAGAACGATTGATGGTGCTCGGCAACTTTATGCTTCTTTGTGAGTTTGACCCCGATGAAGTTTATCGCTGGTTTATGGAAATGTATGTAGATAGCTACGACTGGGTAATGGTACCGAATGTATATGGTATGACGCAGTTTGCCGATGGCGGTTTGATAACTACCAAACCTTATATAAGCGGTAGCAATTATTTATTTAAAATGGGTGATTGGAACAAAGGACCTTGGCAAGAGGTATGGGATGGTTTATTTTGGCGGTTTATGCATGTACACCGTAATTTTTTTCTAACAAACCCTCGGCTAAGTATGCTGTTGAAAACATTTGACAAAATGCCAGCTGAAAAAAGAAATTTGCACTTACAAAATGCAGCTACGTTTCTTAAAAGTTTAGATAATGAAAACAAAAAAGAAAACTAATCTGCCCCAAAAAAATTGTATCGTTTGTGAACGCCCTTTTACTTGGCGAAAGAAATGGGAAAAAGTTTGGGAACAGGTAAAATATTGTAGCGATAAATGCCGTATGAACCGACATAATAATTAACGCTTACTAATTTTGTTATGGGTTATAGCCTTTTGCCTGCTGCACTTAAATCTTTTTACAGTAGATAGTCGTAATAAGGCATGTTTGGTACACCTACCATTGGTTCTTTTTCGCCACATTTTAAAACTGCTAGGCTTCATCTCTCTACGCATTAGCTCAATTACTTGCTTCTCCAACAAACCAAATTGTAAACGAATAGCTTCAAATGTTGTGCGATCTTCCCAAGCCATTTCAATTACTCTGTCTATTTCTTTTGTTGTTAATTCATTCATTGCTTAAACAATATTAATGTGTACTTACCCATACAACAATTATCCATCATAAATGTTATTAAAGCATGAAGAATAATACCATTACTACTAATTACGAAAAAATTATTGCCACATTAAATAGCATTAACCCTATAGCTTATGCCCGTACTCGTAATTATGTTGATGGTGCTGTTACTAATCTTTCTCCCTACATTTCAAGGGGTGTATTATCTACCAGGCAGGTGATGGAGTCCATTTTGCAAAACGGCTACTGTATAGATGAAGCGGAGAAGTTAATACAGGAATTGGCATGGAGAGAATACTTTCAACGTGTATGGCAATTTTTAGAAGATGGCATGTTTGAAGATATCCGCCTTCGCTACAATGGCATTCAGCATACAAAAATACCACAAGCCATTTTAGAAGCTAATACAGGAATTGATGCTATAGATAAAGCCATTCATCAATTGTATCAAACTGGGTATATGCATAACCATGTAAGAATGTACACGGCTAGTTTGGCCTGCAATATTGCAAAAGGGCATTGGCAAGTACCGGCTAATTGGATGTATTACCATTTGTTGGATGGAGATTTGGCTAGTAATACCTGTAGTTGGCAGTGGGTAGCTGGCACTTTTTCTTCAAAAAAATATTACTGTAATCAAGAAAACATAAATAAATATACCGGCAGCACCCAATCTAACACCTATTTAGACGTGGATTATAGTTTATTGGCAGATGGAAAAATTCCTGCACAATTACAAACATTAACGAAGCCTGTTTTTAACACCATTTTGCCACAAAAAAAATTTCCTGTGATAGATACGGCTTTGCCCGTATTACTTTATAACTCTTATAACTTAGATCCTCTTTGGCGATCGAATATTTCGGCCAATCGCATATTAGTGTTAGAGCCTTCGCACTTTAAGCAATTTCCTGTTAGCGAAAAAGTGTTAGCTTTTATACTAGCGCTGGCCCATAATATTGAGGGCATACAAATTTTTACGGGAGAGGTAAGCGAACTTACAGCCTTACAGCAAGTACCAGTTGTGTACAGTAAGGAACACCCAGCTTTTAAGCACTATCCAGGTATAAATGATGAAAGAGAATGGATGTTCCCGGAAGTAAGAGGCGATCATAACTCTTTCTTTAGCTTCTGGAAAAAATGTAAGCGGCAGTTTCAGAAAAAAGAGCATAGCTCACTACACATTACTTTTACTTTGGCATCTTAGTAAATTCATTTATCCCTTGTACCAATACGTCTAAGTTTTTAGTAGTGGTATATAAATTGGGGGTAACCCTTACCCCTACAATATTTTCCCAGTTAATAGCTACTGTATGTACTTTAAATTTGTCAAGTAAAAAATGATCTAGTAACATGGGTTCCACCCCGTTGATTGCTATATTACCAATGGCTACAGCCCATTGAGGATGAAGCGAAGTTTTTAACTGTACGCCCGGTATGGTACGTACCTTCTCCATCCAATAATTTTTTAAATAATGTAGCCGCTTTTGCTTTCGCTCTATGCCAATCATATCATGAAACTCAATGGCTTTACTGATGGCTTGCTCTATAAAAAAAGGGCGGGTACCTAAATTTTCAAATTTTCGAATGTCATCTTTCAGCGGGTTATCATTGGTGGCAAAAAGAGGGTAAATGTTTTTTATTTTTTCTTTTTTTACGTACAACATACCCGTACCTATTGGCGCATACAACCATTTATGTAAACTGGTAGCAAAATAATCGGCCCCTAAATTGGGTAT
Source organism: Bacteroidota bacterium (assembly GCA_039796695.1). Classification (GTDB taxonomy): domain Bacteria; phylum Bacteroidota; class Bacteroidia; order Chitinophagales; family Chitinophagaceae; genus JJ008. Next base: position 265,419 of record JBDKJF010000001.1, read on the forward strand.
GGTAAAATCAAAATGAGCAAAGCTGTGCGCCCCATCCACCACTACTTCTATACCCCGTTTATGCGCTTCATCTGCTATTTTTTTTACCGGCATTATTTGTCCGTTCCAGTTAATAACGTGGGTAATATGTACCAGCTTTGTTTTGGGTGTAAAAGCTCTTACATATTGCTGCACCAAATAATCTTCATCTTCGCTTGGTAAGTCCAAATTAATCCAAACCATTTTTATACCATCTCGCATTTCTCGCTGCTTATAAGCATTTACCATATTAGGGTAATCTTGTTTAGCAGCCACTACCTCATCGCCTGCTTTTAATGGCAAACCAAATATGATGGTTTCTAACCCTTCGCTTGCATTTCTATTGATGGCTATTTCTTCTGCATTACATCCCGCCAGGCGGGCTAAATTTTTTCGCAGTGGTTCTTTGCCTTTTTCTAATTCTCGCCACATATAATAGCTAGGCGCTTCATTACTAAAGTCGTAATAACGTTTCATGGCATCCTGCACCGTTTTAGGTGCTGGACTTACTCCACCATTATTTAAATTAATAAGATAAGGAGATACAGTAAAAGCTTGTTGTATATAGTACCAAAAATCTTCGTCGGTGGCCAATACGTCTGGTGGTACATTACTTGCTTTATGAATGGCTAGTTGTAAATGATCGGCCTCGCTTTTTGCATTAAAGGATGATAAAAAAGTGGCTCCGGAAAAGGCGGCTGCTTTTTTTAAAAACCGTCTGCGACTATCTGGCATACTTATTTTAATTTAATGAAAAGGATGAGTGGCCAAGCTAAAAATCTATAAATGAAAAAGCCGCCGCTAATTTACAAGCGGCGGCAACTATTTTACGTATAACGACTAAAAACCCCCGCTTAATCCTATAGGAGAGGGAAGTATATCAAAATCACTCAACTCTATCATTTCAATATTTAATTGAAAAGCTTCGTCTGTTTTGATAAAAGTTTTTTCTTTTGTAATTTTTTTGAACCCTGCTTTTTCAAAAACAAATTTATAAGTGCCTGGTCTTAAATCATCAAAATTAAAACCGCCTTCATCATTAGTAGTAACCACTTTATCTTTCTTCGTATTTAAAAAAGCGGTAACGCTTACTCCTTCTAATGGCTTTTTTGTTTCTGCATTAAGTACGATGCCATTTACATCATCTTTTTTACCTATAGTTGGCAGGCCTGGTTCTTCTCCTGCATCTGCTGCTTGCAAAAACACAAAGCTAAAAAGCCCCATTAAAAGGGCAACAATTTTTCGTAACATAAAATGCATTTTTGGTTAATTCGCCCAAGCAATAGCCACGGTTTCTATAGCTAAGTTAATCTTTTAGTAATGGATTTTCCAAACCTTTTGTAAACTCGTACCACACTGATGCTACAATTTCTTTGGCAGGCATAATTTCGGTTAACAATGCGCTTACCTGCCCTATTTCAAGTTCTCCTTCATCCATATCGCCTTCAAACATCCCTTTTTTGGCTCTAGCTCTTCCTAGTATTGCTTGCAACTCCTCTTTTGTGGCACCACTGGCTTCTGCCAAGGCCACATCATTATAAAACTTGTTTTTAATAAGACGTACCGGCGTTAATGCTTTTAAGGCTAACTGGGTTCCGCCTTCTTTCGTATTCAGTACTTCGTTTTTAAACCGAAGATGCACACTTGCTTCTTCACTAGCTATAAAACGGGTACCCATTTGCACGCCTTCGGCACCCAGCACCATAGCGGCTAACATTTGACGGCCATTGGCTATCCCACCAGCGGCCATTACCGGAATTTTTACCGCATTTACCACCGCGGGTATTAGTACCATGGTGGTGGTTTCTTCGCGGCCGTTATGCCCTCCGGCTTCAAACCCTTCTGCTACTATCGCATCGCACCCTGCCTCTTCCGCTTTTTTGGCAAACTTAGATGAGCTTACCACATGTACTACCGTAATGCCTTTTTGTTTTAAAAAACCTGTCCAGGTGGTAGGGTTACCGGCAGAAGTAAACACAATTTTTACGCCTTCTTCTACTATTATTTGAAAATGCTTTTCTAAATCGGGGTACAATAGCGGTAGGTTTACGCCAAATGGTTTATCGGTGGCTGCTTTGCATTTTTGAATATGCTCCCTAAATACAGCGGGGTACATAGAACCTGCCCCAATAATGCCCAAACCACCTGCATTGCTTACGGCACTGGCAAGTTGCCAACCACTGGCCCATATCATACCTGCCTGTATAATGGGGTATTGTATACCGAATAGTTGGGTAATTCGATTCGAGAAACCATCTGCACCCTTTAACGGGGAAGATAAACTGGCCATGGTTTAAATTTTTTTTCAGTGAATATTGAAACCCAAAACAGGGGTAATCGATTATTTCCATTAGCCTATCTACCTACGGGCCCTTAACCTAAATCGATACTTGTATTATCACCAATATTTAAGGATCGGGTTTCGCCACGAAGATTAGTATCGCTACCAATAACAGAATCGTCCAGCACTATATCTAATAAGTTGGAATAAGCACCAATGATTGAATTTTTTACAATGGAATAATCAATTGTGGTACCATCACCAATGGAAACATTGGGGCCAATTATAGAATTCTTAATAATACAACCCTCGCCAATGCTTACCGGTGGTAAAATAACCGTGTTCTCAAACGCATCTGCGTTTACCACCTTTGCTATTTTTTTTAATAACAGGGCATTAGATTCTAGCATGCTCTCCTTTTTCCCAAAATCAAACCAACTATCTACTTTAAAGGATTTAAACTTAACGCCCATTTTAATCATACAATCCAGGGCATCTGTAATGCTAAACTCGCCGTGGCTACGCACTCCGCTTTTTATATTTTGGGCAAGGCATTCAAAAAGTTGGGCTGTTTCTTTAATCTTATACACCCCTACCATAGCCATGTTTGATTTAGGAATATGCGGCTTCTCCACCACCCTGCTAATAAATTCATCTTCCTCAATTTCGGCCACCCCAAATTCACGAGGGTCATCCACCTTGCGCACACCTATCATAGAATGTTCGCTCTCCACTACTTCTTTTACATTGTATTCGCAAATACTATCGCCCAAAACCACAAAAACTTCGCTGCTGCCTATAATAGAGTTGGTTAATTCGATAGCATGGCCCACACCCTGCCTATCGTATTGATGTATGTAACTAGCATTAATATCCGGGTGTTTTGTTTTTACGTAATCCCGAATTTTATCGCCCAAGTATCCAACTATAAAAACAAAATCGGTAATTCCAGCCTCTTTTAACTGGTCTACAATAATGCTAAGCACTGTTTTTCCGGCCAGCGGAATAAGTGCTTTGGGTTGTGTATAACTATGCGGTCGCAGTTTAGTGCCAGCGCCCGCTACGGGTATAATAGCTTTCATTCGTTAGCCAAAATTTTACAACACTGTAGAAAACCTACAGTGATACTAATCAGCACCAAACGAAAATAGGAAAATTAAAATAAACAACTTATTCCCACTAACCAGCCAGTAACCTCAATCGTCTTACCTTTGCATAGGCAATAAAATTATGTTGCCAGCAGCAGTGCTACTATCAACTTTTGTTGCGTCGCACGCTTCATCGTTCTGTAATTCTATTCACCAAATTTCAGCCCACAGAGAACCACTGAGATTTGGGAGATCCACAGAAAAAACTACTGTGTAACTCCTTCCCTCTAAAACAACTCTGTGGCATACACACTATGCAAAGAGATACACAAATTTTCGACCTCATTAACAAAGAATTAGATCGCCAACGTAATGGCATCGAACTCATAGCATCTGAAAACTTTACATCGCTACAAGTAATGCAGGCCATGGGTACATGCGCTACTAATAAATATGCAGAGGGCTACCCTGGCAAGCGGTATTATGGTGGATGCGATGTAGTAGATGAAATTGAAACATTGGCCATTGAACGTTTAAAAAAAGTGTTTAATGCGAATTGGGCCAATGTGCAACCACACAGTGGCGCACAAGCCAATACTGCGGTATTTATGGCTTGCTTAAAACCAGGCGATAAAATTTTAGGCTTAAACTTAAGCATGGGCGGGCACCTTACCCATGGTAGCCCTGCTAATTTTAGCGGCAAAAACTATCAAGCTTTCCACTACGGTGTTACCAAAGATGGAATTGTTGATTACGATCAGCTAGAAGCCACAGCAAGAGCTGAAAAACCAAAAATGATAATTTGCGGCGCTTCTGCTTACAGCCGTGATTGGGATTATGCAAGAATAAGAGCCGTGGCAGATGAAGTAGGCGCATTGGTACTTGCAGATATTGCCCATCCTGCAGGATTAATAGCCACTGGCCTTTTAAATGATCCATTTGATCATGCACATATCGTAACTTCTACCACCCATAAAACCTTACGAGGCCCAAGAGGTGGTATCATCATGCTGCGTCATGATTTTGAAAATCCTTACGGAATAAAAGACCCTAAAGGCAATACAAGATTAATGAGCCAGTTATTAGACTTAGCCGTTTTTCCAGGCATGCAAGGCGGCCCGTTAGAACATGTAATTGCTGCTAAAGCCATCGCCTTTGGCGAAATTTTATCAGATAGTTTTAAAACGTATGGCCAACAAGTAATTGCAAATGCGCAAGCAATGGCCAAAGCATTTGTAGATAAAGGCTACCAACTTATTAGTGGCGGCACCGATAATCATCTTATGCTAATTGATTTGCGCAATAAAAATTTAACCGGAAAAAAGGCGCAAGAAACATTGGATAAAGCACACATTACTTTAAATAAAAATGCAGTGCCGTTTGATGATAAATCACCGTTTGTTACCTCTGGCATTAGGGTAGGTGTACCCGCCATTACCACCCGAGGTATGATAGAAGCAGATATGCAAACAGTGGTGGAAATGATTGACAAAGTATTAATGAATGCAGATGATGAAGCAGTACTGGCCAGTGTAAAAGCCGATGTAAAAGCATTTATGCAGCGCTTTCCACTTTACCCAGAACTAGGTTAATTTTAATACTATAGATTTAATTGTATAAGTAATTTTTTGGCCATGGTTGGTGGCTAGCTGCACCATCCATTTCAACTTATTCACTCAAAAAATAATTATGATTCAACGTCAACAAACTTTATGGTTATTACTTGCTACTGCAACGGCCATACTTACGTTTATGTTTCCCTTTGCCATTGGTGAAGAATTGGTAGAAAAAACGCAACTGAAACAAAAGGCCGAAATAATGGCGGGTAGTAATTTTTTTACGTTGCTACTTTCTATTGCTTCCATAGGTTTATCCTTTGTTAGTATTTTTTTGTTTAAGGATAGAAAAACGCAAATAAAATTAACAGTACTGGGCTTACTTATAGCGGTAGCCATACTTGTATTATTTGTAATGGGCATGCAGCAATTATTATCACCCACACCTGCCTTATGGGTTATATTACCCATTGGTACTGTTATCGGTTATTTTATGGCATTTAGAGGCATACGTAGCGACGAGAAGTTGGTAAAATCGTTGGATAAATTAAGATAATTCTCCTCCTCTTTTTTTTATAAAAGAAGCTACAGGTATTGTGCCGTGTAGCTTTCTTTGTTTTTCTTCATATCAGCGGGTTTGCCGGCATACACTAAACTACCACCCCCATCGCCAGCCTCGGGGCCTAAATCTATTACCCAATCTGCCGAGCGAATAACGTCCGTATTATGCTCAATCACCATAATTGAATGGCCCTGCTCAATTAAGGCATTAAAAGAACCCAGTAATTTTTTAATATCATTAAAATGCAGGCCAGTTGTTGGCTCATCAAAAATAAAAAGTATACTATGCCCTGCTTTTCCTTTACCTAAAAAGGAGGCAAGCTTTACCCGCTGCGCCTCTCCGCCAGATAATGTGTCCGACGACTGCCCTAATTTTACATAACCTAAACCCACATCGCTTAACGGCTGAATGGCTTTTGCAATATTTTTTTCTTCGTAAAAAAAATCGATAGCTTCATCCACGCTCATTTGCAATACATCAAAAATGCTTTTGTCTTTATATTTTACTTCTAGTACTTCTTCTTTAAATCGTTTGCCTCCACAACCTTCGCATTCTAAATGCACATCTGCCAAAAATTGCATTTCCACCACTTGTTCGCCCTCTCCTTTGCAAGTATCGCATCGGCCACCATCTACGTTAAAAGAAAAATGCTTGGGTTGAAACCCTCTCATTTTACTCAACGGTTGCTTGGCATATACATCCCGTATTTCATCATAGGCTTTTATGTAGGTAACGGGATTACTTCTACTCGATTTACCAATTGGATTTTGATCAACCATTTCTATTTGCGCTATGCTTTCAACATCCCCTATTAGTTGTTTATGAAAACCCACTTTTTCTCCTATTTCACCTTTTAATTTTTGTAATGCGGGATAAAGTATTTGTTTTACTAATGTAGTTTTTCCACTGCCACTAACGCCGCTTATTACGCAAAGCACATTTAATGGAAATGTAACGGTAATATTTTTTAAATTATTTTGCCTTGCACCTTCTACTGTTATAGAGCGATTCCATTTTCGCACCATTTTGGGTGGTTCAATTTTTAAAGTGCCGCTTAAATACTTGCCCGTTAGGCTTTGAGGATTGAGTAGGATAGCATCATAATTTCCTTCGGCAATTACCTCCCCACCTAAATGAGAGGCTAAGGGGCCCATGTCAATAATATGATCTGCTTCTTGCATCATCATTTCATCATGCTCTACTACCACTACCGTATTACCCAAACTACGCAACTCCTTTAATACCTTTATTAAATTGGCCGTATCTCTGGAGTGTAGGCCTATGGAGGGCTCATCTAAAATATATAGCGAGTTAGTGAGGTTACTGCCCAAACTCCGGGTAAGCTGTATGCGCTGACTTTCGCCGCCACTTAATGTGTTTGCTAATCTACTTAATGTTAAATATCCTAGGCCTACTTTTATTAAGGTGTCTAATCGATTATGTAACTCAATTAGTATACGCTTAGCTATTTCTTTATCGTGTACGTTAAATGTAAGCTTATCGAACCACGCTTTTAAATCTTTAACGGGCATGGCACTTAATTCTCCAATGTGCATACCGCCCAATTGTACATACATTGCCTCCTTGCGCAGGCGATAGCCATTACACTCAGGACAAGCGGTACGCCCCCGGTAGCGGCTAAGCAATACTCGGTATTGTACTTTATATAATTGAGATTCTACATCTTTAAAAAAATCATTTATACCAATACCATCTACCCCCTGCCAAAGCTGTTTATATTGTTTCTCTGTTAAATCCGCAATCGGCTTATGAATAGGAAAATCAATCAATTTAGATTTTTTTATAAATTGCTGCCGCCACCAATCCATTTTTTCTCCTTTCCATGGTGCCACAGCACCATCATACACACTCAATCTTTTATCAGGAATTACAAGGTCGTCATCAATACCTAATACTTGGCTAAAACCCTCGCAAGTAGGGCAAGCGCCAAACGGGTTGTTAAAGGAAAAAAGATTGGGTTGCGGTTCTTCAAACTGTATGCCATCTAATTCAAAACGGTTATTGAAGTGTAGTAACTGATGAGTTGCGGATGGTGTGTTGCCAGATTGCACCAGCAGGTAAACGTCTCCTTCTCCTTCGTAAAAGGCAGTGCCTATAGAGTCGGTAATGCGGTGCTTATCATCTTCCTCAAATTCCTTTACCACCAATCTATCTACCAAGATGTAAGAAATTTTTTTAGCGTTTAATTCCTTATCAGCTAATTCCAACAAATCTTCAATGCTTTCGGGTATTATAGCACCTACAGTACTTGAAGTGGTGGAGGCTACTCTTGAAAAACCTTTCTGCATTAATATATTGAGCTCCTCCTTTTTGTCTCGGTTTTTATGTTGTTTAAATGTGGCAAGTATAAAAACTTTATCGCCCTTTGGTAACCGCATTACTTCATTTAGCACATCTGTTACATCATCTTTTTTTACTTCCTTACCAGAAAGGGGAGAAATGGTTTTACCCACCCTGGCAAATAATAAACGTAGGTAATCGTAAATTTCTGTCATGCTACCCACCGTACTTCTTGGGGTTCTAGTAATTACTTTTTGTTCGATGGCTATGGCCGGGCAAAGGCCTTTTATGTAATCCACCTCCGGCTTATTCATACGGTTTAAAAATTGGCGAGCATAAGCACTCAAACTTTCTGCATACCTGCGCTGCCCTTCGGCATATAAAGTGTCAATGGTAAGCGAGGATTTACCAGAACCAGAAACGCCAGTTACCACCGTTAATGTATTACGAGGTATCTCTACATCTACATTTTTTAAATTATGCACCTTGGCCCCCTTAATAAATATATTTTCTGCGGAAATTACGGTCTTACTTTTGGGGGATTTTTTCTCTTTTATTAATTTTTCCATAACTAAACACAATATTATAACTCGTTGCAGCGCACCTATTTATTAAAAAATCCTTAACATTTTATTAGCATACAATTATACAATTTGTTTGTTCAATTGTTTGGCAATTTACCGAAATCACTTACTTTTAATGCTCCAACCATCCAAAATATGAAAAACCTAAAATTTATTACGCCTATCGCATAACTTCTACATTTAAAGTCACCGATTTACTGTAACCAATATTCATTGAACCACTGTTATTGCACTTTGCTGTAACAGCGCAACTAAAACCTGTAGTAGTTATGAAAGCTTTATCAAAAAAAACAGACAACGAGCTGATCCATCTTTTTACAGAAGGACATGCTGACGCATTAGAAGTATTAGTGCTTCGTCATAAAGACAAGCTATACACTTCTATCTTCTTTTTAGTAAAAGACAAATACTTAGCAGAAGATATATTTCAAGATGCGTTTATACGAATTATAGATACCATGCGTGGTGGTAGGTATACCGACGAAGGTAAGTTTTTACCCTGGGCTATGCGTATAGCACATAATCTATGCGTGGATCATTTTCGAAAGGTAAAACGCACCCCTACCATTCGTACTGGAGAAAATAAAGATATTTTTGAAGTACTTAATTTTACGGAGGATAGTGCAGAAACCGTGATGATTAAAAGACAAACCCACGATAGAGTAAGGGATATGCTGCAAAATTTGCCCGAAGATCAGCGTGAAGTGATTATTCTTCGCCATTATGCCGATATGAGTTTTAAAGAAATAGCTGCGGTTACTAATTGCAGTATTAACACGGCGTTGGGTAGAATGCGCTACGGATTGATTAACTTACGTAAGCTAATGACACAGCGTCAAGTGGCCATGTAATATAACTACACGACTTTTTTAGATTAGATAACTTCAGCTCTTTGTCATTCTGTATTTCTAACTGGATGAACAGGTAGGTATAATCGTTACGGCCTATTTGTTTGCAAACCCCGTTTGCATTTTGTTTACGCAAAACGTTGACGGATAAATTCTGGGAGGCTGATACAGAATGACACCAAATTGAAAATCCCCGTTTTGCCAATAGCACAACGGGGATTTTTTAATAAAACTGCATTACTACTGCATGCCAGCTTTAGTACTATAGCAGGCGGGGACATTCACTTCATAGTATTTCTATTCATCATACTTCAGGTATGCAAATTATTTTCTAAATGTATTTAACCCACATTGCAACCACTCGGCAAAATCGGCGGCATTAGGCGTGTAGAATTTCGTTTTGGTTAATAGCTTTTGTTCGGGGCTAATAATAACATATTGGGGCTGAGAGGTAGCCCCAAAATTTTCGGTTTGAAATGTTGACCATTTATCTCCAATAGAAACGATTGACTTTTGCGTGCCATTTGTTAACTGCACTTTTGTTTGTGCGGTTAAAGGCAAATTATTTTTTTCATCTACATATAGAGATACTACTATAAATTCTTTACGCATTAAACTATCTACAATAGGATCAGGCCAGGCATTTTCTTCCATTCGTCGACAGTTTACACAAGCCCATCCAGTAAAGTCTATCAGTAACGGTTTATTTTGTTCTTTAGCTAATTTCAAAGCACCCTCGTAATCGTTGTGTATCGGTTCAAACAACTTTCCTTTTTCATAATAAAAACTATAGGTGCGTGGCGGTAAAAATCCGCTGAATAATTTAGCCGCATATTTATTGGAAAATAAACCAGGTGCTAAATACAAAGCAACGGCAGCAAATAATACAACCGTCGAAATTTTAATAACCGAAAGCTTTTTTACAGTGGACAAAAATTTTCCTTTGGTAACTCCCATTAAGTATAACACTGCCACTAGTGCAATTATTATCCATAAGGCAATAAACACCTCCCGCTTTACCCATCCCCACTGCTTTACTAAATCTGCATTGGATAAAAATTTAACCGCCAATGCCAACTCTAATAACCCCAAGACTACTTTTACATCCGTCATCCAGCCACCAGATTTTGGCAATGACTGTAACCACTGTGGAAATAATGCAAACAAAGCAAAAGGCAATCCTAATGCCACCCCAAAACCAGCAGCCCCCACCGTTAATGGCCAGGCGCCTTGGTCGGCTACTCCTACTAACAATGTGCCCAATAAAGGGCCGGTACAAGAAAAAGAAACAATGGCCAACGTAGCGGCCATAAAAAAGATGCCACCAACATTTCCTAATCCCGATTTTGAATCGGCTTTATTGGCTAAACCAGCCGGCAATCCTATTTCAAATAATCCAAAAAAAGATAACGCAAAGAAAACGAATATGGCAAAGAAGATAAGATTAAGCCAAGCATTGGTAGAAATGTTATTGAATATTTCGGGGCTAATGGCTTTACCCGCAATGTGAAAAGGCAAAGTAATTAATACATAGATTAAAAAAATGAAAAAACCATACAATACTCCATTGGAAATAGCCTTTGCTCTACTAACTGATTTTTTGGTAAAAAAAGTAACGGTAACAGGTATCATAGGGAATACACAGGGGGTAAGCAACGCTATTAATCCACCTACTAATCCTAATAAAAATATTTGCCATAAACTTTTAGTATTGGCAGTAATATCATCCCCACAAAGCGCCGCTGGCTTTTCTATGTTTATGCCTGCAATTTTAGGCGACCAATTGCTACTAACACCACCCTCTAATGCCACAGAAAAAGTAAAACTGCCTTGATTAAACTCCTCCCCCTTTCCATAGCTATAATGCAAGGTTCCGTTTAAGATGGCTGGTATTTTTCCACTAATTAATATCGGTACTTTCCACTCCACCCCACTTTCAAAAACCGCAATAGGTGCTTCGGTAAAAATGGTACTGTTCATTTTTTGAGGGGCTATATCCATCTTAAATTCATCCACTTGACGGATACTGCTATCTTCAAAAACGAGTTCGGTAGTTTTTACGTCTGATAATATTTGATTAGGTGCATATAATTGCCAGCCAGCGGTAGAGGGTAGATTGAAAATCAATTCATATTTATCCGTTGCTAATTTTTGTGCAGCGCTTGTCCATCCTTGTATACCAGTAGTATCCTGCGCAAAAGAGTTAAAAGCGATAGTGAGTAAAAGTAGGATGAAGGGTAACCTATTTTTCATGTCATAATTTTTATGTGTGCTGGTACAAAAATACCATCCATGCATCGTACAAAGGTATAAAACAAGAAACGAGTTCTTTGCAGAACTCGTTTTCTATTAAAGAAATTAAATTTTGATTAGTTCAAAGCTACCGTAAAGGGTATGCTTTTAGGTGGCAAACATTTACGATCATCGCAGGTTTGGTAAGTTACCGTACCTGAAATGCTTGTTCGAGCATTTCCCTTTAGTTTAATTTTTTGGATAAAGCCAACCGTGCCACTGTATTGATTTGCAGAAACACCCAATCTTGCGTCTGTAAACTTTTCCATTTTACCCGTCTCTTTTACTTTACCATCCAACAGTAATAATGGATTAGGCTTAAATTTAAAACTGGTAGGCTCCGCTACTGCATCTGCCGGTTGCGCTTGTGCATATAAATGCCAAGTAGGTTGGATAGTAGCATTGGCGGTAAGTTCGTAGAGTTTGTCGCCCACTTTTTTGGCAGTAAAAGCCCAGGTTACGGGATTTAGCTGAGCCATTGCTACCGCCGAAACGATGAGCAGACTGAAAGATAATATAAAATGTTTCATTGTTTAATTTTTTTTGCTTTGCAAAGATCCAGCAACTAAAGGAATGTATTTTGTTAAAAATAGGACGGCCTTAACCCTTTACCAGTTGCTCGGCCATTAAAAGCGTTTCCATAATTTCTCTCCCATCAATATTTCCTAAAGCGGCGGTACAGGCTCTTTCTGGGTGAGGCATCATACCAAATACATTTCTATTGGCATTACAAATACCTGCTATGTTTCTAGCCGATCCGTTGGGGTTAGCAGCGGCTGATACTTTACCATTTGGAGAACAATAATAAAAAATTACTTGTCCATTGGCTTCTAATTCGTCTAATGTTTTTTCGTCGGCATAGTACCTACCTTCTCCGTGAGCAATAGGTATTTTAAATACCTTTTCGGTATTATTTTTTAAGTACACATTTTTACAATTAAACTGTTGGTGGTTATTACGCAGCAATGCACCAGGCAGTAACTGCGACTCGCACAATACCTGAAACCCATTGCATACGCCAAATACTTTTCCACCGGCATTGGCAAACTCAATGATACTTTGCATCATCGGACTAAAGCGGGCAATTGCCCCACAACGCAAATAATCTCCAAAAGAAAATCCTCCGGGTAATATGATGCAATCTTCCGTATTAAACTTGCTTACATCTTTATCTTTGTGCCAAAGCATTGATACTTCTTGCCCCAAATCGTAGGTTAGCGCATCATACATATCTCTATCGCAATTAGAACCGGGAAAAACCACTACACCAAATTTCATAGCTGAGTATTTGAATATAAGCCACAAAGATAAAAACTTGAAAGGTGATATTGCCATTAAACTATTCACATACATAGGATAAAAAAGGGAACATTTCCTTTTATCAAAAATTACAACATCTAATAAAAACGCATCTCTGTATACAATCATTTTTCCTTATGTTTATCCTCTTAAAAACGAATTATAATGAGAAAATCCCTACTCTTACTTTCCGCCATTGTATTTACGACGGGGCTTTATGCTCAAAAAGCTACTTTGGAGCAGTTTAAAAACTACAAGCCGCGAAATATTGGCCCAGCTGGCATGAGTGGCCGTATAACCGCTATTGATGCCGTGGTAAATAATCCTAGTATATTTTATGTAGGTGCCGCCAGCGGTGGTGTATGGAAAACCGAGAATAGCGGCCATACATGGACACCGATATTTGATGAGCAGCCCTTACAAAATATTGGATCCATTGCCATTCAACAATCAAATCCAAATATTGTGTGGGTGGGTACAGGCGAGGGCAATCCCCGTAATTCCCTCAATTTGGGTGGTGGTATTTTTAAAAGTATGGATGCAGGTAAAACCTGGAAAAAAATGGGGTTAGAAAAAACCATCTGTCTCCATCGCATTGTAATAGACCCTATGGATGCAAATACCGTTTATGCCGCTGCCATTGGTAACCCTTTTGCAGAGCATAGTGATAGGGGCGTATATAAAACAACTGATGGGGGCGATACTTGGCAAAAAATTTTGTATGTAAACGATAGTACAGGCTGCGCCGATTTAATTATGGATCCCAGCAATCCTAATAAATTAATAGCCGCAATGTGGCAGCACAAACGAACCCCTTGGAATTTAAAAAGCGGCGGCGCCGGCAGCGGCCTTTACATAACCATCGATGGCGGGAAAAATTGGAAGAAGCTCAACAAAGAAGATGGCTTGCCCGATGGACCATTGGGGAGAATAGGTGTGGCCTTTGCTCGCAGTATGCCCAGTAGAGTGTATGCCAAAGTAGAGGCAACAAAAAACGGATTGTATAAAAGTGATGATGGAGGATTTAAATGGACCATAGTAAATAGCGATGCGGCACAAATTACCGACCGCCCATTTTATTATCAAGAAATTTATGTAGATCCTAAAAACGAAAACCGAATTTACGATGTACACTCCACCATTACTTTTAGTGAAGATGGCGGAAAATCTTTTAATACTATGATTCCTTACTCGGGTATACACCCCGACCACCATGCCTGGTGGATACACCCACACGACGAAAACTTTATTATAGAAGGAAACGATGGCGGTATTGGCATTTCAAGAGATAGAGGGAAAAACTGGGTGTTTGATGAAAAAATTCCGGTGGGGCAATTTTATCATGTTAATGTAGATAACGAACTTCCATATAACGTAATGGGCGGTATGCAGGACAATGGTAGCTGGCATGGCCCTGCCTACACTTGGACCAACGGAGGTATTAGAAACTATTATTGGAATAATATTGGTGGTGGCGATGGATTTGATGCTATGCCCGATGCAGAAAATGCAGAATGGGTGTATAGCATGAGCCAAGGTGGTGCAGTAGGACGACGCAATTGGAAAACAGGCGAAAGCTGGTTTATAAAACCCCCGGCTTTAAACCCTGCTGTAAAACTTCGTTTTAATTGGAACTCCGCCATTGCCCAAGATCCTTTTGATAAAAAAACTATTTATTATGGTAGCCAATACTTACATAAAAGCACCGATAAAGGTGTAACCTGGGACATCGTTTCTCCCGACCTCACCAATAACGATTCAATTAAAATAGCCGCCTTTCAAAATACCGGTGGACTTACCTTAGATATTACTGGTGCTGAAACGCATTGCAGCATACTCGCCATTGAACCTTCAAAAAAAGAAAAGGGCACCATCTGGGTAGGTACCGATGATGGTAATGTGCAACTAACGAGAGATGGTGGTAAATCATGGATTAATTTTAAAGGAAAAATTACGGGCATGCCTGCTGGTAGTTGGGTGCCGCAAATAAAAGCATCTGTACACAATGCTGCTGAGGCGTTGGTGGTGGTAAACGATTATCGTCGTGGCGACATGAAGCCTTACATTTTTCGTACAACCGACTACGGAAAAACATGGACAAAATTAGTAGACGAAACCAAAGTAAAAGGCTATGCACTTTGTGTGTTGCAAGATACAGAAGAGCCAAACTTAATTTTTGCAGGTACCGAACATGGCTTATGGATAAGTTTTGACAATGGTAACAGTTTTGAGCAATTCAAAAATGGATTTCCATCTGTATCTACCTTTGATTTAGCCTTGCAAGAAAGAGAAGCCGATTTAGTGATCGCCACTTTTGGCCGTGCCCTTTGGATACTTGACGACATAAAGCCTCTACGTAAACTGGCCGCTAACAAAGGCATAATGTTTAAGCAGCCGATTACCCTGTTTACCCCATCAGATGCTTATCAAGCGCAATATAAAGCCGCCACCGGTTATGAGTGGAGTACTTATGGACTGTATGATGGCGAAAACAGAAGAAGGGGGGCGGCTATTTCTTTCTTTATTAATAAAGTAAAAGATACTACAAAAGCAAACCCCACTGCTACCGCAACAGATGTAGTTTCATCTACTGCATCCAATTCTGTAGGCAGCGGCAACCGTAGTGGTAACACAGGCGCAGGCGCAAAAAGTGGTAATAAATCAGATACGGCATGGGTAAAAATTTATAATAGCAGCGATGAGCTTATTCGCACCCTGCGCTGGCCTGTAGATAGTGGATATAATAGAATCTATTGGGGAATGGAGGAAAAAGGTTTTCGCCAGCCAGGTAGCCCTAAGCCACAACCATCGGCGCAGGAGCCTGGTGGCTTTCAAGTGTTACCCGCTATTTATAAAATGGTAATCCATTATGGTAAAGCTGTTGATTCCACTTTTATTAACGTTAAAGACGATCCCCGACTGGGTAATCGTAATGCTATAAAATTGGCACAACGAGATATGTATAATCGCCTGCGAAAAACGGCCGATAAACTTACTACCGGTATGGACCAATTAAGCGATAGCGAAGAACTATTGACCAAAATGCAAGCACAATTAAAAGGGGTTGATGGAAAAGATGCCGACAGCTTACGCAATAGCACTCTTAAAATGCAAAATGAAATAAAAACAATTCGTGAATTTATTAGTGGTAAAACAAGTACTGCCCAGGGTATTACCCGCAGTGCCGAGCAAACAGTTATTACGGCCTTACAAACCGCCTATCAAGCCATTGGCAGCAAGCAGGTAATACCCACCGCACAGGTAGAGGCTCAAGTATTATTAGCAGAAAAAGCCATAGCCGAAGCTATTCTAAAGATTAATGCATTTTATAGTAATAGTTGGGGCGCTTATAAATCATTAGTAGAAGGAACAAAGCTTAACTTGTTTAAAGCGTATAAGGTGATAGAATAAACATCACTATTTCATTAAAAATTTAAACGTAAAAAAAGAGGCGCCTAATAATTAAGCGCCTCTTTCCATTTCTATTTTATTGTGTAGGCTGTTCTGTTGCAGACGCTACTTTAGGCTTAGGATGCCCCCCACCCTCTTCATATTTTTTACAGGTTTTTGGCAGGCGGTTGTAAGCCGTTTTTTCTGCCGTAACATCATCGGCATCATACCCCATATTGGCAATGGCCGTTTTTATTTCTTCAATATTAATACGGTCAATTACATACTTTACTTTGGTTTCGCCTTTTCTATAATTTACCATACACGATAGCATCCCATCATATCGCTTTAAATTGTTTTCAATCCTTAGTTTACATTGTTCACAAAGGGCATTGGGGGTTTTAATAATGGCCGCTTGGGTGGGCTTAGCTACTTGCGCCACACCTAATAAAGTGGCCAACATTACGATCGTTAGAAAAAAATATTTTTTCATTTCAGTAGAATTAAATTTTTAAAAATTAACTACCCATTCCATTCAGCGGGGTTATTCTTCCAATTTAGCAACATAGCTTGCTGCGTAGTGTTGATACTACCATTGGCTATTGCTAATTCAATAAGTGCTAGATAATCCGTTAATGAAAAGTAAGGTAAGGATGCTTTTTTAAAAGCTTCGGTTGCAACGGGAAAGCCATAAGTAAATATGGAAACCATCCCAATTACATCTACTCCCAAATCCGTCAATACATCCACCACCTGCAAACTGCTTTTACCTGTACTTACTAAATCTTCAATGACCACTACTTTTTGTCCTTTTTCATAATAGCCTTCAACTTGATTGCCTAGCCCGTGTTCTTTCGGTTTGGGTCTTACATACACATAAGGCAACTTTAGTTGGTCTGCCGTCATAGCACCCCAGGCAATGCCAGCTGTGGCCACGCCAGCTAATAATTCCGCATCGGGAAATTTTTCAAACACCACATTACACATTTCCGATTTTATAAAATCTCTTATAAAAGGAAACGAAAGCACTTTACGATTATCGCAATAAATAGGGCTTTTCCATCCACTTGCCCATGTAAAAGGGTTATCGGGGCTAAGGCGGATGGCTTTTGCTTGCAAAAGTTTTTCGGCTACGGCTATGCTGTTTGTCATGCAGCGAAGGTAAAAGGTTTAGGGTAAAAGCCTAAAGGTTTGTAACATTGAAAAGGCGAATTTTTACTTATTCGCCAAAGCCTCTACCTTTACCGATTATTATGTTTATAAAAATTTTTTTTGGCAATAAGCCTTTATTTCTTTGCGATGCAATTACCTCGAAAATAGCACCACTCTTCCATACCGATAATACCCTTTATATTGACAAGTTGGACCACCATAGCATAAAAAGAATGGTACAAGCCATCCAACAGCATTCGGTGCATAACGGAATTATATTGCATAGTAATTTAGATGAACTGAAAGAAGTTTTCTTTGCGCACTTTGAAAATATTACTGCCGGAGGCGGATTGGTACAAAACGAAAAACAAGAAGTGTTATTAATACACCGCCGTGGAAAGTGGGACTTACCAAAAGGCAAATTAGATAAAGGCGAAACTATAGAAGCCTGCGCCATTAGAGAAGTAGAAGAAGAAACAGGGTTAAAAAACATAACACTTCAAGCTCCATTAATGATAACCTATCACACGTACTTTGAAGGTGATCGGCATATTTTAAAAGCATCGCATTGGTATCATATGCAGGTTAGTGGGCATCAGCACTTGATACCTCAAACGGAAGAAGATATTCTTGCCATAAAATGGGTAATGAAAACAGCCCTTGCACCTTATATTGCAGACAGTTTTCCATCGGTAGCCGATTTGTTACAAACTTGTTTTTTTAAATGATTCTTTTCGCGGAATTACCGCTACTGTAAGGCGGCTAATACAGATCAATCGCTTTGCTTCATCATGTATTTTTATATCCCATACATGGGTGCTGGTACCAATATGTAAGGGCGTGGCTGTAGCGATTACCCAACCTTCGGTTGCACTTTTTACATGGTTGGCATTTATTTCCAACCCCACACAAGCAAATTTTTCATGATCTACTACCAATGCAGATGCAATACTGCCCACCGTTTCTGCCAAAGCACAAGAAGCACCACCGTGTAATAAGCCATAGGGTTGGCGGGTGCGGTTATCTACCGGCATACGGCAAGTAAGATAATCATCTCCTACTTCGGCTATTTCAATACCTAAATGCTCGCCTAAAGTAGCAGGACCTAGCGGCTTTAAATCATCAATGCTTAATGCTTTATTAAACCAAATTCGCATCTTTACTTTTTTAAAATAGATGAAGAAACCACTTCGTGTAAAAATGGACTAGCATTGCCTCCATTTCGAATAATATCTCTTACAATAGTAGAAGCCACAGAAGTGTATTTAGGCTCGCCGGTAAGGAAAACTGTTTCAATATTTTTATCTAAGGTACGATTAGCATCGGCAATTGTTTTTTCATACTCAAAATCGCTTACATATCGTATGCCTCTTAAAATAAAATGTGCATTTATTTTTTGACAAAAGTCGATGGTTAATCCTTCGTAAACCGCTCCTTCTACCCTTTTTTCGTCTTTATAAATTTCCGCTATCCAATCCAGCCGCTGCTCTGCACTAAACATAGGGGCCTTTGCCGTGTTAATACCTACACCCACCACTATTTTATCAAATAGCGGTAATGCCCTATTAATGATGTCTACATGCCCAAGAGTAATAGGATCAAACGTACCAGGAAACAAGCAAATACGCATTGGTTTGAAAATTTTAAGGTGGCTAAGTATTTATTTACGGCTATTTTAATAATCAATATTAATTATTAAAGTTTAAAGTGCTACTTCGATTTTGTTTGAGGGCTTAATAAATATAATACCGCCATTCTTACAGCCACCCCATTTTCTACCTGTTGTAATATAATAGATTGTTGACTATCTGCTACGTCGCTATCCAACTCCACCCCCCGATTAATAGGGCCGGGATGCATGATTACTATTTCCTTTTGCAAACTATCTAATAACTTACGAGTAATGCCATAGGCTAAATTATACTCTCGTAATGAGGAGAATAATACTTGGTTTTGCCTTTCTAATTGTATACGCAGTACATTGGCCACATCGCACCAGTCTAAGGTTTCTTTTAAATTATAACTAAGGGATACGCCCAATGCTTGCTGAATATACTTTGGTATTAATGTGGGCGGACCACACACCACCACTTCTGCACCCATTTTTTTAAGCAGGTAAATATTGCTTTGCGCTACCCTACTATGCATTATATCGCCAATAATGGCTACTTTTTTTCCTGCTAAGCCGCCTGTTTTTTCTTGTATAGAAAATGCATCTAATAAAGCTTGAGTAGGATGCTCGTTAATACCATCCCCCGCATTAATGATGGCAGCGGGTATATGCTGCGATAAAAAATGCGGAGCCCCACTGGCACTATGGCGCATCACTACCATATCAACCTTCATGGAAAGTATATTGTTAACTGTGTCTAAAAGCGTTTCGCCCTTTGCGGCAGAGGAACTGGAAACAGCAAAGTTGATGGTATCGGCACTCAATCTTTTTTCCGCTAATTCAAAAGAGAAACGGGTGCGGGTAGAGTTTTCGTAAAAAAGATTTACGATGGTAACATCTCTTAGCGAGGGCACCTTCTTAACAGGCCGTTGTAATACTTCTTTAAATTGTTCTGCTGTTGATAAAATAAGGGAAATGTCGTCCTTAGTAAGGTCTTTAATGCCCAGCAAATGTGGAGTGGATAGTTGCATTAAAAGGCAAAGTTATAGGTTTTACCCCCAATTGATCCAATGCGGCAGGTCTTTTTTTATGTTTTTGGGGTAATATGATGATAAAAGAAGCTGCTATACTACAGGCATACTACTTCACTATTTACCAGCTTTATTTTATCGGTTTTGTTTGTTTGTAACGTCATACCCACATAATCGGCCTGTATGGGAAATTGTCTGTATTCTTTTCGATCTATTAATACGCATAGTTCTACTTTATCAGGCCGCCCCATATCCAACAAAGTATCTAATGCCGCTTTGATGGTGCGCCCGGTAAAAAGTACATCATCTATAAGTATTATGGTTTTGTCTTCCACATTAAAAGGCATATTCATGGTATCGGGCTGTAGAATTTCCTTGCGTATATCGTCTCTATAAAAAGTAATATCTAATTGTCCGTAACTGATATTTACCGATGGCATTCTTTTTTGTAATGCTGCAATAAGTAAATTAGCTACTACTACACCGCCTTGCTGAATACCTGCAATAAATAAGTTTTCTGCCGCCCCGTTTTTGGCGGCAATTTGATCGGCCAATGAAGTGTACAATTCGGCTAGTTGGGGTTGTGTAATTAAAACTTTCACGCCTTCTATATTTCTTTCAAAGATAGGAGAATAAAAAAAGCCGGTACTAAACCTGCTTTAAATGAAATAAAGGCTTTCTATTACTCCTCTCCCATAAATGGATAGCCATAATCTACCGGAGGATTGAAGGTTTCTTTAATTGTTCGCGGGCTAAGCCAGCGGTAAAGGTTTAAAATAGAGCCTGCTTTATCATTGGTACCACTAGCCCTAGCGCCACCAAAAGGTTGCTGGCCTACCACCGCACCAGTTGGTTTATCATTAATATAAAAATTACCGGCGGCATTTCTTAATCGGCTGGTGGCTAATGCTACAGCTGCTCTATCTTTTGATATGATAGAACCTGTAAGTGCATACGGAGAAGTGGTATCTACTAATTCCAATACTTTTTCAAACCCATTAGCAGGATAAACATAGATGGTAAGCACCGGACCAAAAATTTCTTCGCACATGGTAACAAATTGAGGGTCCTTAGCTTCAATAATTGTAGGCTGTACAAACCATCCTTTTTTGCTATCGCAATGACCCCCTACCCATATTTCTGCATTGGTAGCTTTTTTTGCTTTATCAATGTATCGCTTTATGTTATTAAAACTTTTTTCATCAATTACGGCGTTTATAAAATTGGTAAAATCTTCCACTGTACCCATTTTAAAACTATTAACGCCGGCTATTAATTTCTTTTTGACTTCTTTGGCAATATTAGCGGGAATATATGCTCTTGAAGCTGCAGAGCATTTTTGTCCTTGAAACTCAAAAGCTCCTCTTAGTAAAGCGGTGGCTACTACATCTGGATCGGCACTTTTATGCGCCAGTACAAAATCTTTACCTCCAGTTTCGCCAACTATTCTTGGATAGCTTTTATAATTGGGCATGTTTTTGCCAATGGTTTCCCACATATTATTAAATACACCAGTGCTACCGGTAAAGTGTACCCCTGCAAAATCTTTATGATTGAAACATACTTTGCCAATAGTAGGGCCATCTACATAGATTAGATTTATAACACCATCTGGCAGGCCGGCTTCTTTTAAAATTCGCATGGTCATTTGTGCGGAATACACTTGTGTATTGGCCGGCTTCCATACCACTACATTGCCACACATGGCAGCACTGGTAGGTAAATTTCCACCAATGGCGGTAAAGTTAAAAGGGGTTACCGCTAACACAAATCCCTCTAATGGGCGATACTCC
This sequence comes from Bacteroidota bacterium, assembly GCA_039796695.1. Classification (GTDB taxonomy): domain Bacteria; phylum Bacteroidota; class Bacteroidia; order Chitinophagales; family Chitinophagaceae; genus JJ008. Next base: position 287,226 of record JBDKJF010000001.1, read on the forward strand.
ATTCTATTATGCATACCTGGCCCACTTATGGGTTGCTGCTTGTATATTTCTGAAACAAAATGCACATTAAATCGAAGAAAATCGATGAACTCGCAAGCGGCATCTATTTCAGCCTGATATGCATTTTTACTTTGACCTAGCATGGTAGTACCATTTATGTAAGGCCGATATTTGGTGGCTATTAATTCTGCTGCTTTTAAAAAAATACCTGCTCTATTTTCCCAACTCATGTTTGCCCAATTCTCTTTTGCCGCTAATGCTGCTTGAATAGCTTGTTTTACATGTTTTTCATCGCCCATATGGAAATGGCCTAATACATGGCTGGTTTCATGTGGTGGATGCATACTAACTTTTTTACCTGTACGCACTTCTTGGCTGCCGATGTACATTGGCACATCTATTTGTTGCTCCTTTAATTCGGCCAATACCGCTTTTAATCTACTTTTTTCTATAGAGCCGGGTGCATAATTTAAAACGGGTTCGTTTACAGGCAGGGGATATGAAAAAGTTCCGATGGACATAATAATTGATTAAGATGATTAGCGTTTCAATGAAATACAAAGATAAACGAATGGCGATTAGCACCTGCTAACCGCCATTAAATTTAGTAACTATACCTCTTTACCCTTACGCTTTATCGTAGCTTACGCATAGCTGCAAATCTTTTTCGGAGTAGGCTTTGTTATATTGCTTTAATACATCAGCTGGCACTCCGTTCCACTTATTAGGTGTGTTACCTACATACCCTACATCTTTTACGCCTATTTCGGAAGTGTAAAAACCACTAGCTGTAAGGTTGCGCATGATGTTAAAAAAATGAACCCCTTGACTTAATTCTGGAGCTGCTTTTTTTGGGTAGGCTATTTTATCTACTACGCTTAATTGCACTTGAGTGGTACAGTTCTTAAATGGCTGTTTGAAATTTTTTAAGCAATACATATCTAACCACCGTAAACCGCCACGCATAGGCTCTTGGTGATGAGGCATATCCTTTACAATAAACTCAATAAAAGCGGGTACCCCTGCATCGCTTGCACTGCCGCTTACTTCATCTTTTGGTATAATGATATCGGCCAAAATAGTAATGGTGGCCATTTCATCGGTAGTAAAAAAATTATCCTGCGCCAGTATTTTGTTTTCATACTTTATCTCGTCAGGGTTTCTGTCGAGATTGAATTTATTTTCTCCAACTTTATCCGTTGCTTTTTTATCATCTGTATTGCAACTAGCAATGGCTAACGGTGTGGCGATGGCGCCGGTGGCTATTAGTTTTAATGATTTACGTCTATCCATAAAGTTCAGTTTCGAGTTTTTAGTTATGAGATTCGAGCATTGCTGAATAGAATTACTGGACGATGAAGAGTGCGACGCAACTGAAGTTAATAGTAGCACTAATGCTGGCTACATAAAAACTACTTTCATCATTCAATTATTTAATCAGCGGTTATAGGTTCTTCTTTTTCATTTCATCAATAATATATTCGCTGGCCCGCATGGCTAATGCCAAAATAGTCCAAGTAATATTTTTATCTGCTTGAGATGTAAAGGCTGCCCCATCCATTACAAACAGGTTTTTACAATCGTGTGCTTGGTTATATTTATTCAATGCAGATGTTTTAGGATCATCACCCATACGGGCAGTACCCGCTTCATGTATTATTTCACCTGGCTTGGAAAGTCCCCAATTATTTTCAGGTCCATCTTTGTCGCCCCAAGTAATAATAGCGCCCATTTGGTGCATTATTTCTTTAAAGGTCTCCTTCATGTGTTTGGCTTGTTTTATTTCATGTTCTGTCCACTTTACATTAAATTTTAAAACAGGTATGCCGTATCTATCTACCAGGTTTGGATCAATGGTGCATCTGTTATCAAACATCGGAACAGCTTCGCCCCTACCGGCCATGCCCACACCAGCACCGTAGAAATAACGATAATCTTCTTTTAATGATTTGCCATAGCCACCTGCTTCTTTTTGTACTCCATTTACAGGGTAGGTTCCATTTAGGTCTTGTATGTTTCCACTAAAGCCATAGGCAGGCTGACTCATACCTCCCCAATATTCAATATGATATCCTCTCGGGAAATCTAATTTTTTGTTATCGCCCCACCAAGGCGAATAAATGTGTGCGCCACCCACTCCATCTTCATTATACCTTTTTCTACCAAATAATTGTGGCAAAATGCCGCCCATGGCTGCACCCGTAGAGTCATGTAAATAGCGGCCTACTACATCACTACTATTGGCTAATCCGTTCGGGTGCTGTTTAGATTTTGAGTTCAATAATAATCTAGCAGACTCGCAAGCGCTGGCGGTAAGTATTACGGTGCGGCCATTCACTTGGTACTCTTGCATATCATCTTTATTAATATAGGATACACCGGTGGCAAGGCCTTCATCGTTGGTTAATACTTCCCGTACCATGGCCATGGTTATCATATCTATCTTTCCCGTTTTTAATGCAGGATAGATAAGTACATTGGAAGAAGAAAAATCGGCTTTGGCGATGCTACAATTTCTATTGCATTGCCCACAGAAAATACACTCTCCTCTCTCCTCATTTATTTTTTTGGTGAGAATAGATAATCTGGAGGGAATAACATTAACGCCTGTTTTTACAGCCCCTTCTCTAATAAACAACTCATGCAAACGGGGCTTGGGTGGCGGTAAAAAGAAACCATCAGGATCATTTTCTAATCCTTCGTTACTACCAAATACACCAATTAATTTATCTACTCTATCGTAAAAAGGTTTGATGTCTTCGTAACCAATAGGCCAATTATCGCCAAGGCCATCTATACTTTTTCGTTTAAAGTCTTTGGGGCCAAAGCGTAATGAAATTCTTCCCCAGTGGTTGGTTCTTCCGCCAACCATGCGAGCTCGCCACCAATCCCAATCGGTGCCTTTTTCTTTGGTAAAAGGTTCGCCCTCTACCGACCAGCCACCATAGCAAGCATCAAAATCGCCAAAAGGCCTAAGTTTGGTAGAAGCACCTCGCCTAGGAGAATCCCAAGGGTTTTTAAGTTGCGTTACTTGCTTGGTTGGGTCATAGGCAAACCCTGCTTCTAATAAGCACACTTTTAATCCCGTATTGGCAAGAGTATATGCGGCCATACCCCCGCCCGCCCCGGAGCCCACAATAATGGCATCGTATTGCTCTCCCTTCGTTTTAATTTGTAAATCGCCCATAAGTGAATTGCTAATTTTGCATTAAAATAATGAAATGATGCTAACCTCCGTCTTTTTTTGTTAAATATTTGATGAGATACAGGTTCGATACATGAAAGAAAGATTGATTGATCACAAATTCAAATAATTTTGCTAATCGTTTTAGATAGATACCTAGAACCAAAAAATCATCTAAAAAGAAATAAACTATACACATGAAGGCATTCTTTGTATCCATCATTCTTAGCACTACTTTAGTTGTACATAGCCAGTATTATTATACAGATATAATGTCTGCTAAAGAATTAAGTAAACTACAAGCTAGCTACATTACTAATAAAGTAAAAACTATTACCGCTACCGGAACCGATAAAAGCGGGGTAAAGGCTTCCGACTTTTCGGAATACCATGAAGTAAAAGAAAACGGCAGCCTATTACGAGTAGTAAAAATGAATGGCCTTACTAAAACCATTACTACTTACCAATTTAATACGGCTGGTAAATTAGTGACCATTACCGACTCCACCGCGGCCGTACAAAACCACACTACCTATGTGTATGATAATGCAGGATATATTAGTAAAGTGGAAAATAAAGTAACGGATGCCGATGGTAGCTTTAGCCAAACGGAAGTACACAGCTGGCAATACGCTAGCAATGGAAAGCCGCTAAAAATGTGGCGAAGCTTTGATGGTATCAACAGTAACGATAGTATGGAAGTACAGTTTATAATTGATGAAAATGGAAATATTGGTGAAGAAAAAACGTATAAGCGAGGAAAGGAAGCAGGCTTTTTATATTATTACTACGATGAGAAAAATCAGCTAAGTGATATTGTGCGATATAATACTAAATTAAAAAAACTTTTACCCGATATAATGTTTGAATATGATGAGGTGGGTAACATCGTACAAAAAATTACTACTACCAGTAGCCAAAGTATGGGCTACTTAATTTGGCGTTATATTTTTAATGAGCGTGGATTAAAAACAAGAGAAGCCCTTTTTAACAACAATAAACAACTTACTGGTAGAATAGACTTTAAATATACGTTTGAAAAATAATCGAGGCGCACTTTACTCTATTTGATTTTATAGTAAGATACTCCCCTTATTTTTTTACATTTGAAGTATGCAACACTTCAAATCTTTATTTCTGTTAAGAGAAGATATTACATTTCTAAACTTTGGTTCATTTGGTGCCTGCCCCAAACCTGTATTTGAAAAATACCAGCAGTATCAATGGGAGCTAGAGCAAGAGCCTGTACAGTTTATTACTAAAACTGGTTTAGAGTATTTAAAACAATCAAGAGAAGCATTGGGTACTTATATTAATTGTGATAAAGATGATGTAGTTTTTGTTACCAATCCCTCATATGCTGTAAATGCGGTAGCTAAATGCTTTGATTTAAAAGAGGGCGACGAAGTGTTAACCACCAATTTGGAATACGGTGCTTGCGATAAAACATGGCAATTTTATTGCGATAAAGTGGGTGCAAAATATGTACGGCAACCTATTACATTACCACTTAGTACCAAAGCACAATTTGTAGAAGAACTTTTTAAAGGGTTTACTGCCAAAACAAAAATGGTATTCATTAGCCATATTACCAGTAGTACCGCATTAAGACTACCTGTAGAGGAAGTAGTAACGATGGCAAAAGAAAAAGGAGTACTTGTATTTATAGATGGTGCCCATGCACCAGGACAAATACCATTGAATATGGAGGCGCTGGGGGCTGATATTTATACGGGCGCCTGCCATAAATGGATGATGACCCCTAAAGGCAGCTCCTTTTTCTATGTAAAAAAAGAGCATCAAAACAAAATAGAACCCCTTGTTATTAGCTGGGGCTATAAAGCCGCGGCACCCTCTCATTCCACTTTTTTAGACTATCATCAAACAAATGGTACAAGAGATTTTTCTGCTTTTTTAACCATACCTACGGCTATCAATTTTATGCAGCAACATAATTGGCCTACCGTGGCTGCTAGCTGCCGTAAATTGGTGAAGGAGAATGCAAATCGTTTTTTTGAATTATTAGGGGCAAAACCATTGGCGCCTATCAGCGACGATTTTATTTTACAATTACTTTCTATTGAAATAAAAACAAGTGAGCCAGAGAAATTGCATCATCATCTTTTTGATGCCTATAAAATTCAAATTCCTGTAATGCAGCATGGTGATAAAGTGTACTTGCGATATTCTATTAATGCATTTAATGAGCAAGCAGATCTTGACAAATTAATGAAGGCTATCGTTGATATTAAAAAAACAACTACCCTTATTCACTAGGTTGTGGCTAATAAAAATTTGGGGCATTAGCGAAGCTATACTTTGGTTGTAGATTGATTATTCCACTACTTCTCCTTCCAAATCATAATCGTAGGCTTTGGTAATTTTTACATTAACAAACTCTCCTATCGGCAATTTTTTGGTAGTAGGTATAACTACTTCATTATCTACTTCTACCGAGTCAAATTCGGTACGCCCTATATAACGGCCCGCTTCTTTTTTATCAATAAGCGTCTTAAAGGTTTGGCCTATTTTTTCTTGATTCAATTCATAAGAAATTTCTTGTTGAGTTTCCATTACCTCCTGTGCTCTTTTTTCCTTTTCCTCTGCTGACACATTATCCACCAGGTCATGTGCGGATGTTCCTTCTTCATGGCTATAGGTAAAAATGCCCACCCTATCAAATCGCTGCCGTTGCAAAAAGCCTTTTAGTTCTTCTACATCGTCTTCCGTTTCGCCCGGAAAACCAGCAATTAGTGTAGTACGTAAACAAATGCCTGGCACCTTTTCTCTAATGGCTATGGTAAGTTCTTCCATTTCTTCTCTTGTTATCTGCCGTTTCATGGCTTTTAACATGTTGTTAGCCGCATGTTGCAAAGGCATATCCAAATAGTTGCAAATATTTTCTCTTTCACGCATTACATCCAGTATCTCCAATGGAAATTTAGAAGGGTATGCATAATGCAATCGAATCCACTCTAGTCCTTTTACATCTGCAAGACGATGCATTAAATCGCCCAACATTCTTTTTTTATAAATATCTAATCCGTAATAAGTCAATTCTTGTGCAATTAACATTACTTCTTTTACTCCTTTTTTTACTAAGCCCTCTGCTTCTTTTACCAACTCATCCATGTTCTTGCTCACATGTTGTCCGCGCATTAGGGGTATAGCACAAAAAGAGCAGGTACGGTTGCAGCCTTCAGAAATTTTCATGTAGGCATAGTGCTGTGGTGTAGCCAACAATCTTTCGCCTACCAATTCTGTTTTGTAGTCCGCCTCAAATTGTTTTAAAATAAGCGGTAGTTCCATGGTGCCAAAGTATGCGTCCACTTCAGGAATTTCTGCTTCTAAATTATTTTTATACCGCTCACTTAAACAGCCTGTAACATACACTTTATCTAACTTGCCTCTCTTCTTTAACTCCACCTGTTGTAGTATAGTATTTATGCTTTCTTCTTTAGCCTTATCAATAAACCCACACGTGTTTACCACTACTATATTATGATCCTTCTTTTTATTTTCATGCACCACTTCAATATCGTTTGCCAATAATTGACCACTTAGCACTTCGCTATCCACCATATTCTTGCTGCACCCGAGTGTGATGATGTTTACTTTATCCTTATGTAGTTTTTTTGTTTTCATTGTCTTTCTAACTTATCGTCCTTGCTAAACGTATTTTGCAATATTCAACCGCTGCCTTATCCTTTTGCTATATAATGCTCTTTACCTTATTTATGATTTGCCTAAAGGCGTAAACAACAAATACTCATCCTATTCTTTACCTATGAAAAAGTTTTTTTTAAATTTTCATAGCCCCATTCATTTTTCTAAATTAAACAAGCTATCTACAAACTCATGCTTATCAAATACGAGTAAGTCTTCCATTTTTTCTCCTACCCCAATAAACTTTACAGGTATATTAAATTGATTAGCGATTGCCAATACCACCCCACCTTTTGCTGTACCATCTAGTTTTGTGATGGCTAATGCTGATACGTCTGTTGCAGCAGTAAAATGTTTAGCCTGTTCTACTGCATTTTGCCCCGTACTGCCATCCAGTACTAATAATACTTCATGGGGAGCATCTGGTATTGTTTTTTGAATTACTCGTTTAATTTTTGTTAACTCATCCATTAAGTAGGCTTTATTGTGCAAGCGGCCTGCGGTATCTATTAGCACTACTTCGCTTCCTTTGGCCATAGCGCTCTGCACGGTATCAAAAGCCACTGCTGCTGGGTCGCTACCCATTGCTTGTTTTACGATGGGTACACCTACCCTTTCGCTCCAAATAGTTAATTGATCTACCGCCGCAGCCCGAAAGGTATCTGCTGCTCCAAGTAAAACTTCTTTGCCTGCTTTTTTAAAGTTATAAGCTAGTTTTCCAATGGTGGTGGTTTTACCCACACCATTTACCCCTACTACTAAAATGATGTAAGGCTTCTTTGGTAGTTCCGAATTAAATGCATAGCTGTTAGAGGAAGGGGCATCTACCAATAATCCTTCTATTTCCTCTTGCAGCATTTTATTTAGCTCGGAGGAGTGGAGGTATTTATCTTTAGCAACCCGCTTTTCAATACGCTCAATAATTTTAACGGTGGTTTCAATGCCCACATCGGCGCCCACTAATGCTTCTTCGAGGTTGTCTAATACCTCTTCATCTACAGTGCCTTTACCGGCTATAGCCTTTGTAATTTTGGAGAGAAAGCCTTCTTTGGTTTTTTTCAAACCTTCATCAAGGGTTTCTTTTTCTTTTTTACCAAATAGTTTATTAAAAAATCCCATACCCCATTAACGCCAACTGGCAGCATATTTATACCTCACCTGATAGAGGTTTTTAAAAAATAGCCCCCCTTCAGGGGGTGGGGGCTAAACAACAAAAGCCATCCGCAGATAACGAATAGCTTTTGAATAAATTACAAACGAGCAGCATTATTTTTCTGCTAGAATATCTTTTACTTTATCCTTATGCACTAATAATTCTTTAAAAGTGTAGGCGCCAGTTTTAGGGCTGCGTACGGCTTTAATTACTTTAGTATAATTTTTTGCCTCAGCGGAAGCTTTTAAGTCTTTTACCTTAGCGTTTTTAGAAGCTGCTTTTGCCATTGTATGCTAATTTGAAAATGTGATAATTGGATAAGGATAGAACGTAATGCCCATCTCCAATTTTAATTACTTAATTTCTTTGTGAACAGTTACCTTTTTAAGAATAGGATTAAATTTCTTTAATTCTAATCTTTCAGGATTGTTCTTTTTGTTTTTTACCGTAATGTAACGGCTGGTGCCAGGCTGGCCACTTGTTTTGTGCTCAGTACACTCCAGAATTACCTGTACACGGTTACCTTTCTTTGCCATGATTATTATACTTTAATACGATTATATTTTTTCACCTTTCGCTCTCAATTCTTTAACTACGCTTAATAAGCCATTCTTATTAATAGTACGTAATGCAGTAGTAGATAACTTTAAAGTAATCCATTTATCTTCTTCTGCTAAATACAAACGCTTTTTCTGTAGGTTGGGCAGAAAACGACGCTTTGTCTTGATGTTAGAGTGAGAAACTTTATTTCCACCAATTGGAACTTTACCAGTAACCTGACATACTCTTGCCATAATTGAAACAAATTTTGGGACGGCAAAGGTAAGGGGAATTATTGGATTTTAACTATCCAAAACTGATTAATTTGTCAAAACATTTATGGATACTTGTTCACACCTGTTTATAACCCTATTTACCACTTATTTATTGATTTTCAATCGAAATATCACTATTAATTACCTGTACCCGCCCTTTCTGCCTCTTCTGCAGCACCGCCAGCCGTTCTTTTTATGCCTTTTTGCGCTTTACCAAACCGCCAGCTAAAACTTAATCGGGCCACCCTTGAATCCCATTTTATGGCGAAAGGCTCATCCGAATTTTGAAAATTTGAATATCCTGAATAGTTCTGGGTATAAAAAAGGTCTCTTATAGCCAAACGGATAGTACCCCTATTTTTGGCAATTTGTTTGGCTAGGCCTAACCCCATTTCGCCCTGCGGGGTTAAAGACTCTTGTAAATCGACCTGGCTATTCGATAAATAATAACCACTTACTTCTGCCGACCAGCCTTTGCCTAATTGAAACTGATTACTCATACTAAGGTGTACCTGGTTAACTACCGCCTTTAGTGGCTTCCATACCCTGCCTTCTATTATTTTATGATTATACACAATAGCTGTATTTAAGTTCCACCATTTTTGAGGGGCTAGTTGCAAATTGGCTGCTATAGCCACCGTTTGAAAACGGCCCACATTGCCGCGGGTATATATGATTACGTTTTTATTAAGGTTGCTACTATTGGAGTCAATAACAAAAATTTGCGAAAAATAATCTTTTAAATAACTATAACTTATGCTGGTGGTTAATGCTTGCTTGAAAGTATGTATCAACTCTGCATTCCAAGTATATTGCGGCCGTATAAAGGGATTTCCACCTTCAAACGTATATTTATTAATAGTAACAATAAACGGGTTGAGGTTTTGAAATTGTGGCCTGTCTATGCGACGGCCCACACGAAGTGTAAACTGGTGGTTAGTATCGGCCTTATAGGTAATAAAACTAGTAGGAAACAGGCTACCATACCGTCTATTAAATATTGAATCTTTTACTACGGCATTTCCTAGTTGATTGGCTTGGTAACTCGTAAGCTCATACCTCCATCCGGCTTGCCATTGCCACTTGCCATTTTCTACGTTTACACTGGTGTAGGCCGCATGTATATTTTCATCATAAATAAAATGATTACTTCTACTTAAATCGGCTACCCAACCACTACCCTCGTTAAAAAAATAATCGGCAATATTGTTTGTATACGTGTTGGCCGTTTTTAGTCCGGCCTCCCAAAGTACATTTTTAGAACGTATGGCATAATCCAATTTAGCAGCCACAATTTTAAGGGTAGAAGGTACCATCCCGCGGGTAGTAAATACCGGACTTCCGGGCATGGCTAATTGCGTAAAAAACTCCTGCCCCCCATCTATATCAAAATGGATATAGTCTACATCAGCCGTTAGTTCGCCTGCCTTATTAAAACTGTGCCGGGCATAAAAATTAACACCTCCCCGTTTAAAATGATTGGTTCGAGTGCCCTCTGTATGTATGGTAGAGTCTATTGCATACGCCGGCGACATCCAATCAATAGTACTATAGCTATTAATATTTCGACTATTTATATTTCCCGTTAAGGATGCGCCAATGGTGGTTTTACTGGAAACAAAGTAATCGGCACCTACTTTTAAATTATGCGTGTTTATTTTGGTGTGGGTAATATTGGGCTGCTTTAACAATAGCGAATCTGCACCCGATGTGTTAAAGTATTTTCGTAATGCATAAATATCCATTCGCTCTTTACCTCCCCTAGTACCATAATTAAGATAAAGATTCGTTTTGCCTTTTCTATAATTAAGAAAGAGTGCACTTGTATTTTTATGATAAAAGCCCTGCCCAATACCCAATGTTAATGTACCATTAAAACCTACTTGTTTATTTTTTTTGGTTTTGATATTGATAATACCGGCATTGCCAGCGGCATCATACTTAGCCCCCGGATTTTCTATTAGTTCTATACTTTCAATTTGCGAAGCATTGATGCCGGCCAAATAAGCTTGCAGCTCTGCTGCATTCAACTGTGTAGGTTTGCCATCTATTAATACCATTACTGCAGGCTTTCCTTTCATGCTAATATTGCCATCTCTACCAATGGTAATCCCTGGCGATTTTTCTAACACATCCATTACACTTGCGCCCGCATTGGTAATACTTGCTTCTGGATTAATAACCGTTTTATCGGGCAAAAACTGTACGAAGGCTTTTTTGCTGTTTACCGTTATGGCATGCATAGTAATAGCATCGGTTGGTAAATACACGGTATCTTGCAACGGCGTGTTGCCATTTATGTTTACGATTGGTGATTGATAGCCTTTGAAGCCTACCCTACTTACTGCATAAAAATAATGCCCCACAGGTACCTGTAAAAAATGGGCTACACCATTTGTATCTGTAGTAATGGAATAGCGTTTTACACTATCAATAGTAAATAACCACACTACCGCATTCGCAATGGGCTCTTTTGATTGTGCGTTTACCACATTTAAACGAAAGGAATAACTACCTAAGCGGTTTTGCGCATTACTACTAGATAAAGCCCACGAACAAAAAAATATAAATATTACGAATCGCATAATTAAATTGGTGGCTAAGTTATAAAACCCCCATTAGGCATCCACATTAAATTGTGGTAAGCGGTAATAGCGCTATTTAATACTTTATAGGCGCTTTTTGATCAATTGCTTGTTTTAGAATAACTTTGCCACGCTAAATATAGAATTTTCACGCAAAACCTTAAATAAATATGGCATACGATGTAGTAGTTCTAGGTAGTGGCCCCGGCGGATATGTGGCAGCTATTAGAGCATCACAACTGGGTTTAAAAACAGCGGTTATTGAAAAAGAAAGCCTTGGCGGTATTTGCCTCAACTGGGGCTGTATACCCACAAAGGCGCTGTTAAAAAGTGCACAAGTAAACGAATACATCAAACATGCAAAAGACTTTGGCATAGAAGCTACCGGCATGCCTCAATTTGATGCGGTGATTAAACGCAGCCGTGGCGTAGCCGATAAAATGAGTAAGGGTGTTCAGTATTTAATGAAGAAAAACAAGATTGATGTAGTAATGGGCTTTGGCAAATTAATTGCCAAAGGTAAAATAGAAGTAAGTGCGGCTGATGGCAGCAAACAAACGGTAGAAGCCAAGCACATCATTATAGCTACGGGTGGCCGTAGCCGTCAATTACCCACCATGCCTATTGATGGTAAAAAAATTATTGGTTACCGTGAAGCAATGGTGCTACCCGAAATGCCTAAAAGCATGATAGTAGTAGGTAGTGGTGCCATTGGGGTAGAGTTTGCTTATTTCTACAATAGCATGGGTACAAAAGTTACGATAGTTGAATTTTTACCTAGAATAGTACCGGTAGAAGATGAAGAAATCTCAAAAGAACTGGAGAAGCAATACAAAAAAAATGGTATCAATATTTTAACCAATAGCGAGGTAACGAAAGTAGACACTAGTGGCGCTGGTGTAAAAGCCACCGTAAAATCGGCTACTGGAGAACAGGTATTGGAGGCAGATGTACTGTTAAGTGCCGTAGGTGTAGCGGCTAATATTGAAGGTATAGGCCTTGAAACATTGGGTGTAAAAACTGATAAAGGGCGAATAACGGTAGATGCTTATAACCAAACCAACGTACCTGGTATATATGCCATTGGCGATTGTAGTCCGGGCCAGGCATTAGCCCACGTAGCCAGTAAGGAAGGCATTGTATGCGTAGAAGCTATCGCCTATAATGAAAACAAATACCATCATAAACCAGAGGCTATTGATTATAACAATATACCTGGTTGTACTTATTGTGTACCAGAAATTGCATCTGTTGGCTATACAGAAAAAGCAGCCAAAGAAGCTGGGTATGAAATAAAAGTTGGTAAATTTCCATTAAGCGCAAGCGGTAAAGCCAGTGCAGCCGGCCATCCCGAAGGCTTTATAAAAGTAATATTTGATGCTAAATATGGCGAGTGGTTAGGCACCCATATGATAGGTTATAACGTAACAGAGATGATAGCAGAAACGGTTACTGCTCGTAAACTAGAAACTACTTATCATGAGGTATTAAATGCCATTCACCCTCACCCCACTATCAGCGAAAGCATTAAAGATGCCATTGAAGTGGCCTATGGAGAGGCGATACATCTTTAACATAATGATTATTTGCAAAAAAGGGATTATCAAAACGATAATCCCTTTTTTAGGTTGGTTGGCCTTCGCCGTTAGCACTTCGTAATTGAATATTTCCTTTCGCTTACCTCACTTTTAGCATGGCTCTTACTTGCTGCACGGGTCCATTTTGCAAACGGGCATAATATACACCCGGTGGTAATCCTTCTGCATTAAACATAACGCTATATTCACCTGCCGCTGCATAATCTGTATCCACAATTGTACCTAACATTCTACCCAAGGTATCCATTACTTGAACTAAAGTATGGCCTCCTGCTGTTTTATAAATTATTTTTGTACTATTTGTAAAGGGATTACTGTCATTACGTATCAATACTCCTTCTGGTAGCGGCCTAGTACCGGGTGTGGTACCCCCACCACTGCATACACCAGTTTTTATTAATGGTAAGGTTTGTAAAGTGGTATTTACATTCGGAGGAAATAATGATTCAACCACCGACTTCTCTAAGCAAAACCATTTTTCTAACAAAGTAGCATATACGCTTCTAAAGTCATACTGCATTGGTATGTTATCATTAACACTTGGGGCTGCTGGTATGGTTGGGTTTACACCTAATACTCCACTATCAATAGCTGAGCCAAACAAAAACATAGGGGCAGCAGCGCCATGATCGGTACCCGCACTTGAATTTGATTTGATACGGCGCCCAAATTCACTGTATGTCATCCCCACTACCCTGTTTTCTACATTCAAGAAAATTAAATCGTTTTGAAAGGCTCTTATCGCATCACTCACCCGTTGCAATAATGTTGCATGGCTACCTGTAGTAGTATCAGCCGCATTAGCTTGTACAGAGTGTGTATCAAACCCACCGATATTCACCATATAAATTCTCGTTTGCAGCCCACCCGCAATTAATCGAGATACGATTTTAAGTTGATCGGCAAGGGTATTATTGGTAGGGTAAGTTACTTGCTGTGTTACAGCATTGGCCGCGGTACGTATTACCGAGGAGTATTTTTGTGTTTGTTGATTTACTTGTCTTATAAAGCTAAGCTCTTTACCGGCGGGTGTATTGGCTACAGGATCGGTAGTGCCATTTACCAAATTATAAAAATTGGTAGCATTGGTAATACTCATCCCCATATTTACCGCAGTACCTTGGGTAGTTAAGGTAGTAGTGGAACCAATTTGTATGGCTAAAGGATGTGGTGCATCTGCATTAGGATAGCCAGTAGGAAAATTGGGGTATTCGTAGTTTAGATATCTACCCGCCCAACCACTATACACTTCCTGTGTACTGTTACTAGCGCTCATCCAAATATCGGTAGCTCTAAAGTGAGAAAAGTTGGGCTGCGGATAACCAACTGCTTGAATCAACTTTGCTTTGCCTTCCGAAAACAACGACTGTAAGCCCGTCATAGAAGGGTGAATGCCCGTATTAGCGGAGCCTATATTTAAAATGCGATTTTGGGGAATGGCTATATTGGATCTTGCATTGTTGTATAGTGCATAGTTATCAATTGGGATAACCATGTTCATGCCATCATTTCCCCCAGAAAGTTGAATAATTACTAATACATGATCCGTTAGTGTATTACCCCTCATTAAGGCTTGTACAAGCGGAGAATGGGCATTGTATGCTTTTACAGAATAGCCATTTATTACTTCCGGCAGAATTGCTGCTGCTGGTATCGCATTCAACAAAAAGTCTTTCCTATTCATGTTGTGTGTTGTTGTGGGTGATAAACCGGTTTAGGATAATTGGTATTCTGAAAGGTTATACAAATATTGAAACAACGATTTTAATCTTGTATTAACGGTATTGAAATTAGCCGTAGTGGGATTTGCAATATAAGCTGTCCAGGCATTGGTCCAATAATAATCCCATTGCTGATTGGTGAGTAATATTTGCGTTTTTATTTGCGTTTTCGTAGTTACCGATAAATCGTTTTGATAGATATATTTTAATGCTTCATCAATTAAGTCTGCCGGATTGCCGGGGTTGGCTAATGTTTTTGCAAATGCTACACAATCAAACTGAACCCTGTGCCCACCCCTGGAATAGCCCGTATTAATCATGATATCTGTAAACTGATTTCGTTTGGGTAGGGAGTCGGAGTTAATCCATATTTCATGAAAGTTTGGCTCTTGATAATAGGCAGGCATACCCGATACATTGGGTGGGTCGTGTAGATTTTGCCCCATGTTCGTCATCCATCCATAAAAAGTATTCCAAAGGCCATAGTTAATATCCCAATCGCTTTCTGGTCTAAATACTACATTCATTTCCCGAAGTGAACCAATGACTAAATCGGCAGGCGTTTTAATATAACAGCCTTGATTAAGCTGATCGTAAAAATGTTCGCTTTTTAATAGTGCCGATAGTACAGGTTTTAATTCATAATTACTAGTTCTAAATAAATCGGCTAACGGGGTAATTACATTGTTTTCAGTGGCGGTATCTATGTTATAATAAACAAACCATCTATACAGTCTTCTTACAATGTATTTGGCTACTTCCTGCTGTGCAAAAATCATATTCAGCAAATCATTCAGCTCATCGTCGCCGGCTGTTGCGGTATTACGACCTATAATGACAGTATTATTGAAAAAGCTAGAAAATGTTTTATTGGTGATGGCATGTCTGCTTAGCGTAAATACAGATTGATAAGTGGTGCCATTTACTTGCCACCCCGTTAGTACTTGGGCAGCTGCTTTTACATCGCTTTCGGTGTATTGCGAACCTGGCCCTTTGCCTAATGTAAAGAGCTCCATTAATTCTCTAGCATAATTCTCATCGGGTGCGTTTTTATTATTCAAATACCCGTTGAGATAGCGTAGCATGGCCACATCTTTGGTGATGTTTCTTACTAATGTTTTATAATTACCTAAGGCATGATTGCGAATAAGCTGATGTTGGGTATAAACCCAGTTAGCATTACCCACATCTGATGCTTCGTTACCAAACAAGTCTGTTAAAAACAGGATAAATTTTTCTCTAATGCTTCGGTCTTGATTAATCATCACTCCGGTAAGCCATTTTTTATACGAACCACGACGTTGACTTTGTACAGTACCATCACTATTTATATCATTAATCCAGGTGGTACCTTGTGCAATATTACCGTCGGGCACCACCCCTACGGTGGTAGAAGTTACATACTCCTTTACGGGTGGATTGGGTGGTGGTGCAGTAGGATTTACTAATTCATCTACCACCTGCTGCATGGATTTACCTCTAAAATAATCAACATCTGTTTTTTTGGCGCCAAACATGGTACGCTTAAGTAAGTGAATCACTTCCTTATCGGTCCATGCACCGGTATAAGGATTAATACCCGCATTGGTTCTAGGTAGTGGTATTGGGGTATTTTTTGGGGGGTTGCGGACGCCTAAAAATTCTCTTCTATCCATATGTGTGGTTTTGTGTGCATGCAAGCAAAGTATAGTTACATGCCTTGACCTTAAAAATACGAATTAGTTTAACTTTTACTAGTATTTTAAGGGCATTCTATAAAAAACAAAAGGCCGGAACCTTTGTCCGGCCTAAATTTGTGCCAAAAAAGCTTATAAGTTTTCTATAATACCAGCTATTCCTTGTCCTCCGCCCACGCAAGCCGTAATCATACCGTATTTTTTCCCCAAGCGCTTCATATCATGTAGGTTTTGTATGGTTAGTTTAGCTCCGGTACAACCTAACGGGTGCCCAAGGGCAATAGCACCTCCATTGATATTTACTTTTGCAGCATCTAATCCAGCTTCTTTAATTACTGCTAATGCTTGAGAGGCAAAGGCTTCATTTAATTCAATAAGGTCTATATCTGCTAAATTCATTCCTGCTTGTTTCAGGGCTTTAGGAATAGCAGCTACCGGACCTATACCCATAATACGTGGATCTACCCCGGCTACTGCTGAATTAACCAATCGGCCAATTGGCTTTAAGCCCAATGATTGCATCAACTTTTCTCCCATTACTATTACAAAGGCTGCCCCATCTGATGTTTGCGAAGAGTTGCCCGCCGTTACACTACCGCCTAATGCAAAGGCTGGTTTTAATTTTGCTAACGCTTCAATAGATGTATCGGCCCTTGGACCTTCGTCTGTATCTACTACATAACTTCTTTTTTGTTTTTTTCCTTTTGCGTCTAAATAGGTTTGCTCTACAGTTATGGGTAATATTCCATTTTTAAAATACCCGCCTTGTATAGCCGCCATCGCTTTTTGATGGGATTGATAGGAGAACGCATCCTGAGCTTCTCTACTTATTTTATAATCATTGGCCACTGCCTCGGCCGTTAATCCCATACCCAAATAATAATCAGGCGCCTCCTTTGCTATAGCATAAGAGGGCACTGTTTTCCAACCGGCGGCTGGCACCATGCTCATACTTTCTGTACCTCCTGCAATAATACAATCGGCCATGCCTGTTCTTATTTTTGCCGTAGCCATAGCAATAGATTCTAAGCCACTAGCACAATAGCGATTAATGGTAATACCAGGAACATCAATACCCAATGCTTTTGCCGAAATGATGCGGCCAAACTGCAACCCTTGCTCAGCCTCTGGTACTGCATTACCTACAATTACATCATCTACCAATTTCGGTTCTAACTGTGGTACCGTTGCCATCAACCCTTTTATTACTTCTATTGCTAAATCATCGGGGCGATAAAAACGAAAACCGCCTTTTTTGGCTTTGCCTACCGCTGTTCGGTAACCGGCTATAATGTACGCTTCCTGCATAAACTGTTTTTTAAAATATTCAAATTCTATTTATCAAAAGGTTGCATAAACAACTTTCTATTTCAAAAGTAATAAGAGTTCAATTACCCACCAAACGAAACATAAAACTTCAGTTATCTTCGCAGCCGCTATGTACAAACTAGTAAGACGTTTCCTTTTTCTTTTTGAGCCCGAATGGGTACACTATTTTGCTATGAACGCTTTAAGCTTGTTATGCCGAATAGGTTTTAGGCGTACTATTCAAAAAATATATAAGCCTAAAGTGCAGGCCCCTTTCACTTTATTTAATCTATCATTTGCCAATAAAGTGGGGCTCGGTGCGGGATTTGATAAAAATGCTCGTTACTTAACAGAATTAGCCGCTTTGGGTTTTGGTTTTGTAGAAATAGGAACGGTAACACCATTACCACAAGCCGGAAATGATAAACCACGATTATTTCGTTTGCCTTTGGATAAAGCCCTTATTAATAGAATGGGGTTTAATAATGATGGCGTAAAAGCAATAGCCAAACGACTTGAGCGCTGGCGACAGCAAGCAACCAAACAAAATTCTTTACAAGCGCCGCTTATTATTGGTGGTAATATTGGTAAAAATAAAGCAACCCCTAATGAGGAGGCGTGGAAAGATTATGAAATATGCTTTACCACCCTACACCCTTTTGTTGATTATTTTGTTGTTAATGTAAGTAGCCCCAATACTCCCGGGTTACGAGCCCTACAAGAAAAAAAATCGCTGGCGCTTATTTTGGAAAAATTGCAAGCTATCAATATTACCTACGCACAGCCAAAACCTATTTTATTAAAAATAGCGCCAGACCTTACACTTGAACAGTTAGATGATGTAGCCTCCTTAGCTACGGAAATAAAACTAGATGGGTTAATAGCCACCAATACTACCATACAAAGAGATGGATTAAGAACCGATATAACCAAAGTACAATCTATTGGCGCAGGTGGATTAAGCGGCTTACCCGTAAAGGATAGTAGCACCGCTGTGTTAAAATATATAGCAGATAAAACTGGCGGTAAAGTGCCTATTATAGCCAGTGGTGGTATATTTACCGGTGCAGATGCTTTAAAAAAATGGCAGGCAGGCGCTTCGTTAGTACAAGTATGGACTGGATTTATTTATGAAGGTCCGGGAATTGTAAAGCAAATTTGTAAAGAATTAGAAACAACCAACCAAAATTAGCAATAGATATTTAGCAACTAGCCACCCGCTTACTTTTGTTAACCATCTATGCAGCTTTATTAACTATGGAACATCTTTTTACATCAGAAAGTATTATCAGCTTTGTAGTATTAACCATACTTGAAATAGTATTGGGTATAGACAATGTAATTTTCGTAAGCATCATTATGAGTAGGCTAAAGGATAAAGCGCATATGCAAAAAGCCCGAAAAGTATGGATGATTACTGGCATCCTTTCTCGTAGCCTATTACTAATGGGATTGGGTTGGTTGCTGGCGCAAAAAGGAAAAAATATACTTACTATTGGCGGCAAGGGGTTTGACTTGGCTAGTCTCGTTATGCTATTCGGCGGTTTATTTCTTATTTACAAATCGGTAAAGGAAATACATGCTAAGTTAGAAGGCGAAGACCCTAATCAAACAGACGCACACAAAAAAGGAATTACATTAAGCCAGGCTATTGCACAAATAATGCTAATCGATGCAGTTTTTTCATTTGATAGTGTGATAACCGCTGGTGGTACCGCCAAACATGTTGAGATTATGATTGCCGCAGTGGTAGTGGCCATGACGGTGATGTTTTTATTTAGCCCTCGCATTTCGGCTTTTATACATAAACATCCCACACTTAAGATGCTGGCTTTATCTTTTTTGGTAATGATAGGCCTTAGCCTTGTTATAGAAGGATGGGATAGTGCAGCCGCCCATCAATTACATTTAAAAAATTACATTTACTTTGGTATGGCTTTTTCGTTTGCAGTACAAATGCTAAATATGGTAATGATGAGCCGAGAAGCCAAACGTAGAGCCCATGTGGTAACGCTGAACGAACCGGTATTGCAGCAGGAAGAAAGCGAGGGCGATAGCCGCCACTAGATTTGCCTTATTTATGATAACTAATTTTTACTAGAAGTGCCAGCTATGCAGCAGTGGTAACTCTAATTTATCTTTTAACATTTTTTGCATACACTTTTGGGGAGGCTGTTAAGCAGATCCTAAAAGCAAGGTAGCCGCTACTACGCCGGCGGTTTCGGTTCTTAATCTTGTATTACCCAATAATACAGGGCTAAAACCATGCTGTAGAGCCGATTCAATTTCTTGGTTAGAAAAATCGCCCTCTGGCCCTATTAGTATTACTGTATCTAAGGGGTTGGGGGTAATAAAGTGGCCAATCGTTTTTCTTTCAAAAGTTGGGTGGCAGTGGGCCACTAACTTTACGTTTGCCGATGCTTCGGTAATAAATTGATGAGCCGGTATGGGTGCGGCAAGCGTGGGTAGCCAATACTGTTGGCTTTGTAACATCGCACTAATGCAAATGCCTTGCATCCGTTCATATCTAAACTTTTCTTTTTCTGTACGATCACAAAGCAGTGGTATAATGGCAGATACGCCAATTTCGGTTGCTTTTTCTAAAAACCACTCAAAGCGATCGGTGTTTTTTAATAAAGAAATGGCTATCGTTACTTGATGCGGTGGCTTTTCTTTTTTTTGTATTTGTAGCACCTTTACGCTACAATGTTTTTTGTGTGCTTCGCAAATTTCAACCGTTAGTAAATGTCCGCAACCATCTACTAGATTAAGCTGGTCGCCCTGCTTCATGCGCAGCACTTGTATTATATGCCGGCTAGTATCTTCTAAAAGCAACAAACTATTTTCGCCCTGGTAAGTGGGGATATAAAAAAAGGGGAGTGCCATACCGTAAAGCTAAAAACCTTTGAGAGAAAAAGCAATCTCGTTATTTGGCCTTTTTTAAGGTTAATGTTGTAGTAGCATGTGGAGTAGCGATATTATTTTGAACGGCCATCAGCTGTTGCGGCTTGGTAGCGGTAACGGCCACCTGTATTACTTGCATTTTTCTACTATCCTCTTGTGCCATCACAAAAGTAATTAGTACTGCTGCAAAAAGGAATATTACAATATTCCTTTCGGATAAGATCAACTTCATAAAAGGTTCTAAATGTACCACAAAATAACAAATTTTTTTTTAAACCCCATTACTAAGTTGGTTTAGTTTTTCTTGTAATTAGTTGAAATATCAATATTTATCGACGAAATGTAATTTAGTAGTTCTTTTCTACCTTCTTTTTCGATGGCAGAGGTGGCAAAGTTTGGTGGAAGCTCCTCCCATTCGGTTTCTAACTCCTTCAAAAAGAGCTGAATATTTCTAACTGTAGCGCCGGGTTTATTTTTATCTGTTTTAGTAAATACGATAGAAAAAGGTACTTGCCACTCCCCTAGTTTTCTTACAAATTCTAAGTCAATAGGCTGCGGCTCGTGTCGGCTATCAACCAGCACAAAAATATTAACCAGGTTTTCTCTTTTCCGAATGTAGGATTCAATCATGTTCTCCCAATTATTTCTGGCTGTTTGCGCCCTTTTGGCATAGCCATAACCGGGCAAATCCACCAAATACCACTTTTTTTTATCGGTAGATAGCACTTCAAAATGATTGATGAGTTGTGTTTTGCCGGGTGTTGCTGAAGTTTTGGCCAGTTTCGTTTGTCCCGTAAGCATGTTAATAAGCGACGATTTGCCCACATTGCTTCGGCCTATAAAGGCATATTCGGGCTTATCGGCTTTGGGGCATTGCTTGTAAGTAGCGCTGCTGATTAAGTATTTGGCTGAAATAATATCCATAATTATACTGCGAAGTAACAGTATTAAACCACAACTATCAAATGGGTGTTATCTTTGCATGAATATGTCAAACCCACTTCCGCACGACCATATTTTTCCTTTTAAGGAATCTGAAAAAGGCAAAAAAGAGCAAGTAGCCGAAATGTTTAACCGTATAGCAGGACGGTATGATTTAATGAATCGCTTTCTCTCGGCCCGTACCGATGTAGGATGGCGGAAAAAAGCCATACGGTTATTAAAAAAAGATAATCCAGCTTTTATATTGGATGTGGCTACTGGCACCGCCGATATGGCTTTGATGGCGCATAAAATACTAAAACCCTCACAAATTGTAGGTATAGATATTTCTGAAGGTATGCTAGCACAAGGCCGAAAAAAGATTGAAAAAGAGGGACTTGAAGAAAAAATCAAGCTTTTTACAGGCGATTCAGAAGCAATAAACTATCCCGATAATACGTTTGATGCTGTGATGGTGGCATTTGGAGTTCGCAACTTCGAAAATTTGGAAAAAGGCTTGGCAGAAATTAAAAGAGTGCTAAAACCCGGTGGCAGTTTATTGGTAATTGAATTTTCAAAACCACAACAAAAAGCTATTAAAGGTTTTTATAAATTATACATGGGTATAGTGGCCCCGCAAATAGCTAAATGGTTTAAGCAAAATAAAGAAGCTTACGAATATTTAAATGAATCGGCCAGCGCCTTTCCAGACCGCCAATCGTTTACGGATATATTAAAAAAATTAGGGTACTCAAAAGCTGAATATACCCCATTAAGTTTTGGAATATGCTGCATTTACACCGGAAGAAAACCCGCATGAAAACAATTGGATTTAGCTTAGTACTTTGGCTTTTTAGTTTGCCTACTTATTCTTTTGCCCAACCCATCGGTGGCAAAGAAATGATGCTACCAGACCACGACGCAAAACCCTATTATTTTGGCATTACCATTGGTGCCAACCTAGCCCGTTTTAAAACCGATTTGTCCAATCATTTTTTAGAAAGTGATAGTGTACTGGTGGCCGAACCTACCAATGCGGGTGGCATTACACTAGGGTTGCATGCTACAGCTCGTATTTCCAATAGGTTTCAACTAAGGTTTAACCCCCAATTAATGTTTATTGAGCGAAACCTGCAATACAAATTAAAATATGCGGATGTAGATAATAGTTACACTCCTGTAAAAAAAGTGGAATCTATTATCATGAGTTTTCCAGTTCAAGTAAAATTTCAAAGTGATAGAATTGGAAATTTTAGAGTGTACACATTGGCCGGCATAAAAGGTGATATTGATATGGCCAGTAATGCCCGCGCCAAAAAAGCGGAAGAGCTAGTAAAAATCGGCAAATACGATTGGGGGCCAGAATTTGGTATTGGCTTTAATTTCTTTTTTGATAGTTTTATTTTTTCGCCCGAAATAAAAATTACGAATGGTTTGCGTAACGTTCATGCTCGAGATCCAAACCTACGCTTCTCCAGTGTATTTGATAAAATACAATCCCGTATGATTGTAATCAGCATTCACCTAGAAGGGTAAAAATTAACCCCCTTGGTTTCACTCATCTTTTCTATTTTCACTACCTAAAATAAATGAGGTGAAAAAGAGAGAACATTACCTATCATGGGATGAATATTTTATGGGGGTGGCCCTGCTTTCTGCTAAAAGAAGTAAAGATCCCAATACGCAAGTAGGCGCCTGTATTGTAAACGATAAAAATAAAATTGTAGGCGCTGGGTATAACGGCCTTCCCATTGGCTGTAGTGATGATGAATTTCCTTGGGAAAAAGAAGGAGATTTTTTAGACACCAAATACCCTTATGTATGCCATGCAGAGCTAAACGCAATTTTAAATAATATTGGCATGGACTTAAAAGGTTGTAAAATTTATACCGCCTTATTTCCCTGCAATGAGTGTACAAAAGCCATTATACAAGCCGGTATTGGAGAAGTAATTTATTTATCAGATAAATATGCCGGAAGCGATGTATTTAAAGCATCTAAACGAATGCTTGAAAAAGCAGGCATCCATTTTCGAAAGGTAGTAACCCAACTTGCTGCCGTACAATTATCCTTTAAAGAAGAGGATGTGTAAGCGGCAGCTTAATGTTTAATAGGTACGGCTACCGGCTTTTTCTTTTTACCTACATTGGCAAAATTATAGGCGGCACTAAAGCGTATATTGCTAGTTTGTGTAGTATTAAAACTTTGCAAATTAAAATTAGTACCATAGGTAACGTTTCTATTTCTTTGAGAAAAAGGGTCAATCATATTGACAGTTACCGTTAGTTTTTTTTGAAAAAACTTTTTTTGTATCCCCATATTTATACTCCAGTTCCAGCGGGCAAAGCCCTGGGGATTGGCAAATTTATTTACCGAAAAACTATTGGTAATACTCCATACATCTTTGGGCGTATAAACGGCGGTGATAGTAGAGGTAATAGAGCCTCCATTGCTAAACCGATTAACCCTTTTATCGAAAGCGCTGTACACATTGTAGGTATAGCTGGCACTTAAGTTAGCCCTTAGTTTTTTATGCAGCGTAAGCCCGCCCCAGCTGCTAAGTTCATACTCCTGTCGGCCACTAATATTTTGCCAAGTAATTTGCGTTTTTCCTTCGGGCAGTAATGTACGAACTTGACTAAAAATTGCTTCTACAATATTGTAGCCAAGCCCTATGTTTATAAAGTATTTTATTTTTGTCCGCCCTACTATCAAATCAAAATTATGAGCAGTAGAAGCTTCTAAATACTCGTTACCAAAACGAAGATTGTAAGGATCTCCAAAATCAACCGTAGGGTTTAGTTCATTAATACCTGGGCGGCGTATACTGCGTCGATAGGCAATAGTAAGGTTTAATTTTTCTTTCCAATTACGGTTAATATTAAGAAAGGGAAGCCAGGTGTAGTAATTATTTTTTACTGTTCTATTTTCCTTGTATAGTTCAAACCAGATGGCCGTTCTTTCTACAGCTGTACCAGCGGTTACACTAAAATTTTCTTTTAAAATTTGCTTGATAGATGCTCTAGCGTTAGTTATGGTTTGATGAAAACGGAAATGATTGCTCAGCAATTCCGATTTTTCCATTATTGCTTCTGGCTTTTTTAAAAAGTATGCATTTGATAATACATAGCTGGTGCTAAGGGTATAATAAGTGCCTAGGGCAAGCAATGTTTTTTTATTTTTAAGCGGCTTATTATAATCCACTCGTAAGGTGTACTGATGATTACGGTTTGTATTGAGTTGCTGCTGGGTTGAGTCTACTCCATTGGGTGTATGATCTGCATAAAAAAACTGTTGATAAAAATCTCTATCGGCGTTGGTAGCAGTGGTATTGAATGAAAGTAATAATTTTAGCTGCTCGCCCAATTGTTTTCCTTTTTTTAAATAGCTAAGGCTGCCCCCCGGTGTATAGTTTTCATTGTCATTAAAAATAGTTCTTTCGCTCAACCTATAAATATTTCCAAAACGATTAATGTTAGTATACGTAGTGGCATTGCGGTTGTTATTTTTACTTTGATGAAAACTCAATACCAGGTTAATGGATGTAAATTTATTGACATCATAATCCAAGTTGAGCCGCAGGTTGGGCCGAAGGCTTTTGTTTAAAAAATTATTTTTGGTATTAAAATAATTACTTGAGTCTGCATAAAAATTATTACGGATAGAATACCCATCGCCGGGTAAGCGAGTATACCCCACTCCCCCATTTATACTTAACACCACCCCTTGTTTACGATAATTATAGGCGCCACTTACCGCCAATTCTCCCCGGGTACCGCCGCTAATATGTAGGCGACCTGTTTTGCCCACTTTCCCTTTACGTGTAGTTATGTTAATAACGCCCCCTTGCTCATTGGCCCATTGGGGTGGTGGGTTGGTCATTACTTCTATTTTTTCAATAGAGCTACCAGGCATACTTTCTAATAGTTCTTGTAATTGTTGCAGGTTTAGCTCCACCGGTTTATCATCTATTAGTATTTTGGGTTCTTTGCCCCTAACGGTAATTTTACCCGTAGCATCTTTAGCCACTAGCGGTACGCTGGTTAGCAGCTCGCTGGCATTGCTACCTGCAGCTAAGGCCGATTCGCTAGCATTAAAAGTTATATTGCCATCTTTCGATTGTATCAATGGTTTTTCAGCATATACAATCAATGTTTCAAGACCTTGGGAGCCGGCCGGTTTTAGCAGTAGGTCGTTAAGGTTAAAATCCAACCGTTGGCTTCTAAAATGCAAACTATCGATGGTGAGGGGCTGCATACCTACGTAACTTATTTTAAGCCGGTAAAGCCCCATTGCAATACCCGTAAAGGTAAATTCCCCTTCTTGGGTAGTAATAGTAGATTTGTTTTTAGCCGAATCTGTAAAAGCTATTAATTGCACCGTGGCGTTTTCAATTGCCTTTTTTTTATCGTCTAAAATAGTACCCGTTAAAATGCCTTGTGCTTGCGCTTTTTGTAAAAAGCAAATAGCCAATAAATATGTAAGAAAGATCCGTTTCACTTCAATAAATAGACGGTAAATGTAAAAAGAACTTGTATTGAAAATGTAGTGGCGGCTGATTACTATTTTAATAATTTGCTATAGGCCTGCAATAATGGTATTGAGAAACCCCCAAAAATAGTAATGCCACAATTACTTTTAGGTATTTACACTGCTACTACGCCTTTTAACTTATGTAAAGTAAATGTAAATTTTATTGATTAGTTTAGTGTTAACCTAATATTACGACGATGTCGCTAAAATCATCTTTACTCTTATTTATAGTATCCATTTGTTTTGTTGCATGTAAAAAAAAAGAGTTGATAGATGGTGGTACCTCGGGGGGTGGAGGTAGTAATCCAGGTGGCGGTATCAATATTCCTTCCATGCCTATTACGAGCAACTTAACAGGTTTAGTTGTTGATGAAAATAATAACCCCATTAGTGGTGCTGGAATAAAAGTAAACCTAGAAACTACCGCTACCAATAGCAATGGAAATTTTTCTTTCCCACAAATAGTATTAGACAAGCATAAAAGTTTTGTAACCGCCACCAGTCCCGGTTTTTTTCCCGGATACCGTGTTTTTAGCGCTTCGGCCAAGGGAGGAAATTTTGTAAAAATTCAATTATTAAAAAGACCATTGGCCGTTACCGTTAATGCCAGTACGGGTGGTACCGTTACTGTTGGCGGCGCATCTATTGTATTTAGTGCCAATAGTTTTGTTAATCCTACTACAGGTTTAGCGTATACGGGCACGGTAAATGTGTATGCAAAAGTTATCGACCCTTCGCAAAACAGTATTACTACAACCTTACCAGGCGCATTAATCGGCCTTGATAGTACTAATAAAAATGTGGTATTACAATCGTTCGGGATGCTGGCAGTGGAAATAGTAACTTCTACGGGGCAAAAATTAAATTTAGCCGATAACAAACAGGCTACTATCAACTACCCTATTCCAAGTGCCTACCTTGCCGTAGCGCCTGCTACTATTCCCTTGTGGTATGTGGATGAAACAACCGGCATTTGGAAGCAAGAAGGGAGGGCCACAAAAGCTGGAAACCAATACGTGGGGACTGTAAAACATTTTAGCTTTTGGAATTGGGATGTAAGTGTGGAACAACTGGTCAACCTTTCAATGGTTATTAAAAACATTACGCAACATCCCATTGCCAATGCCTTGGTGCGAATAAATTTATTGAGTACGTTGGGTACACCTTTTTTATCGGTATGTGGGTATACCGATGCTGCTGGGCAAATAAGTGGTTATGTACCCGCTAATGCTAATTTATCGATGGAGCTGTTGAATGATTGTAATGGTAGTATATATTCCAAACCTTTAGGCCCATTTACGCAGGATACACAAGTGGGTACCATTGCTATCGATCTAGGATCGAATCAAATAGTATTTGCAGGCACTGTTAAAAATTGTACTAATCAGCTACTACCAGCGGCACAGCTAAGTTTGTTTTTTGAAAAGAAGGTTAGTTTTTTAACTACTGATTCAGTCGGTAATTTTAGTTTTGCCTTTACTAAATGTATAGGTACCAGTTACACTATTATTGCTAAAGACTTATCTAATGGACAAGTGAGTATACCCTATACTTACGCCACCAACGTCAATACAAATACAAATCTTGATTTAAAGGCCTGTGCCTATCCTACCGTGCAATATCAAGTAAGCACATGGGCGGGCGGTTCGTCAAATCTGTATGGCTACCTTGATGCAACTGGAACGGCGGCACGCTTTAGGGGGCCACAAAATATATGTATTGATATTGATGGCAACATTTATGTTTCCGAAAAATACAATAACCGTATCAGAAAAATTAGCAATACTGGTGTGGTAACCACCATAGCCGGCACTGGAGTTGGTGGCTTTGCCGATGGGCCTGTAGCCACAGCACAATTTAATGGCCCTAGCGATATTTGTGTAACCTCAGATGGCACTTTATATGTGATGGATAATTTTCGTATACGAAAAATTAGCAATGGAGTGGTTAGTACTTTTGCTGGAAATGGTACATATGGTGGTCAAGTAAATGGTCCAGGCAACACTGCTACTTTGGGAATAACTGCGGGTTTGGTTATCGATCAAAACAACCATCTTTATTTTGCGCAAGAAAATATAATACGAAAGGTTAGTCCCGAAGGTTTTGTAAGCCATTATGCTGGGTTTGGATTTACCTATGGCGATGGTCCTATTGCCAATGCTGCCTTTAACAGTATAAGTTCGGTAAGTATAGACAGTTTAAATACATTGTATGTAACAGAAGGAGGTAGCGGGGTAATAAGAAAAATTACAGCTGCTGGTACCGTTTCTACGTTGGCCGGAAACCCAATTTTAAATATGCCTGGCGTATACGAAGGCGGTTTTGGTGCTTTTGCAATACTTGGCAACCCTACGGCCATTACCGTGGGTAAAGGAGGCTTTGTTTTTTATTTTCAAGACAATGGAGACCCTAGAGTAAGAAAAGTAACACCCGAGGGGTATGTAACCACCATTGCAGGAGGAAGCGGCCAGGGACTCATTAATGGTCCAGGGCTTGCTGCACAATTCTTTAATTGTAATAGCGGTATGGCGGCCGATAAATTTGGAAATATTTTTATAGCCGATAGAGACAATAACTGTATCAGAAAGCTTACCCCACTTTAACCTGTAATGTTTTATTACCTCCTGCTATGGCAGGGATTCTACCGCTATGGGGGTTGAATAATTGAGGCCTCTTTTGTCGCACTATCAATTCAAGTAGGCCCCCATACTTACTACCTCCATCATAAAAGTTGGAGCATGTATTTATCCATTGTATACAATCATTAGCCTGAAAAGAATGAAGTTTTAGGTATCATTTAATAAATGATGGCTAGCATTTAACTTACGAGAGGCCTATCCTTTCCGCTTATCCCAAAATTTCGCATTTCGATACATTATACACCTGCCATACTGTCATAAATAGCCGCTTTAGTTCTATATTTGCAGCCTATTTTTACTTTTTATGTTGGATATAGCTACCGAAAATAAAGTACACGATGAAAGCAGGCAGGGCGAAGCATTTGCACCCTTTTCAAATGATCCAAATGCCTTTACCAAACGCTTTTATATAGAAAGCTATGGCTGCGCCATGAACTTTGCCGATAGTGAAGTAGTGGCCTCCATCCTTAATACCGATGGCTATGGCGCTACCCGTAATGTGGAAGAGGCCGACCTTATATTAATTAATACTTGCTCCATCAGAGAAAAAGCAGAGCAAACCGTACGTAAGCGCCTTACGGAGTTTAGAAAATTTAAGAAAAGTAAAAAACATCTGTTGGTTGGGGTGTTGGGATGCATGGCCGAACGGTTAAAAGCCCAATTTTTAGAAGAAGAAAAATTAGTAGACATGGTGGTGGGGCCCGACTCCTACCGCTCATTGCCTACGCTAATACAACAAGCGGAAAGTGGCCACAAAGCAATAAATGTGCTGCTGAGTAGAGAAGAAACCTATGCCGACATAGCCCCCGTACGCTTGGGCGGTAATGGTGTATCAGCCTTTGTTAGCATTATGCGAGGGTGTAATAATATGTGCTCCTTTTGTGTAGTACCCTTTACCCGAGGCAGGGAAAGAAGCCGCTCCAATGAAAGCATAATAGCCGAATGTAAAGATCTATTTGAGAAAGGATATAGAGAGGTAACCCTGCTGGGGCAAAATGTGGATAGTTATTATTTTGTCTCTACGGCCTCCCCCAACCCCTCCGAAGGTGGAGCTTTGCATCTACAAAGCAATGCGCTTACTACAGAAAAAGCGGCGCAAGTAATTTCAGCGAGCAAAGCCCCTTCTATTAATAGAAGGGACGGGGCAATAGAAAAGGCAATAACCTTTGCCCAATTATTAGAGCAGGTAGCACGCATCTCCCCATTATTAAGAGTGCGATTTTCTACCTCTCACCCAAAAGATATTACAGATGAAGTGTTGTATACTATTGCCAAGTATGAAAACATTTGCAATTACATACACCTACCGGTGCAAAGCGGTAGCACCCGCATTTTACAATTAATGAACCGCACTTACACTCGAGAGTGGTACATGGCTAAGGTGGATAGAATAAGAGAAATTATTCCCGGTTGCGGGATAAGTGCCGATATCATTACTGGCTTTTGTACAGAAACGGAAGAAGACCACCAGGATACATTATCCATCATGCAATATGCTAATTACCATTACGCCTATATGTATTTTTATTCCGAGCGGCCAGGCACATTGGCGCAGCGGCGGTATGAAGATGATGTGCCACTAGATGTAAAGAAACGAAGACTATACGAAGTGGTGGAATTACAAAACCGCCTTTCATTGGAGAGTAATAAAGCAGACCTCGGTAAATTATTTAAGATACTGATTGAGGGAGATAGTAAAAAAAGTGATGCACATTGGATGGGCCGCAGCTCCGAAGGAAAAGTATTTGTATTTCCTAAGCAAGGCGGTGATTATAAAAAAGGCGACTTTGCGATTGTAAGGGCAGAAGAATGTACACAGGGTACAATGTTGGGAACTATCGTTCAAAATAATTAGTCGATAGTGGTAAGCCGTGCAAATAAATGCACCCACCTAACTATTAGCTATTAACTATTCACTACAATGGATATTCAATCAATTAAAAACAGGTTTGGTATTATAGGTAATGCACCCGCCTTAAACTATGCGTTGCAAGTGGCTATACAAGTAGCCAATACCGACTTAACCGTACTTATTAATGGCGAAAGCGGTGTAGGTAAAGAAGTGTTTTCGCAAATCATACATTCCTTATCTGCCAGAAAGCATAATCCTTTTATAGCGGTTAATTGTGGTGCTATACCCGAAGGCACCATCGACTCCGAACTGTTTGGACACGAAAAAGGTAGCTTTACCGGAGCAGCCGATGCCCGCAAGGGTTATTTTGAAACGGTAAACGGCGGCACAATTTTTTTAGATGAAATAGGTGAAATGCCTTTGGGCACACAGGCTCGTTTGTTGCGGGTTTTGGAAAGCGGTGAGTATATAAGAGTAGGCTCATCTAAAGTACAAAAAACAGATGTGCGGGTAATTGCCGCTACAAATAAAGATTTATTGCAACTAGTACAAGTTGGTAAGTTTAGAGAAGATTTATATTACCGTTTAAGTACCGTGCCCATACGAGTGCCCGCCTTGCATGATAGACCAGAAGATATACACTTGCTATTTAGAAAATTTGCAGCCGATTTTGCTACCAAATACAAAGCCGCATCCGTACAGCTAGATGAGAGCGCTAAACAACTGTTAATAAACTACCCCTGGCCGGGTAATGTGCGGGAATTAAAAAATATTGCTGAGCAGATATCGGTACTTTCGGTTGATAAAAATATTAACGCAACAAGTTTACAGCAATTTTTACAACCATTTTCGGTTAATCGTATGCCGGTATTAGCTGGTAATAGTAGCAGCGGATCGGAGTTTGCTAATGAAAGAGAAATTTTATACAAGCTCTTTTTTGATATGAAAAGAGATGTAACCGAGTTAAAAAAAATGTTTTTAGAAATGTTGCAAAATCCATCGGTGGCGGCACAAAACCAATCTTTCATCAATGAATTAAAAGCAACAGAAACCTTATCCCATTTACCCGTAACCATGGGCCATGCAGCACCGTCTATTCCACAACTGCAACCGGCGCCCGTGCTTTATGAAACACATAATAATATACACGACCATGTAGAGGTAGAAGAAAGCCTTAACATTATTGATAAAGAAAAAGAATTAATTATTAAAGCACTTAAAAAACACAAAGGCAAAAGAAAAGATGCGGCGGCGGATTTAGGCATTAGCGAAAGAACCCTTTACAGAAAGCTTAAAGAATATGATATTGAAGAATAATAAAAACGGAGTAAGGACAAAAGGCTTAGGGATTAGCATAGCAAAAATGAAAGGTAGCCGTATGCCTTACACCATCTATCTTTTCCCCCTAATTGCATTTGCTTTTTATCTTACCACCCTTATTTCGGCTTGTGGTATTTATCGGTTTAATGATGCTACCATTCCCGGGCCCGATTCGGTAAAAAATATTAGGATAGCTTATATTGAAAATAGAGCGCCCTATGTCAATCCGCAATTAAGCCCCCGACTGACAGATAAGTTGCGCCAAAAATTTAATAGCCAAACAAAAATTACCTTAACCAATAGCGAAGAGGCGGATTGGGAACTTACCTGCGAAATTAGAGACTATGCTTTAAGTACCTCCGCCATATCGGGCCAGCAGGCGGCAAACAATAGAATTACCGTTACTATTCACATCATACAAAGTGGAAAAAAAATAGAAACGCCCAATGAATATGACGTTAGCCGAGCCTTTGAATTTGGGGGCAATCAAACCTTACAACAAGCCGAAGGGGCACTGTTGGAAGAAATGATTAGAACATTAACCGATGAAATTTTTAATAAACTCTTTTCTAACTGGTAACAGCAGCTTATCTTGTACGCCGATTGAATATGCACATTAATCAACTAGTAAAATCGCTTTTTAAAAAAGAAAGCCTGGAGCTCTGTAGTTTACAGGAGTTACAATCTTTTGCGGATAGTAACCCCCATTTTGGTGCCGCTCAGTTATTGCTCACCAAAAAATTAAAAACAGAAAAGCCCGAACAGTATCATCAACAATTACAAAAAACGTTTTTATACTTTCACAACCCATTGTGGGTGGAGCAGCTAATGAATGATACGGGCAGCGCTACCATTATTGCCAATCCTGCTGCAGGTAGGCAGGAGGAGGTAATCATAGCCCAAGCCACACCACCAGCTATGGAAGCAGCAGCCCCCGCTACCCTTAACCCTAATGATGAACAAGGCATAGGCAACAACGCTTTGCAAACCGATGTACAAGCTGTGGAAACCATGCCTACCACCCAAGCCGCTGCGGAGGCGGAAGCTAATCATTCATCCACACAAGAAACGGTTAGCCCTATCAAATTACCAACTAACTTAAGTAATGTGGCTATAGGTGCCACACTTGATGCGGCTAATACTCCCTTAACTTTTGAGCCCTATCACACCGTAGATTATTTTGCTGCCCTTGGCATAAAGCTAAAGCAAGACGAAAAACCGGTAGATAAATTTGGCCATCAAGTAAAAAGTTTTACCGATTGGTTAAAAGTATTGCGCCAAACGCCCATTGCGGCCATTAACGAGCATAGCAATCCCCTATCGGAAAAAAAAGTAGCGCAAATGGCACAGCACTCCCTTACCGAAAAAGAAGTAATAACCGAGGCTATGGCCGAAGTGTGGGCCAAGCAAGGCCATCCCCAAAAAGCCATTGATTTGTACCACAAATTAAGTTTGCAGGAACCCGATAAAAGCGTTTACTTTGCATCCCTTATAGACGATTTAAAGAAAACATTATGACCATTCTATTTGTAATTTTAATTATACTAGCCGCCGTTATATTAGGCCTTATTGTATTAATTCAAAACCCAAAAGGTGGCGGACTTAGTGGCAATATTGCCGGCATTAGCAACCAATTTATGGGTGTAAAGCAAACCACCGATGTATTAGAAAAAGGTACTTGGGTATTTGCAGGTGCTATTGCCCTGCTTTGCTTACTTTCTGTAGCTTTTACCAGTGTAAAACCGGGTAGCAGTGCCAATAGCAGTTCACAAGGTACCACTACCTACCCTATGCCTGCACAAAAGCAACCAACCACACCCGCTGCACCGGCAGCACAGCCTACCGCCCCTACAACGGCGCCGGCTACTACCCCTGCTACTAATAGCGCACCAGCAGGACAGTAATAATAAAATATTTTCAAAAGCCCCGCTTGTAATTGCAAGCGGGGCTTTTGTTTATACTAGAAGAAGTAAATTGCAGTAATGATTTTTAGCAATAGCATCCGCCAAAATTTTTATGGGGCCAGCAGTACCTTGATGGCGCTGTTGTTAACCGCATTAAAGCGGGCCTGCGTTCAACCGCATATTGCTCATCCTCATTTAACAGTCCATCCAATTAATCAACCTTTTTTATAGCATGCGTAAGAAAATAATAGTATCTGTTCTAGTGGTTTTAGTAATAGTAGTCGGTATCATCGGTTATAAACTTTATAAACCAGCTATTCATAATAAAGAAAACAAATACATATATATACAGCCTACCGATGATTTTACCAAAGTAAAAAATGAATTAGAAAAAATGGGCAGCTCCACTAGCGGCTTCGATTTAGCTTGTAAAATTTTACGCTGCAAAGCACCCAAACCCGGACGGTATAAATTTAAACACGGCACCAGTATATTTACCGTAGTTCGGATGCTGCGCAATGGCGATCAAGATTTGGTAAAGCTGGTAATTAATAAAGAACGTACAAAAGAATTGTTTGCAGGTAGAATGGGCGCCGGCAAACGCTACGATGTACAGTTTGATTCATTGGCAATGATTAGCTACTTGAATAACAACGACTCTCTTAAAAAATTTGGGGTAGATACCAATACGGTGATGGCTTTGCTAATACCCGATACTTATGCCCACAAATGGAATAGCACCCCCGATAAACTAATGCAGCAACTCTATACTGCGTACAAAAAATTTTGGACACCCACCAGAATAGAAAAAGCCGCCGCCTTAAAACTTACGCCCATACAAGTAACTACGATGGCTTCCATTGTAGAAGAAGAAACGAATATTAAAGCCGATAAATTTAAAATTGCCAGTACCTATCTCAACCGTATTAAAACAGGTATGAAGCTACAAGCCGACCCCACTGTAAAATATGCTACTAAAGATTTTTCATTGAAACGGATTTTAAAAACGCATTTGGCTGTTAACTCGCCCTACAATACGTATATGTATACGGGCTTACCACCCGGCCCTATTTGTACACCCAGTACAGAAACCATCGAGGCAGTACTACAGGCGCCTACCACGGATTATCTTTACTTTGTAGCCAGTCATCTATTTGATGGCACCAGTGTATTTACCAGTAACTATAGCGATCATTTAAAATATGCACGGTTATATCAAACGGAGCTTACCCGACGAATGGACTCTTCTAAAAAAGCCAAACAGCAGCAACCCCAATAATGACCATATTTGATAAAATAGGAAACCTAATTAGTGCTACCTGGCTTGCAAGGTGGGTGGTAGCAAAAAGTAAAAAAACATTGTTGCCGGGCTTTAGCGGTATACCGTTGTATGATGTGGTGGGCTTTTTTATACAGCAAGTAAAAACAGTGGGCATGACGGAACGAGCGGCTGCTATTGCTTTTAATTTTGTGATGGCTATTCCACCAGCTATTATCTTTCTGTTTACCTTAATTCCATTTTTACCCATTACACAAAAGTTGCAAGAAGAGTTGTTTGGATTAATACGGGATATCATTCCCGGCGAAAAAGACCATGCCATACTCATTCATTTTTTAGAAGATTTTATTAATAAACCCCGCAATGGTTTATTATCGTTTGGTTTTATTTTATCCATGTTTTTTTCTTCCAATGCAATGATGGGGATGATGCGTTCTTTTGATAAAAAGTATATTGGATTTAAAAAAAGATCGGCCTTGCAAATAAGAGGAGTAGCCTTAAAAATAACGATGGTGCATTTTGTATTTGTGTTTGCCTCCTTGCTTTTATTAATGGCCAGGGGTGTGGTATTGGATTTTGTAGGAATAGAAAATGCCACTGCACGCACCATTATTGTGAATGCCCGCTGGGTAGTGATAGTGTTATTATTTTTTTGTTGCATTTCATTCATATACCGCTACGCTCCCAGTACCGAAAAAAAATGGCCCCTGCTAAACCCTGGCTCCCTTTTAGCAACGGTATTAATGTTGGTAATGACGGCAGCCTTCTCCTGGTGGGTTAGTCGTTTTGGGCATTACAATCAGCTATACGGCTCCATTGGTACTGTGCTTATATTAATGATATTGGTATTTATCAATTCGCTGGTGTTATTAATTGGGTTTGAGTTAAACGTTAGTATCCACTCGCTCAAAAAAATTGCCGAAGAGCGCAAAGAACAGTTGGATAATAACAAGGCAAAAACCTAACCAGGCTTTACAAACCAACTAAGCCAATAGATGATATGAAAAAGTAAAAGCGCTTTACTTACTCGAAAATATATCAGCCAATAATGTTACACCTTTACGGGTGGGCATCCCCTACCCTATGCTACAAGCATTAAGTGTTTAAACGCAAGCCCAATTATTTTTTGCAAAATTTTATGGAAACATTTTATGGAGGCATCTAAGCGTAAATCACCTTCAGTAACCGCCCTTACCGGCACAAACCATCGCTTATGTTATCAAGACAAACAATTAACCGCGGCATTATTATTGGGTTTATGATGTTAGTAGGATTTTGCATGGCAAAAGCCATTCATTCTGGCAGTGTAATCGGCATTATATTAGCCTGTATAAGCCTATTTGCAGGGGTGTATTTTTTATATCTATTGGCCAATGCCAAGCAAGAAATGCAAGAAGCCGAAGCGAGGAAGGGGTTATAAAATAGGTAGATCGTCTATTCATAGTTTTACTACATCAGGCATTTTTTTATTTCCTGCCCTTGGCCTGCTTACACTGTAGCTAGTTTTTCTACAGGCAAAAATTTTAAAAAATACATCGTAAAATTTGTGATAATAAGAAGTATAATAACACAAAAAACTCCAAATACAGACATATAAAACAAAATAAGCAGTTTTGAATCTGCTTATTAATAGTGTTTTTTATGGGCAAGCTTTCTACACAAACAAATAGCACTTGCTAGATTGCGCTTATCTCAATAGCCTTGGAGCAACATTTTATACTATGCCCATAATTTGTTGCGCCAGAAGCTAAAAAGCTATAAACCCCCCTCCGAAATGCCAAAAACCGAATCTTATATTATATAAAAAATAAATATTATTAGCTTTTTTAAAAAAACATAAAAGCAAGGTTGCTTTTTTTTAGAAAAACTGGGTTAGGCTTGTATATTTGTGCCTAACGGTTTTCCACTATAAAACTTGAGCAATGAAAAAACTTCTCGTCTACTACAAAGACGTATCTCCTTTTAGGATGTATTTTCTAATAAGGCAAGTCTCCACTACAAAATGAATAGATCTATTTGCGTGTTATGTTAAAAAATGTATACTAATTTTAACTCACTAAAGTTTTAAAATACTTATGGCAATTTAAGAGACTTAATTAATAAAATATTTTATAGGAAAAACACATTTTTAATGTGTAAGAAAAAATAAAATTATGAATATACTGGTAAAAATTATTTTAGGTATTTTTTGTGTTATGGTGATTATTTCTTCATTTCAAGTACTAGGAGAAATGGGTGCTAATGCTGGCACTATTATTGGCTTTATTTTAATGGTTGGACTTGGGTGTTTTGGAATTTATAAACTTTTTTTAGCACCTTCAGAAGATAATAAAAATCGTAATTAAACTGTGTGTGTGTGAGACTACTTATTATAAGCGCCTTTTTATTATTTGCAAATTGTAAAAGTAATAGTTCAGAAAAGTTACCGTTAAACTTTACAGGCAAGGTAGTGGGTATTAAAGACGGGGATACCTTTCAGGTGTTATACCAAAAGCAAACCATAACAGTTAGACTTGCACATATTGACTGCCCCGAAAAAAAGCAACCCTTTGGTAAAATGGCAAAGCAATTTGCTTCGGACTTATGTTTTGGCAAAGAGGTACAGGTAAAAAGCGAAGGCAAAACGGATAGGTATAAAAGAATAATAGCAACCGTATACCTAGGCAATATTTGTATTAATGAGGAGTTAGTAAAAAATGGTTACGCATGGCATTTTATTAAATATTCAAACGAGCAATACTATACCCAATTGGAGAGCCAAGCCCGCCAAAAAAAACTGGGCCTTTGGGCCGACATAAACCCCATTGCCCCCTGGAGTTGGAGAGAAAAATAAAGGGCGAGTTGATAATAGATTTATTTAATTGAAGCTATATCAATTGGAAAGAAATTACCTACACTGCTAATAATAATAAATCTTAGTAGACTATTTAATCCTTTTACATACAACGAACTCATAAATATCAAATCATAAAACTCTTTATTTTTCATTCTTTTTTTACTTATGGAAGAAAAACTAGCGGTATTAGCTATAAAAAAATGATAATTTACAAAATTTTGATTACTCAAAAAAAATGTGATCAATACTAAACAAGAACCTTTGAAAATCAAAATTAGCTAAATTTACTAAAAAAGATGCAGGCGAAACCTGAACAATTTTCATCAACACAAATAAGAAAGAATCTATGTCTTCCATTACAAAAAAAATATTTTCAAAAAGATATATTATAGCATACATCATCATATCTCTTCTTTCAATACTTTCCATACCCCTCTATGTGAAATATAAAACAAAGCCTTATATTTTTTTCAACATTGAAAATATTCAAAATGCTGAATTTGCGATTGTTTTAGGAGCCGCTATTAAAAAAAACAAGGAGCCGGGTAACTATCTTAAATACAGATTAGACGATGTAATTGCTTTATACAAAAGGGGAAAAATTAAAAAAATTCTTGTTTCTGGCGATAATGGGAAAGGTGACTATGATGAGATTTCTGTAATGAACAATTATCTTGTAAGAAACGGAATACCACAAAACAATATATTTGGTGATTATGCAGGTTTTGATACTTACTCAACAATGGAGCGAGCAAATGTTGTTTTCGATGTAGACAATGCAATTATCGTTTCACAAGGTTTTCATCTACCCAGGGCCATTTATATAGCTAAACAAAAAGGGATAAAGGTAAACGGTTATACTACCAAACAAACGATGGGCAGGCGAAAGTATTTTGTTAGAGAATTTTTCGCAACAATTAAATCATTTTTTGATTGTTTACGAAAAAGACGTACTAAGTACTATGGAAAAAAAATTGACACCGATGTAGGAACAAATATTAACTTAAAACAACTTACAGAGGATTAAAATGAGTAAAAACTAGTTGGCATGAATAGGAAAGAAAAAAGTATAAAAAGGTTTGTATTTTTCGTTACTATAATATCAATATTTATTACCTCTTGTAATAGAACTTCTCAAAAATGCAACATAGAAACAAGTGATTTAATCACTTATAGTGATGAAAATGGAGAAGAAATGTATTATTTGTTTTACAAATATGCTATATGCGACTCATTACTAATAGAGGATACTATCGATATGAATTTTTACACTTCTTCTCATGAAGATATTCAAAACTCATTCATATCCTTTGAATTACCCAAAGGCTATCAAGTAAACAAAATAGAACGAATAACAAATTTTTATGCAAGTATATGGAACGATAGTCAGAATGTTGGTCAATTTTTAAAACTCAACAATTCAAAATATACTACAAAAATTGATCTACCTTTTTTAAATAAAAAAAAACTGAAAAGAAAAACTGATGAAAAAACTTCGAATAATTCACGGAGAGCATCTATAAAGCTTAGGGCTGCTTATAAGAATTTATTAAATGCAAAAGTATTAATTTTTTATCCCAATTTGAAAAGCAATTATGTTATAAGAAAAGAGTTTAATCGTATAAAAAAACAAGACTTAATA
Source organism: Bacteroidota bacterium (assembly GCA_039796695.1). Classification (GTDB taxonomy): domain Bacteria; phylum Bacteroidota; class Bacteroidia; order Chitinophagales; family Chitinophagaceae; genus JJ008. The sequence continues at coordinate 326,762 of JBDKJF010000001.1, forward strand.
GAATACATAAATGAAGAGATGAGAGCCTCAAAACACTTAATTGAACCGGAGCAGTATATTCCAACAAAAAATGCTTGGTTATCCTTTGTCAAACAGTACAAACCTGGTGAATTCTTACGCTATTTTGGTAAGTTTAGTGTTGATTATTTTGAAGTTTATCTAAAGCTAAGTATCAATTTTAACGGGGGGAATATTGATAAATTTCTAAAATACAATATACATGTGGGAAACTAAAATCTAGAAATAAATTATGAAGGTAACGCTGGTTACCTAAACAAAAATATCCAAAAGTTTACGATTTTCTTTATTATTCCATTTTACATTTTTGGCTACCCTAAATTTCACTTGAAAATAATTACATTATTCTTGTTATCAATTTCAATTGATCCAAACCTTTCCAACACTGATTGACCAAGTAATAGTGGGGCATTAACATTATCAACTATTGTAGCTTCTACATTAGTAAGTTCTGAATTCCCTATTTTCACATTCCTCAAATTAATTTTGGTGCCCTCTGATATTCTTCCTGTGGCATCCTGAAAATATTGTTTTGAAATAATATCCTCTTTTTGCAACGTTCCTTGCCTGTACAGTACGGACGCCTCAGCTGGTGAAAGGCAAATATTACTTGCCCCCGTATCGAATATGAAGCGTAGTTTAATTCCGTTTATTTCAATCCATAAATATCTAACTCCGTTTTCAACCTCCATTGTGAGTACATTTTGATTTACTGGATAACCTGATCCATCAGTATGTACTTCATTTATATTAACTGTATTCTCTTTAGGCTCTTGAAAATCTTTACTACCAAGATTCCGTTGATATTTTTCCTTTTCTGGGTGTTTGCAACTCATTAAAGCAAGACAAATAAATAGTATTTTTAGAAAATATATCATAAATTTTTCTTGTAAGCTGGTATTGTCTTTAATGTGTCAGTTATAAAATAATAAGATTCATTATTAAATAAAAAGCAGTTTTGATTTTTCTGGACAAGATACTTTCCATACAATTCAGCTTGATTGGAATAGTAGGTATTAATTTCCTTAGGATTTAAATGAAAAATTAAATTTACAACACTATCCAATCGCATATTGGTCTTTAACTTACTTGCTACAATTCTATAATCATTCTCATTCAGAATTGAATTTGATATTGGGTTCAAATCGGCAATTGAATCAATGCTGGAAGATTCATATCCATGCTCCGTTGAACTGTTTGTTACGACTTCTCTCTTTGGAATTATTGGGTTAACAGTTTTTGAATTCGATTTTATAAACAAAAAGTAAATCCAAGTAAGTAAGAGTAAGAAAGACAATACAAAGGTGGCAAGCTTAAAAATGTCAACTTTATATGTTATTTTTTCATCCTTTTCCCAATTCTGTATGTTTTTTTGACTGGCCGATTGCTCCAATACTTGGCGTTCGTGTTCAACATGTAAATTTCCTTTGGGTTTGGGTTTTGAAATTGACGTTATGTTATAATTAGGTCTTTTGAAATCGCTTATTCCGTTGTTGAATAGAGTTTTGTTCCTATTATGAGCTTGTTTGACTTCATCTAATTTCCCACTATTGTTACTTAAATGATTAATTAAAAGATTAGTCTTATTTAGAAAATCATCAAAAAACTGTTCAATTTTAGTGATATTATCCTTAGATTCCTTCAGCTTTCTATCATTTTCAAGATGAGCTCTTTCATTTTGCTCAATTAGATTTTTATATTCCAGAATTGTTTGTTTTTTTGCCTCGTCAATTCTTTGAATCTCGATCTTAAATTCGGAAATTGATAGTTCTCTTTTGCGATTTCTCTCTTCGCTTAGAGTGTTTATTTCATTAATAAAATCAGTTTTATTAATAGTTTTATATATTCCTCTACTTCTAGCAAATTCGGCAATTTCTTTACTTTCAGTTAAATAAATAGTATCGTATTTTTCAAAAAGTTCAACTACCTTTTTGAAACTATTTGCAAGATTTAGTTCAGTAGACCAAACAACAATACTAGAATTGGAATTTGATAATTCCAAATTTGAATCAAGTTTAGTAGCATTAAATGTTATACTATTAAAGTCATTGTAAATTGATTTAGGTAAAGTAAAATCTTTAACATGATTTATTAAAAGTCTATCATCTTTTACATTTTTACTAGTTATTATATTATGAAATTTTACTAAATTTTCTATTACAATACTTTCATCAGGTACTTCATTGGAAAATAAAAAACTTGAACCTATAAATGTCCCGTCTCTATCGGACAAAAGTTCTTTTGTATAGGTGTATATTGAATAAGAAATATAAACTTCACCATTAATTCTCTCAAATCTTACTGAATATAATTTACTTTTTGGGAATACTTTAATTGCGTGTGTTAATTCAAATAGCTTAATCTTATGGGCTAATTTATTTTTAGTAGACAATAAACATGCCTGCTGAAAATCACTCGGGTGACCTAAGGTTGCAAAAGCAAAAAAATGTACGTTTTCCATATTTAAAAGCTAAACTTAATTCGTTCCCAAAAAGTACCTTCATAATCTAACGGATAGCCAACAATTGTTTCGTAAAGCCATTTAGAAATTATTTCAGCTGAAGATAAATTCAACAAAGTAATTTTTTCACTATTGGGAGTTTTCTCAATATTTCCTATTGTAAAAAATGTTTTACTCAATTCATATGAGTTGATAACATTGTTAGTCATTGGTAATCTTTGTTGAACAAAGTTCTCTAATTCTTCCTCTGTTGATACATCAGTTCTGCCTGACATATCCCATTTTGAAACAACGAGTAAAACATCCAATTCTTTCAAACTATATCCTCTTCTTTCTAAATCACAAAAAAACTCATTAATTATTGAATCATCTTTGTGCGCAGTGTCATAGCTTGTAACAATAATTATATTAAGGCGAACTTTTGCATTTAAATAAACCTCTATTTTACTATGATAGTTACCACCCCTTGTAATTTCTTGAAGATTTTGTCCTGCTATTTCCAAAAATGTTAAGTTTATTGGATGAATTTTTTTAGATTTATTATTAGGCTCAAAAATAAAATCCATTCTAGTAACTTGATCTCTAGCAGTTCTACTTGGAAGAATACCCATACTAATATTTTCAAAAAAATCAGCTAAGAGTACTTGTGCTTCTTTTGAATTTGGCGAACCGGGTTTTGTTCTTAAAACGCCTGCTTTTGTTCTTAAATAGTATAAAATTGCAGATAGTATTACAGATTTACCAGTCCCAGAAATCCCAAAAAAGAAAACAAAATTACTGTCTTTACTAGTTAATTCGTTTGAGTTAATATTGGGGTTTGATATTGGTACAAAATTTTCATTTTTTTTAAAATAATCATCGGATGACAATGGTTTGAAATTTTCATCATCATCAAATGATAATGGCTTAAAATCTTCATTTTCGTTGCTCATATTTGCGAAATTATTTTGTAATTAATGTTTTACCAACTCTTTTTGTACCAATAACACTTCCAGTATTACCATTTCTTAGGTCTGCCGGCATCAATAAAATAATAATTAAAATACCAAAATCAAGCAAAACGCAACCTGCCAAAACTACAAAAGCAAACATTCCAAAGTTTTTTATTGCGTGATTAAAAGCATAACCAATTTTTCCAACTTCTTGGGTTTTAGAATGGCTTGGCTTAAATGTAAATTTATCGGCACCTAAAATAGAAGTTGCACGAGTGCCCAGCTTATTGTATTCGGTTAATGCTTTATCTATTTGCCCTTGAGCCATATCGTCAATTTCATTTTGTGAAAGCAGTAACAGATTTTGTATGTCTTTATTCCACTTTAAAATTGTATTATTAATGTCATCCTTTAATTTTTTTTCGTCGGGTGACAAATTTTCTATTTTATGAATAATTTGTTGTTCATATCTGTCTGCAAGGTCTGCATAACCCTGCGGTGTATTACTAATTGGAGTTAAAGGAGTTAACTTACTGCCCAACTTCTTTTCAATTCTTCCAATAATTATGTCTGATTGCCCTCCCTTTCCTTGATTTTTGGGGTCGGTTATTTGCATTCTTAAACCATTAATTTCACCAACAATTTCTTGTCGAGTTCTTGGTTCAGTAACAGCATAATTTAATTTTGCTTCTACATCTGTTTCAAGGTCATTTAATTTTTGATTAATTTCTCTTAACTCATTTGTGTATATGTCCGTTCTCATAAACCTTGTGTATAAGGCATTGAAATTGGCAACAAAGCAAAAAGCGGCAAAGAAAAAGTAAATCCAACTTAACCCAGTTGTTGAATTTCCCTTTAAACGATTAAGTCGAATTTGCCAAAGTAAAAAAAGGAGAATTAAAGACAAAACTAAAGCTATAACGACAGAACTTCCTCCAAAAATTTGTTCTAAGCCCAACCATGTTTGATAAAAACTTACACTAATAAGCAACACAGCTAAAAATGCCAAGAATAGGTCCGTGACTGTAGTTGATTGTTTCTTCATTTTAAAAATTTATTGATTTTTGGTTTTATTATAACTACTTTTTTTATTATAGTTCATAAGAAATGGTTGATAAATTTTCAAAGTTTTGTATATGCGATTTGCAATATCTGATAGGAACTTGAACGATTGATTAATATTTAATCTCAACCAAGTATGAAGTTAATTTTGTACAATACATTGGTAGTTATTTAATACTATTAAGTTTTTTTTAAAACTATTTATATAATAAAGCACAAATATGTTATTCTTTTATGCACCATAAATTAAGTGACTTAATGGAAAATACTATGTTGGTATTAAGTTGCGCAAAGCCTGATAATAGTATATCCATAATCCATATTGCCTTCTTTATTTTCTCATGGATTTTGCGTTTATTAAATATAAAAAATTTTGAAACCCGTTGGATTTAAACGTTTGTTATTGCCGAAGCTTTTGGCTATTGAGCATTAACTACAAATATACAATCAATGGCTATTTTTTTCTAAAAAAAATAAACTATTTAAATATTTTTTTGAATATTTGTTTTAATTATCATATGTATGATTTAGCCTATAATAAGAGTATTTTTTTTGACCATAAATTGGCATAGTTTAATATTTATTTAAACTAATATCTAATATCTAACTTTTTCAGAAAAAAAACATCCTCTACTAATTATTACCCGAAAATTTTCTCATACCATGCCGATACATCTTCCATTATTTCTTCGTAATATTTATAGATTGTCAAAGCAAGTTTACTTTCCCATCTCTTAGCCTTGTATTCATTAATGGTAAAATAACCATAAAAGTTCCCCTCTTTATCTACAATTACAGGGGGATAAGATCCATATTCATTCCATGGGGAAAATTGACTATATTCATTTCCGTATGTTCCATATTCATTCCAGATAGAAATAACATTATAGTTATTTCCATATTTGCTATATTCATTCCATACAGAATTTGTATTGTAGTCGTCGCAATTGATACATCCTAAATAGACTTCGTGACTTTGCCCACCATAAATATGAAGCGCTTTTTGAGCAATTGAAAAATTCGAATAAAAAACCGTTATAAATAGAAAAGCAATTTTCATTAAAATTAAGTTTAGTTATTGTGTCTGTTTCTAAAAGTTATAGACATTATTTTGAGTGTAAAAAGTTGGATTTAAGTTTTTAAACCATTGCTATATAAAATAATATGTATTGCTTATAATTTTTGGCAACCGTATCTTCTTCCTAAGCAGCTCATTTGATATGCGTCTTTATTGATATTACTTTTATTGAGGAGAACTAAAACCACTAAATGTACTATAATAACGTCAGTATTATTGTCTGTATAAGAGATAAATCCCAAGATTTAGGTACCCAATTTTATAGACAGATTGTTTTTTCACGCTCAATGTTTATTTTAGTTGCCAATAATCACAAATATACAAGTCGGGTGTACTTTTTTAAAAAAAAAGCAACCTTGCTTTTGATTTTTTTTAATCAAACATTATAATATATTCTAATATTAAAAATATTGTTATATACCTATTATTCAGCGGGCGTAGTTTTATTCCTCTTCTAGGTGTAAGCACCCACCACGATTTGTTGAGAAAATTAAGGTTCTTAAATAAAGCTATTGCTTAAAAAATACTTTAATCACCGAAGTATTTTTGAAAAAAATTGTCATTTCTTATGCCACTTGATATTTCAGAAAACAAATTATCACCCAATTCTAAAGAATCCGCTAAATCCTCTTTAATAAAAGAATCTGTATTTGTTCTGTTTTTAACAATAACTATTGTATCCTTACTATCAAGGTAAAGTTGCCTAAGTGTAACCTGCGAGGTTACATATTTTTTTAACATCGCAAAATCAACTGAATAATAAACGGTACCTAAATTATTATTTAAGTACGATCCCAGTATAAATTCATTTCCATTATTATAAAGCCCGAGAATGGTACCCTCGGCATTAATTATTTCATCTATTTTTTTAATTTTTTTAATATCTATCATGGTTAAGCTATTTTCTTATTAAGTAAATAAATATAGGTTGAATGTTGGCGTGTTTAAAATCTTTAAAGGTAAATCAACTTTATGTATCGTCATCCCACTCACACAACATACGACAATACCACACCCGCAGCTACTGCTGCGTTTAATGATTCGGCGCTGCCTATCCGCGGTATGGTTATATACTGCGTTGCTAATTGCATTACCGCCTGGCTTACACCATTGCCCTCATTGCCTATTACTATCAACCCTTCTTTTACCCTGCCTACACCCGCTAAGGGCTGGCCATCTAATGCCGTAACCCATACCGGCACCTGCTGCTCCGCTATCCAAGTAGGCAAGTGTTTGTAATGCACCTGCACCCTGGCTATACTACCCATCGTAGCCTGCACCACCTTGGGGTTGTACTGCTCCACACTATCCATACTACATACCACCTGCTGTATGCCAAACCAATCGGCCGTGCGTATAATAGTACCCATATTACCAGGGTCCTGTATGCCATCGAGCACCAGCACTACCCTATTATGCGTTTGTACTTCAGCCGCAGCCCACTGCTTTACTACCGCTACCACTTGGTGGGGCGTATTTAATTGTGAAATTTGTTGTAATTCTTTTTCCGTTATTGCTACTACCGCTACCCCCACTAAGGCCGCTGCCTGCGCCGCTACCCACTGGGGCAAGGCATAAATAGTTTCCACCGCTTGGGGCTGGTGCGCCAATATATCGGCCACCAACTTGGGGCCCTCTGCTATAAACAACCCTTCTTGGGCTCTCCCTTTTTTGTGGCCTAAACTTTGGATATATTTGACCTTTATTTTACTGAGCATAGTTTACGCAAATAAATTTATGATAGCGACTCGCTTTTTTGCTTGTAAAAATATTGTTTATCTGCTTGCCGTGGCTATCCTATTTTATACATCGGCCTGCTCGGTAGTGCCGCGCCATTACCCCGCTCAGCAACCTTTTGTTTTTAATTACTCCGTTACCGTAACCGGCCCCTTTACCCCTGCCGAAAAGGAAGCATTGGAAGATAGACTGGGCCGACAGCTGGATGATAGCATTAAAGTGCGTACTGTTAGAAAATTTTTATATCGCGGTATTAATAGACCCGTTATTAATAATCCGCCGCTATACGATGTGGCTAACGTTGAAAAATCGAAACTGTACATGCGGGCCCTACTTACTTCATTGGGCTATTTTAAAGATACTATTACTCACCGCCTGCAAATGGATACCGTGCGGGATGAATATAGAACTACCGTGCACTTTATAGTGGCCCCGGGTAAGCAGGTTATCATTGACTCTCTCAGCTACCAACTAAGCCAACCGGCCTTGCAACAACTGGCTATGGAAAACAAGGATACGAGCTTTGTAAAAAAAGGGGGCGTTTTTGCTAAAGCTAATGTATCGGCAGAGCTGGACCGCCTTACTAACCTATACCGCAATAATGGCTACCTACGCTTTGGCAGAGAAGATCTTTATGGCCTTTGGGATACCTTAGACGTTTCCTTACTACGCCCGGCCCTTGACCCGTTTGAACAAGCGGAGTTGTTGGCCAAATTGCGCCAACGACGCCTGCGGCCTACGGCAAATATTGAGTTTAGATTAAAAGCCCCACCCGATAGCCTTAAATATGCTAAATACTTTGTGGGCGATGTAATTATTTTTCCCGATAAAGAAGTATTGGATACGGCTAATATACCAGGCGTTACCGTTACGGATGGGGTGGTGGTAAAATCATACCACGGCATGTTTAAAGAAAAAATTTTTACGGATAACCTCTACCTGCGCAAAGGAGAGCTGTATAACCAACAAAATTATTTTAGCACCATCAGCCGGTTAAATGCTTTGGGCTCCTGGCGTATTGTAAACCTATCACCCCGCTATAAAGAGGGAAAAGATACGGCCGACTTTATTATTCAAATGGTGCCCGAAAAAAAATATGCTTTTACCACCAACTTTGAAGGCAGTAGTAATAACAATAGTATATCCGGCAATTTTGTGGGCGTGGGTTTTAATGCAAATGTGCAAAACAGAAATTTTGGTAGGGCCGCTAATCAAGCTAATACCTTTCTTCGCTTTGGTATTGAACTTGGCAAAAACCTAATTGATAATAAACGTAATATTCTACAAACCTTTCAACTAAGTGCGGGGCATAATATAAGTTTTCCTAGACCGGTACTTTTTCCCAAACGCTTGATACACTCCGCAGCTATGCGCAACTCGTTTAAAACATTACTAGGTATCAGCGGAGCTATTACCAACCGGCGCCAATTGTTTTTTTATAATACCGGTAATTTATTTTTTGGATGGGAATTTCAAACCTTTAAACCCAACCCTATTACACACAGCTTGCGCTTGTTTAATATTGAATATTCTGATTTAATTAAGCAACCCATTTTTGATTCTATTTTTAAAAAGAACCCCTCTTTTGCCCGCATATTTACGGATGGATTAATTAGTTCGTTTATTTACTCCGGTAAAAAAATAATCGAAAAGGGAAACCAGTTAACAGTGTATAAATTAGGGGTTGAAAATGCAGGCTTACTTCCCGGCCTTATTTCAAAAAACAATTTTTTGGATACTAACCTCTATCGTTTTTCAAAAATAGACCTAGAGTATATTAAAAAAATAAATTTTAAAAAAGAAGGAAGCGCTATCGCTTATCGTTTTTTTGCGGGCATTGGCTACGAGTGGAATAGCACCGCCAATAAAGAGCTTCGCTATAACTTACCTTTTATTCGCCAATATTTTGCCGGAGGACCTAGCAGTATGCGGGCATGGGCATTACGTAAATTAGGCCCGGGATCGCTGGTGCAAAATTTTGATACCACCGGTATTCCAGACCGCTATGGCGATTTACAACTAGAGGCTAATATTGAATATCGCTTTAAAGCGTTTAAACTTTTTGGCATTCCTGTAAACGGTGCTTTGTTTACCGACATGGGCAATATTTGGTATATAAAACAATTGGATGATGGCAGCCGTCCGGATGAAACCATTTTTCGATTTAAAAATATAGCCAGAGATGTGGCTATTGGTGCAGGTGTAGGCTTTCGCTTCGACTTTAGTTTTTTAATCATCCGCCTGGATGTATCGCATAAAATAAAAGACCCAAGCCCTACCGTAACCCGACAGTACCTGCAAAACAAATTTTTTGGTTATGTAGAAAAAGATTTTTGGAGAGGTACCCAGTTTCAATTAGGTATTAGTTATCCATTTATACTGTAAGCCGCTTTTACTTTTTCTTGCAAGATGGAAAGGGGAATAGCATCGGCCGCTGAAAAATCGCCAATCTTTGTTCTTCGTAAACTACTAAGGTATGCACCGCATTGTAAAGCCTGGCCCACATCATGCGCCATACTGCGTATATAAGTACCGGTAGAACATACAATGCGAAAATGCACCACTGGTAATGCCATAGCGGTAATTTCAAAAACATGTACGGTTACTTTACGAGGTTCTAGCTTTACTTCTTTTCCCTGTCGAGCTAGTTCGTACACCCGCTTGCCTCCTACTTTGATGGCGCTATGTGCGGGAGGTATTTGCAAAATTTCTCCTGTAAACTGCTCGGTAATTTTTTGTATGGCTGCTTCAGTAATATGCTCAAACGGTTTTGCATCCTGCGGTTCGCTTTCTAAATCGTAAGTGGGTGTAGTAGCGCCAAGGGTAAAAGTGCCAGTGTACTCTTTTACTTGCGCCATGTATTCGTTTATTTTTTTGGTAAATTTTCCAGTACATACAATTAGTAGTCCGGTGGCCAATGGATCTAAAGTACCTGCATGGCCAATTTTTTTTATTTTGATAATGCCTCGCAGCTTTTGCACCACATCAAAAGAGGTCCACTCCAATGGTTTATCAATTAATAAAACCTGCCCTTCTTCAAATGCTTTTTTAGTATAACTCATTACAGCGAAGATAAGCAGGAAGGTTGGAGAACAGATGATTGAAGTATAGGGTTCGTTGTTTGAAGTTTGATATTTAATGCTGAAGTGGGTTACCGGTTTACCATTAACTATTCGCTATCATATAATCACTAAATAGACATTCTTGTTTTTAGTTCTAAATATTTATTAATGGCATTTACGGTTAGGTTCTCGGGTGTGGTTAATACCGCGGGTATGCCATGCTTGTGTAGCTCTTTTACCATTTGTCTTTTTTCAAACCCAAATTTTTCGGCTATCGTTTTGATGTATACTTCTTCTAAGCTGGTGGCGCTTGCTTTGGTTACCGTTTTTAAGGCCGTGTTTTCAAAAAACACGACGAGCAATAAATGGTACTTGGCCATTTTTTTTAAAGCCGGCAATTCTCGTTGTAAACTTTGCAACGATTCAAAATTGGTAAACAATACTAACAAGCCACGGTTGGTTACTTTATTACGAATTACAGAGAATAGTTTTTCAAAATCTGCTTCTAAGTAATCTGTTTTTTGTTTGTACAAAGTTTCCAACACCATATTCATTTGGGTGGGCTTTTTATCTGCCTGCAAAAAAGTATCTACGTTTTTTTCGAAGGTAATAATACCGGCCCTATCCTGTTTTACCAATGCTACATTGGTTAGTACTAGCGAAGCGTTAATGGCATAGTCAAGCAACGTAAGTCCGTTAAAGGGCATTTTCATAATGCGGCCTTTATTGATAAGACAATAAATTTGCTGACTACGCTCATCGGTATAGTTATTCACCATTACATCTCCGCGGCGGGCGGTGGCTTTCCAGTTGATGGTTCTATAATCATCGCCAGGTACATATTCTTTTATTTGTTCAAACTCCATGCTATGCCCTAGCTTACGTATTTTTTTTACGCCGGCTTCTTGCAAGCGATTGCTAATAGCTAAAAGTTGGTAGCGCCGCATTTGTATATAGGATGGATATACTTTTACAGTTTGCATTGCCTCAAACTCATACCGACGTTTTACTAATTGTAGCGGTGCGTATACAAATACAATAACGCTGTTAAAAATATATTCGCCTCGGGATAAAGGCCGCAAAAAATATTCGAGTAAATGCGTAGTGCCCGCTGGCAAAGCTAGCCTTCGCCATCCATTGCGTAATTGAAACTGTATTGGCACTTCATCCATTACACTAAGCTTTACATGATAGCCATAATGATTGGTGAGCTGCACGGATACTTTGTTGGCATCGCCTAAGCTAAATCTATCAGCTACTATTCGCTTAGCAGCAATGCCTTTTTGGGGCAGGTACAACAATAGCGTATCTACCAACACCGCAAGTGCAAGGGCTAATAGCACCAGCCCACCTACACTAAATAAAGTAGGCAGAAAGTAACTAGCTGCATAAAATACCGCCGCCAACCCCGTAAGGTAATAAACGCTTTTAGTAAAGTAAAAAGATTTAAACATAAGAGATGAAATCTGAGGTCATACTATGAACTCAGAACTTTATCCAATTTTTATATTGTTTGTAATTTTATTGCACCGCACTGCCATAACTTTTTTCAATTTTTATAAATATCGCTACTAAAATGTACCCAACGTAATTTGTAAAAGATAGCCAGTACATAGTTTCCCTCATTCCCCCCATAGCTATCGCCAACAAATAATTTTTATTAAAGCACAATACTCCTACCTCGGCACATCTAAACCCTGTATAATTTGCTTTATCACTTCATCTTCTGTAATACCTTCCATTTCTTTATCGGGCGAAAGAATAATGCGATGACGCAATACAGGCGTAGCTACTGCTAAAATATCTTCTGGTGTTACAAAATCTCTTCCCATCATTGCCGCAATGGCTTTGGCCGCATTCATAATTGCTAACGATGCCCTTGGCGAGGCGCCTAAATAAATGGATTTATGATTTCTTGTTTGATGTACCAACTTGGCAATAAACTGCAACAGTTTTTCCTCTATAATTTGACTTTTAATTTGTTGGCGTAGGCCTACAATTTGCTCCGCCGTTAGTACGGCTTGTATCTTACTCAATGCAGCCTGATTGCCCAATGCATTAAACTGTGTAAGTATGTTACACTCTTCGACCTCTGTGGGGTAGGGTACTACTATTTTAAATAAAAAACGATCCAGTTGTGCTTCGGGTAGGCGGTAAGTACCTTCTTGCTCTACCGGATTTTGGGTGGCTATCACCATAAAGGGTGCTGCCATAGGGTAGGTTTTACCATCTACTGTTGCCTGCCTTTCTTCCATTATTTCTAATAGAGCCGATTGTGTTTTGGCTGGGGCTCTATTTATTTCATCTACCAATACTATATTACTAAACACGGGCCCTTTTTTAAATTCAAATACCGCTTCTCGTGGATTAAAAACGGGTGTACCTATTACATCGGATGGCATTAAGTCGGGCGTAAATTGTATGCGAGAAAAACCGGCATTCACGCTTTTGGCTACCAACTTTGCTGTCATAGTTTTGGCCACGCCTGGTACTCCTTCTATTAATACATGCCCATCTGCTAAAATAGCGGCGATGATTAACTTAACCATTTCATCCTGCCCTACAATTATTTTTTTAATTTCCTGACGAATGGCCTGTACCGCATTATTTAAACCGGATAAGTCTGTTCTTGGTTGAAAAAATTGCTCTTCCATATAGTTGCTTGTTTCGTTTATGCTTGGTTATAAAATTGCGTTAGCTCTCGATGATAAAGTAATAGATGCTCTTTGGATACTTCTCCACCTACTTCGATGAACTGGATAAATGAAATAATACTTTGTATATCCTGTGCCGGCACCCCCGATTTGTATTGTAATGTCGTAACAAACGTATCGTTTAAATGGGTAGTGGGAATTTTATATGTACTTCTTACATACTCTAAAAAATAGGCCGTCATTTTTCTACATAGGTTGGCATGATTGCCTTTATCATAATACAATCGCCCAATCGTTTTTACAAAATCAAGCGAATCGTTTTTGGGTGGTTTTATTACGGGTATATAACGCTGTTTGCGCCGCATCTCCATCAATACATATACAACAAGTAGAAACAATAGAAGTAGAAATGCCCATTTAAAAGATCTTTCGCCCGCTGCATTCTCCATCGTCATCAGGGCTTTAAACCATCCCTGCCGGTTGTTGCGCTTGGTAGTAGAGCGGCTTGTTTTGGCCGCATAATACTCATCCCATATTACTTTGTTGGTATGCGGCGGAATTACAGAGAGCGCCTTTTCTAAATAGTCAATATTATTTTTATACAATAAAAAATAATTACTGAAAGCGAGCGGCTCTAAATGAAAATAGAGATGCCCCTTGCCTATGGCCAAATGAATAAAGATGGGCTTATCGGCATCGTTGGTGCCTAACACTTCGGTTACTTTGGCATCAATGCGAGAAAAATAAGTATGATGTGTAAGCCCGGGGTAGCTATATTTTTTGTTGGCCGCTATAAAGGGAGGCGATAAAAACGTAATCAAACTATCGGCTATATCATCCGCTTCAAAATAGGCATTTGCCAAAGAGGTGGTATTGGCATTAATAAATTTATTAGCCTCTTCCGAAAAATAACTGGCCGATATAAAGATGGTATTTCCTTTTTCCGCAAAGCGGGCAAGGTTTTTCATTTCATAAGCATCTGCCGTAAACCGATGCCCAATAAAAACATACGCTTGCTTATCGGCCGATGTATTAACAGAATCCCAATAACCCGGTTCTTTTCTACTAGTAATTACGGTGGACGTTGGCACCAATGTTTTTAATAAATGAAAGGCCGCATAAGTGCCATAAGGAATTTTATCTTGCTTAAGCAAGGTTATCCGTTGATCAAATATTTTTTTCTGCTGACGCTGATGCCCATTTAAAACCAAGGCTACTAATGCACCAACTACCATTACCGCTATTATGTATGGAATGTATTTACGCATTAGGAGGCAAGCTTTTGTTGAATGGCCATAAAATGCTGCTTTATCTGCTTATATACCGCTTCGCTTACGTCAAACTTTCCGTACCAACTAAATTCATAGGTACGAGTAATACGAAAAAAATCAGGGTACCAAATAGTATTGTATAAAGCGGTTAAATAATCAAAATTGGTTTTATCCTGCTGATAGGTTATCCAATTTTTTTCGGCCAACGATTTTAATAATCGTAAATATTGTAATCGAATAGCGAGGCGATAGTTACCTGCTTCCTCGGCCTTTTCCACTTCATCTTTATAATGAATAGCAAAAATATCTGCTGGCATATCCGTTGCCATTTCCTCTTCCTTCACCTTCACATCTTTTTTTCTAAACAAACCTACCTTACTACTTACCAAATACCAACCTATGATAGCGGCAATGCCCGCAATGGCCAGTATCCACATGATAATATTAAACCAACTACGCTTTCGCATTGAAGTATAATTGGGTTGCTCCTCTTCTTCGATGTGCACATTATTTTTTTGCTCTTTTACTTTCGGGGGCCTGTTGGTAGATCCGCTTGTACCTTTTTGCCCCGTAGGAGTGGTAGCTTTTGTTTTGCCATCGGAAGCCACACCATTGGCATACCAAAACGCATCATCGTCTTTTATTTCATGATAAGTTTGTTGCGATACCTGGCGAGAGGAGGAAGTAATAGGATTCTTTTCTTGTAGGGGTTGAAAGGCGGTTGTTTTGGTTTCGCTGTCTGTGCTTTCCTCCTCTTCGGTAGGTGCTATAGCAACGGTTACTGAATCTACCGTTTCTTGTGCATATACACCAGCAGGCAGCGCCAAAAGTATGTAAGCGCTTAAAAAAATAGTACGCCAATAAAAGTGAATGGTAACTTGTTTCATCACTTTACTACCTCCTCGTTTATAAAAGTGGCTGCACGGCGCCCCAATACAATAGGCCATACAACAAAATACCAAACAACAAATAATACGGATACGCCAAACACCGCCGTAGTAAGCCAAGAATGATTATTGTACAAGCGGGTAATATAGGATTCAAAAAAAGCGGCTATTACAAATATGGGTAGCATGCCAATCATTATTTTTATGCCATCTTTTGCCCCTTGTTTAAAAGCATCTATTCTTTTAATAGTACCTGGAAATATAAAACTAGTGCCTAAAATAATACCGGCTGCACTTGAAAAAATTAGCGCTGTTATTTCTAATGTACCATGCACAAATACAACCAGCCAAAAATCTAAACCATAACCATTGTCGGCAAATAACTGGTTGAATATGCCCAGCATTACCCCCGTTTCGCAATGTTTATATAAGGCAGGTATGGCAAAAAACAAACCGCCAACAAATACAATCATACCCACTTTTATATTATTGATCATAATGCCCATCCAATCTAAAAACATACTACCTGTTTCATACACCCCAAATGGATTACCTTTTTTTATATTTTCTTTTGTCATATCCACATATCCATCGCCCATAAAGGAACGAGCCACTCCTTCATCCATACGAGAGGTAAAAAAACCAATAATAAAAAATAGCAAAAAAAGTAAAAAAGCAAACCAGCATATTTTGTAATGCTTGTTGATTACCAGTGGCAAATCGTATTTCCAAAAAGTAACTAAGCGATTGGATTCTTCTTTTCGGTTTTTATAAATTTCTAAGTAAAACTTCGACGCTTGGGTATTGATGTACGATGTGACTTTGCCAGCAGGATAAAATGTTTTGGCATAGGCTAAATCATCCACCAATTGAATAAAATCGGTAGCGGTTTCATCAGGATCTTCGCTTACTTGCTCCTGTACCTTCGTCCAGCGATCTTTATTTTTTTTTATGAATAGCGCTTCTCTCAAAAAAATTATTTAAGTTGTAAAATAATACTTTTATTGGTAAAAGTGGGCAACCATTGCCGGTAAGTTGTAAAATGTTTTCTGTATCAAAAAAAGGGTTGAATGGTTTAATTACTTATTTTAACAACTCTAAAGTATAAAATGGCTGTAATAAAAATTCCTACCAATTTTAATATCGAACTGGAGTTTGAAATACCAGCGTTCTTTAAAAGAATACTGGCATTGATGATTGATATGTTTGTACAATTTATTTATTTAAAAATTGCCAGTGAAATTTATGAAAGTGTAAGTCATCAAAACGATCCATTAGATGGTATTGGTAAAATGCTATTACTACCCATTATGCTTTACCATGTGGTATTAGAAATAACAGTAAACGGACAAAGCATTGGAAAAAAAATAATGGGATTACGGGTGGTAGATGAACGAGGTGGTCGCCCATCCATCAGCCAGTTTTTAATACGCTGGCTCCTGCGCCTGTCTGATTTATGGATTGTAATGCTAGCATTTTATGTAATAGAAATAATAGCGGTACTTGGCAGTGGTGCGGGCTTTGAAGCCACTATGATTATACTGTGTGCTTTGGCTTTTTTAATTACAGATATTGTATTAGTGGTGTCTTCAAAAAAAGGGCAGCGGTTGGGGGATATATTGGCTAAAACAATCCTCATTTCCACTCGTACAAAAAGTAATATTAACGATACTGTGTTTCAAGAAGTGGCAGATGATTACATACCCTCTTTTCCACAAATAATGCAATTAAGCGATAGAGATATGAATGCGGTGAAAAGCATATTAGCGGCTGCCCGTAAAAGAGATGATTACCCTGCGGCAGAAGAAGCCGCCGCTAAAATAAAGGCCCATTTAAAAATTGAAAGCCGCTTAGATGCTTTCGACTTTTTAGAAGTGTTGCTTAAAGACTACAACTACTTATCTGTAAAATAAATATAGCGGCGTATACGCCGCTATATGTTGATGCTAGCTTAAAATTTTTAAAGCGTAGTGGTTAATATACCTAACACGCCAATGATCATAAGTAATAACCAAAGTATCATTACAATACCCCAAAAGGTAAAATAATTTCGTAGGCCCGCCATACCAGCATTAAGCGCTACTTGATCGTTTGTTTGTAATGCACGGGTAGTTTTATTGGCATAATTAAGCAGAAAAACATTTCCAAGAATAATTAATCCACCAAAGATGATGTACATGACCATGCCCATGCCTATGCCGGTGGCCATGGCGCCATCAAAAGAATCTCGCTCATACCTACTCATACCACTACTGCGAACAGAATTTTTTAAAATAGCTGGAAAAATAAATCCAAGTAGTACTAACATGCCACCCATGATGATACCGCAGATAGACACAATTTTAGCCCATTGCGTACTGTTTTTAATGGTGGAGGCGGTGGTAGCATCAATTGATAATTCAAATAGCGAAGAATGATTTTGTTCCATTTTTTTTTCGTTTTGGTGGTTTAAATATAAGTAATAAGCATTAACTTAATATGCCCTGGCAAACAAAACCCGTTGCGTAGAGGGTTGCCCACTTAATATACAATTACCTGCCTCTAATGTATTTTGTAAAGGAATACAGCGGATAGTTGCTTTTGTTTTTTCTTTGATGGCCTCTTCCGTTTCTGGCGTTCCATCCCAATGGGCGGCTACAAATCCTCCTTTTTCATCCAGCACTTTTACAAATGCATCCCAACTATCCACTTTCGTAATGTTAGCTTCTCTAAATGTAAGTGCTTTTTGATACAGGGCTTGTTGTATAGTAGCTAGTAGCTGCGCTATATAATCAGCAATACCATCTAATGAAACCGTGCTTTTTTCTTTTGTATCTCTACGGGCTACTTCTACTACATTATTAGCTAAATCACGGGCGCCTATGGCCAAGCGCACGGGTACTCCCTTCATTTCATACTCCGCAAATTTCCAACCGGGTCTCGCATTATCATTATCATCATACTTTACACTTATGCCCTTACTTTTTAGTTCAGTGGTTATGGCCTGTACTTTGGCATCAATAGCGGCCTTTTGTTCTTCGCCTTTAAAAATAGGCACTATTACCACTTGTAAGGGGGCAATTTTGGGTGGTAATACTAATCCCTGATCATCACTATGTGCCATTACCAATGCACCTATTAACCTAGTACTTACACCCCAACTGGTAGCCCACACATATTCCAACTTATTTTCTTTATCGCTAAACTTAACATCAAAGGCCTTGGCAAAATTTTGACCTAAAAAGTGCGAAGTGCCCGCTTGTAATGCTTTACCATCTTGCATCAATGCCTCAATACAATAAGTATCTTCTGCGCCAGCAAAGCGCTCATTAGCCGATTTTACGCCTTTAATAACAGGCACGGCCATCCAATTTTCTACAAAGTCGGCATATACATCCAGCATTTTTACTGTTTCTTCAATAGCTTCTTCTTTGGTAGCATGTGCTGTATGCCCTTCTTGCCATAAAAATTCGGCAGTACGTAAAAATAATCGGGTGCGCATTTCCCAACGTACCACATTGGCCCATTGATTTATTAATAGGGGCAAATCACGGTAACTCTGTATCCAATTTTTATACGTATTCCAAATGATGGCTTCGCTGGTAGGCCGCACTACCAATTCTTCTTCCAGCTTTGCTTCTGGATCTACCATTAATTTTCCTTTTTTAGCGGGATCTGCTTTTAAACGATAATGAGTTACAATAGCACACTCTTTGGCAAACCCTTCTGCATTTTTTTCCTCGGCCTCAAATAAACTTTTAGGAACAAACAACGGGAAGTAAGCATTTACATGCCCCGTATCTTTAAACATTTTGTCCAAGGCATCCCGCATATTTTCCCAAAGGGCAAAGCCGTAGGGTTTAATCACCATACAACCTCTTACAGCCGAATAATCGGCCAGCTCTCCTTTTATTACTAAATCATTATACCATTGTGAATAGTCCGTTGCTCTCGATGTAATTTCTTTACTCATTTGTTGGGTTTAATTCGTTTGCAAGCTTTATAACAGATTTAACATCCCTCCACTCCATTTTTCAGTATTTGGTTAAATATTTGCAGTAGCAGTAGTATGATTGCAACTATTATAAAGTGTTGCAAAAGTAGTAACTTCATTCTTAAACTCATTAAACTAGCCGCCATGAAACAGACTTTACTTATTTGCTTCGTTTCATTAGCTGCCTTCAGCAGTTGTTCCACCGCCTACAAATCCGGACAAACGCCGGATGATGTGTACTATTCTCCCCTGCCTAAGCAAGCCGAATATACCCGTAACGATGAGGAGAACAACAACCGTTATAACGAAGAGTATTATGATGATCGTTATTTACGGATGAAGGTAAGAAATCGCTATCAGTGGAACAACCTGCATGATTGGTACGCCTATGAGCGCTGGGGCTTTGGCCACAATTATTATTGGGGCTCTTACTACAACCCATACAATAGCTGGAATTATTATTATAATCCTTATTGCCAAGCAAATAATAGCCTAGCTTTTGGTAATCCTAAGCTGGTAAACTATACTAAACCTACCGCTAAGCCCAGAGTATTTAATGTAGGTACTTATACAAATACCACTTTCAATAACCAAAATAATGGTACAGCGCAAAACGGTAAAACTACTAGCAAGCAAGTTTCCACCAGGCCGGTGTACAACCAAAGCAATAACCAAAATACCCGTACCCAAAGCGAAAGTGGTGTAAGCAGAGCTGTACGCACCATTTTTAGTGGCAACGATCAGCAAAATAACCGCACTTATAGAGGAAGTACCGAAAGCAGTAGCAACCGTACGCAAACTTCTAGTGGTAATAATAATTCAGCCGGTAGTGGTTCGTCAAATAGCAACTCCTCTACCACTGGCGGAAGTTCAGGAGGAAGCGTAAGCCGACCAACTAGAAATTAATCACCTTTATCATCTTCGGCAGGAAACAACGGAAACATTACGGATGTTTCCTGCTATTATATTACCCTTAATTATCTGTTATGCGATATACTTTTTTACTTTTCCTTATTACGATAGCCGTGCTACCAGCCACCGCACAGGTGCCAGAAGAAGCATTACGCCTTTCTTGGAATACACAAGCTGGTAGCGCCCGCAGCCAAGCCATTGGTGGGGCCATGGCCTCTTTAGGGGGAGATGCCAGTGCTGCATTGGTAAACCCTGCCGGTTTAGCTTTTTTTAAAACAGGTGATATTGTTATTAGCCCTGGCATTGGTTTTGCAAAACACCAAAATACATTTAGAAGTACTACCGAAAAAAATAAACAAGCCGGTAGATTTAACTTAGGTACCAGCGGTTGGGTATTTGGCGGCCTTGGTAACCATGCAAAAAACACCCTTTCGCTAACCGTAACAAAGACGGCCGATTTCAATAGAACACTTACTTACAAAGGCAGCAACGATTATAGCTCTTTTGCAGAGCCTTTAGCCGATGAGTTTGCGCAATCTGGTTTATCAATACAACAAGCATTAAACAGCGATGCAATCTCTATTCCTACTAAAATGGCCTTGTATACTTATTTAGTAGATACGGCTACCATCAATGGCAACCTACAAGTTATTTCCCGGTCGGAATTAACGGCCGCTTTGCTACAGCAGCATACCACGCAAGTTAGTGGTGGTATTACTGAAATTAATATGGGCTGGGGGCATGAGTTAAATAAAAAACTTTTAATAGGGGCCAGCTTGGGTATACCTATTTTAAAATTAAACAGAGATACTTACTACCGTGAGGACGATCTTGGCGACGCAAATAACAAGTTTGGCTATTTGGCTTTTAAAGAAAACTATTCATTAAAAGGTGTAGGTATTAATTTCAGAGCAGGGCTTATTTATCGCCCTAAAGAATATTTACGATTTGGATTAGCTTTTCACTCGCCCACCAGTTTTATGACCAACGAAACCTACTCGTCGGGTATGGCGGCTGATCTTGAAAATTTATTTACCCAGCGATATGATAGTGCTACTTACCAAGCTATTACTGGGCGGGCTAGTGATACTTATAAATACACCACCACCACCCCTGCAAGAATTATGATTAGTGGCTCCTATGTATTTAGAGAAGTGGAAAATGTAAACCGACAAAAAGGATTTATAACCGCCGATATTGAATATACAAATTACAAATGGATGCAGTTTGGCCCCGATGGGGAGGTAACCACCCAAACTAAAGCCGATTATAAACCATTTAATGAAGCCATTGATGCTTTTTATAAAGGTGCCTTTAACTTTCGAGTGGGTGGTGAGTTAAAATTTAAAATTATTATGGCTCGCTTAGGCTTTGCTTATTATGGCAATCCGTATAAAGACAATGCCCATTTAAAAGCCCGTAAAATGAATTTGAGCGGGGGTTTAGGCTATCGCCACAAGGGAATATTTGTAGACCTTACGTATGTGCATCGGTTAAATAAAGATGTGCATTTCCCTTACCGAGTTAACGCCCCAAGAGCCAATACTTATGCCCAATTAAAAGAAGCGGCCGGTAGCGCAATGCTTACCGTTGGTTTTAAAATATAATAGGGATAGAGGGTTACACTATAAATTTTACTTTTTGATTTTTCGATAGCATAAAAAAAGCTGCTCTAAGAGCAGCTTTTTTTTATAATGAAAAATATCACCAGGATTAATAGATATAATTTAATGCGGCAATATCTGCAGCACTAAACGTGGGATCGCCATTTACACAAGCCATCATCCATGAGTTGTAAGTGCCGGTTACCGTTGTAGGTGAGCCAGGAATATGAATAGCACCAACACCGTAATATCCTTCATTTGAATTTTCTCCGCAACTACTTCTATTCATATAATCTGTATGACGGAAACCAATGGCATGACCAATTTCGTGTGCCATTACTTCATCTACTTTTTCAACTGTAGATAAAATGGATGTAGCACAGGTACTGTTACTTAAAACAAAACCGGAGCCTGGTCTTCCACCAGATGGCCAACTTCCTACTCTCCCTAAAAAGCAACCACCTGTAGAAGTGGTGCCTAAATCTTCGGCAGTAATAACGATATTACCACCTGTAGTTACACGTTGAAAACGAATACGCAGGTTTAGTTTATTATACCTTGCCAAAGATGAATCTAATGCAACAGAGTAGTGAGCTGGAAAGCCTGCACCCAATCTTACGGTAATAGTGCGCTGTCCGGTAGATGGTAAACTAACTAAATTGTTAGTACGGTAATGCTCTTCATTCGCTACAATTAAATCATAATCGGGTTTTACACCGCTCATTTCTCTTAATTGTTCGGTACTTAATAGCATATCTTCTTCAATGATATAACCACCATTTGTTCTTTGGGCCCAGTTACCATTAAAGCCGGCCGCGGTTATCATGTTTTTTTCTTCGGCAGTAAGGGCGGCCACTTCTTCAGTGGTAGTAGCTTTTTTACAACCAATGATGGCTGCTGAAAATGCGGCAATAGCGCATGCAGAATAAAAGATTTTCTTCATTTGGTAGATTGTTTTAAGGTTATTGATGTTCTAATATAAACAAAATTTTAACGAAAAAGAAATCAATCTCTGTGTTTTCTTGAAATTTTACAATGCAAATAGGGCTTCTACTTTATAAAAAAAATTACAACGTTCTTTTACCTAGTAAAAATTTGTCGCGGATAATGTCCTGCACATTTACACCACTTATTTTACTTTCTAACCAAGAAATAACATCCAGGTATAAAAATGCGCGGCTCTCTAATGGATTGCCTTCGTACTTTTTTAGCTTGGCCAACAGTTTTTCAAAGGCTGGTTTTAATTGCTTAGCCCCTACCGTAAAGGAGCGGCGTAAAAAGGCAAACATTTCTTCTTCTACCTTACTCAAGTTTTCCATTTTAGCCATATAACGGTACACGGATTTGATCAGGTATTCTAACAAATCAAAATTACCCAACTCATAATGGGCTATTAAATGCAATAAGCGAGCATAGCATTGCAAATCGGTACGTAAGTCGCCCCGCTGATTGATAATGCGGTTTAAATAATCAATCGCTTTTTCATTATTGCCACTGCCAAAATACAAGCAAGCAATTTTGTAATAAAAAACCAATACTCGATGGGTATCTAAATACAAGCCATACTCCTTTAGCATTTTTTCAAGAAAAGGCACCAAGCGTAGCCCTTTGGTAAAAGTGCCTTGTAAAAAATAAAGATTAATACGGGCGGTATACAAATATTGATACGCTAGAATGCGATCATTTTCGTTTTCTTCTAAATGCTTTTGCTTTACAAATTGCTCAAACTGTTTTATGCTGCGGGCCAATTTTTCTTGTCGCAACATGGTAAACTGTGCCCCCATTAAGTTATGCATGCCCTTTATATAATTGGCCGTTTCTACTTTTAGCATACCAGGAAAATCGGTAAATAAATCAACCCATTTTTGAGAGTAGCGATAATACTGTAAAAAATCTTGGCGTATAAAGGCATACCATACATAACATTGATAGAGGTATAGCTTTTCATAAAAGCCTTTTACTTTTTTTACTTCGCTGGTTATTTGCGTTTGAAAAAAAGCTTCGATGCTTGCAAAATCTTTTTCATTACGAGCATGGCCGTGTAAAATATACCAGCTATACAACTGCAGCGCCAGGTTAGATAATTGATTAACGAGGGTTAATTGCTGATGAATAGCGGCCGCTTCTGCCGTTAATTGATCGGCTCGGTTTTGAATACTGCGGGTAATGTATAATGTTTCAATCTTTTTTTCAAAAAATAAGGCCTGCTGCCAATAGGTAAGTTGCTGATAGGCTTTTGCCGTTTCTTTTAATCGCTCCAACACTTTTAAACTTTGTAAGTAAAGCCCTTTGTTGTATAAAATACGAGCATAATCCATTTGTTCATGCAGCCTAATATCTACGTTGTCATCTTCTTTAATTAAGCGTAAGCTAGAAAGAATTTGCTTGTATAAATGCGCTTTACTATTGGATAACTGTTGCTTTTTAATGCTGATTGCTTTTTTGAGTAATTGCTTTTCGTCATACTCTTGCATTTTATCCATAGCATCAAAAAGCTGCACGGACTTTAGCTCCAAATTGTCGGAGTTTCGTTTAATATATAGCTTAAAGTTTCGCTTCTCGCTTTTGCCAAGCGATTTTATTAATTGAAACAGCGCATCTTGTGCTCGGTTGGACATCGTAATTACATTTTTATAAAACCGTTACTCACTCATGGTTTCAAGCCATTTGCCTCCATTTAAGAGGTGTAAAATACACCCTATTTTGATTTCTAATAGCTAACTAGCAAAACTACTTTTATAGGGCAGGTTGTTTATTGGTTTATTATAGCAAGCAAGCAATCCCGTCTCTCAACGATATTTTTCTAAATAATGTGCCGGGACAGGTACAAAAATAAGCAGCCTGCTTTTTTATTTTTTATTAATATACAACTCAATATGGCTAATGGTAAGGTTTATATTTTTGATACTACCCTTCGGGATGGTGAGCAGGTGCCCGGATGCAAATTAAATACCGCTGAAAAGCTAGAACTAGCTTTGCAGTTAGAAGATTTAGGCGTAGATATAATTGAGGCTGGTTTTCCTATTTCATCGCCCGGCGATTTTGACTCCGTAACACAAATAGCAAAAGCATTAAAATATACTACTGTTTGCGGCCTTAGTAGAGCCGTTCAAAAAGATATTGAAGTGGCTGGCGCTGCACTTAAACATGCAGCTCGCCCCCGCATACACACCGGCATAGGCACTTCTGATTTACACATAAAATTAAAATTCAACTCCACTCGTGAGGATATTTTGCAACGAGCCATACAGTGTGTAAAATGGGCCCGCAACCTGGTGGATGATGTTGAATTTTATGCCGAAGATGCCGGCCGCACCGATAACGATTACCTAGCCAAAGTAGTAGAGGCCGTTATTAAAGCAGGCGCCACGGTAGTTAATATTCCCGATACTACCGGCTATTGCCTACCACAACAGTATGGCGAAAAAATAGCGTACTTAATGAACCATGTACCTAATATAGACAAAGCCATACTTTCCTGCCATTGTCATAATGATTTGGGCTTAGCCACTGCCAATTCAATAGCAGGCGCTATGGCCGGTGCCCGACAAATAGAGTGCACCGTTAATGGCTTGGGCGAAAGGGCAGGTAATACTTCATTAGAAGAAGTGGTGATGGTGATGAAGCAGCATAAACAATTAGGATTGTTTACCGACGTTAAGGCCGAAAAATTAAATCCGATTAGCCGATTGGTGGCAGAAACGATGCGCATGCCCGTACAACCCAATAAAGCCATTGTAGGTAGTAATGCCTTTTCTCACTCATCGGGTATACATCAAGATGGGTTTTTAAAAGATGCCATCACCTACGAAATTATTAACCCGATGGAAGTAGGGGCCGACAGTTCTAAAATTGTACTTACTGCTAGAAGCGGTCGTAGCGCCCTGGCCTTTCGCTTTCGCAAACTAGGCTTTGAATATAGCCGCAACGATATGGATATTTTGTACGAACAGTTTTTACAAGTAGCCGATACTTTAAAAGAAGTAGCCGATGTTGATTTACAAGAAATAGCTAGTAAGTATCAGCCTATTCCGGTGGATTAACGGTACACTAGTAGGGGCCATTCCCTGCTATTGATAGCTACCTATTCTACATTATCGTAACTAAACGCTTCGTCATTTAAAAATGAATTGGCGATTTCGAAAACGAACTACATCATTCGGCTATCATTTTTCTAATAAAGAAAAAAAAATAGCTACCCAGGTGCCTCTAGTAACAAAGCATGCAGCCGCACCTGTAAACAAAAAAATATGGATACAACAAACAATAATCCAAAGGCACCATCCACCCCCTCCCCTAAGGGAAGCAAAACCCTTTTTGAAAAAATTTGGGATAAGCACATCGTTAAAACAATTGCAGACGGGCCATCGGTTTTATATATCGACAAACATTTTATTCATGAAGTTACCAGTCCGCAGGCGTTTACCGGCTTGCAGAAAAGGGGCTTAAACGTATTTCGCCCAAAGCAAGTAGTGGCTACCGCCGATCATAATGTACCCACCCTTAACCAACACCTGCCTATTAAAGAAGAGTTAAGCAGAAAACAAGTAGAAGCGTTAATTACAAATTGCGCAGAGCAGGGCATTGAGTTGTATGGCCTTGGGCATCCGTTTCAGGGTATTGTGCATGTAATAGGCCCCGAGTTAGGCATTACACAACCGGGTATGACGATTGTTTGTGGCGATAGTCATACATCCACCCACGGTGCTTTTGGTGCCATTGCATTTGGTATTGGCACTAGCGAAGTAGAAATGGTTTTTGCTTCGCAATGTTTGTTACAAAGCAAACCAAAGTTGATGCGTATTCAAGTAGATGGTACGTTACAACCCGGCGTTGTATCAAAAGATATTGTGCTCTATATACTTTCTCAAATTACCGCCAGCGGCGCTACTGGTTATGCAGTAGAGTTTGCCGGTTCTGCAATTCGCTCCCTAAGTATGGAAGCCCGCATGACCATTTGCAATATGAGTATTGAAATGGGTGGCCGTTGTGGATTGATTGCGCCCGATGAAACTACCTTCAATTATATGAACGGCAGATCCTTTGCGCCAAAAGGTGCAGCGTGGGATAAAAAAAGAACCGAGTGGAAACAGCTGTACTCCGATGCAGATGCCAAGTTTGATAAAGAATATTTCTTTAAGGCGGAAGATATACAACCCATGATTACCTACGGCACTAACCCAGGAATGGGTATTGGTGTAAGCGAAAACATTCCTACTATAGATACAATTAATGAAAACGATAAATCGGGTTTAGAAAAATCGCTTGCCTACATGGGCTTACAACAAGGTGCGCCTATTAAAGGACAAAAAATAGATTATGTATTTATTGGCAGTTGTACCAATTCCAGAATAGAAGATTTAAGAATGGTGGCTTCGTTTGTAAAAGGTAAACGCAAAGCAGCTGAGGTGGAAGTATGGATAGTACCCGGTAGCAAACAAGTAGAAGCAATGGCCAAGCAAGAAGGCATTGATAAAATATTGGAGGAAGCCGGTTTTCAATTGCGGCAGCCTGGATGCAGTGCCTGTTTAGGTATGAATGAAGATAAAATACCCGCTGGTAAATATTGTATAAGCACCAGCAACCGAAATTTTGAAGGCAGGCAAGGTGCCGGCGCAAGAACCTTATTGGCCAGTCCGTTAACCGCAGCAGCAGCAGCCATTACTGGGGTAGTAACCGATGTAAGAGAGTGGCCTCACCAAACGCTTTAATGGATGCACTTTAGAAAACTTAAAATGTAGAACGTATTTATGAACACTGCAACTGAACATTCCAATAGCAATAAGAGTTCCCAAAATAGCGGGAATCAGCAATCTCCATTTGGAAAGCAGGGGGGATTTGTATCTCGTTTTGTTCCAATCAATATTGAAAACATCGATACAGACCAGATAATACCTGCCCGATTTTTAAAAGCCACTACTAAAGATGGTTTTGGGAAAAATTTGTTTCGGGATTGGCGTTTTTATAATGACGACGAATCTAACACAAGAGCAGATTTTCCATTGAATATGTCGCAGTTTGGTGGCCAGATATTAGTAGCCGGCAAAAATTTTGGTTGCGGATCTTCTAGAGAACATGCCGCTTGGTCCATACATGATTATGGTTTCCGTGTGGTAGTATCCAGCTTCTTTGCAGATATATTTAAAAACAATGCACTAAACAATGGCGTATTGCCTGTACAAGTAAGTGATGCTTTTTTGCAACGCATTTTTTTACAAGATAACAATACCGAATTAACCGTTGATTTGGAAAAACAAACAATAACCATCAATACCACTGGCGAAAGGGAAGGGTTCGAAATTAACAGCTATAAAAAAACCTGTTTGCTAAACGGGTATGATGATATTGATTATTTAATCAGTGTAAAAGAAGACATCGAAAAATTTGAAGCCTCCTTAAATCCTTCTGAAGGTGGGCCTTTATAACCCTAATGAAAAACAATTTCAATCGAAAACAAAATTTATGAATGAACAATTGAATAATAAAACAACAGCATCCAATAAGCCCCATTCGGGGGGCAAGGGTGCATATAATATTGCCGTAATTGAAGGGGATGGTATAGGTCCGGAAGTAACCAAACAAGCTATTCGTGTATTAAATGCAATTGGCGATCATTTTGGCCATGCGTTTACTTACACTTATTGCCTGATGGGTGCCGATGCAATAGACAAAACAGGCAACCCGCTACCCGATGAGACGATTGAAGTATGTTTGAAAAGTGATGCCATTTTATTTGGCGCCATTGGCCATCCAAAATATGATAACGACCCTTCCGCTAAAGTAAGACCCGAGCAAGGTTTGCTAAAGCTGCGTAAATCATTACAGCTATATGCCAACATTCGTCCTATCAGCACTTACTCTTCATTACAACATTTATCACCGTTAAAAAGTAAAAATATAGAGGGCGTTGATTTTATCATCTTCCGTGAGTTAACTGGCGGTATATACTTTGGCGAAAAGAAAATAAACGAGGAAGGAACAGAAGCATCTGATTATTGCATTTATACAAAAGCAGAAATAGAAAGAATTGCCCACTTAGCTTTTCAATATGCACAAAAGCCGGGCAGACGAAAAAAATTAACCCTGGTTGATAAAGCCAATGTATTAGAGACATCAAGACTTTGGAGAAAAGTGGTGCAGGAGGTAGCTATACATTATCCGGATGTGACGGTTGATTATATGTTTGTGGATAATGCAGCGATGCAAATTATTATGAACCCTAAGCAGTTTGATGTGGTGTTGACCGAAAATATGTTTGGCGATATCATCAGCGATGAAGCAAGTGTGATAAGTGGGTCGTTAGGTTTGTTGCCCTCTGCTTCTGTTGGTTTAAATGAACGCATTGGTTTGTTTGAACCCATACACGGCTCTTATCCACAAGCGGCCGGAAAAGATATTGCCAACCCTATTGGTTCTATACTTTCAGCCGCCATGCTCTTAGATTTTTTAGGCCTGGAAGAAGAAGCAAAAATGGTACGCCATGCAGTTAATTGGACATTGATGAACTCATTTGTAACAAAAGATATTGATCCGGTAAACTTTTATTTCACTTCTACGATTGGAGAATTGATTAGTGATTTTGTAAGTGGCAAAGTTTCTGGTTCAGTAAATGCCGAAAATATTGAGTTGAGAAAATCAACGATTATATAAAGCCGGGATAGCGAACGACAGTTTGAGTTAAAAAATTATTGCTTGCAGAGTTCTTTTTTTTGAAGTAGTGGATGTATATTTACCAAACATACATCCTTCAATGCAGAAGAATAAAATATATAATCTTATTGCCATTTTTAACACAGTCATTATTGTGGTGGTGATTATTATATCTTCTAATGGAGGTGGTGCATAATTTAAAACTAACAAAACTAAATAAAGCAACCCGCCTCCAAAAAGGCGGGTTTTTTTGTGGCCTCCCCAAACCTCTCCGCAGGAGGGGCTTACGAGATGCTGATAGTTTCAAACTCGTATTATGAAAAGCGTTTGTAAATGAATTGAGTTGTTGACTAGAGAACAGAACGATGAAGAGTACGGCGCAACGAATATGATAGTAGCACTGGCGATGACTAAAAAAATATATAATAAAAATGATTGACGCTACAAATAATAAAGAAACCCCAAACCGTCTATCGGCGGGCAGGGGGGCTTTAAATAAATATTCGAAGACATTAACGCAAGACGAAACACAGCCTGCTGCACAAGCCATGCTGTATGGTATTGGGTTAACAGAAGATGATTTAAACAAAGCACAAGTAGGTATTTGCAGTATGGGTTATGATGGCAATACTTGCAACATGCACTTAAATGATTTAGCCAAAGTGGTAAAGCAGGGCGTATGGGATGCAGATTTGGTTGGATTGATTTTTAATACCATTGGCATTAGCGATGGTATTAGTAATGGCACCGATGGTATGCGTTATTCATTAGTAAGTAGAGATTTGATAGCCGATAGTATTGAAAGTGTATGCGGCGGATTTTATTACGATGGCTTAATAGCAATACCCGGCTGCGATAAAAACATGCCCGGTGCCATTATCGCAATGGGACGATTAAACCGCCCCTCCATTATGGTGTATGGCGGTACTATTGCTGCCGGTCATTATAAAGGAGAAGAGCTTAATATTATTTCCAGCTTTGAAGCCTTAGGAAAAAAATTGGCGGGCACTATTACTCCCGAAGATTTTAAAGAAGTAGTAAAGCATAGTTGCCCCGGCGCTGGTGCTTGTGGTGGTATGTACACAGCTAATACCATGGCCAGTGCTATTGAAGCATTAGGCATGAGCCTCCCCTACTCCTCCAGCAACCCAGCTATAGGTGATGCCAAACAAAAAGAATGTATGGAGGCCGGCATAGCCATAAAAAAATTATTGGAACTGGATATAAAGCCAAAAGACATCATGACCAAAAAGGCGTTTGAAAACGCTATCGTAACGGTGATGGTTTTTGGTGGAAGCACCAATGCCGTATTGCATTTAATCGCCATGGCAAAAAGTGTGGATGTGGATTTAACGCAAGACGATTTTCAACGCATCAGCAATCAAACACCGGTATTGGCCGATTTTAAACCGAGTGGAAAATATTTAATGCAGGAATTGCATGCACATGGCGGTGTACCTGCGGTAATGAAATATTTATTGAACAAAGGATTGCTTCATGGCGATTGTGTAACCGTAACCGGAAAAACAGTAGCAGAAAATTTAGCAACCATTGCTCCTATAAATTTTGAAACACAAAAAATAATTGTACCGATTGAAACACCATTAAAAGCCACCGGCCATTTACAAATTTTATATGGCAACCTTGCCGCAAAAGGTAGTGTGGCTAAAATAAGCGGTAAAGAAGGCGAACGCTTTGAAGGTCCTGCTAGAGTATTTAATGGCGAAAAAGATTTAGTGGCAGGTATTGCCAATGGAAGAGTACAAAAAGGCGATGTGGTGGTTATCCGTTACGAAGGACCCAAAGGCGCACCGGGTATGCCAGAAATGTTGAAACCCACTTCTGCTATTACAGGTGCAGGCTTAGGAAAAGATGTAGCATTAATTACCGATGGAAGATTTAGTGGTGGCTCTCATGGCTTTGTTGTGGGTCATATTACGCC
>JBDKJF010000002.1:0-254297 GCA_039796695.1 Bacteroidota bacterium
GTCGCTGGTGCTGGAGGTAGTTTTAAACTACCGACTTCTCACAAAAAAAACACAACAACAAAAACAAACAAACAAACAAAGACAAACTCTATCGAGTTTGATAGTTAGTTACAAACTAACTATAGCTTTCCTATATTTTTATTTTTCTTAAAGATTGCAACGAACATACTACGCACAACTGAGTTGCTGGCTGTTGTTGTAAAAATTACCAATAACCCACAGCAGAAAAAAAATCTTCTTATTCTTACTGCTCTTGCCGCTGTCAGTATCATTCTTACTAAAACTATCGAACAAAACAAAAAACAAACTACTTCGTAAATACAAAAGCCCGGCGGTGCCGGGCTTTGTGTTATTTCGGAAGATTAATTCTTTCCCATATTACATCAGCATGAGTAATGTATTTTATTATACCATAATCCTCATGCCAAAATATTTTCTTGGGTTCGGTGGATTTTGCCTTCGGATGATATGTGTCAAATTCATAAATTTCTCCTCTCTTATATTTCTCTACTTCCCCAGAAGTTACGTCCAGTATAATCACTTTAGAATACAAGTAATCAATAAACAGGCGGGTTTGATTTTTAGGGGCTCTCTTAGTTATATGTAATAACTCTGAACTGTCTGAATGATATTTTAAATTTTTATTCTTATAAAGAATTACGCCTTCCTGAGGCAAGTATTTATCATGTACTTCATATGGAATATACTCCGGGTAATATATACTCTTTCGTAAAATTACAGATGTATCAAATTCCCCTAACTCTGACTTAAAAATCAAAATATCTCCTTCTTTATAAACATTAACCCACTTCAATTCATCTGAAGATAACTTGGTCTTAGTAATACCACATGATACTAAAAACAAAAGGTAGAGAAAATATAAAATAGTTCGAGTCGCCATATTATTCTATTACGTTTACGGTAATTCCTAAACCTCTCCAATAAGTAATTAAATCATTTAGCCAAGTACCCACTAAATGTCCTCCATAACCTCCCTTATGACTTTCTCTTTCCATACCCCACTCTGTTCCGGGTATTGGAGCATACTCAGAGTTACCAAATAATTCGGATTTCCATCCCTTAGAAGATACATTATCACTTTTTGTAGAGAACTGACGCCCTTTCACTTTATCAGGATGTTTAAAATCACCCGGTTGATGAGGAGATAAATAGTCCACAAATTCCATTAGCCCGCCATATTTTGAATTTGCAAGAGCTGTTGCAATACCTGCTGCATAAGCTGCACCATGACTATGACCAACAATTTTTATTGTTTCGCCTGTAGCTAAGACAATTTCTCCTGATTCAATCTTCGCAATTAAATCTGCACCTGCTTTTTGCCCTTCAGTAAACCGAGCATTAGCTGTAGCTTTCGGTGTGTGTGAGCCATTAGTGTAGTAAGCATTATCATCTTTATATGCACTCATGTACGCCTTATTAACCCCTTCCCAATAAGAAAAAGTTTTACCATCATTACGGGGACCGTCTTTATAAAAACCTCTATCAGGGGCATATCGTGAACCTAACCTTTCACCAGTTTGCCGATTCTCAGCTCCAGCCTCCCAAGCTTTTCCCGCAGCCCATTGGTCAGTCATAAATCCATTTGCAAAAATGAAAAGATTACCGTCTATATCAATCGCATTAACTGGGGTATTCCCTGCATAATGATATGGGCTTAAGGAATAATATACCTCCGACTTGTTATCAATTACATGCCATCTTCCAATTTGATTATCGTACATCCTTGCTCCATAATCCGTCCATTCAAGACCAGAGCCATCCGTAAATTCTTTACTCTGTTCTTCCTTACCGTTATACTTTAATTTGTTTGTTGGATTTCCAAAGCTTAGTGCTTTACTTGATATCCCACTCATGGTGAGTCCGAACGGATAATAATGCGTTTCCTCCAACACTGGACCTCGGTTATGTATCAACTGCAGGTTATCAAAGAACACATTAAACTTACTCTCATTGCTTGCCCACACATAAAGATAACCATTTTTGGTAACGGGTAATCCAGTTATAACATGGTTTTTAAAAGTACCTGCCGTACTTGTTCCCGCATCGTTCACCATATCAAATCCACCGGCCACCCATTTAAACTGTTCATCAAAAAATATCCAGTTAAGGGCTGCCTTGGGTCTGCCACCGCTTTGTGTTGGTTGGTTGCCTATCAGCCCACCCATGGTGGTAGGAAAGCCTGCCTGCCCTGTTATCTGGCTGCCTGTAACCCCTTTACTAATTATTAGTGGATTACCTGCAAACAGGTTTATTAAATCATTTACTAATACATTGTTGGTAGTGCCTGTGTACCCACCTGATGGCCGCTTGTGGTAGCTTTTGCCAAATATGTTTACATTATCACCCGCCATTACTTTTAGTACAATACCAAGTCCAGTTTTATTGGTATTAGTGGTAGCGTTTAATACATATAGCTGGGCACTGTTGGCTGTGTAATTGCTGTTAGGGTTATTGTTATACGGTGGGTTGCCATTATTATTTTGATATACTGGTATGCTGGTGGCTGTGCTTTGGTTTACTACATTGGCGGCAATTACTGTATAATAATCATCTTCTACATTAATGGCTGTACCTCCATTGTATGTTACATTTTCTAATGTGGCGGCGGGGTACACATCTTGTTTTTGTTCTTCGGTTAATACCATCCGTACATTTCCTAAATGGTCTTTAAGCATATAATCATAAGCCCACCCTTGCCCTCCCTGAGGGAGGGTAACCATACGCATACGGCCTTCTTCATGCCCGATAAATTGTAATGTATCGTTTTGATATACTGCCCCAGCTGTATATAAGGTAGTAGTAATTTTTGTAGGGCTAACGGTATTATCCGTAGTTGTTTTTTGCAGCTTGTTTCCTGCTGCATCATAGGTGTAGGTTATCGTTCCCTTACCTGTTACGGTAATGGCTTGTGGTAGGTTAAGGTGGTTGTACGCTATACTGCTTATGGCTTTATTGTTATCAAGGTTCAGATTACCATTTACATCGTAACTGTAATCATCGACTCCGCTGTTGCTGCCATCTTTAAAATCCCCCAGTTTGGTATTGGCATCATTATTCGCATCGGTTACTCTTGCCAATTTATTACTATTGGTTTGGTACAGATAGCTAAGGTTATCTATCTGTGTGCTGCTTACCCCTTTTAATCCCCATTGCTGCATTTGTAATATATTGCCATTGGCATCGTAAGCGGTACTTACATTGGTGCCATCGCCCATTTTCATATTGTAATTAATACCTGCTGTTTGGTTAAAGCTGCCACCAGTGTATTGTGTAAAATCACCCCTTAATAATCGATTGGCTGCATCGTAAGTAAAATCATACTTCCTTTTTTCCCCATCGCCCTTGCTTTTCCATACCATGCCGGTTATGTTGCCATTGTATTTTTACATTATTTACCAATCTGCATTACTACTATCATCGTCTGTTGCGTCGCACTCTTGTACGTTCTGTAATTCTATTCAGCATTTGCGCAGTTCACACTTACTTTTTTATGTCTTTGTTTTTCATTTTACAAAAGAAAATGCGTTGGTGCTTCGTAGCAGCCCGGCGTCCTTGCTACCTCACACACCTATGAGTAAGTGACGCCTGGCAGAACATAGTTGAGTGAGGCGGAGACGCCGGAGGGAACAATGTTCGTTTGCTGCGCTTACCTACTACAAAATCAATTACTTTTTTAGTATGGCTGCATAAAACATACGCCACCCAAAACTGGTTTTGTTTGCACCCAATAAATGTTCGTAGTTCATCAATTTCAAAGGATTGTTGGTTAAAAGGTATAGGAGGCTTCATAATACTGTTGGCAATTCTAATGATTAGTTTTAGTACGGTGCCAGTTGCAATTTGTAATACCCTGGCTATATCCCGGATGCCCACACTATTGCACACAAGCCGCACTATCATTGTATTGGTTTCCTTTTTATATGCATTGTATGTATAGGTTAGCTGCTGATATTTTTTACAGCATTTACAATAGTAGCGCTGTAAGCCATTTTTTTGCCTGCCTGCTTTACAGCAACCCCTGTTACAATATTTACACTCCATCATACATCTGCTATTTTGATACATGAATAGAAAAAACCGCCGGTGCGGCGGTTTTTAAATTACTATAAACCTTATTAAATCATACAGAGCTGGTTTTTACCAGCATTGTTAATCATTCTTTTAGCCAATTTTTACCGCATCTGCTATTTTGATACGTTGCCCACCAAGGCACCCCTTGTGTGTGTTACTTGTAAGTTATCAAAGTCTCACTGCCTTTTCCCTTTATTACTAAAAAATGCAACTATTGAAAAAATCAATCCTATGGTAAATAAAATTAGAAGGCCTCTAAAAATTTTATGATTGACAATTGGTCGGTCATTGTACTCAACTATTAATAACATCAAGTTAATAACAATTGAGTAAAAGAAAAACTTTGTCAAAATCTCATACTTTATTCTCATATTACTACCATTTGGGAATTTTTTTGATTGTTGAAGTATACATCGTTGGAGTAGGCTGAGATTGTTTCCAATTTTTAGTATTTCTTGGGTTATCTTCCGTGAAGTCATCTTTCCAACCACCTGTAACTTCAGATAACCAAACGTACTGATTAGGATTTAATGTGTACTCAAGCTCCATTTCAGAATATTTATTTTCTTTAGTAAAAATATCAAATGTCCAATTTATCCTAAATTTGAAATCTATTGTCAATATCTGATTAGACGTACCGTTTTTATCATCAAATATAAATGACTTACCCGGCTTAAAACTGTCGTCATTTTGAAACCATTCAAATTGCCATCCCACTTTAAGGCCAGTCGAATAAACATTGAATCCTGTTATTGTCAATTCTTCAGGCTTCCAGTACTTTGTTTTAAATGTTATAGTTTTGTTATTAGCTAACTTAATAGTTTTATCATAGTACTTAGTAGTAATAGTCCATTTTACATTATAATATAAATCAATATTAATACGACTTGCTAATCCCGCACCAATACTTACATGTGAGGTGAAATAAGTTGTTTGTTCTTCTACCTCCACTTGCTCACCTATATTATCATCTTTTTTTGCTTCGTTAACTAAGTCAGCTCCCGATATATTACCTGCTTGCAATTCAGCAAATAACCTTTGAGCATCTTCCCCTTGAAAGTGTATATTTTGCATCCCATCCGGGTCAATAAATATTACTGGATTATCAAACGCATAATAACAACGGCGAGTCCGGCGGCCAACACACAAAAAGCTATGCGTCGAGACATCGCCTCCTATGTTTGTAAACCTATTTCAGGACTAGACACTGGCGGCTAACTCACAAATAGCTATACGCCGACACATCGCCTGCGAAGAGAAAACTATGGATTTGTAGGCTGCCGCACACGGCCATACATGGGCGGGAAACCTTACCATTGGGGCAACAGAGGCGAAGGGCGGGATAAAAATTGAATTTGCATCAAAAATCGCCACTCCAATACCACCATTTTGATACATGGTTTGGGCACTTTAATCAAATGATTGATGAATTATTGGTGGAAGCTACAGCTTTTATTGCCAAAGTAAGGGCAGTCATCCTTGTTACAGTTATTGTGATAAAAGTGACGCAAATAGGTGTGTCCGTTCATCCAATTTTTACAAAATACTTTGATTACTTTGTCCGGTTTGTCTTTATAAAATCGTAGTTTTTACGTCGTTTATTATTAAAACAACAAAACCAACGCAAATGAAAAAGCAACTTTTATTTATTGCAGCATTGGCTATTTTATTTTCTGCTTGCAACAATGAGAAAAAAGCTGAAGGTGATAAAAAAGAAACCCCTTCGGCCGAAGTAAAAAATGATGCCCCTGCTGGCCCGCCCGACTCTGCCACTATGGCCAAAATGATGCAAGCCTGGCAAGATTTTGCCACCCCCAACGAAAAACACAAGTGGTTAGAAAAAACAAACGGCACCTGGGTGTGCGATTCGCTAAAACAATGGATGGACGGGCCTAATCCTACTTATTCTACAGCTACCAATTCGCAAAGCTCAACTTTAGGTGGCCGTTATGTAATAGGTAAATTTTCTGGTAGCACCATGGGCATGCCTTTGGAGGGTATTAGCATAATGGGGTATGATAATGCCAAAAAAATGTATGTAAGTACTTGGATGGATAATGTGGGTACTGGCATCGTGCACATGAGCGGTACATATGATGAGGCCACAAAAACATTGAACCTAAAGGGACACCAAACGGACCCCATGACTGGTAAAGACAGTGATATGAGAGAAGAAATGAAAACGATAGATGATAATAGTTATTGGATGGCGATTTATGGTGCTGGTATGGATGGCAAGGAACAAAAATTTATGGAGGGTACTTTTAAGCGCAAAAAATAATTGCTTATAAGTTATACATAAATGCCAAGCTCGCTGCTTGGCATTTATTATTTCTACTTACGCTTTATTGTAATCTTAAAGATGTTTTATTAGCGTAATAAGTATTGCAGATAAGCAAACCGAACGATGAAGTGTGTGACCCCGTTTAAGGCCGGGGCACGGCACAACAGGTGATGCTAGTAGCAATACAGGCGGTCAAAAAAAATTATTTTTTCAGCTGTAGTATACTCCAATCCGTTTCTTCAGCTACAATGGTATTAGTTAGTTTTCCTAGCCCATCTATTTCCATTTCTACTACATCGCCATGTTGCAGCCATTGTTCGGTATATTGAGGATCGTTCAGTTTTCCGGTACCATTTAACTCTAAAAAACAACCAGTACCTACTGTGCCACTACCAATAATATCACCCGGATATATATCTACGCCGTAAGATGCCCGTTCTATAATTTCGGCAAACGTCCAATCCATATCGGCTACATTACCTTGGCTTACCTGCACACCATTAACGGTGCATTTCATTTGTAAATTCCAGGTTTTGCCAATATGGTTTTCTTTGCAAGAGGTTGCCAGGTGTTCCAACTCATCGAGTGTAACCATCCACGGCCCTAGTACCGTAGCAAAATCTTTACCTTTGGCAGGGCCAAGGTTTAAAAGCATTTCTTCCATTTGCAAACGCCGAGCACTCATATCATTCATTATCATTAACCCGCCAATGTATTGGTCTGCTTCAGCCGCTTTAATATTTCTGCCCTGCTTACAAATAACAATGGCTACTTCCAATTCAAAATCTAGTTTTTCAAAATGATCGGGCATACATGTAATAGGCCCAGGGCCTTGTATGCTTTGGTGGTTGGTAAAATAAAAAATCGGATATTGATCAAATTCAGGTATCATTTCAACCTTGCGATTTCGGCGGGCAGCCGCTACATGTTGCCGAAAAGCATACCCATCTCTGCAACTGGTAGGAAAAGGTACTGGCGACAGTAAAGTAACTTCTTTTAACAATCTGCCGTTTTGATGCAAATTAGTACCTGCTGCAATTGCTTGTGCCCCCGCCTGTGCTAATGGCAAATAATCGTCCCAAAAGGATAAAAACATGCTCATTGTGTTAGGCAATTCTGGGTGTAGCATTTCCATATCATACACATACTCGCCTACTATTACGCCTAAATGTTCGTGATTATCTTTAATATACGATACCAATTTCATATATAAATGTTTAGCGTGCAAGTTAACCTTTTGAATGCATTACGCTATCACTCTATCATTACCAATGGATTGGGTATGGGGGTTAGTAAAAATCAAGTGTTAAAAGCTGCTCATCCTATACGGCTTTGGCAAATGGGCTTTATCTTTGCAGCATGCATTTCGAAAAAATTCACAATAAAGGGCAAGCCCGCCTTTTTAAAAACGACTTTTTAGAGTCTCTCACCAAGGCACATCCGCTGGTTATTTGGGGTATGTACATACCTATTCTTACCTATGTTATTTATTTGGCAGCCACAAAATACCACTTTAGCACACAAACTATTTTACTGGTTTTTTTTGGTGGCATGCTTTTTTGGTCCTTTTTTGAGTACATCGCTCATCGTTTTATTTTTCACTGGGTACCCAAAACACCCCGCGCCACAAAGTTTATATACACTTTACACGGTAATCACCATCATTATCCTAGAGATAAGCAGCGCTTGTTTATGCCTCCTATTCCAAGCATTATAATCTCCACTACTTTATTTAGCCTTACCTATCTGGCCATGGGAAGCTATGCGTTTATGTTTTTTCCGGGCTTTTTATTAGGGTATCTTATGTACGGCTCCATGCATTATGCTATACATGCTTGGAATCCCCCTTTTAAATGGATGAAAGGCCTTTGGCGTAACCACCATTTACATCATTATAAAAATGAACACAATGGTTATGGAGTAAGCTCTACGCTTTGGGATCATGTTTTTGGCACCATGTTCGATCTAAAAAGAGAAAAAGACGATAAAGAAAAAATACAAGAGTTGATGTTTGAAAAGAAGAAATAAACGACCCTTTTACAACATCAACATTATTTATATATCGCTAAAATTATATTATGAAAGAGAAGCTGCCGCTTCTCTTTTTTATTCTTCATCATCAAAGCTTATTTTTGATAGTAATGAAGCGCCATCTACCCATCTTCCTATTTATACTAATTAGTTTGTTTGCCTGCCGCAAAGACTCTTTCATTACCTCGCCAGCGGCAAGGCTAACTACATCAACCGATACCTTACATTTTGATACCGTTTTTGTAACGGCTGGCTCTACCTATCGCACCCTAAAAATTTTTAACCCGCATAATCAAAAACTTTTGCTTTCCTCCTTAACATTAATGGGGGGGGCATCCGCTGTTTTTAAAATGAATGTAGATGGGGTAGTGGGGTATAGTTTTACTAATATTGAAATAAATGCCAATGACAGTATCTTGGCATTTGTACAAGTAAATATAAACCCCTCGGCTGCTTCCCTACCTTTTGTAGTAAGGGATAGTATTGAACTAAGGTACAACGGTAATACCCAAAAAATTCAATTGGAAGCATGGGGGCAGAATGCCCATTTTTTTAGAAATAAAGTAATCAGCACTAATGAAACCTGGGCCAATGACAAACCCTATGTTATTCTTGGCTCTCTGCTAGTAAATGCGAATCAAACATTAACCATCAACAAAGGTTGTCGCATTTTTATGCATGCAGATGCACCCATCATTATAAATGGTAGCTTACAAGTAAATGGGCTAAAAGACAGCCTTGACAGAGTATATTTTCAAGGAGATAGATTGGATGCACCCTACAACGAATATCCAGCCAGCTGGCCAGGAATTTTTTTCTTACCAGCTGCAAAAGATAATGTGCTGCATTATGCTGTTATTAAAAATGCATACCAGGGTATCGGCTTGCAAAGCCCGGCTACAAATGCAAACCCAAAGCTTATGCTTAACGAGTGTATCATTGATAATGCTTACGATGCTGGCATTTTAGCTGAACATTCAAGCATACAAGCACGCAACACCCTTATTAGTAATTGTGGTAAAAACCTGTTGTTAACTCAAGGGGGCGATTACCAATTTAACCACTGCACCGTTGTTACATATGGTAATCGATTTATTGATCATAAAAACCCAGTACTGCAATTAAGTAATAACGCAAACGGCCTATCAAATAATTTAAACGCAACATTTCGCAACTGCATCTTTTGGGGCGAAAACGGCTTAGTGGCAGATGAAGTAGTGGTAGAAAAAACGGGCAACGCCCCTTTTGCTGTACTTTTTGATTACAACCTTTGGAAAGTACAAACGGCACCTGCAAATTGTACTACCAATCAAATCATAAACAATCAAACGCCTTTGTTTGATAGTATCAACACCGCCGCTAATTATTATAATTTTCGCTTACAAAATATCTCTCCGGCCATTAACAAAGGAACTATTACCAGCCTGACCACAGACTTAGATGGGCGCACCCGTACTGCTACCTTGCCCGATTTAGGCTGTTTTGAAAAACAATAATCTTTGTACAAATGAATTTCTACTTATTTGTTGCACCTTTATGTACGTAATTTTGTTATTCACCTACAACTATACATATAATGAAATCATTTTTAATAACGTTTATGGTAGCGGTAACCCTTACTGGAAATTCATTATACGATTATAAAGTGCCGGGATTAGACGGCACAGATATTGACTTTGCTAAATACAAAGGCAAAAAAATATTAATTGTAAATACCGCCAGTAAATGTGGGCTTACACCACAGTATGAGGGGCTTGAACAATTATATAACAAATACAAAAGCACATTAGTGATTATTGGTTTCCCGGCTAACAATTTTGCTGGGCAAGAGCCGGGCAGCAATACCGAAATAGGCGAATTTTGTAAAAAGAATTATGGAGTAACATTTCCTATGGCCGAAAAAATTTCGGTAAAAGGTGATGACACCCATGCCCTATACAAATACTTAAAAGCACAAGCGGCGGCCAAAGGCTTTACAGACCCAGTAACCTGGAACTTTGGAAAATTTTTGGTGAATGAAAAAGGAGAATTGATAGCTACATTTAGTCCAAGAACGGCACCCATGAGTGAAGAAATTTTGAAGCATTTAAATTAATACCGCTAAAAAAATATGCAAGGCAATGCCATCCTTGGCGTTGCTTTTTTATTTCAAGATAGTTTACTTTCGCCTCCCATGCAATTTTCTTCCATAATAGCACAACAAGATGTAAAGCAACATTTAATAGAGATGGTGCAGCAAAATAGGCTTAGCCATGCTTTATTGTTTCTAGGCAAAGAGGGAAGCGGCGCATTGCCATTGGCTTTGGCTTTTGCACAATACCTTACTTGCGAAAAAGTGCAGGGGAAAAATACACCTGCTATGCCTACCGAGGCCTCACTTTTTGGGGACACTCCAGCCCCAGAGATAAAGGGGCTGAGTGTAGTGGCCGATAGCTGTGGCACCTGTGCCGCCTGCCAAAAAGCAGCGCAGCTCATTCATCCAGACATACATTTCTCCTACCCCACTGTAACTAAAAAGGCCGGCGAAAAACCCATAGCTGCCGATTTTATAACCGACTGGCGAGGGTTTATAAAAATGTACCCTTATGGCAACTTATTTGATTGGATAGAACTGATAAAGGAAAAAGAAAATAGCCAAGGTAAAATAACCGCTAGGGAGTGTGATGAGATAATTAAGAAACTAAGTTTGAAGAGTTTTGAAAGTGTGTACAAAGTTTTGATAATGTGGATGCCCGAAGAGCTAGATAAAGAGGGCAATAAATTACTAAAAATTATAGAGGAGCCACCACCGAATACCCTTTTTATACTAGTAGCAGAAAATGAAGAGCATGTTTTGCCTACTATTTTAAGCCGCTGCCAATTGGTAAAAATTCCGGCATTGGAAACAAAAGATATAGAGGAGGCATTAATAAACCGGCATAAAACAGAGGCAGCCACTGCCCGACAGGTAGCAAACGTAAGTGAGGGAAACTACCGCGAAGCGTTACAACTAGTACAACACGCCGAAGAAGACTGGCAAGCCCTTTTACGAGAGTGGTTAAATGCCATTTTAAAAACGGGCCCCGTAGCCCAAACAAAATGGGTAGAAGAAATAAGCCGCTTAGGGCGAGAAAAACAAAAGCAATTTCTAAGATATTTTAATCACCTGCTGGGGCAAGCTATTCAGCTACGGGTAGCGCCCCCCCTAAATGCCACTGATGGGGGAACTTTAGGGCCTGAAAGTTCAAATAAAGCTTTGTCTATTTTGGATACAGAAAAGGATTTTGCCTTAAGGCTAAATAAAATTGCGGGTATAGAGCAGCAAGAAGCCATTATTGAAGAACTTGACCGTGCTAGTTACTTTATAGAACGAAATGCTAATGGTAAAATGCTATTTCATGCCCTTACCATTAAACTATACCATATTATTCAGGATAAGGTTGTATTTTTGATGGATTGAGGTTGAGCTAAGGGGATGAAAGAGATGCTGCGGCAGGCTCAGTAGAGAATAAGAGATGGCTCATCAGAGATTAGTGAATTATAATTGTGTCTTCAACTACTTCTACATATAAGATTGCTGCTGAACAGTTTTGTAAATTGTTGAGAAGCGAACAGAATGTACAAGAGTGAGTCTTTTTCATTCTTTCACTGGAATAATGAAAAAGCCCATCCGCCATTCGGCGGATGCAACAAAAGCTCAATAGTAGCACTAAAGCTGGGCAAACAATCTTTTCTCAAAATTATTTAATTGTTCATTTTTAACTATTTATAAAAATGGCTTGCGGTAGTTGTGGCACAAAACCGGGTGGATGTAAAAGCAACGGCGGATGTAGTTCTGGCGGATGCAACCGCATGAATACACATGACTGGCTGCGCAATTTACCCATTGCCGATTTGGATAGCGCTTGCAAGGTTATTGAGGTAAGCTTTAGCCAAGGTACTCGTAAGGATTTTTTTCGCAACACTACACTACAGCCATTTGAAAAAGGCGATTTAATAGCCGTAGAGGGCGTAAGCGGTTTTGATGTGGGCGAAGTATCGCTTACTGGCGAAATTGTGCGCCTGCAAATGAAAAAAAGAGGGGCAAAAGAAGATAATCCGGAAATGAAAAAAGTATTACGCCGGGCTACCGACCGTGATAT
The DNA here is from genome assembly GCA_039796695.1 of Bacteroidota bacterium. GTDB lineage: Bacteria > Bacteroidota > Bacteroidia > Chitinophagales > Chitinophagaceae > JJ008. Next base: position 12,529 of record JBDKJF010000002.1, read on the forward strand.
TGATATAAGAGATCAAAATAAAGCGAGAGAACCAGAGGCTGTTATACGCAGTAGAGCCATCGCCAAGCAATTAAAACTGGATATGAAGATAAGCCAGGTAGAAATGCAAGCCGATGGGCGCAAGGCCACTTTCTTCTACATTGCTGATGGGCGAGTAGATTTTAGAGAATTGATTAAAGTATATGCCTCGGAGTTTAAAGTAAAGGTAGAGATGCGCCAAATTGGTGCTAGGCAAGAGGCCGGTAAAGTGGGCGGCATTGGCAGTTGTGGAAGAGAGCTTTGCTGTAGCACTTGGCTTACCGATTTTAAATCGGTAAATACTGCCGCAGCCCGTTATCAAAACCTATCTATCAATCAAACAAAGCTTAGCGGACAATGTGGCCGCTTAAAATGCTGTTTGAATTATGAATTAGATACTTACTTAGACGCCTTACAGCATTTTCCAGAAAACTGCGATGTGCTACAAGTGGCTAAAGGCAATGCTTTTTTGATTAAAAAAGATATTTTTAAAAATTTAATGTGGTACACGTTGCCCGATAGCAACAAACAGTATCCATTGAGTTTGGAAAGAGTAGCCAAAATAAAATCGCTAAACCAACAAGGCATACGCCCCGATGAACTGGAACCGGTTGAATTAGTATCTACTAAAGAAGTGGAGAAGGAACCTGAAAATGTAGAGTTAGTAGGACAAATAAGCCTTCGTACACTTGAAAAAGCTGAAAAGAAAAAGAAGCAGCAACACCAGCAACAAAGAAATCAACGCCCTGCACAACGACCACCAGGTGGCGGGCAACAAGCCGGTGGCCAACCCAATAACCAGCGTAACCCAAATGCTAATCAACAAAGGCCCCAACAACGGCCTGGCGGCGGACAGCAAGGCGGTAGTAACCAGCAGCGTAACCAACAAGGTAATCAACAGCGCCCGCATAACCCTAATAGAAATCAGCAAAGGCCTAATAATTCTAACAGAAATCATCGTGGCCCACAAAGTGAAGGCGATGGAAATTAATAGGGGGTTATAGATTCCATCCGTTTTTAAGAAGGTAGGATTTACAACTTTGGCAAAATTCTTTTTCTTCGCCTGTAGGGTCGCCCCCTTCAGCATCTCGCATAAAACATGTTTTGGTTGGACAGTGCGGTAATCCTGCATTGTGGCCTAGTTCATGTATTACTACTTTAAAAAAGTTGCTTTTATTTTTCAATCTATAATCGGAAGCCATACTGGCATTGCCGGGATGAAAACCTAACCCAAAAACACCATGATCTATATTGCTGCCCTTTTTTGTACTAATATCATGGTGGGTAATGCCTACCATTATTTCATTTTCATTAGCTCTGTTACTCATCCAATGTATTAACGTATCAGCTCTATACCTCTTTCTTGGACTATAGTAGGCGCTTGCCGGCATATTTTCTGATGGCAATAAATGAACGTTTGAAAAAATTTTCTTTAAGTCTGTTACGGTATTGTTTTCAAATTGCTTGTCCGTTTTACCAAGGGGTAATACATAAATAGTGGTTGCTTTTTTGTTTTCAATAGCTGCCGTTTCGCCCTTAGGGCTTTGTTGGCAACCAAAAAGGATAGTAATGGTAATAAAATGAATTAAAAATCTTGGCATCGTATTTTTTTTTATTTTGCCATAGCCACAGCTATTGCTGCACCCACTTTTGCATTATGTTTTATTAAGGCAATATTTGTGTCCAAACTTTCGCCCTGTGTATGGTTAGCAATGTATTGTAATATAAAGGGTGTTACCTCTTTGCCGGTAATGCTTTTTTCTTTGGCAGCCTGTAACGCCAGCAGTATGTGTTCTTCCATTTCTTCGGTCGCTATCTCTTGTTCGGCAGGTACAGGATTAGCAATTAACACCGAACCGGTTAATCCTAATTTCCACTTTGTATTCAACAGCGCTGCAATTTCGTGTGGCGTATCTAATCGCAAGGGAGAAATAAATCCGCTATTGCGGGAATAAAAACTAGGAAACGCATCTTGTCCAAATGTAATAACGGTTATGCCTTTGGTTTCTAAATATTCCAGCGTTAACCCAATATCTAAAATAGATTTTACACCTGCCGATACTACTGCCACCGATGTTTGTGCCATTTCTGTTAAGTCGGCCGAAATATCCATTGTTCGTTGCGCCTCGCGGTGTACGCCACCAATACCACCAGTTACAAATAGTTGAATGCCCGCCATATTGGCTATACGCATAGTTGCGGCTACGGTAGTGGCACCATATAACCGTTGGCTAATAACAAAAGGCATATCTCGCAGGCTTACTTTCCATACATTTTTTGCTTTGCCAAAATACTCCAGTTCATCGTTTGTTAAGCCTACATGGCATTTGCCATTCATTATAGCAATGGTGGCAGGTACGGCACCATTATCTCTTACCACCTGTTCTACTGCCAATGCGGTTACTACATTTTGAGGATAGGGCATACCGTGAGAAATGATGGTAGACTCGAGTGCTACTACAGGTTTATTACTTGCAATGGCTTGTTGTACTTCGGGGTGTATGTGCAGGTAGGGGTTCATTAGTATATTTAATGTTGTAGCAAGGAATAAAAAAAGGTTGAAATGGGGTAATAAAAATCTATCCTTTACTCCGGATAGTATTTACTTACTAGGCCCAAAAGTTTTTCTTGGTTTAAGTGAGTAGCTATAGCGCCATTCACCTGTAATATTTCTGCTGACAAGGTATGTGCTAGTTTCATACACTCCATATCATCTTTACCTAGATGTTTGCCTAAAATAAATCCTGAAAGAGAACCGTCGCCAGCCCCTGTGCAATCTAGCACTTCTATATTTGGAGCATGTAAGCTAATGGCTTTTTCTTTATGGTATAATGCGGAGCCATGCTTGCCGTTGTGTAGCCATATATTTTTAATTCCTTTGGATAATAGCTCATCTATTTGCTGCTGTGTAAAGAAGGATTTATCTTGACATAGCACCGGCAGCTCATCTTCGTTTGGGGTAATGAGGTGTAAGCCATTAAGGTTTATATTTTTAAACTTACGGGCGGGTGGTACGGATACTGGTTCTATGATAAAAGGTATTTTATTTTCATTACTAAATGCCAGCAACCATTCGGCGGTATCTACATTAATATTTGCATCGGCCAAAATATAAGAAGCCGTTTTTAGTAATTCTATTTGCTTACCTAGGTGATAAGGCGTTATAAACTGAACAGCTGCATTGGATAAAAATGCAGTGAATAAGGAGCCATCCACATTTAAAATGCCAGTGTATTTGCCAGTAAGGCCTTGCTTGGTAATGGCGCCGTCTAGTTTAACACCCGCATCGGTACATACTTTTTTTAACCAATCACCATCGCTATCATTACCAAACACACTTATTAATTGTACCGGCACCCCCAATAAAGCTAATTGGTGGGCAATATTGCGGCTTACGCCACCTGCGGTTTTGGTTACTGTGGCTTCGTTGGTGGTAGCAAGCAGCATTTCTTCTTTAGCATGAAAAAGTTCATCTACAAAAGCGGCGCCTATACAAATTACGGGGTTACTCATGCTGCAAATGTAATAAGCAAGATTAGGAAACAAAACGAAATAATACCAAAAGGTGCCTGCACTTTAGTAGGGTTACTTGTACAGTCATTCTTTTAAAGGTGCTAATAACTCTTCTAATCCATTAAGTTTTATTTCATATATAGTATTTAATAATATGCCCAGTTTTCCGCCAGGAAAGCCCTTACGGGCAAACCATTCTAAATAAGAAATGGGCAAGTTGCAAAGCAGTGTGCCTTTGTATTTTCCAAAAGGCATTTGCATTTGTACTAACTGTAGTAAAAGTTCGGGGTGGCCAAAGGGGCTAGCGGAGTTACTCATTTTTTACTCCTCTCTTTTTCGTACCACCATGTATCGCTCATTTTCCAGCTCGCGGTAGCCATAATCGTAGCAATAAAAATAGGTATTACCATTTTGTGCCACTAATACATGCGTATGGTACCGAAATTGAAATCCTAGGTGATGTAATTTTTCTTTGTTTACATTGATTGTTTTTTCTGTATCTGGCAAAAGCCCTTCTAATATTTTTCGATTTTTCAACAAAGCATTATTAATATTTCGCACTAAGCTGCTATGGCTGCTTTTGGCTTTTTGCTGATTATTATAATTGTTACGACAGTAATCATCGCAAAACTTTTTATCAACCCGCCCCTTTAGTACTTTATTGCAGGCTAGGCAGTTTTTTGTTTCAAGTAATGGCATAGCAAGTGTTTATGTATTGAAGATAGGGATTATTATCCGTGTGCAAACGTTTTTACCCGGGTAGCTTCTCTTATAAACGGTTAATATCCGGCTACCCCTTTCTCCAGCTATCATCTTTGCCTTGTCAATCGAACGAAACGGTTGGCTGAAATAAATTAATAACCGCTGCTGCAAACTAAACATACCGCAGCAGCACAAAACGAAAAACATGTACGCATTAAAAAACAAAGTGCAATTAATTGGCAACTTAGGTAACACACCTGAAGTAAAAACATTTGACAGTGGTAAAAAGAAAGCCAGCTTTCGCATGGCCACCACCGAAGTGTATCGCAATGCAAAAGGCGAAAAAGTAAAAGAAACCACTTGGCACAACCTAATTGTATGGGGCAAGTTGGCAGATATTGCCGAAAAGCATTTAACAATTGGAAAAGAAGTAGCCATTGAAGGAAAACTAATAAACCGTAGTTATGATGATAAAAACGGCGAAAAGAAATATGTAACCGAGATACAGGTAAATGAGCTACTGATGCTCGGCGGTAACCCGGCGGAAGCGTAAATATTTATAGCCACGAATTTCACAAAAAACTAGACTACGGCTAATGTTATACGCTTAGTGTAGTAGTGTAATTCGTGGCTATTATATCATTTAATATATGGTAAATACATTACTTTTCAAACAAGAAGCCTATGAGATTATTGGCTGTTGCATGGATGTTTACAATAATCTAGGCTATGGATTTTCTGAAATAGTATATAAAGATGCTATGGAAATTGAGTTTCTTGAAAAAAAAACGGAATATCAGCGAGAAAAGGAATATCCGGTTTATTATAAAAGCCAGCAACTAAAAAGAACTTTCTATACCGACTTTACCATTGCAGATAAAATTGTGATTGAAGTAAAAGCGCATCCGGAAGGTATTCAAGAGCATGCCATTGCGCAGACTATCAACTACCTTAAAGCATCTGGCATAAGGTTAGGGCTAATAGTAAATTTTGGTAGAAAAAAATTAGATTATAAGAGAATCGTTTTCTGATTTGATTTTTTCTGCCAAAGGCAGTAATCTATTTGTATTTAATTTTATTCGTGACATTTGTGTAATTCGTGGCAAACAAAACCAACACCGTGGCAACCTTCACTCCCGATACATCTAATACATTATTTCAACTAGCGGCAGACCTCATTAACCAGAGTGGCCGCACTATTTTTCTTACCAGCAAAAAGAATTGTTTTCTGATTTGATTTTACTGCCAAAGGCAGTAATCTATTTGTATTTAATTTTATTCGTGACATTTGTGTAATTCGTGGCAAACAAAACCAACACCGTGGCAACCTTCACTCCCGATACATCTAATACATTATTTAAACTAGCGGCAGACCTCATTAACCAGAGTGGCCGCACTATTTTTCTTACCAGCAAAAAGAATTGTTTTCTGATTTGATTTTACTGCCAAAGGCAGTAATCTATTTGTATTTAATTTTATACGTGACATTTGTGTAATTCGTGGCAAACAAAACCAACACCGTGGCAACCTTCACTCCCGATACATCTAATACATTATTTCAACTAGCAGCAGACCTCATTAACCAGAGTGGCCGCACTATTTTTCTTACCGGCAAAGCGGGTACAGGAAAAACTACTTTCTTAAAATACATACGAGAAAATTGCCCAAAGCAAATGGTGGTATTGGCGCCAACCGGCGTAGCGGCCATTAATGCAGGTGGTGCCACTATCCATTCTTTTTTTCAACTTCCTTTTTCGCCATTCATTCCAGCCGTGCAAGGAAATGGTTTCAGACAAGCCACAGAAACCACCGTAAACCCACATAACCTCATTAGTCGATTACGCTTTAATCATGAAAAAAGAAAATTACTACAGCAATTAGCCTTACTTATAATTGATGAAATAAGTATGGTGCGTTGCGATATGCTTGATGCTATAGATATTATTCTTCGCCATTTTAGAAAAAGACCTTACGAGCCATTTGGTGGAGTGCAACTTTTATTTATTGGAGATATGTTTCAACTACCTCCCGTAATAAAAGAGGTAGAAAGGAAACTATTATCTGAATTTTACGATAGCCCCTACTTTTTTAGTAGCCAGGTTTTAAAAAACGAACCGCCACTTTATATTGAGTTTGATAAAATTTATAGGCAAAGCGAAGAAAATTTTATTCGAGTTTTAAATCAAGTACGTACCAATCAAATTAATGAAGAAGGACTACAAATATTAGAAAGCCGTTATTTACCGCAGGTGCGCCGTAGTAAAGATGATGGTTACATTATGTTAACGACACATAATGAACAGGCCAGAAATATTAATATGGCCGCCCTTAATAACTTAGAAGGTCCTGCCCAGCAATACGAAGCACAAATTGCCGACGATTTTCCAGCTACAGCTTACCCCGCAGAAGAATTACTACACTTAAAAGTGGGGGCGCAAGTAATGTTTATTAAAAACGACACAGCCGATAAAGGCAAACGATACTTTAATGGAAAGATTGGTACTATTACAAAACTAGAGGATGAAAAAATAGTTGTGCACTGTAAAGATGAAGAATATCCAATTGAGGTAACAAGAGATAAATGGGAAAACATTCGCTACACCGTAGATAAATCATCGCAACAAGTAAAAGAGGATGTGCTTGGCTCCTTTAGTCAGTTTCCGCTTCGATTAGCTTGGGCCATTACCATACACAAAAGCCAAGGGCTTACTTTTGAAAAGGCTATTATAGATGCGGGCGAAGCATTTGCTCCCGGCCAAGTATATGTGGCACTTAGCCGCTGCACCAACCTTGATGGACTGATTTTAAAAAGTAAACTAAAAGCGGGTAATTTATTTACAGATAAACGCATTTTAGAATTTTCAGAAAAAATATCATCCTCTACTCAATTAAAAAAAGAATTGGAACTGGCCCGCCGCCACTATCAAGCACAACTTTTACAAGCCACTTTTGATTTTAGAATTGCCCTTAATAATTGTACGGAACTAAAAGAATACCTGCAAGCCAACCCTACCTCATTTAATACAGAAACCTTACCCTGGGTTACCGCACTGCACAATAAAATAAATACATTACAAAGCACCTCCCTTAAGTTTCATGGCTGGCTTACTACTCAGTTTGCACAACAAATAACGCCAGCCTTAAATACTGCCCTTCAAGAAAGAACAACTAAAGCGGCGGAGCATTTTATAGTTGAAATAGCTGCCGCAATTACCCTATTACAACAATCGCCGGCAGTTACCGACAGTCGTCAACATGCAAAAGAATTTAATGATGGGGTTAAAGAAATTTTTGCCCCTTTAGCGTCTACGCTACATTTACTGCGGGGCTTTGACACCTCTTTAAATCCTGCAGCCTGGCACCAGCGTAAGAAGGAATTTGTACTCCCCTCAATCACCATTAATGCGTATGCCGCTGCAGCCACAAAACAAACCAACAGCCCGCACCCTGTACTTCATAAACAACTAAGAGAATTAAGGGATACCCTTTGCGCTCGAAAAAACATACCCATTTATATGGTGTTGGGCAGTAATTCTATTGACGAAATGGCTCGTTACCTTCCCCAATCTTTAAAAGAATTGAGACTGATTAATGGATTTGGAAATATTAAACTGCAACAATACGGACAATCTTTCTTAGATATCATACTGCAATACTGTGGCGAAAGAAATTTGGATTCCCTAATGCATGAAAAGTTGGCGCTGCAAGATGAAACGACCCCTTCACAAACTAAAAAGAAAAAAGGGAATAGCCATGCCACAAGCTTTAAATTGTACAAAGAAGGAAAAAACATTGCCGCTATTGCTAAAGAAAGAAACCTTTCTGTAAGTACAATTGAAGGCCATTTGTGCCAATTTATACGATCGGGGGATATTGATATACTTGATTTAGTAAGTGAAGAAAAATGCACATTAATTAAATCTGCCTTAAAAAAAATTGATGGATTTGCAACTACCCCTTTAAAACAGGTATTACCTGCTAGCATCAGTTATAACGATATAAGAATGGTAATGGCATCAATAGGCGTGGGGCCGGATAAAAATTAGGCTTATCCTATCCATAGGTTTGCCAAAATGTAGTTTCATTCACAAATAGTGCTCAATTATGCACATCTATTTTAATCTACTTGCCAACTACCACTTTATCTATACCTTCAATCCATCACTCGATAAAATTGCTATGTCATTATTTACTAATACGCCCTATAGAATTATAAGTACGCATAATACAGTAGAAGTGCGGAAAAATATAAGTAATCAACAAAACGCCCTTTTTTCGCTTTGCACCTTTATACCCGGTGATGTTATTAGCGATTTTTCGGCGGGTACTATTTCGCCTACACCAACCTATCTTACTATTCAAATTGACGTGGAGAAGCATATAAGCTTACAACCTACTTATCTACAGTACACCAACCACAGTTGTAATCCCAATGTATTTTTTAATACTACTACTTTTCAGCTTATTGCAATAAAAGAATTAAACATTGGCGATGAATTAGTTTTTTTCTATCCCTCAACCGAGTGGAAAATGACACAGCCTTTTGATTGTTATTGCGGCAGTGTGCAGTGTATAGGTACTATTGCTGGCGCCAGTGTACTTTCGGACGCTATCCTTCACCAATACACTTTTACCGATTTTATACAAACACAATTAGCTAACAAAAAATTAGCTAAAAAAGTAGCCTAATAGAATGGAAACTAAAGAGGCTTCGCAATTATTAGCACCTTATTGTATATGGGTGTTGGCTCCTGCGGTAGAAACAACCGATCCGCATTTATCTTATTATTACGATTTTTCGCAAAGCATACAAGAGTATACGGCCGTATTTAATTCTTTACAGGCTACATGGAAATGGCAACCTGTAACGATCCATAATTTTAATGATATTATTCAATCTATTGCCCAACATGATAATGGTAAAATACCGCTAATTCTAAACCTGTGCGATGGCGATGAAGTAAATGGTACACCCGGCGTATCGGTAATACATGCATTAGAAAAACACGGATTAATTTATACTGGTGCTGATGCACATTTTTATACGATTACTACCTCTAAAATTCCAATGAAAAAGGCATTTGATACGGCAGGGGTAACTAATGCCGCTTGGAAAGTAATTACCAATAATGAACACTCGCTAAAAGGTATAATCGATCAGTTAGGCTCCCCGCTTATTATTAAACCTGCCGTAAGTGGTGGCAGCATGGGTGTATCGATAAAAAATGTGGTACATACTGCTGATGAATTAACAGATAGAGTAAATGAAATTTATAAAGGCTATCGTGGGTGGAACTTATTGGCTGATGGATTATTTGTAGAAAAATTTATTGCGGGTGCAGAATATACCACTTTTATTACCGGATCGGCAGATGATGTAGAGAACTGTCGTGTTTACGAACCAGTAAAACGGGTTTTTCATGCGTCTTTACCTGATACAGAAAAATTTTTATCCTTCGATAGGCTTTGGGAAATATATGAAGAAGAAAAACCCATGCCAAAACAAGAAAATTTTTATGAGTATGCGCCGGCAGAAACTACGTTAATACCAGCTTTAAAAAAGCTTAGTTTAGAGGCTTATGCTGCTTGTGGTGGAAAGGGCTATACAAGAATTGATATTCGTCAAGATGCCTTAACCGGAAATTTATATTTGTTAGAAGCAAATGCGCAATGCGGATTAAGCGAAGATGAAAATTATACCTCTATCGGTGCTATCATAAAAGCCTCTAATGTTTCTTTCAATACCATCATTATAGAGATATTAAAAGATGCACTTAGAAGAAGTGTAACTACACAGCTCAGATAAAAAACGATATTAGTACCTAGCCCTGTCATCACACATAGCCTCGGTTACCATTGTTATTTACATTTTATCTAAAAATTCACTCACCTTATCTGCAGAAATACCGGCTTGCAGTCCATTGGTCAAGCTTAAGTATCCGCCATCGCTTTTTACATATTCCTTTACCGCTTGCCTATTAATAATGTACGACTTGTGGCTACGAAAAAAAATGGGGATAGGCGTTAGCATTTCTTCAAAGTGCCTAAGATTGCGGCTCGCAAGCATTTTTTGCCCATTACTTAAATGTATTTCGCTGTAAGCTGCCTCGCCTTTTATCATTATTATTTCCGACGGTTTAAAGAAATGTATAGTTTGACCGCTGGGTACTGCTATTCGTTTACTTTCCCAATTGCTAGTATCTATTAGGTTTTCTTTAAGCGTTTTTAACTGTTCTCCTTTTTGTACATTTTGCTTTTTTAAAAACCGTTCTACTGCTTCTACTAACTGTGTATGCTGTATTGGCTTTAATAAATAATCAATAGCGGAAAAACGAAAGGCTTGCAATGCATACTCATTATAGGCGGTAGTAAATATTACATTAAAGTCTACTTCGTCTTCATTAAAAAAATCAAGCAATTCTAGGCCACTATGTCCTGGCATTTCTATATCTAAAAAGATTAATGCTGGCTTATATTTTTTTATAGCCTTTATGCCTGCTGGCAAGTCATCGCATAGCGCTACCACTTCTAATTGGGGACAATAATCCGTAATCACCGATTTTAATAACAATCTAGCTTTGCTTTCATCATCTATTATTATACATTTTTCCATATTGATTAGTTGGTTGGTACTTGTAATTATTTCAAAGTTTTTATTTTTTAGTGTTGCTTAAGTAAGTAAGGGAATGGTTAATATAACGGTAGTGCCGGCTGGCTGGCCATTATCATCTACTTTGTCTATAATATGCAAGGCAATTGAATTTTTAAGGCCTTTGTTTAAAATTTCTAATCGTGTTTGGTTGGCATTTGTTGCAAATGAATGGTGGTTCTTCATTTTTAATTTATTCAACTCCCCGCTTTTTTGACGGCCAATACCATTATCATCTACCGTAATTTCAATGGCGGCTTCCTTTTTTACGAATTGAAGCAATAATGCCCAATTATCTTTTCTATGTAGTAAACCGTGCTTAATCGCATTTTCTACATACGGTTGTATTAGCATGGAGTGTATATAGGTAGTTTCTATGCTAATTGCATTGTCCACTATAAACTGATATTTTAATTTATCATCAAATCGCAATTGCTCCAGTTCTAGATAAAGGGTAAGTGCTCTTATTTCATCAGCTAGTGGCACCCTATCTTTTGTACTCATTTCTAAAATCATACGAGTTAGTTCCGAAAACTTACCCAAATATTGCGAAGCGTTTTCCTTATCATTAGTATAGATGTACGACTGTATAGTGTTAAGTGCATTAAAAAGAAAATGCGGATTCATTTGGCTTTTAATAGAAGATAAAAGGCTTTGCTGCAATTCTTGCTCCAACTTTGCTTTTTGCGCTATTAATTCATTACTTCTTTTCTCACTTAACAGTCGCCATCTAAAATATAAATAAACGATTGCCATGCCTAATAAAAGCATGCTAAATAGAAAGACCGACTTTTTATAAAATGGAGAAGCTATTGTAAAGTTGATTGTTGCTGTATTAGCAGATACCACGCCGTCTTCATTATACCCTCTTAACTCTATTACATAGTTGCCAGAAGATAAGGCCGAAAGGCTGAGTGTTCTTAAACCTGGTGCCAGTTTTTGCCAGGGCTTATCGTTTATTCTATACTCAACGGATAGCGAATCTCCAAACTTAAAAGCGGGTAATGAAAAATGAATAGCAATGTTGTTTTCTTTAGTACCTAAATGAAATGGTTGGTTCCAAGCTACCGCTACATTATTTACAAGTACATTGTTTACTATTAAGTAAGGTGCTATTTTATTTTCGGTTCCAGCATACTCATTTAATTCGGCCAGGCCCGCTGTGGTAGCAAGGTATAATGTTGAATTGGCAGCGGCCACATCTTTGATTTCTGCCTTGGGTAATCCATCAGCTTCTGTTATTTCTACTATTTCGTTTTTATCAGGATCAAATCGTTGCAAAAAACCATCGCCCACTAACCATAACCAATCTTCGCTTTTAAATATTTTATAAATAGTGTTAGTGATGGGTATGTTTTTAGCAATTATGGGTATTGCTTTTCTATTGTTTAATATTTTATAAAGTCCGTTATTAAATGTAGCCGCATACGCCACGCTTCCATCTACAATTATTTGAGAGGCATAAATTTCTTTTCCATCAGCCATAATGGTACCATTGCCGGTGGGCGAAAAATAAAATATTCCTTTTGCTGTAGCACCATATATTGTACTATCCGCTGTATTGAAAGCCACAGAACGTCCACGACTCATCGTTTTTGACAAAAAGAAATGATTGTTTTCCCATTTAATTCCTTCTTTTCGCAACCAGACAGGCAGGGCCGGTTCAGCCCCCGGCGTTTTAGTCACTAAAGAAATTCCTCCTGTATGAGCCATCACATATAAATCGCTATTAAAATCAGCAAAAGATTTTCCAGCAATGGGCGAAGCAAAGATTAATTTATTATTACGTACATGGGCTACCTTATCCGATGCTATAAATAAACGCCCCGCACTTCCATCTTCAATAATGGATAGCACTTCATGGTTCGCTTCTCCTTTATATACATTTTTAAAATCCCTATCAATTAAATCAAATGATAATACCCGACTGTTTGTGGTGCCTACATATAAATTTTTTAAATCGGTAGAAAGGTGTAGCGCAGTAAGTTTTTCATTATTATATGTATAAAGCCGATTGTTGATATCCGGAACAAAAAAAACGCCATTATCCAAGGTACAAAACCAATAGTTGCCCTCTCTATCTTTTGAAATTTTTGAGATGCTTTTGCCTTCAAAAAAACAATGCCCACCAAAAGCCGGCTTCATATCTAACCCAAAGCACCATGCGCCTGCACTGGTAGATACCCAAAGTAAATCGTCCACAATGTTCACGTCTTGTACAAACAATCCGGAACGTAATAGTGGTAACGGTACTACCACTCCATTTTTAATGAGTGAAATTACTGGAAAGCTATTTTTGGAGATGCCATAAAACTCGCCGCCAAATTTTCTTAGAAAAAAAAGCTTTGCATCAAGTGTAGTAATCCTTTCTACAGCGCTAACTTTAGTACCATCAAAAAATAAATGTTGGCCATTGCCAATAATATTTACTTTATTCTTATCAAAAAAAGTAGCACTACCCTGGTATAGGTTGCCGCTAAACTCTTTATACGCACCTGTATTTATATTTAATGCTTGTATAGTATTGACGCCAATACAAGTTAATAGGTTATTATTTATAAACCCCGCTGCGCTATAATAATTCAATGAGGGCATGCGAGTTTCTTGCTTTAGTGTATCGTTTGATACATAATAAAAATTGCCTGAAAAATCTTGGCACCAAATAGAATTATTTACTTCAATCAAATTACTTAACGATCGACCTTGTTGTGTATTAGAGGTATAGTGTTTAAAAAAGCTGCCATCGTAACGGCTTAATCCCTTGTCATGCCCTATCCAAATAAAGCCACGCTTATCTTGTAATAAATTATAAACCGTGTTGCTGGGTAGTCCGTTTACTTTTGTAATTTCTTTAAAAACGGGATCTTGTGCATACAATACACCGCTGGCTTTTGGTAAAAAATGAAGTACCATTAGCAATAGCAATATGTATATGCGGCGTAACACCATTGTGTAAAGAAAGTAAATGAAGACGAACTACCCTAAACGCAAAAGGCTTTTTTATAAATTAATATGGAGGGTTACTAAAACTATATTCAATAACAGTAATATGAGCCAATAGATTGCAAGAAAAAAACATGCGTAAATCTATTATTGTACTACTGGCAGCCGTACTCATTAACACCAGTGGTATGGCACAGTCATTTGAGGCTTTTAAAAATGTTATTCCTACTTTAAAATTAGCACAAGAGGTAAAAATTGAAAAAGAATCGGATGCTACTCTTTATCCCATATCTCAGCAAGCAAAGCTTAACCTTTTACAAGAAAGCGAAGGCGATCATTTTGCAATTGGGAAGGTAATACTCACAAAAACTACAGTAATCATTTATTATACCAAGCCTCAAGGGCAGGCACCATTTGGAAAAATTACAAGTGCAACGTTTACAGAAAAGGGTAAAAAAATATCTTCTGAAGCGATAGGAATATTTTCCAATTTCCAGGGTATGTATTTCAATACAAGCTTTAATATAACGGCTCAACAAAAAGGGGCATTAGCCATAAGTAGCTATGTAGTAGCTTTAAAAAGCAACGGCGAGGTTAATACAGATTTATCAAAAAATACTACTTACTACATTTCTTCAAAAGGAAAAATTACAAAACTATAATCATTTCGTTTGCTACTTCAATAATAAACCCCGTATCGTTATACGGGGTTTATTATTATTAGAGGGTTGTCGGTGCTCTACTATTTTTTCTTTTTAAAATGCGGGCGAAAGATCTATTTTATTAACTATTATATTTTGTAGAAATTTTTTGGCTTTCGGCATATCTGTATCAATCATTTGGTCGCCCATAATTTCATCATATTGCTGTGTTACTCGTATATCTACGCCATATGTTATATTAGGTTTGCCATCTTTATAGGCTAGTTTTCCGCCATGAAAATCTGAAAGTAGGCCACCAAAATCCCAACCAAAACCAGAAAAGGAAATTTTAGCCCCATTGATATTTACTAACTCCGCAAGGGTAGTACCATATCGAATGCCCGTAGCTGTTTTATACGGATGGTTTTCGCGGTAGGCTTCTATGCTAATAATTTTTTTATGAAATAGGCTGTCATCCCACTGTATTATTATTTCATCTATCTTATTTTTATTAATAATGGTTTTCATTACCTTTTCATCCGAATCTGGTGCACGGTACATTTCTTCATCTGTTACTTTTTCTTTGCCAAAGGTGCGCAATATTGTTTCGTAGGTAGCATCCAAAGGCACTAGTCCAAATGATTGCTCCGTTACTATATATCTAGCATCTGGCACATCGCCGGTTTTTGTTGGTGTTGCTGTAGTGTCTGTAGTGGTATTGGTTGTTTTTTTGTCGCCACTTTTACAATTCATTAGCCCTACCGCCAATAGTAATAAACCAAACGTTTTAATATTTTTCATACAAAAATAATTTAATGCCAAAGCTATGCCGCTGCTGGCAAAATTTGTCTGGCATTTTAACCAAACCTGCTAATGACTTTACAAAAGGGCAATTCCTATTGATATATACAAATAATACATGATTTTAGTCAACATTCGCAGAAGCTGCTTCTACCTAAAACCAGAAGGCTGTTTGGTAAAGCGATTTGCAAACGCCTCTGTATCAAAAGATATATTTGAAAAAAAATACTACCGATGAAAAAGATTTTCTGTTTTCTGATGATTTTTGGTACACTAATTACCAATCGATTATCTGCACAAGATAATTCCTTAGGTGCACCAGATGATTTTATGCAGCTGTTAATGCAGATGAATAAAGAATTAGTAGGACCAAAAACTGTAGGTTCTTGGGAAATGCTGCAGAACTTAGAATACAAAATAGATGACGAATTAGCCCATAAATATTTATTAGAGGGCAATGAATACACAAAATTAGAAGAAACAGAATGCTACCCTATTGGCTTTACTTTAAATAGAGCCGAGGGGTTGGCTACTTTATATTATTTCAGAGGCCCTGCCTCTAGCCTTTTCTTTTTTGTAAATGCTATAACTTACAATGTAAAAAAGGGAAAAGCAATTGATAGACTTTCTATGGTAGCTGGATTTGCAAAAGAAGGAAGTGCATGTAGAATGTTTGTACGCAACTTTAACCTCACCGAGTTTACAACAGTGGCTGGAGGTGCAGAAACAAAGATTGAATTAAAAATTAATAATAAGGGCAAAATTGCCAGAGACTAAACCTAAAAACCGATAACAAAATGAAACGCTTAATTTTTTTATTTGCTGTTGCCATTTCTACCTTAATGGTTAACGCTCAAACACCTAAACTAATTACTGCTTTTAACAGTCTTGATGAATCTAACCGTCATCATATTGAAATTAAAAAAAGCAATGGCAAATGGATTGGTTTCTCGCATGAAACTGATCAGACCTTGCAAATAAAACTTAATGCTGCTGCTACTTATTTTGAAATAAAAGATCCAGGTACAGGCGGTGGCGTTACTACCTTTCAATTAAAAATATTTAAGGATAATAGCGGAAAGGAGTTTATTGCAATGAATAAATCGTGGACAGATGGCGCCATGTATGAAGGCGGCATTAGTTTTATGGAGCTTGATGGCGCCGACGCTAGCATGTTGTACTGGCCAGATTATGAAGAAAATATTAATTTCAAACCGGGCGAATCAAAAGATGGTAACGAGGATTACTTTACCGGCGAATATGCTTTTGGAAATATACCAGAAGTAGGTAACACTATTGAAATTATACCTGGCTATGCTGGAATTACTGGTGGCTGCCTTAATAATGATGCCAAAGCTTGTGCATTAAAAAAGAAACTAGTAAATAAAATTGTCTTCGTTTGGTCAAAAGAGCATGATATGTTTATGCCAAAATAATGTTTATGAAAAAATTGAAACAAATTTTTGTGTTCGCTATTTTTTTCTTGTGTAGTGCTATTGGCAATGCACAAAAACAAGAAGCAGATAGTTTAGCTAACACGTTTTGGCGCTTAGTAAAGGATGATTCTTCTGCATTTGTTATTAGTAAACAATTAGCCCATGCAGATGTAGATGTGCTTAAATTATCCGAAACCTTAAATGCTATAGCCATGCTTAGCGGTAAGCCAAAAGTAATTGATAGAAAAGGCCTTTTAGTTGCACATTCCACCGGAGGTTTAATGGGAAAAGGAACTTATGTTTGTTTTAATTATCGAAACCAATACGAAGATGCACTTCTGGGATCGTCTATCGTTTTTGAAAAACTTCTTTTTTTTAAACAAAGCAAAAAAGAAGACCTGAAACTGGTACAATATAGTTGGAGTAAAAAAGCAACCGATATAAGTTGCGATTAAATCGTTTTAAGTATGAGAAATAATTTTTTAATTCTATTCCTTGTTTTTTGTTTTAACGCCTCGGCGCAAACAGCGCAAAGTTGGGTAAAATCTTATACCGGCTTCATTGGTAAAACGGCCTTTACCATGCACTTACATAAAGCCGCAAATGATTATGATGCGTATGTATATTATATGAATACGCAGCAACCCTATCACCTTACAGGCCAAAATCAAAAAAGCAGTACCATAACACTTATGGGTGCCCCAGTAGATAGTGAGCAGCAAGAAAAATGGGTGCTAAACATTACTGGTAAAAAAGTAACCGGCAGTTTTATTGTCAATAAAAAATCGACCCCCTTAACGGCGGCAGAAAGAAATTTTGAACCAGCCGCCACCTATGTTTATGTAACAAAAAAAGAAAAATTGTTTCCTAATGCTAAATCATCGCCCGAAGCAAATTTTTATCAAAGCGGTATTTGGTATAATAATAACAGTTTTGTAAACAATATACTTTGGCCAAACATAAAAGGTACAGCTACCGTTGGTAATTATTTTTTAGAAAATAGAAACAATTTTATTGCTGCAGTAAAAGAAGAACATAAAGATTTAAAACAGGCAGACTATCAAGATGCTTCCTTTATGTATAACCGAGATATGACGGGAAGGCTGTTAATGACCTATGTTTCGCAGCACTTATTAGTTTTTTCGGCAGATAGCTACGAGTTTAGTGGTGGTGCGCATGGAAATTTTGGAACTGGGCATTATGTTATTGATATGCGCAACCAAAAATTACTAACCCTGCAAGATATAATTTCAGATACGTTGGCCTTACAAGGGTTGTTGGAAAAAAACTTTAGACGTATTTATAAAGTTCCAGCCGATCAATCATTGATAGAGTATGGTTTATTTACCAATACAATAGCTCCTAATGATAATTTTTTTCTAACACAAAAATGCTTAGGCTTTACTTTCAATCCGTATGAAATAGGGCCCTACGCAGCAGGGCAAATTATTATCTATATTCCAATAAAAGAATTTAGCCACTTACTAACCGATTATGCCAAGGGAATTTTTAATGACTAATTATATGAAACTTATATTAACCACATTTTTTTTCGCATTAGCATTTACAACATTTGGTCAGCAATCAAAGATTAGCGCTAAAGAAATATATACCGGTAAAGCTGGAGCTTTTTCAATGACTGTTTATATAGAAACCGTTCAAACTTTTTCTTCCGATTTCAATGATTTTATTACAACGGCACATAAAGGCTGGTACAAAAAAGCGAACGGTTTAAAAATTTCAATTTACGATACCTGGGAAGGCAGCGGCCCTATGACATTTAAAGAAACAATAAACGGGAAAAAAGTTGCCACCTTAGAACTGGAGGATTATACCGAAGAAGGAAAAAGAAAAACGCTGAAAGGTACGTTGAAAAAAAATGGCAAAACAGAAAACGTAACACTTACCTTACAAAAAAAATTATAAAACTATAACACATGAAACAATGGCTTATTATTAGTGCTAGCATACTTACACTTTCAAGTTGTAAAAGCGGCAATAAAGAAGGAAAAACCCCAAAAACCGATACTACAGTTAAAAAAGATTCGGTTGCTATTATATCGGCAGATACTATTCCATCGACACCTCCGGCTACAGTCGCTGAATTTCCTGTGCATTTCAAGCCTACAAAAACCTTTTTGGCTAATAAGGCTGATTTACATGAGAGCTTGAGAATACAACAAATAGATAAAAAGAAAATTGCGTATGAAGTTATGATGGAAAACGGCGATTGCCCTGCCTTTACTTTTAGAGGTATTGCTATATTAAAAGAAGGCGATGCAGAGTCTGATAGTGATGAAAAAGATAACGGCTATTTTGTGGATGAATACATAGATGATGCTAATGGCAAATGCGGAGTATCTGTACGTATTGGCATTGACGCTGGCTATACCAATAGAGCAAGATTTTATGTGTATGACTGTGCCGTTAGTTGCAAAACCAAACAAGAATCAGAGCCGCTACGATTAAAATAATAAATGTGGCTTTACCCTTTATTTAGTATTCGAATGGTTTGGCAATTTTGCCAAACCACACTATCATAATCATATTAAAATGAGTAAAATATTTTACAGCACTTTCATTGCCACAGCATTTTGCATACTCGCCTGTAAACCCAATGCAAAAAAAGAAGAAAAAGAAACCGCTATTTCCACAACTACTACCACCACTGTTAAGGATAGTTTGGCCTATCTTATTACCAGCCAATCAATGGGTAAAGTAAAATTAAATATGACGAAGAATGAAGTACTTGCCCTTTACCCTCAATCAAAAGAAGATACTATTAACCTTGAATTATCGATGCCCGCACTTACCATTTATGATGCTGACAATACAAAACTTTTCAGTGCTATATATGAAGAAAATATTGTGGTTGGATTAATAACGGAAAATGCAAAAATGCAAACGGCAGCTGGCATTAAAGTAGGTAGTCTTTATCCTGCATTAAAAGAAAATTTCAAAGATTTAACATTTTCTAATTCTGAAGGATTGTTTGCATCCTCTACAGCTGCTAATTTTTTATTTTTTATCGATGGTGAAGTGCTCTTTAAAATGAAAGATGATGAGATTACCACCGAAGTAGAAAAAATTTCTCCCGAGGTAAGGGTAACCGGCATTTTTATAAACTAATCATCTATTTTTTATATTTAATCCCGGCTGGTCCGGGATTTTTTATTTCTTTCCCTTTTAAAATGGAATTACAACATTTCTACATTAACCAAAAAGCCGTGGCACTGTTTATACCGCAAAATGTGTCGCAGGTAACATCGCACTATTCTCCCTATTGGGCCAAAGTATGGCCGGCGTCAATTGGGCTTTGTTGCTTTTTAGAAAATAATCTCCACTATATTCTTAATAAAAAAGTATTGGAGTTGGCGGCAGGTTTGGGGCTACCTTCTATTTTTGCGGCTGGCTATGCTAAAGAAGTTTTTGCCAGCGATATTGAGCCAGCCGCTATTGCCTACATACAACATTCTGCTAGACATCATCAATTACAAAATGTAAAAGCGGCCATTATCGATTGGAACGAGCCCTTAAAAATTGAAACACCAGATGTGTTATTATTGAGTGATGTGAATTATTCTCCAGCAAGCTTTCCTGTTTTGTTCGATACAATTTGTTCTTTTTTAGAGGCCGGTGCTACGATTATACTCAGTACACCGCAACGATTGATGGCAAAAGAATTTATTACTAGGCTACTACCATTTACCATCCAGCAGGATGAAGTAATTACTGAGTTGGGTGTAGCAATTTCTATTTTCGTGTATAGTAAAAAATAAACGCCGCCCGTAATAGGCGGCGTTGTGAAAAATTATTGTAAACTAATTTTAGAAGTGCTTAACGGTGCCATTTTCTGTTATATTATATTTTACCGTTTTACTTAAAATTTTGGATGGCGATTGATGTTTATTTGTTAGGACAAACATTATAGGCATCATTATTTTTAATGTTTGGGTTACTACTATTTTACCTTTCATGCCGGTAGGAGATGGGGCTTGGCCAAAAGGGTCTACGTCAACACCTTTTGTATTAGTTTGTGTATTATAACTAGATATGAATATACTTTGGCTAGTACTTCCATTATCTGCTTCAAGATCTATCACATACAGGTAGCCGATAGCATTTTGATTAATGCGCCACCAACCTGCTATATGTATTGCATAAACTTGTTGCCCGGTCCATAATTTGTTATTTTCTACTCCAAATAAATCGAGCCAGCGATTTTTATCTGTTACGTTTACCCAGTTATTGGTAGCGAACTGATAACTGTCGTTTTTACGTATATAGTTACCGGCTTTTAATGTTGGAATCGTAGAAAAAAAATTCGACACAGTATTTTGCGCCACAGCGGTAGCCTGTATAGTTGCTATAATACAAACAAAAAGTAAAACCCTTTTCATTACTTCTTCGTTTTATCAAGACCAATTGAGCTCATAATTTTTTTGATCTCGCTATCGTTTTTATACTTTGTTAATCCTCTTTCAATAACTGCCATACTTTTATACTGATTAAATCCTTTTAAAGCTGCATATTGACTAGGTACGGTTGCCAACATCATAACCAGTGCAAAATTGCCCATACCAGAATCATCTGTTTTGGCTTTGGCATCCAATTTCGCTTTTAAATCTTTATAAGCTTTAGCAAAATATTTAGCAAATGCTACTGCATCATTTCTAGTCATTTCTGGCATTGCAGGCTTTTTTTCTTCCGCTTTGTATCCTTTTTCGGTATACCAATCAGAAAAATATTCTTCTGCTGGCACATAGGTTTTGGCTTCTTCAATAGTAGTAAACTTATCCCTACTCATACTGCTAGATACTTTGCTATCGGTAAAATTTTTAAATACTAATACATAGAAAGTAGAATCTCCATAATCTGTTATTACTCTTACCTCATCGCCGGTTGTAGGGTATATTTCTGCTACTTTTATTTCTACAGGGCTGTTGTCAAATGTGCTGCCGCTACCAAACTGATTCTCCGTCATGGTAGTTTGTGAAAATTCTGTCGTTTTTACAAAATATCCTTTTTTACCGCCGATGGTAAATTGATACCATTTTTTTTCCAACAAATCTTGTGCTTGAGAGGTTGCAATTAATGCAACTAATAGAAATAAAGTAGTGGTAATCCGTTTCATTTTTTTTATTTTAGAATACAAATATTGCTTAATAATGGATTTGCGTAAAGCTGCTTTTACGAAATGCCTGTATCATTTTATAAGAGCGAATATAAAAAGAAAGCCCTGCTATTATGCAGGGCGAATTAATGCAAGATTTTAAGATAACTATTTTTTAAAGCTATTTTTTATTTTGGCCACCCATTCTTCGGCTGATTTAAAATCTTTTAATGGTATGTTAAACCCATTATCTTTAGTAGTTTCTTCTATTTTTTCGTTCATAAAGATGCGGTAATTTTTTACCGATATAATTTTTGGTTCTTTAACCTCGCCTTCTACTACAAATACGAGTGATAGTGCCCCAAAATCTTTTGGATTATAGGTGGTATAGCTATCGCTGCCATCGTTCATGGGTGTAAGATCTGCCTTTAAACCTTTGGCTGCTGACTTATTAACGGTGTAGCTAATTAGCTCATATACTTCTTCATTCGCCTTTTTAAAAACGGTTACTACTAATTTTGTGGCATCATCAAAAAGCTTAGTTATTTCTACTCCTGCTTTTTCTTTCTTTCCATTTTTTTCAATAAATGATAATTCGCTTATTATAGTACCGGGTGCTGCCGCTGCCTCCGCATTAAAATTTATAGGGGCGTTGGCTGTAGTGCTTTCTTTTGCCTGGCTTGGTTTGTTTTTATCGCTATTACCACAGCTTATTATAATAATAGAGGCGCTTATTATTAATAATCCAAGTTGTTTTTTCATCTTTCTTTTTTTAAAATAAGTATCATTTGTTTTTTTCTAATTGCAATGCATATATAGATTGGCCGCCAATAGGAAAATGAATAATCATTTTTCCATCGTTTTCCATCTTCATTAAGCATCTATACGTTTTGCCGCCTAAATAGAGCGTTAAAAATTGAGCCGTTACTGTAAAATCTCCTTGCTCTTTTTCTGGCTTTGCTTGGCCAAAAGTGGTTAGGCTAAACTTTCCGGTGTTAACAAATTCCCATTCGGATTTTTTAAATAAACCGCCATAAATATTTTCTAACTCGGCTTGCTTTGGCTTTAAAGCCTCTTCTACAATTTTAATGGCCGTTTCGGTTGTCTTCCATTTAGCCATTATACCTATAACGTTTTTGTTGTGTGTGGCTTTTTCTTCTGCCGTAAACTGTCTTGCGTCTTGCGCCGGGCAATTGATGGCTAATAATACTAAAAGGGCTGTTATAATTTGCTTCATTATAGTAGTTTTAATTTTTTACAAATTACAGTTTTGTAACTTCCATTACTGCTGAGCAGATGGATGCTACTGGGAATATAAAGACAAAGGATGATGGCGTTTTTTTGTTTTGATATACCCCTATTTGAATATCCATACCGTCAAATAGGCCATGGGGTTTAAACAAAGCACCCGATGCACTATAATCTATTGTTTCTGTTTTTGTTTTAGCAGCTATTTGTAGTTTGCCGTTAACACCAAATTCGGGTCTATCATAAGTATTAGGCCCAAAACTCCATTTGCTTTCGCCTAAAAAACTATTCAGGTTATTTTCAATTTCTTTTGTTTGGGCATTGGCGCCTGCATCTCCGTAAGGGCTAATGCACCTAATGCCTTTAATGATAAAGCTATTTTTTGGCAGTGCCTTGTTCATATCCAAAATATTGGTATACTCTGTTGTAAGCAAGCTTGCAAGTGCCTCCATGCTTTTGGTGTTTTCTTCCAATCTTTTTGATTCGGGACTTTGTGCATTAGCAACACTGATACTTAAGCTTAATGCTACAAAGAATAATGTGAAAATTTTCATATGTATATATCGTTTAGATACTAAAATTAACGGGCCACATTTGCATTCAACATTATCTTTTATGAAACCCTGTTTTAGTTTTACTTTGTGCTGTTTCATGCCAAAAAAAAAGCCCCCGCTGGGCGAGGGCTAAGGTTAATGGCTGTAAAATTAAAGTTTGCTAAATAGTTGTACTTTGCCATCCATATCCGCACTGGCTGTAAGCAACAATCTACCTTTTTTTCCTCCTTCGTAGATATAAAGTTTGTCGCCGCTTTCCATTTTAATAGTAGTAGTTACATTTTTAGACAAGCGATAAGAACCGCCGCTACCTGCATTATAAACAGTTACTTCATCACCACTATCGTTTTTAATTTTAATATCAAATTTATCACCTGCTACATTTGCGATTTTTACCGGCGTTTCATTTGCAAAAATTGGAGCAGATTGCATTCCCAAAAAAGCGGCCACGGCCAAAGTGAATATTTTTTTCATTTTTATTAATTTATAAACCAAAGAAAACAATTTTCTTGCCCCCATACCAGCCTAGTTTTAGGAAAGTGTATTTTGAATTTAGCAGACTGGTTTCTATGCCCTGATTGTTAATTGTATGGAATAAATAAATAATTTCATGGTATGAAGATATGTGTACTACAACCAGATTATGGTAACACGGGCATTGATTATAAAAACTACGACCCCCCACGCAACTTATCGCTTTTAGCGCCATTGCATGAAGTACACCACGTTTTTTTAAATAAACTTACTACCTACCAACAGTTAAAGCATTTAAGTAAGGAAAACTATGATGTATTTGTAAATCTTTGCGAAGGTTATTTGGAGTGGGATGTACCCAGCATTGATGTTGTTTATACCGGCGAACTACTTAACCTTCCCTTTACCGGACCCACCACCAGGTTATACGATCCTCCTAAAGAGCTAATGAAATATGTAGCCTATTGTGAAGGGGTAAAAACGCCAGGCTACGTGGCAATCAATTCGTTGAATGATTTAGACGATGCTTTAGCTTCTTTACACTTTCCACTTTTTGTAAAACCCGCCAAAGCGGGCGATAGTTTAGGAATTGATGAACACTCCTTGGTACATAATAGCATAGCAGTACAGCAAAAGTGTAACAACCTAATAGCAGAATATGGTAGTGTATTAATAGAAGAATATATTGCCGGGCGAGAGTTTACCGTACTAGTAGCGGCTAATGAAGATGGACATACTTGCACAGTGTTTAAGCCAGTAGAATACATTTTTCCCGAAGGGATGGAATATAAAACCTATGCGCTCAAAACATCGGAACTGCACCCCGATTGTAACGTGCCATGTACGGATAGTGCATTAGAAGAAAAACTTAAACAGGCTTCTGAAAAAATTTTTAAAGGTTTTAATGGAGTGGGGTATGCCCGCTTAGATTTTAGAGTAGATGCCCAACAGGAAATATACTTTTTAGAAATAAACTTTACCTGTTCTGTTTTTTACAATGATGGATATGAAGGTTCTGCCGATTTTATTTTAAAGCATGATGGCATTGGTCAGTCTGGTTTTTTACATCATATAATAGCCGAAGGCATAGCCCGCCATTTACGAAAAATAAAGCCTTTTGTAATTAAAGGAAATGCCATTGCCGGTTATGGCATTTATGCAAGCCGCGATATAAAGCAAGGCGAAGTTATTTTTAAGGGCGAAGGAAAATCGCAGCGTATTGTAACAAAACGCTTTGTAAATAATAATTGGAACGAGCAAGAGAAGCTTAATTTTCGACGGTATGCCTATCCCATAAGTCAGGAGTTGTTTATTCTCTGGGATGATGACCCATCCGAATGGGCTCCCCAAAACCACTGCTGCGAGCCCAATACGGCTTTTGATGGCCTTAATGTGCTAGCCCTAGAAAATATACAAAAGGGCAAAGAATTGACATTGGATTATGCCCAATTTTTAGACCAAAATATGGAACCTTTTGATTGTCAATGCGGGGTTTTTACCTGTAGGGGCAAAATTTCCGGAATTCACAATAACACTCTTACCCTTCGTGAACTAAATTTGCACCGGTTAAACGAATGAGTGTGTGCACGGTCATATTACCGACACAAATTATAGCGTATGGTATTGAGGTTAACCACTAACTAATCCGGCCCCTTTACCTGCTCGGTTCAGCCCTGCTGAATTCCATTAAATTTCAGCCTTCAATAGGCGACTTACTAACCCAATTAACCTAATAGATTAATTTATCTAAATAGATGAACTATGTCCCGTTTTGTAATGCTTAAACAGATAATGTTGCAACACCGTTTACGGTTAGTGCTTACCTACACTTTATTTTCTTTAGAAATGTTAGGCAATATGCTGCGCCCGTTATTTTTAGGTATTGCAATTAATGATATAATGAAAGGCAGCTATCAAGGATTAATATTATTATCTACAATACATTTAGCTTGGCTGGCTATTGGCCTAGTGCGCCACCGCTTTGATACTCGTACTTACTCTGCCATCTATACCTCATTGGTAACAAAATTTTTGGCTATTAAATACAATAAAGCAGATATTTCAAAACTAAGCGCCCACTCCACCTTAGCCAGAGAGTTTGTAGATTTTTTAGAGTTTGATTTAGTGTATGTAGCAGAAGCGGTGTTTAGTATTTTGGGTTCGCTTGTTCTTTTGTTTTTTTACGATAACGCTGTAGTGTTGGTATGCCTCTCTATTTTATTGCCCGTTATTGGTTTTAGTTGGTTATACGGCAAGCGCATGCACAAGTTAAACAAGTTAAAGAATGATGAGTTAGAAAAACAGGTAGATATTATTTCTACAGGCAATAATAATTTAATAAAACAGCACTACGATAACCTACGCCAATGGCAGGTGCGCATTAGCGATCAGGAGGCTTGGAACTTTGGCATTATGGAAATAATGGTGTTGGTGGTTATTGGTCTTTCTTTATTAATAACCAACAAAACAATGGGGGGCGCCATAGAAGCAGGCAGCCTTATAGGCATGTATAGTTACATACAGCGTTTTGTGTCCGGATTAGACACTATTCCGTATACCGTACAACGATTATCCTCTTTATCTGACATTACTCGCCGTATGGAGTTGCAAAAGGAAGATTTAACGAGAGTGCCTTTAATGGAGGTGGCGTAAACTTTCAGCGATTAAACGTTGCTTATTTTAAGGCACTTTTAAGGTAACCAAATGCACTCTTCTAATTCGAATGGCTAGTGTGGGATCTTTAGGTGAAATGGTGGTGTAAATGTATATTTCTTTTTTACCCGCTGTTTTTTTTCTTAAAGCCGCCAATGGTATTTTAATGGTATTGACACTGTCTATCCTATAAAAATCGGTTTCATCTTTATCTACAATCATAAAATGACGATAAAACCAAATATCTTTTTCCGTTTCTTTATATTGTAATTCTAAATACCCGTTCTTCTTCCATTCCTTTAGCGAAATTGTTCTTACATTTTTGGAGGCATCTTCTTGTGTTGTTTCCAACAGCGTTTTTTTGTTAAGGCATACTTTCCATTTGCCTTTTTGAGCAAATAAACCCACCGTGGCAATGGCAGTAGCTATTAATAATAATCCGATTTTTTTCATTGCTATTTTATAATGGTAAGGATGTTAAAAACGATTGTATAGTTGCGTGTTTTACTACCAATGTAATAAAGCACTGGCCCAGGTAAATCCGCTTCCAAAAGCGGCCAAACACACTAAATCTCCTTCCTTAATTTTTCCTTGCTCCCAAGCTTCGCATAGGGCAATAGGTACAGAAGCGGCAGTAGTGTTGCCATATTTTTGAATATTATTATATACTTGATCCTCTCGCAACTGTAATTTTTGCTGCACAAATTGAGCGATACGCAAGTTAGCCTGGTGCGGTATTAGCATTGCTAAATCGGCTGTTTGAAGTTGATTAGCGGCTAACGCTTCTTGTATTACTTCCGGAAATTTTACCACTGCTTTTTTAAAAACGGCGGGCCCATCCATAAAGGGAAAATTTTGCGCATTATCTATCATTGCATGGCTCATAAACATTTCGCCAATTGCTGCTTCTGTAAAATCGGCTAGTTTATGCTCTTTTACCCAATAGTTTGCATGGGTGCCGGGGTTATACATTGCAAGTATTTCCGCTGCTTCACCATCGCTATGTAAATGGGTAGATAAAATACCTTGCTTTTCCTTTTGAGTGGGTTGCAGTACAACTGCGCCAGCGCCATCTCCAAAAATGACACTTACATTTCTTCCACGGGTAGAAAAATCTAAACCAAATGAGTGCTTTTCACTACCTACCACTAATATGTTTTTATACATGCCCGACTTTATAAACTGATCGGCCACACTAAGTGCATACACAAAGCCGCTACATTGATTGCGCACATCTAAGGCACCAATCTCTCTCATCTTCATCGCCCTCTGCAGCAATACACCACAACCCGGAAAATAGTAATCGGGCGATAGAGTGGCAAATACAATAAAATCAATATCCTGGGGAGTAAGGCCTGCCCGTTCTATTGCAATTTTGGAGGCTTCTACGGCCATGGTAGTGGTCGTTTCTTGTGTGCGGTGTGCAAAACGGCGCTCTTTTATACCGGTACGCTCTTGTATCCATTCATCGCTAGTATCCATATACTTTAGCAAATCGTTGTTAGTAACTACTTGAGAAGGAACATACATTCCTATACCGGCAATTTTTGATTTAAACATAGCAAGCTGGGTTAAGAAACTAAAATAGTAAATAGAACTTTATTGAAATTTTTTTGGATTGAAATGGGGGTAATAATACTATTTAATGTTTAAAGATAAAGTAGGTATTTATTTTAATTGTAACACTTCTACCGCAAATTTTTGGCACTCCCGGTTTACACTTTCTACATCTTTACTTTTAATAGGAGACCCAAGCACATGGTTGCCTGTATTAGGTAATGCCACTGCCCTTTTTAAATGTGTAGGCGTAGCAAGTTGATCAAACATGCGCCTCATGGCAGTTACTTTTACTACATCATCTTGATGCTCTTCATCTTTATAATAATACAATACTAGCGTAGGTTGCTTTATTTTTTCAAAAGTGGTTTGTTTCATAGTGCTTTCCAGCAACTCTTCTAACTGTACTAATGATTTAGTAGCATAGCGATTGTTCCAATATTGTGCATACAAGGCCGTGGTATCTTCTACAATGCGTTCTTTACCTGTAATTAAATGAGCTATTTGCAAGCCCCAATGATTGTTTAATAACCAGGCATTGGGATCATTAATGGCTACATTGGGAGAAAGCATAATATTAGCCGCTATTTCCGGATACTCCGCACATAACTTTAAGGCGATAGTGCCCCCAGTAGATGTGGATAGCAGTATTACCTTTTTCCCCAACTGTTTACCGATAGCGTATGCCTGCTTGGCGGTTTCCCATTCTCCGCTGGCGGTAAAGCTAGCAAGCGCAGGAGTGGTATCTACCCCATGTGCATCTAACCTAGCTAAATATAAATTACAACCAAATTTTTTGGCAAAGTCTTTATGTATAGGGTCGCCTTCTTCTTGGCTAGCACTAAACCCATGCAAGTACACCACCGCATAATCTGTGGGTAATTTAGTAGAATCATTATGCCATATTATTCTTGCTTCGTTATCTGGTTTTAATTTATGCTTTGCTTCGTTAGTACTTATATACTGCTCCAACGCATTGGCATTGGAAGGTACCACCGGTAAATTAGTAGTGTACTTGGGTGTGCTGGGCCTTGGCCCTAGAAAGTAAACAACAATTAAAAGGAGTACAATTATGGCAAACCATTTCAACAATTTCATAAACGGGATTTTGATAAAAATAGCTAAAAGTTGGTCCAAATTTAGGTAAGGGGCTATTAGGCAAAGAAATTAGTGCCCTGTTTTTGTTAGTATGCTAAAAAATAAGAGTACATGAGTAGATTGGAATATCGAGCCGAAGCAGTAGCAAAAACGCTGATAATCAATAAAATATCGTTGTATAAAGTTTTAATTATTTAACGTTTAAATCGCTTGCAACCCCCGTTTAATTAGCGTACCTTTGCCGCTCGTTTCAAAAAAAGCATTATGGAAATTAGAAATATAGCTATT
Source organism: Bacteroidota bacterium (assembly GCA_039796695.1). Taxonomy (GTDB): domain Bacteria; phylum Bacteroidota; class Bacteroidia; order Chitinophagales; family Chitinophagaceae; genus JJ008. The sequence continues at coordinate 42,216 of JBDKJF010000002.1, forward strand.
ATAGCACACGTTGACCATGGTAAAACTACACTGGTTGACAAAATTTTACACGCCACTAAAGTATTTCGTGAAAATCAGGATACTGGTGAGCTAATTATGGACAGTAACGACCTTGAAAGAGAAAGAGGTATTACTATTTTTAGTAAAAACGCATCGGTAGTATACAAAGGTGTAAAAATTAATGTAATTGATACCCCTGGTCACGCCGACTTTGGTGGAGAAGTAGAAAGGGTATTAAAAATGGCCGACGGTGTTTGTTTACTGGTTGATGCTTTTGAGGGCCCAATGCCACAAACAAGATTTGTGTTACAAAAAGCATTACAGCTTAACTTGAAACCCATTGTAATTATTAATAAGGTAGATAAAGAAAATTGCCGCCCTGATGAAGTGCATGATGCGGTATTCGAACTATTTTTTAACCTCGATGCATCCGAAGCGCAATTAGATTTTCCTACCTACTATGGTTCTGGCAAAAATGGTTGGTTCAATGATTCATTAACGCAAATAGAAGGTATTGATCCATTGCTAGATGGTATTGTAAAACATGTACCCCCACCTAAAGTAAATGAAGGGCCCGTACAAATGCAAATTACCTCTTTAGATTACTCTTCTTTTCTTGGACGTATAGCGGTAGGAAAAGTAAGCCGTGGCGTTTTAAAAGAAGGGCAACAAATAGCCTTAATGCTTGCAGACGGTTCTGTTAAAAAACAAAAGGTAAGAGAGCTGTATGTATTTGAAGGCATGGGCAAAAAGAAAGTAACAGAAGTAATAGCCGGCGACCTATGTGCGGTGGTAGGTATTGAAGATTTTAATATTGGCGATACTATTTCTGATGCTGAGGTACAAGAAGCATTGCCGGTAATAAGTGTAGATGAGCCCACTATGAATATGCTTTTCTCCGTAAACAATTCTCCCTTCTTTGGAAAAGATGGCAAGTTTGTAACCAGCCGACACCTTAGAGATAGATTGATGAAGGAAACAGAAAAGAACTTGGCACTAAAAGTAGAGGATAGTGAAGAGGGCGATAGCTTAGTAGTATATGGCCGTGGTATATTACACCTAGGCATATTAATAGAAACAATGCGCCGCGAAGGGTACGAGTTAACGGTAGGCCAGCCGCAGGTAATTGTAAAAGAAATAAATGGCAAAAAATGTGAGCCCTATGAAAACTTGGTAGTAGATGTGCCACAGGAATTTGCAAGTAAAGTAATTGACCTGGTTTCTAGAAAAAAAGGCGAAATGCTAATTATGGAAACCAAAGGCGAAATGCAGCACCTTGAGTTTGAAATACCTTCTAGAGGATTGATTGGATTGCGTACGCAAATGTTAACTGCTACCACTGGTGAGGCTGTAATGGCACACCGCTTTACTGAATATAAAGCATGGAAAGGCCCCATACCTGGAAGAAATAACGGGGTGTTGATTTCAAAAACAACTGAAAAAACTACCGGCTACTCTATAGATAAATTACAGGATAGAGGTACGTTTTTTGTAGATCCGGGTGAAGATGTATACACTGGTCAAGTAATTGCAGAAAATATTAAGCCTGGCGATTTAGTAGTAAATGCTACCGAAGCCAAAAAGCTAACCAACCACCGTGCAAGTGGAAGTGATGATGCAACAAAAATTGCTCCTAAAACACTAATGACGTTGGAAGAGTGTATGGAATATATTCAGCAAGATGAGTGTATAGAAGTAACCCCCAACTTTATACGTATGCGTAAGGTAATACTGAATGAAGATGAGCGAAAGAAAGTGCAGAAAAAGATGGAAGCCGAAGCGGTTTAAGATATATAAAAGCAATAAAGTAAATGCCACCCCCATAGGGTGGCATTTTTAGTAGCGCTTGATTTTATACAGTTTCTGTTTTGGTGCTGGTGGTAAAGTAGCACTCTATTAAAGTAAAGCGACAGCTATTTTAAAACAAAACACAAATTACCATGCCGCAAAAAATAGATATTGGTTTGGATAAGTGCTATAAAATACAGCCCCTACCCTTTAGGTTAGCTATAAATTCTTTCTACAGCATCTTTATATTTTTCCAAAATAACTTTTCGCTTTAGCGAAAGTTTAGGTGTCATTTCGCCGGTATCTACACTCCATTCGTTTGGCAAAAGTTCAAATTTTTTAACCTGCTCTACATGGTTAAAAAATTTATTGAAACTTTCCACAAGTTCTTTAAACAGATTGAGTATTTTTTCATTTTTCAATAGATCGTCAACACTTGCATTGTCTGGCAATCCATTTTGGCGTGCCCATTCTTTTACATTGGGTATAGAAGGCACAATTAATGCACCCACAAATTTTCGCTCTGAGCCTACTACCATTATTTGCTCCACAAAAATGGATTCCTTTAGTTTATTTTCAATGGGCAGCGGCGCTACATATTTTCCGCCACTGGTTTTAAAAAGTTCTTTTTTTCGGTCTGTAATCTTCAAAAATTTATCGTCTATAATGGCGCCTATATCGCCCGTATGAAACCAGCCTTCCGCATTAATAACTTCCGCCGTTAAATCTGGGCGTTTATAATAACCCATCATTACATTTGGCCCTTTGCAAAGTATTTCTCCATCTTCTGCAATTTTTACTTGCACATCTTTTATTACTGTTCCTACGGTGCCAAACATTCTTCCTGTTACTTCATACGTATTGACAGACATTACAGGCGAGGTTTCTGTTAATCCATACCCTTCCATAATGGGAATTTTGGCCGCTGTAAATATTCTAATCAATCTTACTTGGCAGGCGGCACCACCTGTTACTATACATTTTAAATGCCCCCCTAGCCCCTCTCTCCATTTGCTAAAAATTAATTTATTGGCGAGCGCTAATCGTATATTGTACCACCAACCCTGATTTTTATTTATCTCGTATTTTTCTGCCAAACCATGCGCCCAAAAAAAGAGTTTCTTTTTGGCTCCTTTTAATTTGTTGCCCTTGTCCATTATTTTATCGTACACTTTTTCTAGTAAGCGGGGTACGGTAGTAAACATATCTGGCTGTACTTCTTTTAAATTATCGCCAATTGTTTCTAAGCTTTCTGCATAGTAAATAGAGGTAATATTAAAAAGATAGAGGTAGGTAACCATTCTTTCAAAAATATGATTGAGCGGCAAAAAGCTGAGCGATTTTAAATTACTACCTGGCGGAAAGCATGGACTTGAGGCCATCACATTTGATAAAATATTGCGATGACTAAGCATTACCCCTTTCGGTACTCCGGTAGTGCCAGAGGTGTAAATGATGGTAGCGGCATCTTCATATCCTATTTTATCAGCAGCAATTTTTATTTGTGTGTGCAGGCTTGCATCGGTACTTAAAGCTTCTTTCCAATGGCGGGCATTAGCCACATGTTCAAAGGTGAAAATTTCTTTTAAGGAAGGTACCCTATCTTTTATACTTAATACTTTATGAAATGTATCCTCGTCGTTGGCAAATACCATTTTTACCTGTGCATCGTTTAGTACAAACTCAAGCTCATTAACATTGATGGTGGGATAGATGGGGGTTAGTAATGCGCCAATTTGCTGTACAGCCAAATCGAGCATTACCCACTCGGGCCTATTTTTAGCCAATACTGCTATTTTATCTCTTTTTTCTACCGTCATATCATGGGCGCTAATGCCTAAGCCTATTAGCCCTGCACTAAGTTGATTAACGGTTTCTTGCACTTCGGCGGTGCTATGTTTTTTCCATTGGCCTCCTGTTTTGCCAGCTAGCATATCCGTTAGCGGGCCTTTTTCTAATTGAAAAGCAATGACATCAAATAAACGTTTTGGTTCCATGGGCAAGCAGTGTTATAATTCGGTTTGAATAATTTGTTAGCGACAAAATAATGAAATTAAGTGATGTGATAATAAATATATTCTCGGCTTTTTAACCAAGCATATATGGAAGTAAACCTATCCAGAAAGGGGGTGGCAAACTTAAAAGCTTAAGTTTATTGAATGGGGGGTGCCCGTTTTTTTTGGAGGAAAATGTCTATGCAATGGCCTATTTGAAACGATGCTGCCAACTATTGGCAAAGGCTTTTATACTGCATGATGGCATTAAATAAAAAAAACCAGTAATTAACTGGTTTTTTGTGGTGTGGGCCGGGATCGAACCGGCGACACAAGGATTTTCAGTCCTTTGCTCTACCGACTGAGCTACCGCACCGTCCTAAAACACATTAACTTGGTAAGTGGAAGCCTATCCTCATTTTTGTGCTTCGGGGTTGCAAATATAACAGGATTTGTGCTAAAATCCATAATAAATTCTTTTAAATTACATTCCGTATTCACTCAGAAACTTTATACGCATTATTTTTAGCTGTTCCCAATTAAAATTGTAATCAGATAGCTCCTCTTGTGCTACTTGTAATGAAGAGGTTTGGCAGCCTTTAAAGTATTCCATTATCTCGTCCTGATCATCTTCGTCTAGCATTTCATCAATGGCATAGTCAAGGTTTAACTTAGTGCCGCTGGCGGCAATACTTTCCATTTCCTCTAACATTTCATCCATACGCCAGCCTTTATTTTTGGCAATGGTTTCAAGTGTAATTTTTTTATCTGTGTTTTGGATAATATAGACTTTGTTGCCACTTTTGTTTACCACACTCTTCATTACAAAATCATCGGGCCTTTCTATGTTATTTTCTATTACATAGCGACCTATTAACTCTACAAACGGTTTTCCGTATTTGAGTGCTTTGCCTTTGCTTACTCCTTGACATTTTTCTAACCCTTCTAAGGTAATGGGGTAAAAAGTAGCCATATCTTGCAAAGAGGTTTCTAAGAAAATGACAAAAGGGGGCAGGTTTTTCTTTTTGGCTTCTTTTTGCCGAAGCTCAAGTAGCATATTCATTAGTTTTTCATCGGCGGCGGTACCCGTAATGCTTTCAGCTGTTTCTTCATCATCTGCATTAGCATCATCGTAAAGTTTGTTTAAAACGATCTGAAAAGATTTGGGTTTCTTTAAATAAGCCTCCGATTTGGTAGTAAACTTTAATACACCGTATTCTTCAATATCTTTCTTTAATAACCCTTCTAGCAGCATTTGCCTTATTAAGGAGTTCCAAAAATGATTGTCCTTATCATTACCACTGGCAAAGGCACTGAGGCCATCATGCCTAAACATTTGAATTTGAGGAGTTAGTTTTCCACTTATAATTTGTACTACATAGTCTGTAGCAAAGCGTTCGTCTAGTTCTTTCACGGCTTTTAATGCCAGTACTACCTCCTCTTTTGCTTCAATTCGTTCTTTTGGATGTTTACAGTTGTCGCACTGACCACAGTTTTCATTTTCATAATCCTCGCCAAAATAGCTCATTAATATTTTTCTACGACATACACCCGTTTCGGCAAAAGCTACTGTTTCATTTATCAATTGTCCACCCACTTCTCGTTCGCTAAGGGGCTTATCCCGCATCAAATGTTCTAGCTTGCTTACATCTTTATGAGAGTAGTAAAGCACGCATTTGCCCTCTAATCCATCTCGGCCGGCACGGCCTGTTTCTTGATAATAGTTTTCGATGGACTTGGGTATATTATAATGTATAACAAACCGAATATCGGGCTTATCTATACCCATACCAAAGGCTATAGTGGCACATATTACTTGAACATCTTCATTTAAAAACTGATCTTGTCTATCGGCCCTTACTTTACTATCTAACCCTGCGTGGTAGGCAACGGCTTTTATTTTATTGGCCACCAGCAATTCGGCCAGCTCTTCGGTTGTTTTTCTGTTTAAGGTATATATAATGCCGCTTTTAACCCCCATACTTTTTATAAAGCGAACAATGTTTTCATCGGTTTGTGCTTTTTTAATTTTTGGTAGTACTTCGTAATATAAATTAGCCCTGTTAAAAGAAGAGATGAATACATTGGGTGCCCTTAAGTCCAGGTTTTTTACAATATCACTTTGTACTTTTGGGGTGGCGGTGGCGGTTAAAGCTATTACAGGTACAGCTGGATTTATTTGCACCATCATTTCTCTCAGTCGGCGATATTCGGGCCTAAAATCATGCCCCCATTCGGAAATGCAATGCGCCTCGTCTACGGCAAAAAAGGAAACGGTTAAATCAGAAAAAAATTCCAAGTTATCTTGCTTGGTAAGTGTTTCGGGCGCTACATATAGCATTTTCGTTTTTCCTGCTAATAGGTCGTCGTGCACTTCTTTAATCTCTTTTTTAGTAAGGGTGGAGTTTAAAAAATGGGCTACTTCATCATTGCTACTATAGCCTCTTACTAAGTCCACCTGGTTTTTCATAAGGGCTATTAATGGAGATACGATGATGGCTACCCCTTCACTCATCATAGCCGGTAATTGATAACAAAGGCTTTTGCCGCCTCCGGTGGGCATTATTACAAACGTATCTTGCCCTGCCAATACAGAAGCTATTGCTTTTTCTTGGGTACCTTTAAATTGAGAAAATCCAAAGTATTCCTCCAAAGCTTGATGCAAGTCAAGTTTTACATTATTTCCTTTTTTTATTGCTTTACTTTTGATTGTTTTTTTGGTAACCGTAGTGGTTTTTTTTACGGTTGTTTTTTTTGCTGTTGTTCCCATTTCATCTATTTAAGTCTATTGCGTTTATTGCCAGCGCTCTTTTAAGATACATAAAATTTTATCCCTTTAAAACAGTTTCGTTCCTTTTTTTACACAAATAAGTTTGCGGAAAATTGCCTGGCAAAAAAATGTAAGTTTTAATGCGTAGCTGCCTTTGGTAGCAGAAGTTTAAAGGGTTGCGAATTTACGAATGATTAGGTTTTCATTGATGCGATTATTAGTTAAAGTTGTATCTAAGAATTAAGTATTACTAATCATACTAAAACGTATAATTTTGAATACTTATATTGCTGCATTTTTCAAACTTATTGACTTATCAATGTCTGTATCCATTACACAAATAGCACTAAGAACCATTGAGTTGGAAGCCAATTCGGTGGCAGGTCTGCTGCCATTTATTGATGCCGATTTTGAAAAAACAATAGGCATTTTGGCAACTTGCAAGGGTAGAATAGTTATTAGCGGTATTGGCAAAAGCGCCATTATTGCTCAAAAAATTGTTGCTACCTTAAATTCTACCGGAGCACCCGCTCTATTTTTACACGCTGCCGATGCCATACACGGCGACTTAGGCATGGTACAAGACAACGACGTAGTAATTATTATAAGCAAAAGCGGCGAAAGCCCAGAAATAAAAGTACTGGTTCCACTTATTAAAAATGCTGGCAATATAATTATTGGCATGGTAGGCAACCTAGCCTCTTTTCTTGCCAAAAACAGTAACTATATTTTAAACACTACTGTACAACAAGAAGCATGCCCAAATAACCTAGCCCCCACTACCAGTACAACCGTACAATTAGTAATGGGCGATGCGCTAGCAGTATGCTTAATGGAAATTAAAGGTTTTAAGTCAGAAGACTTTGCTAAGTTTCATCCGGGGGGTTCGTTAGGTAAAAAGTTATACCTAAAAGTATCCGACCTCTGTAACACACATGAAAAGCCCAAGGTATTACCCACTCACTCTTTAAAAGAAGTAATAGTAGAAATAACCAGTAAAAGATTAGGGGTAACGGCAGTGGTTGATGATGCACTTCATTTATTAGGCATAATAACTGATGGCGATTTACGACGAATGTTGGAAAATACCACAGCCATTGAAGAAGTAAAAGCTGCAGATATTATGAGCAAGCAGCCCCATACGATAGAGGTAGATGAACTTGCGGTAGTGGCATTAAATTATTTGCGAAAAAATGAAATATCTCAATTAGCTGTGATAGATAATGGAAAGTATGCAGGCATCGTTCATTTACACGATTTAATTAGAGAGGGATTAGTTTAATTTTAAGTATTGTATGCTCAAAAACTTCCCTTTTAGGGAAAAGTATTATGAATAAACACCATTATGTAACTATTATGGCCGGGGGCATTGGTAGTCGTTTTTGGCCAATGAGCCGTACCAGTTTGCCAAAACAATTTTTAGACATACTAGACATAGGCAAAACGCTTATACAACAAACCTTTGAACGTTATGCGCAGCTAATACCACTTGAAAATATTTATGTGGTTACAGCGGATGAGTATACTGATATTGTTAAAAAACAATTACCCGATTTAAGTATTGATAACATTTTAGCAGAGCCTTCAAGAAAAAATACTGCCCCCTGCATTGCTTACATAGCTTTTAAGCTGTTGCAAAAAGATCCACAAGCGGTAATGATAGCGGCACCTGCCGATCATTTAATAATGGAAACCGAAGCTTTTATTACCACCGCAAAAAAAGCACTTGATTTTGTAAGCCATATAAATGCCTTGGTTACTATTGGTATTAAACCTACCTACCCTAATACAGGCTATGGTTATTTACAGCATGAGGCCACCGCAGTAGCACCCGACATTCATAAAGTAAAAACATTTACCGAAAAGCCAAATGTAGAATTGGCAAAAGCCTTTGTCGCCAGTGGCGATTTTTTGTGGAATGCAGGAATATTTATATGGAAAGTAAAAAACATTATTGCCGCTTTTGAAAAATATGAACCCGAACTTTACGATTTGTTTGCTGCCGAAAAAGACAAATTGAATACCGCGGAAGAAAGAAAAACGATAGAAAATATATACCCACAATGCACTAATATTTCAATCGATTATGCCATTATGGAAAAGGCCGAAAACGTATATACCACCCCAGCCACCTTTACCTGGAGCGACCTTGGTACATGGAATAGCGCTTGGGAAAATAAAGAAAAAGACTATTTTGGTAATGCCGTTGTAGGAAAAAATGTAATGGTAGTGGATGCTAACAATTGCATCGTGCATGTGCCCGACAATAAACTTGTTTTATTACAAGGTCTAAAAGATTATATAATTGTAGATACAAAAGATGTGCTCCTTATTTGTAAAAAAGATAAGGAACAAGAGATAAAAGAATACGTAGCCGAAGTAAAAAGAAATAAAGGCGATAAATATTTGTAATATTAAATCCATCATCCCGCTTTTTGCGGGATATTTTTTGTATTTATGTACCCATGACAACACCACCGCTTCACAACATACTTTTTTTAGATATAGAAACCGTACCGCAATACAATGCATACGAACAAATGCCCGAAGATTGGAGACAACTCTGGCTTACTAAATCAAATGCATTATTAAAATACCATGAAGGTGATACCACCGAAACCCTGTATCCCCGCGCAGGTATTTATGCAGAATTTGGAAAAATTGTATGTATTAGCTGTGGCATTTTACAATCGGGTACCCAGCGTAAATTGATACTAAAAAGTTTTGCCGGCGATGATGAAAAAGAATTGCTACTAAACTTTGCAGATATGCTACAGAAATGGTCGGCCGGCGAGCCCAAATTTTTGTGTGCGCATAATGGAAAGGAGTTTGACTTCCCTTATTTATGCCGCCGAATGATTATTAACCAAATAGCCATACCTACCTTACTAAACATTGCAGGCAAAAAACCTTGGGAAGTAGCTCACTTTGACACATTAGAGCTCTGGAAGTTTGGCGATTTTAAAAGTTTTACCAGCCTTAATTTATTAGCCCATACATTAGGCATACCCACCCCTAAAGATGATATTGATGGTAGCCTGGTATGGAAAGTATACTGGGAAGAAAAAAACCTTCCCCGCATAGTTACCTATTGCCAAAAAGATGTAATAACAGTAGCACAAATTTTTTTGCGCCTATGTGGCAAAGAGCTGCTGAATGAGGAAAACATAGAAATAAAAAAATAAACTACCTATGAAGGAGAAGATTAGATGCGGGTGGTGCGAAAAGGATGATTTGTATAAAACATATCATGATAAAGAATGGGGCGTACCCGTACATGATGATACTAAACTTTTTGAAATGCTAAACCTTGAAGGTGCGCAGGCTGGCCTTAGCTGGTACACCGTATTGGTAAAGCGAGAAAATTACCGCCACGCTTTTGATAATTGGGATGCCGTAAAAATTTCAAAATATACCCCCGCTAAAGTGGAAAAATTATTACAGTATGAAGGCATTATTCGTAACCGGCTTAAAATAGAAGGAACCATTAAAAATGCACATGCTTTTTTAGCTATACAAAAGGAGTTTGGCAGTTTTAATGAATACATATGGCAGTTTGTAAACCATCAACCACAAAACCATTTTCCTAAAAACCTAGCTGCTGTACCCACCAAAACAATACAAAGCGATGCCATGAGTAAGGCTTTACTAAAGCGAGGCTTTAAGTTTGTAGGTTCTACCATTTGCTACGCCTATATGCAGGCGGTTGGTATGGTAAATGACCATGTATCCGATTGTTGGAAATCAAAAAAGTAAAAAATGATAAGAGTAAACTATTCTTCTGGCGCCAAATGGGAGGATGTGGTAGGCTATAGCCGCGCAGTTAAAGTTGGTAACACCATTGAAGTTACTGGCACTGTAGCGGTAGATGAAATGAATAAACTAATTGGCGGTAATAGTGCGTACGAACAAACTAAATTCATTTTACACAAAATAGAAAAAGTGCTTGTACAAGCCGGCGCCACCTTGCATGATGTGGTGCGCACTCGTATGTTTGTTACCGATATATCTTGCTGGGAAGAATATGGAAAAGCCCACGGCGAGTTTTTTGCCACTATTAAGCCCTGCACTTCTATGATAGAAGTAAAAGCGTTAATAGCGCCGGAATATTTAATAGAAATTGAAGCCACTGCCATTATTCATACTTAATTAAATACATGAAAAAAATAACCCTAACAATTATCCTTATCTGCATACTAATGGCTTGTAAAAACAAACAAAATAAAGCGCCACAGGATGAAAAAAAACAAACTATAAATACAATTGATGAAACATTAATTACCGATAGTACTTGGGGACTTATCAACGCTACTACACAGTTTGCTGATTTAAAAAAATTACTGGATAGTACTCAACTTAAAGATGAACGCATTTGTGGACCAGAATGTATAGACTCAATAGATGTTACCAAAATTTATTATGATACAAAAAACGAGGCTATTATTTATTGGCAAGATAGTGCCTACCATAAAAAAATAGCATTTATTACTGCTTATAAAGAAGCATCTGATTGGCATACAAGCGATGGTTTAAAAATAGGATCACCCCTCATAGCCTTACTACGTTTAAACGGCAAAGCCATTACCTTTTCTGGCTTTGGTTGGGATTATGGTGGTGCCATTTCATCCTACCAAGGAGGTAAACTTGAAACATCACCTATTGAATTTGGTTTAGACAAGCCCTATAATGAAAAAGATACCTCTATCGCCTTACTTGGCGATCAAGTGCTAAATACAGATAGCCCTTTCGTAAAAAAAGAATTGCCCTCTATTATAATTAGAAGAATTAGCCTTTCATTGTAAATACATTATTACTAACCATGCATATAGAATGGCTGCGAGAGTATTGTTTAGCCAAGCCCCGCGTAGAAGAAGCGCTTCCCTTTGGGCCAGCTACCCTGGTATATAAAGTGAATGCCAAGATATTTCTATTAGCTGGGTTAGATAACGAAATACTTCAGTTTAATGTAAAATGCGATCCCGAGATAGCATTGCAATTAAGAGAGGAATATGCCTGTGTGCTTCCTGGTTGGCACATGAATAAAAAGCATTGGAATACGATAATATTAGATGGCTCCGTTGCTATAAAGCAAGTAAAAGAATGGATAGACCATTCATATGATTTGGTAGCAAAGCAGGCTTTAACTATCAAAAAAGGAAAAGCCCTTTAGAAAAAGGGCCTTGTATCCATTGGTACTCTTAAGTGTAAAACAAATTGACAAAAGATATACCCCTCAATATTTTTAAACTAACTATTTATACTTGGGCGTTATTAATGATGAATAAACGATTTCTCCTTTTTTGGTAATCAATTTTATTCTAAACGCTTTTATTTTTTCTTGCCTTTTATGAAAGCATTTATAGCTGGCCTTTTCTTGAACATCTGTTCCAAAAACGATGGCGGTAGCGTTAAAATGCTTTTTATCCTCCGTACTTTCAACTACAAATTGATATACTTCTTGATTGGCTAGCACTTCCCATTTTAAGCAAATTTTTTTGTATTGAATGGTAGCTTTTACCGTTACAAATTGGGCCATGCCTACTGGCTTCAATAAGCTGAAACTAGCAAATGGCTTATACTCTTTTGCATGCACATTGATACTGGTAACTAATGCCCAACAAACAACCCCTATCAATAAACGCTTACCCATTTCTCAAAAAAATTTGAACCTTTCACAATTACCTTTCTTAAACTATCTAGTTAGAATAGTAAACTTTTGCCGAAAAGACAAGTATTTTTACTATACATTATCGTGCTTTTCTTATCGTAAACAAACGTAATACCCAATTTCAAAACTTGCAAGCTTTTATACGTATTTTTTTAAAAAACAAGACTATTAATGTCGTTAACAGCCAACCTTTAATAGCTTTGCTTGTTAGTTTGATTGATAGATGCAAAATATAATAGAAGTTAAAAATGTTTCGAAATCGTTTGGCGATTTTAAGGCGGTAACCGACTTATCTTTTTCGGTTCCTGCGGGTAAAGTGTTTGGATTTTTAGGTCAAAATGGTGCGGGTAAATCCACTACCATCCGTATGCTACTTACCTTAATAAAACCAGATGAGGGAGAAATTGAAATTTTTGGGCTTAACTTATCAAAGCACAGATCAGCTATTTTAAAGCAAATGGGCGCCGTAATTGAACGGCCCGATCTATATAAATATTTAAGCGCCCTTGAAAATATTCGACTATTTGCCCAATTAAGCGGTATTAAAGTCAATGAAGGCGCCCTTCTTCATCAATTAAGTGAAGTAGGCCTTGCTGGTAGAGAAAAGGATAAGGTAAAAACATTTTCGCAAGGTATGAAACAACGGCTAGGGCTTGCCTGCGCATTGGTACACAACCCTCCACTAATTGTACTTGACGAGCCCGTAAACGGATTAGATCCACAAGGCATTGCCGATATGCGAAATATGATTATTAATTTAAGCAAAGTACAAGGCAAAACGATTTTAGTATCCTCTCACTTACTTAGCGAGATGGAATTAATTGCCGATAACATGCTAATAATTAATAAAGGAAAAAAAATAGTAGAAGGCCCCGTTTGCGACTTGCTAAATCCAGCGCAACAAATAATTGAATTAATAACGCAAAATACAGCCGAAGCACTAGCTTATATACACAATAGCCCTTGGAAAAAGTTTTATAAAAATCATTTTGAGAATATTATAAAATTAGAATTTGAAAAAGCTAGTATTCCCGCTTTTAATAAAGATTTAGTAGCAAATAATATTAATGTACTTAGTTTAAGGCCCGTACATTCTTTAGAGGATTATTTTTTAGCCCAAACCAAAGCATAGTGTTTTATCAACTTTTACAAATAGAATTATTTAAAATATTTAAACGGCCCCGTACGTTTATCTCATTTGCCGCTATTACACTAATTGTATTGCTAGTGCAATTTGCGCTTAAAGTAAACGGCGAAGATTTTATACAACTATATACAGATAGCCAATCCGACACTTTTGAGATACCATTTAAGCAAATTACCAATGGGTACTTTGTATGTGTAATGGTTTTACATATGATTTTAATTCATGTACCCTTACTAGTGGCGCTCATTGCCGGAGATATGATTTCAGGCGAGGCTGGTATGGGCACTTTACGATTAATGGCGGGTAAACCTGTATCTAGAACACAAATAGTACTTGCCAAATTTGCAGCTAGTACGGTATATGTGTTGCTGCTATTAATATGGATGGCCCTTTTTGCGTTAGTTGGCAGTATACTATTTTTTGGTACAGGAGATTTGGTAGTGTTTAAGGAAACGGGCATACACCAAATGAATGCACAGGATGTAGTATGGCGATTTTTTGCCGCATTTGTATTTGCAGCGTTAGCCCTTACAGTTATTGCGGCAATGGCATTGCTCTTTTCCTCCTACTCCGAAAATTCATTAGGGCCTATTGTTACTACGGTATGTGTGGTAATTGTATTTACTATTGTACAACAGTTAAAAGTACCCGTGTTTGAAGAAACGGTAAACAAATGGTCTTTTACCACCCACATGCTAGGTTGGAAAGGATTTTTTTATGTGCAAAAATATGGTGAAGGGGCTATTGTAAATGGGGAAGATGCAGAAGGTATAACGATAGACGGCTCCATTGAAAACGCAAATGCCCTGATTAAAAGCGGCCTTATATTGATTGGTTATATCGCCGTGTTTTTGCTATTAACCATCAGAAATTTTAATAAGAAAGATATTTTAAGTTAACCACCATGTTTAAATTATTTTCTGTACTGGTATTGTTATTAAGCCATACACCTGCTTTTTCGCAAGAGGTGAAAGCGCTTTTACAAAAAGTAAAAAGCAAATATGATTTAGTATATGATTACACGGCTAATGGCAAGTTAAAAACCAATGTGCTATTTATAAAAGCCCCCATAGCTAAAGTAAAAGTTTATTATAAAAAGCCAGATAAAATAAAAATTCAAAATGAAAAAGGAGTTTCTTTTATTCCTAAAGGCTCGGTAAACATTAATATGAATAATGTACTGGGGCTAAAAGATTTTGAAGCCGTAGCCGGCGGTATAGAAACGGTGGCAGGAGTGGCCTGTAAAATTGTAAAAATATTTCCACTAAATGATAACGACAATATTAGCAGAGCAACTTTGTATATTGATGAAAAACAAATGCTGGTAATAAAATCAGTGATCAGTACAAAAGAAAATGGCACTTATGAAATAGTAATGACTTATAAAAAATATGCAACCTTCGGGCTGCCCGATAAAGCCCTCGTAACTTTTAATACAAAAGATTATAAACTACCTAAAGGCATTACTATTGATTATGATAACGGTACTACCGATGCTAGTAAAGATGCAAAAGCTAAAACCAAAAAAGGCACGGTAGAAATTATCTATACTGATTATAGCATCAATAAAGGTGTGGCTGATGCTGTTTTTAAAAATTAATTAGCCCTCTTCTATCGCCTCATCTCGAGCATTGGCAAAAAATGAGGCACTTATCTTTTTCAATGGATTACTTCTATTTTGAGCATACCCATTTCTACGATTAATAATATCAATACACTCAAATACCGCTGCCATAAAAGAAGCATTATCGGCCTTACCTTTTCCTGCAATATCAAAGGCTACACCATGGTCGGGCGAAGTACGAACCACAGGCAAACCTGCTGTATAATTTACCCCTTCATCCAACGCTAATGATTTAAACGGTATCAACCCTTGATCATGATACATAGCTAGCACCGCATCAAAGGCATCGTAACCTCTTCTAGCAAAAAAAGCATCTGCACTATAAGGCCCTACGGCTAATATATTACCGTTTTTTGCTTCTTTTATAGCAGGCCTAATGATAGTTTCTTCTTCTTTACCTATTAGTCCTTCATCGCCGGCATGCGGATTTAAACCCAAAACGGCAATTTTGGGCTTATCAATTCCAAAATCTTTTTGCAGGCATTTTTGAATGAGTTGCAGTTTGCTTAGAATTTTTTCTTTTGTTATATGCGTGGTTACATCTCCTACGGACACATGTTCTGTAACTAAGGCTACTTTAAAACTACCCGCACACATCATCATCACCACATCCTTTACTCCAAAATATTGTTGTAGGTAGGGGGTATGTCCTGGAAAATTAAAAGAGGTACTTTGTATATTTTTTTTATGTATGGGGGCGGTAACCAGGCCATCTATTTGTTTGTTTTTTAAAGCCAAGCAAGCAGCCTCTAATGAAACAATGGCATACTTACCTCCATCATTGGTAAGCTCTCCGGGTGTTATCAGCACTTCATCTTCCCAACAGTTAAATACATTTAATTGCTTGGGGCTTAACTTATCTAATTCCTTTACTTGCTGATAGTTTAGATTGTATTCTGGCAAGTTTTTTCGATAAAAATTGATAGCTTTTGCAGATCCAAATAATACGGGTGTACAAAATTCTGTTAAGCGAGTGTCTGAAAATGTTTTAATTATTAATTCTATACCAATTCCATTTAAGTCTCCACAAGAAATACCTATAACAGGCTTATTTATACTCATTCGATTGTTTTTATTTTTTTTCTGCGTATAAAAATACAGAATTAGGCATATATGCCTTTAAATTAGTAAAAGCCCCCACTGTAGGCAGAAATGTTACGAGTGCCGTCTGCAATACTACTTTAAACTCCATGAAAGTTTTCGATTATATACGCATTTACGCTTAAGTATGTTCATTTTAGCACTCGTATAAAATGCGTAGGCTTCAAACCTCTTTTATACTTACCTAATTACTTCAAAGCAAATGAAAAGCCTTATGAAAAAGATTTACTCTTTTTTTCTTTTACTCTTTACCCTTACCTTATGTACTAACACCAAAGCCCAGTGCACCACCGCCGAGTTAAACTGGGATTTTTTGGATTTTTTACCTTCTAATGCGATTAATTATACATCGCATTATACCAGCTCAGCCTTTCCTTATTCTCAAAACTTTGCATTAGGCACTCGCAGGCTTAGTTTTACCATGGCACCAGTTAGTAATATTATTTTAGAAGGTGAAAATGCTATAAATACGGGGCATGCTAGCAGCGTGGCCAGTGCTGGCGACGATGTACAATTTACTACCATTAATTCCAGTAATTCCACCATTTTAATGTCGCTTGATTCCAATGTAACAAGCATGAATTTTTCGCTTTTTGATTTAGATAACAATCAGCGAGTAACTATAATTGCTACCAATGCGATGGGTGTGCTGCAATCAATTACTGTTTCAAGGGCAAATGCCTTATCTGGCATTACGATAGGTGGTACCGCAACTGCCCCTATAGTTACTGGCCCTAATGGTGGATATGCAAACAATAGTAACTTGGGTACTATCAACGTTAGAATTGCAGGCCCTGTAAAAAATGTACTGTTAACACTCAATAATGCCGCTGGTGATATATGGCTTTCTGATATTAGAGCTTGTGTAACCGGAGCTTTTGCTAGTAATTGGAGAAATATAAGTAGGCCATTTACGGGCATGCCTAGTTATATAATTACAGTTGTTAATAAAAGATTGGTAATGCTGGACCCCGCTACTGGCAATGCCAAAGATATTTTTACCGATCCCTCTACCTATTCCAACAACATAAATGGATTATGCTACGACCCCGTACGTAGAAGAATTTATTATTCTTACAGTTTAAGCACCACACCGGCCAATACAAAAATCATTCAGTATTATGATATTGATACCGAATCGCCGGGAACTATTTTGCCAGATGTAAATACAGTGGGCATACCCACCTATCAAGCAGGGTTAGAATCGGGATCGGCCAGTTTTTACAATGGATCTTTATATTATGGGGTGGAGGGCTCATTTCGAAACTCCAGCGGCAGCCCCGATTATGGTGGAAGAGAGCATACCGTTTGGAAAATTGACTTTAATGCATTAAATGTTCCCTATAGAAGCACACAGGTTTACTCTGTAAAATCTGACTCAATAGTGGGTGGCGAATACGTAATTAAACATGATTGGAGTGATATAGCTGTTACCAGCAATGGTATGTTATATGATTTTGATGGAGCCAGAGGGGATAGTGCTTTTTTCCATTTTAATATGATGACAGGGCAACAAACTCAATTCAATGCAGTAAACACAAGCATTCACTACCCCAAACAAACCGGAGTAGATTGGGCAGAAAATGTATACAATATGGGAGATAGTATAAGAACTAGTCCCTCTACCGGGTTTATTGTACCCTATAACTTAAACGGTACCGTAAACGCATCGCTGGCAAGAAGAGTAACTATTAATGGAGTAGCCGTTACTGGTAGCTGGGGCGATTGTGGAGAGGCCTTTCGTCCCTTATGCGACTTTGGAGATGCCCCCGCTAGCTATGATCCAGACCCTCTAAGCCCGGCCGTACATGAAAGAGATGTAAATTTAAGAATAGGTGCCACTTTTGATAGAGAATGGCTTAAATCTTCATCGGCCACCGCTAATTTAGATGGAAGCGATGAAGATGGACTAAGCTATGTGCCAGTATTAGCGCCAGGCTATACCATGAGTACGCAAGTAGCGGTATATAACAATACAGGTGTACAGGCTCGTCTATTGGCTTGGGTAGATCTAAATGGCAATGGTATATTTGAAACGACAGAGGCTTGTAATGTTCCTCCCCTAATAAACTCTATGGCTAGTATGCAAAATGTGCCTATAATATGGCCCGCTGTTACAACGGCCACTAGCACACTTGCCATAGGCTCCTATACATACTTACGCATTAGATTAGTAAGGGCAAGTAGCTTACCCGTTTTAAATTCCAGTAGGGCCACCGGCTATTACGACAATGGCGAGGTAGAAGATTATAGGGTTATTGTAGATAACTATCCGCTGGCTATAAACCTAGAAAAATTTGAAGCCATTAAAGAGGGTAGCCAATTGGCTAAAATAGTATGGACGGCAAATGAAGATGCTACCATTACACACTACCAAATAGAAAAAAGCAGCGATGCCACAAATTGGGTTGCCTTGGCCTCTAAAACATCTGATGATATTGCAGGCACGAGCGATTACTTTGTATATGATAACAATCCTGTTACTGGTATTAATTATTATCGATTAGCTTACAAAGAAGCCGATGGCGTAAAAAAATACAGCGCCATTAAATCTGTTCTCTTCAGCCCATTAAATAATCAAGTAACACTAATACCTAACCCCGCAAAAGATCGATTTACCATCAACCTATATAATAATGCTAACGCTACCGTACTCATAAAAATATATAGCGCAAATGGTAAAGTATTATTAACCCAAAAAGGCATAGCCCATAACGGCCAAAACGCATACGGCATTACCATACCCGAGCATTGGGCAGAAGGCCTTTATATGGTGCAAATTTCTTGTGGAGAAGAAACCATTTTTAAAAAACTACTGATTAATAAATAACCAATATCCCCAACTACCGACCAATAAACGAAGCGATCTATCATGAAAAACCTAAAAGCAACGATGCTTGCGATGTTATTTTTGGCAGCAGCAAGTAATTTAAAAGCGCAAACTATTGATTACCTAAGCAAAGTAAAAGTATATGTAAAACCCCATTCGCAAGAAAGGCTACAAGCTATTTCTATTTTACAACTCGATCATTTTAGAGATAGGCCGGGTTATATTGAAGCCGAAATTGGTCAACCAGAAATGCGTTTATTAAAACAATCTGGCCTTAAATATGAAATACTTTCTGAAAATTCTATTGCAGAAGTAGATCGTTTAAACAAAACATTTAATGAACAAAGAAGGCTTGGATTAATAACCGATGAGGGCATAGCAACGGATGTAATGGGCCGCGGCCCACTTGAGCAGCCGGGGAGTACAATAAACAACATTATTCATACTCCAGCAGGGTTTAGGGTATACAGTCAAAACTTTGGTTATTATTCTTTAACCCGTATGGACTCTATCATAAGAGCGGTATACAATCTTTACTCCCCATCTAATTTGGTTGATACGTTTCATTTAGGCACTACCGAAAATGGAAACATCATCAAAGCAATAAAAATTTCTGACAATGCTAGCACCGATGAGGCAAATGAGCCGGATTGTTATTTTCAAGGTTTGCAACATGCAAGAGAAGCTATTGGTGGCAGTAGTATGATTTTTTTTATGCTATATCTTTTAGAAAATTATCCTACTGACCCCCGCATTAGAGATTTAGTAAACAATAGAGAAATATATATTGTTATTTGTATGAATCCAGACGGGTGGGCTTACAACCTTTCAACTATTACTAGTTCCAGTAACGGTACCTGGCGAAAAAACAGAAAACCCAATACAGCGCCTTATGACGGTACAGGAGTGGATCTTAATCGAAACTGGAGTACCGGTTGGGGCAATTGCCCTACGCTACCTAGCAGTTGCGGATCTAACGATGGTAATGATGAAACATTTATAGGCCCATCCGCTTTTTCAGAAAGAGAAACACAAGCCGTTAGAAATTTTATTAAGAGCAAAAGAATAGTAGTAGCAAACGATCAACACTCCTATGGCCCTTATTTCTCCTTACCCTTTGGCCGGCCTGCCTTACATACCGCAACCTATGGCGCCGATGCCAATCACGAAGATGATCAAATGAGTACAGCAGAGGCCAATTGGTATGTAGCCATCCCTGCATTAATGGGCAAGTATAATGGTATGCGGGCTGGTAATAGTTTTCAAGCATTAGGATATGAAGTAGCAGGTGGTATTAAGGATTGGATGTTTAGAGGTGAGATAGGTACCGGAGTTGGTGGTGGACAAAAAATGGCAATAAAAAGCATGACAGGCGAAGGCGGTGTTAGAATTACAGGCCCCGGAGCAACTAGTGTGAAAAACTTTTGGCCAGCTGCTAGCCAAATCATCACTTTATGTAAAGCGATGACCTATCAAAATTTACAAATGGTATACTCCGCCGGTTCATTTGTTGATTTACAAGATATGACACCGATTGATTTAACTTCTAAATCGGGCAATTTTACTTTTCGTATCAAGCGCTTAGGGTTAGAAAATAGACCCGTTACAGTATCTGTAATACCTATTTTAAATACAGGTACCGTAGGCGCACCCGTGGTAGTTTCATCACTACCCAATTTTTATAGCACCTACACTGGCAATGTTAGCTATGCTTTACCTACCGAAATAACGGCAGGGCAAATTGTAAAATTTGCTTGGAAAATAGAAACCGCTGGTTACTCTTATGCAGATACTATAACAAAATTCTTTAGCCCCAACATACTACTTTCTGATAATATGGAAGGCACCCTTACTACCAATTGGGTAAATGAAACTGAAGGCAACCTTATCGCTAGTGGGTTTGCATCGCCCTTTAATTATTACTACTCGCAAGGCGATTGGCAATTTACCTCTGGCGGGTTTGGTGGCTCGGGAAATGCATTGTCCGAAAGCGCCAACGGCGTTAAGTATCCAGCTACTTCTATTAGAAGAATACGCTATAAAAACACATTAGACCTTACAAACGCTACCGCAGCATATATTAGTTTTTATACCAAACACGCCTTAGATAACCATAAGGATAAAGTACAATTACAGGTATCTACAAATGGCACCGTATGGACAGCCATTAACGGCAAAACCACAGTAAAAGAACCCGGTACACCAGATGTGGCCGATGAGAGTACGCTAAACGGACAACCTGCTTTAACCGGTATACAACCAGACTGGGTTCAAGAAGAATTTAACTTAGCGGCCTACCTCGGACAACCAGCTTTGCGTTTTAGATTCGAGTTTACATCCGACCAATCAGAATCATTTTGGGCGGCAGAAGATGAAGGCATTTTTATTGATAATATAAAAGTAATAAGCTCTCATACACCTTTGGTGGCCTTAGCCGCAAACTTTATTTCTTTTACCGGAATTTTAAAACAAGATAATACCGTAGGGCTTACCTGGGAGGCCTCTATCGATAATGAACATGCCTATTTTGAAGTAGAAAAATCTACTGATAGAATTACCTTTAATACCATAGGCCGAGTAACTGGCGGTACTAACCTTTACACATATGTAGATAATCAACCCTACTTGGGTAATAATTTTTATCGCATCAAAGCGGTTGACCGTGCTGGTAAAAAGCAATTCTCTAGTATCATTAATGTGGTGTACAATCCAAAATTGGAATGGGTAAGTTTATATCCCAATCCTGCTAAAGATTTTTTACACGTTGAAATAAAAATGGCTACCGCAGATAGAATTACCATACAAGTGGTGGATGTAGCAGGTAAAGTGGTACTAAGTAAAATAATGCTGGCCGATAACAATGTTAAAAAAATTCCATTGAATATAAGTGCACTTAGCGCAAATATTTACATGCTAAAAATTGTTAGTAGCACTAGCGACGTATTAGGAATACAAAAATTTATTAAAAACTAAACACTTTAATTAGATTTCATTATTTGTATAGATGTGTAAAACGATCAACGCTTTACACATCTATATTTTGCTTACTACTAGTAATTATACTAGCAATAAATGAAACAAATACGTTTACAAAAATTAAAATCTACGAGTTAATATTTGCGTCTTATATTTCTACCTATTCAGTAGTTATCCTAAGCTAAAGCATACTTTTTTTTAATTCATAAGTCCGTAGAAAAAGCACCTTTTATTTTCATTGATTTTGCAATAGTTTGTGGGTGAATAAAATCGTTTTTTCATTACACAAATCCTAACTCATGAAAAAGATATGTGCTGTTTTGATCTTTTTAGTTGGATTTACAAGCACCAAACAAACCAACGGACAAACATTAAGTGCCACCCAATTAAACTGGGACTATCTTGATTTTTTACCCTCCACCGTTACCAGCTATACTACTTGGTACGCTTCATCGGCTGTGCCTTATACACAAAATTTTGGAATGGGTCCTAGGCGTTTAACCTTTACCATGTCGCCCACTACTAATTTTTCTTTAAATGGAGAAAACAATAACAATACTGCACATGTAGGTAGTTTTGCCACAGATGGAGATGATGTAGAATTTGTTACCACCACCACCGCTAATAGAATTATTGATATAAATCTTGACACCGCTACCTACACAAACTTTACTTTTTCAATGTTTGATGTAGATAATAGCCAACGCATTACTGTTACCGCTGTTGACAACTTAGGTGCAAATTTAAACGTTGCGATTAGCCTAGCTAACCCTTCATCTGGTATTACACTTGGTGGTACGCCCACCGCACCTACGGCTACCGGCCCAGGCGTAGACTATGCTGCTACCAATAATTATGGCACTATAAATGTAACTATTGCCGGTAGAGTAAAACAAGTAATTATTACATTGGGCAATGCAGCTGGCGATGTTTTTTTATCTGATATCAATTCATTTGTGTACGATACTTGGGTAAACAATTGGCGTAATTTAAGTAGACCCTTCAATAGTGTTGGCAGCTTTCCTACTATGCCCGGCTATATAATTACAGTAGTCAATAAAAGAATTGTAATGCTTGACCCCGCTACCGGTAGAGCAAAAGATATTTATACAGACCCAAGTAGTTATTCTAATAACCTAAACGGATTTTGCTACGACCCCTACTATAGAAAAATTTATTACACCTACAGTTTAAGTACAGCCCCATGGAATACAAAAGCACTCATACGCTATAATATTGATACGGAAGTGCGAGATACTTTAATTGCCAATATAAATACCATTGGTGTACCCACTTATAGAATTGGTGTTGAGTCTGGTGCTGCCTCTTTTTACAACGGAGCTATGTATTTTGGAGTAGAGGGAACAAGTATTGATAATGCTACCGGATTAGTGAACTATGGCGGAAGAGAACATACCGTTTGGCGAATTGATTTTGATGCTACCAGTACACCATATAGAAGTACACAGGTATATTCTACCAAGTCAGACTCCCTATCGGCAGCCAGCGTAAATATTTCTAAGCATGACTGGAGTGATATTGGAGTGACAAATAATAATATGCTTTATGACTTTGATGGAGCCCGTGGCGATAGTGCTTACTTTCATTATAACCTGCTTACCGGACAAAGAACGCACTATTTTCCTACAGGCAGCGGCCACCATTATCCCAAACAAACCGCAGTAAATTGGGCAGAAGAAGTTTATAATATGGGAGATAGTGCTCGAAATAGCCCCTCCAGAGGGTTCATAGTACCTTACAATTATAATGGTACAGTAAACAGTGCGCAACTAAGAACGGTTACCGTTTACGGTACAGCCATTACGGGCACTTGGGGCGATTGTGGTGAGGCCTTTAGACCACTATGCGATTTTGGCGATGCCCCTGCCAGTTACGATCCCGATCCATGGAGCCCAGCAGTACATGAAAAAGACGATAACCTACGCTTAGGAAATACTTTTGATAGAGAATGGAATAAAACCCCTTCCGCCGATTGTAATGCCGATGGTAGTGATGAAGATGGTATTAGTTATGCACCCATACTTGCTCCCGGTTTTAATATGAATACCACAGTGTCTGTATACAATAATACAGGTCGTGTAGCCTACTTACAAGCCTGGGTTGATTTGAACGGCAATGGCACTTTTGATAGCGCCGAGGCCTGTGCCTACCAAACTGTCAACTCAATGGTTACACTACAAAGTATACCTATTACTTGGCCTGCCGCACAAACTATGACAGCTACCGTACCCAATGGGTCGTATACCTATATAAGAATAAGACTTATACCTTCTGACCCCTATAGTGCGCCAGTAAGCTATCCATCTAATTACGTGTTTCCTGCTACGGGTTACTTTGATGGGGGTGAAACAGAAGATTATAGAACGATAGTAGACAACTATCCATTAAGCATTGACTTGCTAAACTTTGAAGTAACTAAATTAAACGCAGAAATAGCCCATATCAACTGGCGTGTAATAGAAGATGCTACAACTACTAATTATACATTAGAGCGAAGCGAAAATGCAATACAATGGGAAAAAATTTACACTGGCTCATCTAATTTGATTCCGGGTGTAAAAAACTACATGGCGAATGATTATCACCCACTCTTAGGCTTAAGCTATTATCGCCTTTCTTATAAGGGCATCAACGATAGTAAAAAATATAGCGATATCCGTACCCTATTTTTTGATAGCGAAACACAAGATATAAGAATGGTACCTAATCCAGCTAAAGAAGATTTTAATCTAATAATACATAGTAATGAGCCCGCTACCCCTATTCACATAAAATTGGTGGCCTTAAATGGCAATATTGTGTTTGAACAAAAGGGTACTATAATGCAAGGGAAAAATAAATTCACCATACCAATATCCCCTACTTGGGCAAAAGGTATTTATATGGTGCATATTAATAGTGGGGCTGAAACTAAAATTAAAAAGCTTATTATTAATTAATCAGTATTCAAAAAAAAAGACTGCCGCCCTTTTTTAAACTTATTTTTGATGCAAAAAAAGGAGATGACTATTTTTTCTAAAATAATTAATGGAGAAATTCCATCTTATAAAATTGCCGAGAACGAATTATTTTTTGCCTTTCTCGATATTTTTCCACTTAGAGAAGGGCATGTTTTAGTAGTACCTAAGATGGAAACAGATAAGCTATTTGATTTGCCTGATGATTATTTATCGCAAATGTTAGTATTTGCAAAACCAATAGCTAAAGCCATTGAAAAAGTATTTAATTGCAACCGTTGCGGTATTAGCGTAGTTGGGCTAGAAGTGCCACATGCGCACCTGCACCTAATACCTATAAATACTGCTAACGATTTAAATTTTATGCAGCCCAAACAAGCCGCTTCTGCCGAAAGTTTAAAACGAATACAAACACAAATAAAGGCTGCCCTATAAAAAAATGCCCCGTTATATTTTCGGGGCATTCTTATTATTATTTTTTCTCTTTAAAAACTATAACCCACACCTACCCCGCCAAATGCTTGAATATACCCTTTAGCAATTATTGGTGTAAAGCCAATACGCCACATAAAGCCTCCATCAATAGGTTGGCGGCGATACATAAAAGACGCCGTTCCAAAAATCGCACTTCGTTTTTCTTCATAAAAATCAAACACTTCTATTTTTTTTCCAGTAATGGTTATACCGGCTCCTACTTCAAAAGTGTGTGGCGAATTGGGCTTACCAAAAATATGATTGACTTGAACTGGTATTGTAACAACCGAACCTAAGTTATTACTATAGTACATGGAAGATGTATCTGGCAATACATAGCCCGAAACAAAACCCAAACCTATACGGCCACCCCAACCTAAGTTTGATTGCTTAAATCGTTTATCAATATTGGCCGAAAATAAAATACCGGGGCCACCCAACTCTGCATAAAAGGTAGTGTGACTGGATGATTTTACTTCGTCGCCGTTACCTGTTTGCGCAAAGGATGTTGATAAAGAGCTTAGCACTAACGCAAATACAAAAAGCTTTCTCATGTTTTGTGGTTTTTGAAAGGCTTGACAACGCAAAAAGCGGTACCGCTGCTTTCTGCTTGCCAAAATAGTGTTAACAAAAAAGCTGCCTTTAAGCAAAGGGCAGCTTAAATAAATTTTAAGGTTCTATCAAGCCATCGCTTTTAATACCATTTCTTTGATACTGCTTATCGATACTCTCTCTTGTTCCATCGAATCACGGTGGCGGATGGTTACGGTATTATCTTCTTTGGTTTGATGATCTACTGTTACGCAAAACGGTGTGCCTAATGCATCCATTCTTCTATATCTTTTACCTATTGAATCTTTTTCTTCGTAAAAGCAACGAAAATCACTACGACACTCATTTATTATTTGCTCCGCTATTTCTGGCAACCCATCTTTTTTAGTAAGTGGTAGCACCGCTACTTTAATAGGCGCTAGCTTTACTGGCAGTTTTAATACTACTCTACTATCTTGCTTATCCGCCGTACTTAAATCCTGCTCTTCATACGCATGGCTCATTACGGCTAAAAACATCCTGTCTAAACCAATAGAAGTTTCAATTACGTATGGAATGTAATTGCCATAAGCTTTACCCGTAGCGGGGTCAATATCGTTATCAAAATACTGCTGTTTCTTTTTGCTAAATTCTTGATGCTGCTTTAAATCAAAATCGGTACGGCTATGTATGCCTTCCAGTTCTTTAAAGCCTATAGGAAATTCGAATTCAATATCGCAAGCCGCATCTGCATAGTGTGCTAGTTTTACATGGTCATGATAGCGATATTTTTCTGCAGGTATGCCAAGGCTCTTATGCCACTCCAATCTTGTTTGTTTCCATTTTTCGTACCATTCTTTTTGTGTGCCAGGGCGAATAAAGAATTGCATCTCCATTTGTTCAAACTCCCGCATCCTAAAAATAAATTGGCGGGCTACTATTTCATTTCTAAAGGCTTTACCAATTTGTGCAATACCAAAAGGAATTTTCATTCGGCCGGTTTTTTGCACATTTAAAAAGTTTACGAAAATACCTTGCGCCGTTTCGGGCCGCAGATACACTTTGTTATTTTCATCATCGGCAGAAACCGTAGAGCCAAACTCGGTAGAAAACATCAGGTTAAACTGGCGAATATCCGTCCAGTTGCAAGTTTCACTAATAGCACACTTTATTTTGTTGTCTTCAATTAATGTTTTTAATCCTGCAAAATCATCTTTTGCTAGCAAGCTGTCCATTGCAGCCAATACTTCATTCGCTTTATCTTCTTTAGCATCTGCCTTAAGCGCTTCTGCATAGCCTTCAATTAGATGGTCAACACGGTAGCGTTTTTTGCTATCCTTGTTATCAATCATGGGGTCGTTAAAATTATCCACATGGCCGCTAGCCTTCCAAGTAGTGGGGTGCATAAAAATAGCAGCATCAATACCCACTATATTATCATGCAGTTGGGTCATGCTTTTCCACCAATAGTCTTTAATATTTTTCTTTAACTCGGCACCCATCTGTCCATAGTCATACACAGCCTGCAGCCCATCATAAATTTCGCTGCTGGGAAATATAAAGCCGTACTCTTTACAATGAGAAATAATTGCCTGAAATTTGTTTGTATCGTTTGCCATATGCCTTCGCTACTTGTTTTTAGCCAAAGGTTTTTTTTAAAGCTTCGACATACAAGTAAGGCGGCAAAAGTAAGTCAGAAAAAGGATTTAAAAAGAATCCTTTTAGGTAGAAAAATATAGAATTATCATAGTTAGGCTTATTATAAATAGAATTACTGTCGAGGCAAATATCCAATTATTAATGACTTCTTTTTTGAAATCAAAGAGGCTTAAAAATGAAAATACAACCCCAACATAATAAATATTTGAAAAGCTTATTTTTTCACCTTTAAAATAAGCCACAATAAAAGGCAATAAATAGGCCAATAGTATTGATACCTTAAAAAAGTATTCTTTCTTTATTTTCATTTCAATTTCTCATTATTTTGATGCCTATCCCCATCTCTACTAGTTTTCTTTTCAAAGTTTTTTTCCAGCGCCGTTGTTAAATCTACCCCTGTTTGGTTGGCCATACAAATTAGTACCCACAGCACATCAGCCATTTCATCAGCCAGAAGCTCCCTCCTAACCTCCCCCGTTAGGGGAGGAACAGTACCTTCTTTGTAAGATTGCTCACCATACTGTCGAGAGATATGCCTTGCCAACTCCCCTACCTCCTCTGTTAGTATGGCCATATTAGTAAGCTCACTAAAATATTTTACACCTACTGTTTTTATCCATTCATCTACTTGCTGCTGTGCGGCCTGTATAGTCATAACAAAACTTTTGGTTTCTACCTGCAATTTAGCATGATTGTTGTCGTTTCCAATATCCACCCCCTTTGAAAATGCAATACCAAATCCTTTAAAAGATTAACGCCATGAAGAATTATTTATGCAGCATGATGGCTGTATGCAGTCTTTTATTTTTTTCGTTCGGCCTATCGGCTCAAAATAATAAAAAAGAAGCCAAACCTTATAAGCTATTTTCCAGTGAAAAGCAACTACGTATTAGCAGCACACAAACACTAAAAGAAATAATGATATGGACTACTGATGGCCACCGAGTAGTGGAACAAAAGCAAATAAATAATAACACAGTAGCTATTAGTATACCGATAAACCGTAATTATTTTTTTGTAATGATTGGCCTTGCTAATGGAAAAATTTATACCGAGAAGCTAGCTCTTTAGTATTACAATTTTACTAATCGCAATTGCTGAATAGTATTACAGAAAGATGAAGTGAGTGACCCCGTATAAGGCCGGGGCACGGCACAACAGACGATGATAGTAGTAATGCAGCTGGTTATACAAAAAATTAGCTAATCAATTTTAACACTACCTGCGCCAGTAACGCACCCACAATGGGACCTACTACGGGTATCCAACTATAACTCCAACCACTATCTCTTTTATTTTTTATGGGTAATAAAAAATGGGCTATGCGTGGGCCTAAATCTCTGGCAGGGTTAATGGCATAACCCGTAGGGCCACCCAATGAAAGGCCAATACCTAACACCAATAAACCAACGGGTAATGCGCCTAATGCCCCTGCATTACTTGCTGGTGCCGACAATAAACTAGCACCTAATACCAATATAAAAGTTCCTATAATTTCTGTTACTAAATTCCAATACACATTGCTAATAGCGGGTGTGTTGCAGAATACGGCCATTTTAGCATCCGCATCGCTAGTAGCATCAAAATGTTGCTTGTAAGCGGCCCATGTTACCATGGCGCCAGTAATAGCCCCTGCAAATTGACCTGCAATAAAAGGCAATACATTTTCTATCGGCATATTATGAAACGCTGCCATGGCAATGGTTACCGCCGTATTTAAATGCCCCGCCCCGCCTAAAGCTAATGAGGCGGATACTCCTAAATATACGGCCATAGCCCAACCGAATGTAATGACAATCCAACCGCTATTATTACCCTTGGTTTGATGAAGTACTACATTGGCCACTACCCCGCAGCCTAAAATAATAAGAACTAATGTGCCTATAAATTCCCCCAAAAATGCTTGCATAAAATTTTATTAAGATAAATTGATTTTGATGTACAAAGTATAATTAACCTTTCATTGTATATCCATCTGCTATTTGATTAAAGATAATAATTTGATCATTTACCCAATGTACATCTTTATTTAGTTCAATGGCTAATAATTTGGCCACCAATGGCGCTTTCGCTTTGGCCACTGCTACATCTAGTAGCAATTGCCTTGTTCTTCTGGATAGAAAGTCTTCTACAGTTTGGCACCATTCTTCATGTACCGCTATTTTCACCATGGCCGCTATTTCTTCGTTTGTAGCATTACTAATATCTGCCGGTATAATTGTATTGGTAGCCCCTGCTAATGGTAGGTTTTGAGTGCTGCACTTAACAGGTGGTAAATTGTTTTTTTGCGCAGCTATATGCAAAACATCTGCTGCCATTTTACGGTAGGTAGTCCATTTACCACCTGTAATGGTTATCATGCCGGTTGAACTTATACTAATAAAATGTTCTCTCGATAAAGCAGCGGTATTTTTGGTGTTCCCTTTTACCAATGGCCTAAGGCCTGCAAATACACTTCTTACATCTGCCGCAGTAGGGTCTTTGGCTAAATAGCGACCGATGTGTTTTAAAATAAATTCTTTTTCCGTATCCAATGCTTCTGGCTCGGTTACTATTTTATCAACCGGCGTATCAGTTGTACCTAGCACCACTTTGGTATGCCAAGGTACAGCAAATAACACACGCCCATCATCCGTTTTAGGAATCATAATAGCCGTGTTGGTATTTAAAAAATCTTTATCTACCACTAAGTGTATGCCTTGGCTAGGGCTTACTATGTTTTCATGCTTTGGATTGTCCATCTTCATGATAGCATCTACAAATACACCCGTAGCGTTAATAATTACTTTACTTTTAATTTCATACTCATTGCCAGTAAACATATCTTTTACTCCTACCCCACCTACTTGCTGATTGATTTTAAGTAAACGATTAACTGAAAAATAATTAAGCATAGTAGCCCCCTTCTGCACCGCTGTTTGCATTAAGGCGATGGCTAGTCTTGCATCATCAAACTGCCCATCATGGTAGAGTATGCCTCCATTGAGTCCATTTTCATCTAACCCGGGCACTTTTTCAATTACTTCTTGCTTCGATAAAAATTGAGAAGGCCCTAGTCCTAGCCGACCGGCCATCCAATCATAAATTTTTAAACCGACGCCATAAAAAGGTTTTTCCCACCATTTATAATTGGGTACAATGAACTGCTGATTATGCACCAAGTGCGGTGCATTTTTTAACAACCGCCCTCTTTCCTTAAGGGCCTCCATTACGAGTTTTATGTTTCCTTGCTGCAAATACCTTACTCCACCATGTACTAATTTGGTACTACGGCTGGAAGTGCCTTTGGCAAAGTCTGACTGTTCTAATAAAATAGTTTTATACCCTCGATTAGCTGCATCTACTGCTATGCCTAAGCCAGTGGCCCCACCGCCAATAATGCAGATGTCGAATTCCTTTTCAGATTGCAGTTGCGCTATGGAGGTATGGCGATTCATATTTTATTTATATTATTACTTATGTTTTTCAGGATGAGTTTATTGAAGCCTTTTTCATTCTCCTAATCATCCTTCGACAAACTCAGGATAACAAGCGGAGTATTCAGGGTGACAAGAACGTTGTTTATAACTACTGCGAGGTTGCCCAAGCAATGGCCGCTCTTACGGCTCTTTGCCAACCACTCACCAATTTATTTTTTTCATCTTCATTCATTCTTGGTTCAAATACTTCATCTACCTGCCATTGTTGTTTTATATCCTCCACATCTTTCCAATAACCCACGGCCAACCCTGCTAGATATGCAGCCCCTAATGCAGTTGTTTCTGTAATGACAGGCCGCACTACTCTTGTATTTAACACATCACTTTGAAACTGCATAAGACTATTATTAACTGTAGCACCCCCATCTACCCGTAATTCTGCAATGGCAATACCTGCATCTGCTTCCATCGCTTTCAATACATCGTATGTTTGATAAGCAATACTATCTAATGCCGCTCTGGCTATATGCGCATCGGTAGTGCCACGAGTAATACCAAATAGGCTACCCCTTGCATGCGGATTCCAATGGGGAGTACCTAATCCTGCAAAGGCCGGCACTACATATACTCCATCGCTATTGGCTACCGTAGCAGCCAGTTTTTCTATTTCGGTTGAGGAAGCAATAATTTTCAATCCATCTCTTAACCACTGCACCACTGCTCCTGCAATAAACACACTACCTTCTAACGCATACTCCGTTTTCCCGTTTATCTGCCATGCAATCGTAGTTAGTAATTTATGTTGCGAAGCAATGGCCTTCTCCCCCGTATTCATCAACATAAAACAACCTGTACCGTAGGTATTTTTTACCATACCCGGCTCGGTACATACTTGACCAAATAAAGCTGCTTGTTGGTCGCCAGCTATACCAGCAATAGGCACACCATCTGTCTCGCCATACTGATAGCTACTAGGCTTCACCGCTGGCAATATAGAAGAAGGTATGTTTAGTAACTGTAGCAAATCATCATCCCACTGCAAGGTGTGTATATTAAATAGCAATGTACGAGAGGCATTACTTACATCGGTAACATGTACTTTACCATCGGTTAATTTCCATACCAGCCAACTATCAATAGTGCCGAATGCTAGTTCACCCTTTTCTGCCTTCTGCCTAGCTCCCTCTATATTATCTAATATCCATTTTAATTTGGTACCGCTGAAGTACGCATCAATCACCAATCCGGTTTTTGACTGAATAGAAGATGTATGACCTTGCTCTTTCAGGGCATCACAGTAGGATGCGGTGCGTCTATCCTGCCACACTATAGCATTGCAAATGGGTTTACCTGTTTTTCTATCCCAAACCACGGTGGTTTCTCGTTGGTTAGTAATACCTATGGCTGCCATATTATGTAGGGTGCAGTTAGCTTTGGCAATCGCCTCGGCAATAGTTCCTTTTTGAGTAGCCCAAATTTCTTCGGCATCATGCTCTACCCAGCCCGGCTGCGGAAATATTTGTGTAAATTCTTTTTGTGCGGTGCTAATGATGTTTCCTTTTTTATCAAAAATAATTGTACGGCTACTAGTAGTACCTTGATCGATGGCTAATATATATTGAGACATATAAAAAAATTTAGGCAAGTAAGGTAGTAAAAACTTTATCAAAATTTTTAACATTAGTTGCTTTAAAAGCCAGTATTTTTATTGCAAAGCTACCCCGACACTTATGTACCGATTAGCAATTGCATTTTCTATACTATTTACACTTTCCTGCACTGCTAAAAAAAAAGAGGCTGCACGCCTAACCGATTTATCGACAATAAAAATGGCAATAGAAGGTAATGAAAAACCTTTATTAGTATTAGATGCTGGGCATGGTGGACGAGATCCTGGCGGGGTACACCAATCGCTTAAACTATACGAAAAAGATGTTACAAGAAAAATTGTAGATGCCCTACTTTTAGAAATTGATACCAATAAAATAAGTGTGGTACAAACAAGGATGGGAGATGCCAGTGTACACCGACATGATAGAATAAAAATGGCCAACCCTTTGAAACCAGACTTACTGCTTACTATACATATTAACAGTAATAGCAATGATAGTACACACCATGGTTTTGAAATTGTATATAACGATAGTTTATTGAAAGGTGTAAGCCCAACCGATAGCAGCTTTATTAATTATGCAAACCCTTTTAAAAAAGAACTTCAAACATACGCCACCATTATTCAAAAAAAAATAAGAAAGGCTATACCGCAAATGAGAGACAGAGGTATTGTAGTACGTAAGGATGATATATGGATGATATACGCCGTAAACTACCCTAGTATATTATTTGAATGTGGCTTTATTACCAATTTAAAAGATGCATTGATATTGAAAGATGCCAATGAAATAAAAAAAGTAGCGGTAGCCTTAAAGGAGAGTTTGTATGAAATTTTAAATATTAAAACTTAAAACGCCACCCTAAAACTTCCGAAAATACCGAAAGCCCTATCACCTATTTTAGGCAACGTAGCTGGCAATACTCGCCACACAAAGTCAATACGGAACAAGCGAAAAATATTATCTACGCCAGTGCCTAGTTCTAAATAGGTATTTCCATCTAAAGATTGAAAACTATGCCCTTGTTTAAAATTAAGCGCCCTATTTGCATCTGTTAAACTCCCCCATAATGCTTTTGCTGTCCAAAACTGTCGCAGCCTTAGTTTAGGAAAAACTCTAAATATACCATTACCGATATTATGCTCCAGGTTAATACCCGCATATTTATCATGTATAAATTCCCATCGGTTCATCATATTAAATGCATACCTATTGTAGTAGTACATTTCATTGCCGGGTGCTATGTCTAACAAAGTGTAAGGCAGCGTTCCAAATGTTTTGCCCCCATAAATCATCCAGCTCATATTGCCAAAGGGTGGTATTTTAAAATAATCAGATACACTGGCCGATACCTTGGTATATTGATAACTGCTTTTAAAAACACCTGTTATACCACGGCTTATATTTATTTCTCCAATGGGATAAGCGCTGCCTAAACTAGTGCGGTAAAAATGGCTTTCCACAAAACGTTCCAGCCAGGCAAAGCGAAGCTTTAGCGATACTTCAAAATTAGTAAGTGGGTTGCCCGGTATGTTTGTTTTAAAAGAGTCGATAGGCACCAGATTACGCAGTGGCAGAAAAGCTTTATGTGTAATGGTTAGTTTATTACTCAACCAAGGTAAAACCTCTTTAAAAAACTCGAAACGCTTTTCATTTACTTTAATATTTTTAATTGGGATGCCTTTCTTTCGTACAGCCAACGCAAAAATATTATCCTGCGATACTTCGCCATAGTAGTTTTGTCCAAAATCTAAATCGTTGGTAAAAGAAGCGTATAGAAAAGTGCGGGGATCTTTATTGGGCAAGTAGAATGCTTCGGCCATGCCCTTTAATTTTTTATCGCCAAAGCCATAGGCCATATAGCCATGCAGTTTTATTTTCTTATTAAAAGCTTTATTCGTTCCTAAGTCAAATCTTAAGCGAAAGCCCTCCCACCCGTTGGAGGTGGCCCAATTATACCAAGGGCCAATTTGGTAATTACCTACATCCTTGTAACCTGTACCAATAAAAGCCATGGTTTTGGTAAACTTTTGAAACACTGGCGCATTGGTTAGTGTATCAATCATTTTAATAATACCTGCTTCAGTTTTATTTAATGCTTCATGTCTTTTGGCATTCCAAAATGTTTTATCTTTTTCATTAGCGCCAGGCAGGGTAACTATTTCTTCCAGTACTTTATTTTTATCCAGCGCTAATAACACAGCGGTATCATTCACCACTACATCTCGATAGGTAGTGGTTTTCCTGCCAATAAAACCGGGGCTATTTTTCCCTCCAGGAGAAATATCCACTACAAATTTATCTTTTGATAAAAACCAAGTAGTATCATTTACTAATTGGTACTCTTGTATCAGGCTAAGGTTATTAACAAAATTTACATTGGCCTCTTTTCCTAATCGCAAATTCATACGCTGTATAGCAAAACTGCCCACCTGCACCCAACAATCGCCCTCGAATGTATCTCCACCTTGACGGCGGGGGGTAAATACTAGATGATAGTATCTTTTACCAGCTACCATTTGCGTATCCACCACTTTGTAGTTATAATAATAATCTCCATTATCACTTGCGGGACTTACAAACTGCTTATCAAAAACAGGAATAAAATTATTATACACATTTATTACCTGATCCATACCTCCCAGCATTTTAATAATGCTTTCGTTTTTTACCCCGTTGGTATTAGCGGCTTTTATTACCTCTCTTCTTCGCTTGGGATTTTTTTGATAATAATAATCAGAAAGCGCCTCGGTTAAATAAGCAGGCAAATAAGCTTTTCCTTCTGCAGTGTCTATGTTTTTATTTATCAATTCAGCAACCGGTCTTAGCGGCTTTAGCTTTCCAAATTTTTGAAAGTTGATGTTTTTTAAATCAAGCTCTAACTTATTATATAGTTCGTACGAAAAGTTGTCAAATCGATAGCGGTCGTTTTTTGGTTTATGCTGTACTATTTTTTTCCATACTAGTAAGCCTTTATTCACTTTCGTTTTTACAAGGGCGCCGGAATTAAAAGTTCCTCGCTCCAATAAAATAGTAAAGGGTTCATTTTCATTTCTAGTTTTTATGGGCAATAAAAATGGCTGATAGCCCACACAGGTTATTTCTAAAGTGTCAGACGGTAAGCTGCTTATTAAAAAACTGAACCTACCCGCAGAGTCGGTTAGTTTACCAACGGTACTTTTTTTAAACACTACAGAGGCAAAGGGCACCGGTTCTTCGCTATGCACATCCTTTACCATACCCTTTAGTACTATTTGCTGGGCATATAATTGAGCCGTTACTATGGAGATAAATAATAAAAAAAGTATACGTTTCTTCACCCCATAAATGTACGGCCTTATCCTCTAACAGCTGTTGTTAAACAAGTATTAAGCATTGCATATGCTAAAAATAATATTTTGAAATATGTAAAAGAGCTATTTACTTTGCAATACAAAGTGCTTTTTATGAAGATAAACACCGAAGCCAACAACTCCGTAAACGATTTAAAAGACATCCGACGTATTATGGAACGAAGTACTCGTTTCGTATCGCTTAGCGGCCTAAGTGGTGTGGCGGCAGGCATTTGCGCTTTAATAGGCGCCTGGTTTGCCTTTAAAATTATTGATAGCTATTATGGCAATTACAATAGCAGAGGTTTTTTTACAGGCGATGATTTTAGCAAGCTAAAGCTTAAATTAATTTTATTGGCGGCCGTTGTTTTTACGATTGCTTTTATTTCATCCTACTTTTTAACATGGCGCAAAGCCAAAAAACAAGGCTTACCGATTTGGGATCATACTTCTAAACGCCTGGCTTGGAATATGCTGGTACCCTTAGTGGCCGGCGGCTTTTTTATAGTAGGTATGTTGCGGTATGATGTGTGGGTTTTTGTATCCCCAGCCTGCTTAATTTTTTATGGTCTGGCATTGGTAAATGGCAGCAAATACACATTAAGAGATATTCGCTATCTTGGTTATTGCGAAATTATATTAGGTTTCATTAGTATGTTTTACATAGGCAGGGGGATTATTTTTTGGGGCATAGGTTTTGGTGTGTTGCATATTATTTACGGCATGCTAATGTGGTGGAGGTATGAAAAATAAAAGCAGGGAAATGATGTTACCAGCTGTAGTGCTACTATCATCGTTCCTTGCGCAATGCCCCGGCCTTAGGCGGGGTAGCATTATGAATCCCATCTTTAGCGGGACGCATGTACGTTCTGTTCATTAGTCAACAAATCAGTTTCTCAACAACGGAGATCAAATGAAAAATCCGATAACAGGTTTAAATAAAATATTTGAAAGCAGAATAAGGCTCGGCATTATGAGTGTGCTAATGGTGAATGAAGAAATAAACTTCAACGACCTTAAGCAGCTTTTACAAGTTACGGATGGCAATTTGGCCACCCACTTAGTTAGCTTAGAAGAAAATGGCTTTTTAAAAGTATACAAAGGGTTTATTGGCAAAAAAACCAATACTACTTATGCCATTACCAAGACTGGAGAAAAAGCCTTTAATGAACATATTACCGCACTAGAAAACATGATTAAAGGAGTAAAATAATTTTTTTGTATTTTCACTTTGAAATGCAAAGTACTTTTTAAAATTTAACTATATGCAAACATCCGAACAAAACAACCTTGCACAGATGGCGTCTGCTGCTTGGCAAAAAAGCAAATGGATTATTAAAGGCGCCATTGTATTTGTAATTGCACTGCTGCTAATGATACCAACGATGTACGTAAAAGATTTAATTTACGAACGGCAACAGCGCCAGGTACAAGCCACAAAAGAAATTACTAATAAGTGGGCAGGCAAACAAAATATAATTGGCCCCCTGCTAAGCATTCCATATTGGGAAACAAATAGCGCTGACTCTAGCAAAAGTAATATGGTAAAAAAATATGCATTTTTTTTACCCGATAGTGCCGCTATACAAGCTACCATGCTACCCAAAGAAAAACACAGAGGTATATTTAAAGTTATGCTTTACGAGAGTACGATTAATATTTCCGGCAAGTTTAGTACACTTGCTATTGATAAACTAAATATTCCCGCTAATAAATTTATATGGAATGAGGCGTTGTTAATTATGAGCATTGCTGATACAAAAGGGTTTAACGAACAGCTTTCTATAAAATGGCGAGATACTCCACTTGAACTTACGCCCTATTTAGCCAATAATACAGAGTGTATGGCCACTCCACTCCCTATTTCTTCATTAGACGATTTTACTAATGCCCATTTTAGCACTACACTTAGCATAAATGGTGCGGAGCAATTATTACTAACCCCTACTGGCAAGTCTACTACCATTGTTATCAATTCTAAATGGAAGCACCCCAGTTTTGCCGGTAATGCATTGCCACAAAGCACACAAATAAGTGATAGCGGCTTTACGGCTCATTGGAAGAGCTTTTCGCACAAAAGAAATTTTCCGCAACAATGGAAGGGGAATGATTTTTCGCTTGGCCATTATTTTCCTACACCAGCCAGCGAAGTACAAAATCCAAACTACCGGGTGGATACAAACCCTTCTACATCAAATGCCGTAAGCCATGCGGCGGTAGGAGTTGACTTGTATGTACCGGTTAACGGTTATCAAAAAACGCTTCGCACAATTAAATATGCGCTGTTATGTATTTTATTAACTTTTGCGGCCTTCTTTTTAATAGAAACTAGTAATAAAAAGTCGGCACATCCTTTTCAATATGGCTTAATCGGTATTGCGCTAATTCTTTTTTATACTTTACTATTGTCTATTTCAGAATATACTGGGTTTAATGCTGCTTATATAATAGCTTCTACTGCCACCATTGCTCTTATTGGCTGGTTTGCTAAAAGCATTCTTGATACTGGTAGGGCTGCTACTATTTTATCTTTTGCATTGGTACTTATTTATGCATATATATTCAGCCTACTGCAGTTACAGGATTATTCATTGCTATTTGGTAGCATTGGTCTGTTTGTAACGCTGGCGGTGGTAATGCATTTTTCAAAGCGGTTAAAGTGGTAATTGAAAAAAGTTATAATAAACCCCCTCTCCACTTGAGAGGGGGTTTTATTTTTTTAAAAGGCAAAAAAAAGCAGCACTATATGTAAGTGCCGCTTTTAAAAAATATAACTCTTATATCGCTTTACAGGCTTAGTGACTTAAAAATCTAACCCCAAGGCTAAATAATATTTGGGTTTGCCTTTAAAGAAACTATTCATTTGCCAAGCGGCATCAAATCGTACAAAATAACCAAACAACATACTTCTTGCGCCAAAGCCATAGCCACCCGCAAATGGGCCTATTCCACCCGATTTTAAATTCACTGTAATCGGATTTCCTGGCTGCGTAAAGATAGATGTCGGTCTAGCAATGCCTTTTACAGAGCCATCCCAAGCAGTACCCAAATCAATAAACTGTACTAATTGAAAATTGCGTAAAAAGGCGTTATTAATTGGTTTATTAAACAAGGAGCTAAACACAGGTACTCTTATTTCACTATTCATCACTACCGCATTATTACCATGTGCTAAGTTTTGTAAATACCCTCTTAAATTTACCGCTAAAGATTGATAAGTGTAATTATTTACCGGCACATTACTAGGATTAAAATATCTATACCTTATAGCTCCGGTATTGGGATCTATTTTTTGATTGCCACCAAACATCAACCAATTATCAACTCCGCCTAAAAAGTAAACAATTTTTTCATTGCCCCATGATATATCGGCGGCTCCGCGTACGGCCCAAATAATATTTCTATAAATAGGTAAATAATTTCTAACATCTACGCCAAAATTAAACATGGTGGGATGATCGGATCGGGGGGCGCCTGTTTTACTTATTCTAGCATTAAAATCTAAGTAGGCCTTCCAGCGTAATCCGTTCCAAATGTTCATCGTGTTTGTAATAGCATCATCATGTACATATTCAATATGTGCAAGTGCGTAAAGTTGTTTTTCATCGGGTGTTTTTAACGTATTGGGGGCAAACCCATTACCTTTTATCACATATTTATCGCTTCTTACTCCAATATTAAAACGTAAGCTTTTTACTTTATTAAATGGATAAGCTATTGTAGCTTGGTATAGGTTGGAGTATAATTTTTTAGTAGCTGTATCAATACCGAGTACGGGATCGGTGGCACCCATTTGCTGCCCAGTACGGTAATACGTAATCCCATAATCAATTCTTTTCTTCAAATATTGCCCGGTAAAAATATACTCGTTATTATCAAGATTGGGGCTTATTCTAAATCCGCCTGTAATTTTCCAATCTTCAAACAAATCGGAAGTACCCACCCTTGTCATTGCATTTAGTGGATTATTTAAAGAGGCTCTAATGGGGCCATAATTTGCAAACGTAGCTGCGCTATTTCCGCCGCCATATGGCTGATACCTTGTTACTAATACATTGTTATTAAAACCCGTTACTAAATAATCATTAAAAAATTTAGGCGGGCGATATTCGTACAGTTTAGCTTTCTTTAATACTGGTTCTTTATTGGTATCATCGGCCGTGCTAGTGGTTGAATTTTGTTGGGTTGATGTGGTTTTATCCTCGCCAAATTCGCTATTAAAAAATTCATTATCTTTTATCCGCGTCGAATCGCTTTTTAAAGGTTGGCTATTGGCTTCTCGGCGAATCGCTTTTTTCTCTTCTTCTATCAGCTTACGCATATACTCAGTAGGCTTTGCATTAACATTGCGGCGGCGCAGTTTTGTTTCATCCACTTTTAATCGATATAGCAATTTGCTTTCGCCTAGCCTTACTACTTCACTTACTTGTTGATTATCCCCTGCTGTTCTTGTTTCTAATAAACTACTTTGGTAATTAGTAATTGGAAATACATACGAAGAATCCAATGTTACTCTTGCATATCCCACTGAATCGGGATTGGCCTTACCCCAATCTTTAAGTACACTATCAATATCTTTTGTATTCGGGTTGCGCAACATTTCATCGCCAATAAATACTAATGTATCTAAACCTGCTGCTTCGGTAGTAAAGAATCCAGCATAGCGGTTATTAATACCATTTTCATCACTTACAAATGTGAAGTGCGAGGTGTTATACTGCGAGGGATAACGAGCATTACCAAAACGTAAATCGCTTAATTGAGAAATTTGTTTAGCATCCGACTTATTCCAATTATCTACCATAAAAATATTAAAGCGATGATGAGGTAATGAATCATCGCTACTTTTCGCTAAAGCAGATGGGCGATTACTGGCATATAAAATACCTGTTTTATTAGGGAAAGCTACAAAAGAAGGATCTAAATCATCATACACATCATTTGTAATTTGATCGAAACTTTGCTTATCAATTTTATACACATAGATATCGCTTTGTCCGCTGCGTACACCACTAAAGATAAGGGTGTTGTTATCCAGCATGTACTTCATATCCTGTATTTGATCAAACTTTGTTATTTCATGCTTATGTAATTTTGTTCGATTGATAACATCATACACAAAAAACTGTGTTTTACCTTTATCATTATAAATAACAGCCAAGCGGGTGCCCTTACCATCCCAGGCTAACAATGGATAATTGGGATGCAATACTTCATCTCTGCTGCGCACTCCTTGTTTCCATAATACTTTGCGCTCCGATAAATTATCTACCAATACCACCTGATAGCGGCCTCCTTTAAACTCCACTAATGCATAGGTATTATTGCGCGGCACTGGATTAGCATTAAAGCGTATAAAATCTTTTTTACCAATATCTTCACTTACACTTAAAGAACCTCTTGGCGTATTGCGCCTGCTTTTAATATCTTTAAAATACTGCTCCTGCATATCAACCATAAACTCCTGCAGAATAACTTTAAACTTTTTTCGAGCTATTTTATTCGATGCATTATTAAGATTACGATAAATGCGAGCTAAGTATAAAAAATAAGTGGTTTTATTTTTTCCATACTTATCTTCTATATACTTCCAAAATGAGTGGCCAGCTAGCATTGGCTTTTTAAAGGCAAAGGCATAAAAGTTTTTATAGTCTCCAGAAAGCATGGCTGCTCTTAAGTCATCATCCAAAGTGGTACTCCAATTTTCGGCTGCATATTGAATATAACCATCGGTTAGCCATTTAGGTAAATCTAATAAGGCTTGGTTAGCGGCAAATTCTCCCAAATCATCCCCAAACAATAGATTATCTACTAATACTTTGGCTATGCCTTGTCTTATTTGGCGGCGCAGGTTAGCATGGTTACCATCAAAGTACACAATCATTTTATTATTCACTAATTTGGTAACACCTCCAGTATTTTGCCAATCAATGCCCAATCCGATATTGGATTGTTGCATTTCATCGAAATTGTTATACACTACTAAGTTTATGCGGCGTTGCAAACCATACTCCACAAATTCTTCAATAGAGGGCAGTTCCTGCTCCGCCACTTGTGCTACATACTTGCCAAGGCCCAGCCCATCTTGACTGAAATAAGTGTTAAAATTTTCTGTTTGGTAATACTTCCACTTAAATTTTTGATACTGCACACGGTTTTTCCCAAATTCCACGGTGTTTACCTGTGCATCGGCAGTGCTTACTACCAAGCCCATCATCATCAGCGCAAATATTTTCTTCATAACTAAATTTTACCCCCATCCCCTAAAGGGGGGCTTCAAAATTTCAGTGCCTTACTCTTAGGGTAAAGAGTTTTTTGTTATCATCACCTGTACTACTATCATCGTCCCTTGCGCTATGCCCCGGCCTTAGACGGGGTCGCATTGTAAATCCCGTCTTCAGCGGAACTCTTCATCTTCCTGTTCTTTATTCAGCAAATGAAAAAGAACTTCAAACATATAAACGTTTTTTCAGCAAAAGAAGTTGTTTCGTACTTTAGAACCCTTTAATCCCCTACTTCAAGGTATTTACAAGGTCGCTTATAAAAATACGAAAAAACCATCCATGTTAAGTGTTAAGTCTTTTACTTTCAGCCCTGTTCAGGAGAATACCTATATTCTGTATAACGAAAAAGGGGATTGCTGCATTATAGATCCTGGTTGTTATTTCCCGAAGGAAAGGGACGATTTAAAAACGGGTATAGAAAAGACAAACCTTAATCCTATTTTGCTGCTTAACACCCATTGCCATTTAGACCATGTTTTTGGTAATAAGTTCGTAAATGATACTTGGGCTCTGCCGTTGCATATCCATGCATTAGAAAAACCTGTTTTAGATTTTGCTCCGCAGGCCGGTAATATGTGGCAATTACCCTTCGACAATTACGAAGGCCCTTTAGTGTATATAAAAGAAGGAGAAAAGATAAAAGTGGGTGATGATGAGTTAGCTATTTTATTAGTGCCCGGCCACTCTCCGGGCAGCATTGCTTTTTATAATGAAGCCGGTGGTTTTATTATTGGCGGCGATGTTTTGTTTAGAGAAAGTATTGGCCGTACCGACTTGCCAGGTGGCAATTATGAAACCTTGCTACAAAGCATCCACACGCATTTTTTTACCCTGCCCGATGAAACTAAAGTGTATAGCGGCCATGGCCCTGTTACCACTATTGGGTATGAAAAAAGAAACAACCCGTTTGTAAAGTTGGGTTAATCAGTTGCCATAAAAATTAAGTTGCTTCTATTTCTTTTAAAATATTGTCAACCCTTGCCTTTACATCTTCATACGCTGTAAAGCCTCTTGCCACTAAATAAAATTTAGTATCACCCACTTGCATTAGCACCGCCGGAAAACCAGTTACTTGCAATTGCTGACAAAGTGCAAATTCATACCTAGCTTTTTCCTGATAGGCTTCGCTATTTAGCTTAGTGTAAAAATCATCCGCCGCTATTTCATACTTAGCCAGTAAGTGGCGGTAGGCTTCAT
Source organism: Bacteroidota bacterium (assembly GCA_039796695.1). Taxonomy (GTDB): domain Bacteria; phylum Bacteroidota; class Bacteroidia; order Chitinophagales; family Chitinophagaceae; genus JJ008. Next base: position 85,601 of record JBDKJF010000002.1, read on the forward strand.
TATCTGTTAAGTCTCTGCCTTCAAAGTGCAGGCTATATTGAAGGTCTGCCGCAAATTCCACTTGCCTATCTGGAAATATTTCTTTGAAAATGCAAAAGGCTACTGCCGCTTTTTCTGAATGGGGAAACCAATCGCTTTTATCGGGGTTAAAAATATGCCACAAATAATCTTGCCCAAACTGTACGCCTGTTCTTTCTTCTACTATTTTGTAGGCATTGCTTATATAGTTAGCAGTAGCACTAATAGGTTTTGCGTTTTCTGCTGGTATCATTCCCCCTGAAAGCACTTCAAACTTCAACTGCTGTTTATATTCTTCTGCTATCTTACTAATAGCTGCGCTAAAACCATAGCACCAGCCGCAATAGGCATCGAAACAATAATAAATGATGGGTTGCATGCTGCAAAATTATGTAGCTGCTTAATAAATGCAATTTTGTTTTTTTAATAGATCAATGTGCTTCTAACCAGTTATTTCCTTCGCCACACTCGGCAATGATGGGTACATTGTGTGGTAATACCATCGCTGCCTGCATGTTTTCAATAATTAATGGCTTTAGCTCCTTTACTTCTTCTTTTAATGCATCAAACACCAACTCATCATGCACCTGCAATAGCATTTTGCTTTTCATTTTTTCTTTTTGCATAGCCGCATGCACTTTTTGCATGGCCAGTTTTATCATATCGGCTGCGGTGCCTTGTATAGGAGAGTTAATAGCATTTCGCTCGGCAAAACCTCTTACGGTAAAATTGGCGGAGTTTATATCTCGTAACCATCTTTTTCTGCCCATTAAAGTTTCTACATATCCTGTTTCTCTAGCAAAGTTGATAGTGCCATCCATATATTGCTGTATGCCGGGAAATTGTTTTTTGTAATTGTCAATAATTTCTTTGGCTTCAGTGCGGCTTATTCCCAAATTATCGGCCAGTCCAAAAGCACCTTGGCCGTATATGATACCAAAGTTTACACTTTTGGCTTTATAGCGCATTTCCTTCGTTACATCGCCCTCTGGCACATTATACACTTTTGCAGCAGTGGCGGTATGTATATCTGTTCCATCTTGAAAGGCTTTACACATATTAGGGTCGCCGCTAATAGCCGCCACAATACGTAATTCTATTTGAGAATAATCCGCAGATAATAAAATATAGTTATCGCTTCTTGGCACAAAAGCTTTTCGTATTTCTTTTCCTCTATCGGTACGTACTGGTATATTTTGTAGGTTCGGATTATTGCTTTGCAAACGACCTGTAACGGCTACTGCTTGCCCGTATGAAGTGTGTACCCTACCGGTCTTACGGTTTATTAATTGCGGTAGTGCATCTACATAGGTTGACTTTAATTTAGTTAATTCTCTAAAGGTTAATATATCGTCAACTATAGGATGGCCTTTGGCGGCTAATTTTAATAATACATCTTCGCCGGTTTGGTATTGGCCAGTTTTGGTTTTTTTAGCCGATGGGTCTAATTGTAGTTTATCAAAAAGCACCTCTCCTAGTTGCTTGGGAGAGGCTAAATTAAAACGAACTCCGGCCTGCTTGTACACACTTTCTTCTGCCTGCTTTGCATCTTTTTCTAGATCTTTTGAATAGGCATTTAAAAAATCTACATCTACCCGTATTCCTTCATACTCCATATCCACCAGCACTTTCACCAATGGGTTTTCTACTTCATTAAAAACTTTTTCCACTTCTTTTTCTTTTAGTAGTGGTTCAAATTTTTGTTTTAGTTGAAGTGTAATATCTGCATCTTCTGCGGCATATTCTTTTATTTTTTCTAATTCCACATCCCGCATATTGCCTTGATTTTTGCCCTTCTTCCCAATTAATTCCTCTATAGAAACAGGTTGATAGCCCAAAAACTTTTCACTTAATAAATCCATGCTTCGCTTACCATCTGGTTCTATTACATAATGTGCCAGCATGGTGTCAAAAATATTTCCGGCCAAAGCAATACCATACCATTTTAAAATTAGCATATCATACTTAGTGTTTTGGCCAATCCATGTTTTTGTTGCATCATTAAACAGTGGCATAAATAATTGTAGGATGGCCTTTGTTTCGTTTTGGCTTTCTGGGCAAGGTACGTAGTAGGCTTCTCCAGCTTTTACGGCAAAGCTTAACCCTACTATTTCTGCATCATTGGCATCAATACCAGTAGTTTCTGTATCAAAGCATATTTCTGTATAATTACTTAATACTGCTACTAATTTTTTAATTGCTTCTTCGCCCACTATTGCTTCATATTGGTGGGGAACATTGTTAATATTTTTATCGGCCTCTATAAATGCCTCCGAAGAAGTGACATCAGACGACCCTGCAGCTTTATCGTTTTCTTTTTGGCGGGCAAGCTCCGACTTGGGGGTTTCAATAATGTTACCAAATAAATCAGTTTGTACACCTTGTGGTAATTCTTTTTCAATTACCGTTTTGCTGCCAGCGGGTGCAGCCACTTCTTCGCCCAATAATCGTTTACCTAATGTTCTAAACTCCAACTCGGTAAAAATTTCTTTTAAGGCTTCTTTATTCCATTCTTTTAATTTAAAATCTTCTTCATGAAATTGTACGGGTACATTGGTAATTATGGTGGCCAATTTTTTTGAAAGTACGGCCATTGCTGCGCCCTTCTTTACTTTTTCGCCCATGGCTCCTTTTATTTTATCTGCATTGGCTAATGTATTTTCTAAAGAACCATACTCTGCCAAAAATTTAGCGGCAGTTTTTTCTCCTACTCCGGGTATGCCTGGAATGTTATCTACTGCATCGCCCATCATACCTAGCATATCAATAACCTGCTCTACGTTTTTTATATTCCACTTCGCACATACTTCTTCGGGCCCTAATATTTCAGCATCGTTACCTTGATAAGCGGGTTTGTAAATTTTTACTTTATCAGATACTAATTGACCATAATCCTTATCGGGTGTTACCATATAAATTTCATAGCCCGCTTGCTCGCCTTGTTTGGCAAGGGTTCCTATTACATCGTCTGCTTCAAAACCATCTACCGCTATTACGGGTATATTAAAAGCTTCAATTAGTTTTTTAATATCGGGTACCGCAGCTCTTATATCTTCTGGCGTTTCTTGCCGGTTGGCTTTATAATCTGCAAAATCGGTATGTCGTTCAGTAGGGGCACTGGTATCAAAACAAATGGCCATGTGGGATGGTTTTTGTTTATTGATTAATTCCACTAAAGCGTTGGTAAACCCAAATTGTGCGTTAGTGTTTTTTCCGGTAGAGGTTATACGCGGGCTACGAATAAGTGCATAATAAGCCCTAAAGATGAGTGCATAGGCATCTAGTAAGAATACTTTTTTTTCCATGCCCCTAAGGTAAAGATTTCGGGTTGATGCAATAAAAAAACCGCTACGCCTTGCCGGAGTAACGGTTTTTAATTTTATGATTATACGAGTGTCCGGTTAGTTTTCTTGTATAATAGCTATATCAGCTTGTTTTTTTTCTGCTAATTGTTTATTGCCTTGAATATCTGCACTAAATGCGGCAGAGGCATTTCTATCGGCAGAATTGCCCATGAATGCAGAATTAGGTTCTTTATGAATAAAGTTTAAATACAAAGCAAAGAATAATAAATTGAAGGCAAAAAAGTTGACAATTTTACTTACTCGAGGTTTCATGATAATTGGATTTTAGGTGTTTGAATTTTCCTTCCTGCCCTTGCAGGAGTGGATGGTTGGTTTTCATGGCTAAGGTATAATTATGCATTTTACTGCACAATTATTGAACCCCCAATTCAAAAAAATCAAGCGAAACAACTCGAAATTTATTCGTAAATCTACGATAGCCTAAAGATGGATGCAGGTTTATTAACTCCATTCATCTGCTTTTAGCTTTTGTTTTTTGTTAATGCGAGAAGCTATCATTATACCAGCCTCGTATAATAAATAAAGAGGGATGGTTACGATGCCTAAACTAAAAGGATCTGTAGTGGGAGTAATAATGGCGGCAGCAATTAAAATAACTACAATTGCATGACGACGGTATTTTTTTAAAAAATGGGCGGTTACTATGCCTATGCGGGCCAGTAGCATAATTAATAAGGGCATTTGAAATAAAATGCCGATGCCAACAGTAGTGTAAATAAAATTCTCCATATAATCTGACCAATTGGGCAGCACTACTATTTTATCGCTTAACTTATAATTAAAGTAAAAATTGATCATAAAAGGGGTAAGTACAAAGTACCCAAATGCTACCCCTAAGAAAAAAAGTAAAGACACCCAAAATACGATGCCTCTAGTACGTTTTTTTTCTGTGTCGGAAAGGGCGGGTTTTACAAATTTCCAAAACTCCCAAAATATGAACGGAAAGGCCACTATAAAACCACCCACAAAGGCAATGGTAAAGGTGGATATAAACTGCCCTGTCATGGTATTGCTTTGAAACCTAGCCTCTACCGGGCTAAGGCAAATTGCATCTCCCAAGCCTAACCAATGGCTAAGGCTGCAAAACCATTTAAAGGTGATAAAGTCTTTATCTGCCGGGCCTAATAGTATTTTATCTACAAATTCGTTGGCAAAAATAAACACAACAACAGCGCCTATTAATACAGCAATAACAGAACGAATGATATGCCAACGCAGCTCTTCTAGATGATCGATAAACGTCATCTCGGATTGGGGTGTTTTATCCCGTTTATTTAAAAAATCGAGCAGCGCCATATAAATGTTATATAAATATTTTTTTACCTCTTGCCTATATTAGGCGGGCAAAGATAACGTTGTAATAGCAATTAGAAGCGAACATGCCGAGCAACAAGAAGCCCCGCAAATTTGCAGGGCTTTTGTTGGTACAACTATTTTTTTTAAAACTTCCATCCAAACCCTATTAATAATAGCCTGTCCTCATCACTCATAGCATATGAGGCCGTTATAACAAAGCGGCGAAGCGGAGAAAACCACAAACCCCCACCATAACCTACAGCCGTTTTATTTACAGTAGCCGATGGGTGCCAAACCCTACCCGCATCTACAAAACTAAAAAGCCCTATGGCAGCAGGAAATAAATAGGTGCGCAAGTTGGCAACTTTTAGCCGAAGCTCGGCTTGATTATACAATTTGCTGCGGCCTGCAAATCTTTCTCTTCTATATCCTCTTAAATTTTCGTTGGAGCCTAAGTATTGTGCTTGAAAAAACTCATAACTATTTCCGCCAGTAATACCCACGCCTGTTCTATTGGCAAAGGTGAGCCAATCAGGAATTAATTTTACATAAAAACTAAAATCGGAGCTAAGCATACTTACCCGATCATAACTATTACTGTTGGTACCGGAAAGTGTACTAAAATTAGATACCCAGTTTATACCCTTGTAAGGCATGGCTTGGTTATTACGAGTATCTATCTCCAACGAAAGCTTACCTCCAAAATACCCCTGACGCTTAAATACTAAAGCAGGGTTTAAACCACTGGAGGCGGTATTTAAAGTAATGTTACGTACGTTATTTAACTTATCCGTTGCCTCCATATGGTACATTTGAAATTGGGGACCAAAAGAGAGCATTACTTTACTTGAAAAGCGGTGGCGAAGTTGTAGGGAAAAATCACCTAAATCGTACCTAGCTCTGTAGAAGCGGAAACGGCCAGGTTTTGTTTTATCGTACACAGCACCCATTCCATACCCAAAAAAGTTAGAGGTATTATTGGGGCCGTAATAATTAAGATTGGTAACAATATCTGTGTTTTTTCCAAATACAGCTATCAACTCATTTCTGTACATAATATTTACCGCCTTAGTAGCAAATGCAAACAACCCTTTAAACTGATGAAAAGTTTTATACGGTTCTTTTCTAAAGCCATGGCGTATATACTTGAAAGTAGGGCCAATTGAAAATCCATCATCTGGATTAAAGCCAAGGTTTAAAAACTTAGACTGATGGGGGTATTTGTAATAAATACGTTGAAATGCATTTACGGCCGTATCATTGGAGAAATTATTTTTAAAGCGGCCTGTTATTGTATTATCTGCAGCTGCTTTGTCGTAAATCATTACATCTTTTTGTTGGCCGGCTTTTTTTATAAAGGCATCGGCGCCGCCACCGCCTATTAATCTAATTTTAATTTTATCATTAATACCAAACACTTCAAATTGGTCGTCTCCATCAAATCCATAAATACGAATTTCCTTTGTTACCAATGGCTCAAACACTCTTTCGTACATTTTAGTACTTACTTGGCCTTCTTTGTTTATTTTATTTACTGTTACGGTTACAGCCCCAGTTTCATTTCTAGTTACATGATATTGTTCTTTTTTTTCGCTGCCAGTAATGCTTACGATAGAAGATATAAAATGATAATAGGCCATTACCTCGCTTACAATAAAATTTCGCCTTTCTTTAAGGGTTTGAATAATTTTAGGGGCCGAGATATCGTAAATTTCTTTGGGCTGCTGGGCTAGTGCTTTTTCTATTACTGCATCTGTCATTTTACTCAAAAAGGCTTCTGCTTCTCTCTTCCAATCGGCTTCGGTTAATTGATTTAAAAAAAAGCGATCGAGATTTCTTGCAGCAAAATTAAAACGGGCAATACTATTGGCGGCTGCCTTAAACCCTTCTAACTGTGGTACCAATGATTTTGATCTTACAATGCTTGGTAAAATACCCTGGTTAATATAAAAGGCTTGATCTCTATCTTTAGCCAGCGGATAGTACGTTTTTCCTTTGCCATTGTCGTAAGCACCCCATACCCATTGATCCTCGTGTCGGTCTAAGTCCATTACAAACATATCCAGTATACGAACTTTTAATAGGGCTAATTGATCTACATTGTTATCATTATCCTTTTCTAACTTTTCTGCTACTTCGTGTGTATCAAAAAGTTTATTTACGCTATCTGGCGCCCTTTCTTCAAATAGCACCATGGTATTTTTAAATGCTTCTCTATACTCGCCCAACGTTGGATCGTCGCCAATGTACACCACTTTAGGATTACCATGTGGAATGCCTGCCGCCTCGGCCAGTATGGGTATGGATAGAGCTGCATAAGGGTAGGAAGCAGAAACACCGTCAGAAACTAAATCTGCGGCGGCCTCGCTTTGTAAGTCACCTGGTAAAGTTTTACTGGTAATAAATTTTTGAATTGATCGAAAAGTATATTGCCTTCCTTGTGCATCTTCTACTCTTAGCGATTTAGTTTGTTTACCGCCCCCTTTTTTTATAGGCGTAAGTCCACCCTTTTCTGTGGCCATGTTTAGCACTGGTACCGTAATGGGAGTATTCCACTCTTTTCTATAATTTACGCCCATCCATTTGTGGCGTGATCGGCTATCTTTAAAATGGGATCCCGCTGTGGTGGCAGAGTCGCCTTTAACTTGTGCCCCTGCAGATGCAGTAATAAAAAGGGCAATAAAGGCCGCCGCTTTATTCAGTTTCATGATTGGAGGTTTTGGCGTTTGTTGTTAATGGTTAAATAATATCGAAGTTGAAAAGATACGGAATTATTTGGTTTTATTATCGACGAAATACGCAAAGCCCTGCCTAACAATAAAGTGATGAAAGGGTATACTTTTGCCTTCATCAATCGTTTTTTTAAACCCAAACTATCTTTTAGAGATTCTTTTTAGTAATTTGGAAACTTTATTAAGGCTAACTACGTTATCGGTATACCATAGGTTTTTTGCCTTTTAAATTTCGTACTATTAACCTTTTCCTTTTTTTAAGTGATAATGAAAAAAATAGTGGCGCTTTGGGGTTTACTGCTTTGGTATGGCAATTTTATAATTGCCCAAGAAGATACTATTAGCCAACGCATCATTTTAATTGGCGATGCAGGCCAATTTAATGCGGCAGGATGGCACCCCGTGGTAAATGCCGTAAAAAAGATAGTATCCCTTGATAAAAAATCAACGGTTGTTTACTTAGGCGATAATTTATATAAAAACGGATTACCCGATCCCGAAGAGGCTGGCTATGCTAAATACAAAAACGTATTAGACACGCAACTATTAATTGCAGCCGGTAAAGCAGCCGAAGTAATTATGATTCCTGGCAATCATGATTGGCAAAATGGCCGCGAAGGTGGGTATGATGCCATTGTGCGCCAACAAGTATATGCCGACTTTGTTATTGGCAAAAAAAATGTAAAATTTTATCCAAAGGATGGTTGCCCCGGACCTAAGGAAGTAAGCATTGGCAACCATGTAACACTTATTATTTTCGATAGTCAATGGTGGCTTCACCCACATGATAAGCCGTCCATAGAATCGGATTGCGAATGCAAAACAAAAGAGGAATTGGTAACACAAATTGGCGATATAGCCGCCCGAAATGCCAATAAGTTAATTGTACTTGCCTCGCACCATCCTTTTAAAACCAATGGCATACATGGTGGTTTTTTTACCTTAAAACAACACCTATTTCCACTTACTGATATCAAAAAATCGTTGTATGTGCCTATGCCAATTATTGGTTCTATTTATCCTATAGCCCGTAGTGTATTTGGTGCCATACAGGATGTAAAGTACCCTGCCTATCAAGAAATGATTAAACAAATAACAGCTGCCATTAAAATGGCGGCGCCCAACACCATTTTCGTTTCGGGCCACGATCATAATTTGCAGCATATTTATGAAGAAGGATACCATTATATTGTAAGTGGCGGGGGGTGTAAAATCAATAGAACTTCTAACCATAAAAATAGCAAGTATAATTCTCCGGCAGAGGGCTTTGCTGTAATGGAGGTCTCTAAAAATAAAAATGTAACCCTAAGTTTTTATGAAGTAGCTGACACCACTATCGTAAAAGCATATACAACATCGGTACTTAATTTTTCAACCGTTAAAACTCCCCTTGCAGACACTACATCCTCCGTACAGATAGATGATTCTTTTATAAAGTTTAAAGACACCATTACTGTACCCGCCAGCAATGATTTCAAAAACATACATGGTTTAAAAAAGTGGTTGATGGGTGAAAATTATAGACCCGAGTGGAGTGTGCCCGTGAACATGCCAGTATTTAATTTAAAAAAAGAAAAGGGGGGAATGATTATTACCAGCTTAGGAGGCGGTAAGCAAACTAAATCGCTACGCTTAGAAGATAAAGAGGGGAAAAAATGGGTGCTCCGCAGTTTAAACAAAGATCCACATAAAGCTATTCCTGAAAATTATAAGGGTACGATGGCAGAACAATTGGCCATGGAAATGAATACGGCCTCTCATCCCTATGCTGCATTAGCCGCTACTGCACTGGCGAATGCTTTAAATATTACTACAGCCAATCCTACATTATTTTTTGTACCCGACGATCCTGCACTAGGTATTTATCGCCCTTTATTTGCCAATAATGTGTGCCTACTAGAAGAAAGAGATGCCACCATAGATAGTTCGGAGGCTAGAACATCCGCCAAGTTGTTTAATAAAATGCTAGACGATAATGATCATCAACCTATACAATCCCTAGTGCTAAAAGCCCGCCTACTTGATATGGTAATGGGCGATTTTGATCGGCACCTTGACCAATGGAAGTGGGGCGGTATTGATACCGGACGGGGCCGCTTGTATTACCCCATTCCTAGGGATAGAGATCAAGCTTTTTTTAATGCTACAGGGCTGTTAATGAAACTGGCCACCAATCGTTTTTTACCTTTCTTACAAGGTTTTAAAAGCAATTATCCTAATATTAAATGGTTGGGCTATAGTGCCAGGGATGTGGATCGTATATTTTTAAACAACCTTGACGCTACTGCTTGGCAAGCTACTATTAATGAAGTACAACAAACCTTAACAGATTCAATTATTATTAAATCTGTACAGGCTATGCCCGCGCCTGCCTTTGCCATAAGTGGAAAAAAAATAATTGACAAAATTAAAAGCAGAAGAAATTTATTAGCAAAGCAGGCAACTAAGTACTATGCTTTTATTTCGCAAAAAGTAAATGTATTTGGTAGTAATGAAAAAGAGTATTTTAAAATCAATAACCATACAGATGGTTTACAAGTAACGGTCTATTCCCGCAGAAAAGGTTTTGATACTAGCTTTGTAATGTATAGTCGCATTTTTAAACCATCTACAACGAAAGAGGTAAGATTATATGGATTAAATAATGATGATGTGTTTAGCATTGACTCTACCACCACTTCAAGTATTAAATTACGCATAATTGGCGGCAAGGGTAACGATACTTTTGATGTAAAAGGAAAGATAGAAACTTTATTGTATGATATAAAAGCCGAAGGAAATCACCTTGTAAAAGGTAGCCGCGGTAAAGTAAGATTTGAAACCGCACAGCCTGCCAATGAGCGCAGCCTATTTGGATTTAAATACAATACTACCCGCTATCCACTATTAAATGCTGGCTTTAATAAAGATGATGGGTTTATTGTGGGTGCTGGTTTTTCTCATAGAACCTATGGATTTCGTAACCTTCCTTACGCAACCGATCAGCGATTAGAAGCATTGTATGCTGTAACTAGAAAGGCTTTGCAGTTAAAATATACTGCCGAATTTAATCACATTACCCGCAAGGTAGATTTGTTAGTAAATGCTTCTTGGTCGTTGCCCACTGTAACGAATTTTTTTGGATTGGGTAATAATACCATTATACGTTCCGATAATCCAATTACTTATTATCAAAGTAGGCATACGATAATACAAGCAGCAGCTCTTTTGCGTAGAAGAGTATCAGAAATATTTCACCTGCAGTATGGTCCATATTTTATGCGTTATGAAAATAAATTTTCAGATAATATAAATACAATATTTGGGAAACAGGGTGTTGTTGGTTATGATTCTGCCCGTTTATTTAGTCGTAAATCTTATGCTGGGTTTAAGGCAGGCTTTAAAATCGACAATCGTAATCATGAATTTTATCCAACAAGAGGATTGTTGTGGAATAACGAACTAACCGCTACTAAAGGGTTAGGCAATCAAAGCAACAGCTTTGTTTCTTTCAAAACCGATATGACGGTGTATGCCAGCTGGACAGAGAGGGCGGGTTTATTAACCATACTTAAGTTTGGAGGCGGCCGTATCTATAGTAAAAATTATGAATTTTTTCAGGCCATGTCTATAGGAGCCAGCAACGATTTAGCCGGTTTTAGAAAAAATAGATTTACAGGCCAATCATCGCTATATGCCGGCATAGAGTTTAAGCTAAAATTATTTGATATTAACTCCTATATCGTTCCCGGCACAATGGGCCTTACAGGTTTTTTTGACGCTGGTAAAGTAGGTATTAAAGGAGAACGATCTACAAAATGGCATCACGCTATTGGCGGTGGTATTTTTTACATGCCATTTAAAATGTTTTTAATATCGGGTACCGTTGGTTTTGTAGAAGGCGAAAGAAATTTTAATTTTTCGCTTGGTTCAAAATTTAACCTCACTTATTAATAATGCCTGCCGCTTTTACTCAATTTTTAAAAAAATTACAGCCTAACCACTTTCAGCTGCGGGCTGCTTTTATTTGTTTGCTAGCCTTTGTTATCCTTGCACTATTGGTTTGCCAATATAATATTCCATTAGATGATAAAATTTTGGCAAAAAGCCAACAATGGGAGAATACAAAAGTTACCGCCATTCTAAAAGGAATTACTTTTTTAGGTAACTATCACTTTTTAGTTCCCGCTAATATTTTGTTGCTATTTTTTTTGCTATACAAAAAAGAAAACAAGGCGGCTAGAATACTTTTATTTATGTCTTTAACTAGTCTGGGTTTAATGATGTTGTTAAAAGACTTGTTTCATAGGCCAAGGCCTGAAGAAGCAATGATTAGTGGCATAAAAAACTTTAGCTTTCCTAGTGGGCATGCATTTATGAGTATTACTTTTTTCAGCCTGTTGGCAATTGTAGCTAGCTATTATATTTGGTATGCTACGTTAAAAAAAATCCTCCTCTTTTTAATCATACTGCTTATTCTTATAATTGGATTTAGTAGAATATATCTACGCGTACATTATACCACTGATGTTGTAGCGGGTTATTGCATAGGTTATAGTTGGTTAACTTTTTGTTTGTGGATTTTTACTAAGCCTAAGGTTTATACACAAAGCGATGCACTTTAGCGGCAGAGGTTACCCCTTCGTTAGAGATGTACATATCTCCGTTTCGTTTAAACGTTAATCCTTCTGGTTGTGGAAATAATTTAGCACCCAGCTCAAATATTTTTTCTGGATTACCATTTAAATCGGCAATAAGAAACTGGTTACTTGCCGAAGAAATGATAACCAATTTATTCCATATAGGATGTATAGCCGCAGCCGATGGCTGAAACTTGGATGTTTTTTTATGACCTAATCGCTGGCTCATTGCTTTAATTGAATCGGCATTAATGCGGAAAACAGGATTGGTGCTAAAGCCAACTGACGAGTCAGGATAAAATGCAAAAGCACTTACTTGCGATTTACTATCCATTTCGCAATTTTTACAAACCATTATAAGTGCCTTTCTGGCGGTATCGGCGTACAAAGTTTCAAAATCATTGGTACCCGTTACTGCAAGTTTGCCCATTTCTACACCTTGTACGGTGTTACCGGTTTTAATAATTTTGGTAAGCATGCCATCACTTCTTAACACATATGGCACACCATTATAAATAGCCACATCTTCGTAATCGCCTTTATTACCAAATACAAATGGCGATGGTGTTTTTATTTGTAAGGTTGACTTATCAAGTACAAACAATTTGCCCGACTCATCATAATGCGCTAAAAACTCATCTTTATCTGCATCCCATGCAATGCCGGAAACTTCTTTCAGCTTTAAATCAAGTTTGATGGTTTGCACTTCCGCAAAACTATAATGGGGAGGCGATTGTATAGTTCTGGCTTTTTTTGCTTTGCACCCTATGGATAGTACTAATACCAGTATAAAGATGTGCACTTTGGAGGTATTGACTAAAATTGTAGCTGGCATTCGTTGTATTTTTTATAAATTTATTAAAAGTTACCTTTATAGCATGACGGAAAATCAAATAAGCTATTTGCAAGCAGTGCAGCAATATGTAGCCCCACTTTTGCAAAGTAAGCTAAGTAAAAATATAAAGTTCCATACACTTCAACATACGCTAGAGGTGGTGACAGCCGGCCAACTTATTTGTGACAAAATGGAAGTTAGTGTAGAAGATAAGTTTGTGGTTTTATTATCTGCTTGGTTTCACGATACGGGTTACACCACTGGCAGCTCTAAAAATCATGAAGAGGCTAGTATAGAAATAGCCACCCGTTATTTTCAAACCCATCCCATAGAAGAGGAAATAAAAAAGAAAGTATTGGGCTGCATATTGGCCACAAAAATGCCGCAAAGCCCCGAAAATACTTTAGAACAAATAATATGCGATGCAGATCTTTTTCATTTAGGTACCGATGCGTTTGAAGAAAAAAGTAAATTACTTAGAAGTGAGTTAATTGAGTTTGGAGATAATGCATTATCAAAAAAAGATTGGCGGCAAATAAATATTCGTTTTCTTGAAAGGCATAACTATTTTACCCCCTATGGTCAGCAGCATTTACAGCCCATTAAAGACAAGCACTTGCACGAGCTATTAGCTAAAGCTGATGACAAAAATCAACCTACCATGAAACAAGAAAAAAAAGAAAAGGAAAAAGATAAAATAAAATTGAAGCAGCCCACCATTTCTGATGAAAGCATTGCAATAAAATTGAAAAAAGAAAAGGAAAAAGAGGCGGATAGAAGTATTGCCACTGTTTTTCGCATCATGGCGCAAAGCCATACCAACCTAAGCCAAATGGCCGATTCTAAAGCTAATATTCTAATTTCTGTTAATGCCATCATTCTTTCAGTAATGATTGGCAGTTTTTTTGAAAAATTACAAACCGATCCTAATTTACAAATTCCATTGGCATTAATAGTATTAGTATGCGTAGCCTCTATTGTGTTTGGTATACTAGCTACACGCCCCACTGTAACAGAAGGTCGCTTTACTAGGGATGATATAGCCAACAAAAAAACCAATCTTTTATTTTTTGGCAACTTTCATAATATGAGCCTTGATGATTATAACTGGGGAATGACGGAAATGCTAAGCGATAAAACATATATGAATACGAGCATGGTAAAAGATCAATATTTTCTAGGGGTAGTATTAGCAAAAAAATATAAGTTATTACGTATTGCCTATAATATTTTTATGTATGGTTTAATAATTGCCATTTTATCATTTATGGTTGCTTATATGATGCCATCTGCCACAGAGGTATATACGGCCGGTTAGTAAAAAATAGGAAAGTTTTTTCTATCAACATAAATCCTGCTTTACATACAGCCATTTTTTTATACCCCACTTTGTACAAGTGCATTTAAGTACAAATGGATATAAAGAATTATTCTTCTAAAATAGTAGTATAAACAAAGTATGCATCATTACTTAGTTTAATTGCCTAGCTAGTATAACCACATTTTTAAATTGCTGTTTTTTGCCTTGCAGGTTAAATATTTCTGTTAGCACTACGTAATTGCCAAGTGGTAGTTTAAGGCCTTTATCATTTAAGCCATCCCAGTTCCAATAGCCGGTTAGTGCCAATGTGCCATTTCGTACTAAGTAGCGTACTGGCCTGCCGGCACCATCAAAAATGGTAACATTGGCTACATAGCCTGGGTCGGTTACTGCATATTGTATAGTGGCTATATCATCTCTCCCATCATTATCTGGCGAAAAAATTTTGGGGGTAATACTTATACTTGCATCTATTGCATTTATTAATTTATACTGTGAGTTTTTGGCCGTAGGAGTAGCAAAGCCAGCAGTGGAAGCAGCGCTATGCCAGTTACTAAGTTCCTGACTGGGGGCGGCAGGGTCTATTCGTTCTAGCGAAATACCTTCTGCATTATCTATCAATTTAAAATGCCAATCATCTTTATACTTTACTTCGTCTACTATACTACCTTGAAAGTTAAGTGCTACCACTGTACCTTGATCGTCTGAAAAAGAGGGCGGAGAAGAGATGGTAAGCACATTAGTAGGTGTAGTAATAAAATATTGTATACCTAGGTTGTCCGCATCTTCTGTTTCTACTATATAATCGCCGGGAAAAATATAATACGGCACACTACTTAATGGTTTGATGCTACTTACTACACCGGAGCTATTTCTATTGGCAATGAAAAGTTTGGAGGCATCAAAAATTTTATTACTGTTATTATAAAATTCTACAAAATCAAATGCATTACTACGTGGATTAAATAATATTTCATTAATAATCCATTGGCCTGGAGCAGCATCAACCGGTAAACCCACTTTTACTTTACTGCCTGCGGCAATTGTATTGCCTTTACAATCTTTTACATTGCTGGCTGTTACATTATAAACGGTATTGGCAATTAGTGGAGTACTTACTTTTAACTGCACGCTATTAAATAGTGGTGCATTAGTAGTGGCACTTAGCAAAGTGGTGCCCCCATCAATAGTGTAATGAGAAATGGTAGCGCCTACTAAACTATCTATAGGTTCATTAAAAACTAATACTATAATAGTACTATCATTCGTGTAAGCCCTTTTTAACTGTGGCGCATCTGTATCATTATTCACTGCATCTACAGCGTTTTTTTTACCGGGTGTACCGCCAATGATAGCGGTACTGGCCTTCCAATTACTACTACCTGCACAAGGGCTTTTAGTATCAATCATCTCCAGCGTCCATCCACCCTCTTGCTTTACTGCATTTTGATACCAAGTGTTAGTATAGCTTACTGCATGAATTGTTTTTCCGTTTGCCGCTCTTAAAAAAAGCTGATCGCCATCATTATCTAACGATGGAAAACTAGTAACCGCAATAGTGGTACCAAATGCACTCATTACTGCTACCGCACTACCTGTACATACAATAACCATACTATCTGGCTGTAATGTAAAGTTGGGCATAGGGCCGCTAATAGAAGTAGCATCGCCAATGCGCCAATATTGCAAATTAATAGCAGCAGTAGTTGTATTTTTTAATTCAATCCATTCGTTTGTAGGAAGGCTAATTTGTGGGGTAGGGTCGGCCATTATTTCAGCAATAACCACATCATATCTATTTTGTGCAAACAAACAAACAGGCGTAAGCATTGCAACGATTATTAATATTTTTTTCATTCGGTTCAAGGTACTTATTCATTGGCAATTAGGTGCATTGAAAAAAAATATGTTTTTATTTTTTTTGTACTGCTGCGTGTAGCTTGTACTTTTGCTAAGTAATGAATACGAATAAGCACATTAAATGCAGCACGAAACGTTCCTGAGGGAAGGTTTGCAGCGTTATATGTGTAATAACATAAAAGTTTAGCAGGCCTTCCTTACGGAGGGCTTTTTTTATACCCCCAACCCTTAAAGGGCAGTAGGGATGATTAGTTGATGGCGAGTAGTATAGGGTAAAGGAAAATGACGAATGAAAAGTGGTTATAAACTATTAACCATAAACCCTTAACTAAAGTTGCAGGATAGCCGAAGTATTGACGAGTAGAATTACAGAAAGTACAAGCGAGTGACCCCGTCTAAGGCCGGGGCACGGCACAACAGGCGATGCTCAAGGGGAGGAAGTTGAAAAAAAAATATTTAATAACTATAAAAAAATCTCGCTTTGCGGGAACGGGGGGAAACAAAAAATGAAAGTTGCAGTAGTAGGCGCCACAGGATTAGTAGGCACTAAAATGTTACAAGTATTAGCCGAAAGAAATTTTCCGGTTACAGAACTGGTTCCGGTTGCTTCTGAAAAAAGTGTAGGCAAAGAAGTAGTTTTTAAAGGCAATAAATACAAAATAGTAAGCATGGCCGATGCAATTGCAGCTAAACCCGCCGTGGCCATTTTTTCGGCCGGTGGTAACACTTCTACAGAGTGGGCACCCAAATTTGCGGAAGCTGGCATTACCGTTATTGATAACTCTAGCGCTTGGAGAATGGACCCTACAAAACCTTTGATAGTACCAGAAATAAATGCTGATATACTTACAGCGAGCGATAAAATAATTGCTAACCCTAACTGCTCTACTATACAAATGGTGGTGGCACTAAATCCATTGCATAAAAAATATGGTATTAAAAGAGTGGTGGTAAGCACCTATCAAAGCGTAACAGGTACGGGTGTAAAAGCTGTAGAACAATTACAGGGAGAAAGAGCAAAGCAGGTAAAGGGTGATGCAGCGGAGTACCCAATGGCGTATAAATATCCTATTGACCTAAATGTAATTCCGCAGATAGATGTGTTTTTAGATAACGGCTATACGAAAGAGGAAATGAAAATGGTGAAAGAGACTTGTAAAATAATGCGGGATGATAACATCCGTGTTACGGCTACCACGGTGCGCATTCCGGTAATGGGCGGCCACAGCGAAAGTGTAAACGTAGAATTTGCGAATGACTATGATTTAAGTGATGTAAAAAAATTACTTGCCTCTTCCGAAGGGGTGATAGTAGTAGATGATTTACCCAACCAACAATACCCTATGCCTATGGATGCGCATGAAAAAGATGAAGTGTTTGTAGGAAGATTAAGAAGAGATGAAAGCCAACCCAATACACTTAACATGTGGGTGGTGAGTGATAACCTACGTAAAGGTGCTGCTACCAATGCTGTGCAGATTGCAGAATACTTAAATAGCAAAGGACTGTTGAAATAATTTCTTTTCGCCGGAAAGATGATTAGCGGGAAAAATTATTTTGCCCTCTTATCGTCTTTCTGGTTTTTTCCACTTACATACTTACTTCCCTTTACATAAAACCGATAAGGAAGTAATGCATCAGCCCCGGCATAGTCAACACCTATTCTTGCCGAAGTTGCAATGTTTGTTTCTGGATATCGAAAGCCATCATCCGCTATAAAAATTTCATTGTCTACTAAAGAAGTGGCGGTATGTGCTACCGTAATTCCTAATGCCTGGGCTACACTTCCAGGGCCTTTTGTTAGGGTATAATCTGCTTTTAATTTCTTTCTGCGTTTTAGCATTTCATTTATACCAGTAAGGGGTTCTACAGCCCGTATTAATATGGCATGCGGCACCTCTTTAGTATGGGTTACTACATTAAACAAATGATGCATGCCATAGCATAAATAAACATAGGCCACACCGCCGGCGGCATACATTACTTCTGTACGCTGCGTTCTGCGACCACCATAAGCATGGCTGGCTTTATCTGCCACACCATTATAGGCTTCCACTTCTACTATGCGGCCACTGGTTTCTATTGTCTTAAAAGTGGTAACCAAAACTTTACCCAATAGTTCTTTTGCAATTTGCAGCACATCGCCTCGTCTATAAAATTCTTCAGCCAATTTTTTCATGCGTAACTCTTGGTTCTATTTTAAAATAAATTTATGCTGTACCGCCAATCTTTCGCCCTAAACGCCTCTACCTTACACCTTAATCCTTATTTTTAAGCTTTAAATTATCATTTTGCTTAAAGAAATTATCATTGCTTTTCAGTCATGGGATGATGCCCGACGCTTTATTCAGCAGCACAAGCTAGTAAAGTTGATATTAATTCCCGGGCTTATTTATAGCCTCCTTTTTATTGTAGGAATGTTTTTTTTCTGGCAAAGTAGTGACGGGGTATGGAGCTGGGTAAGCCGCCGATTACATATTGAGTCCTGGTTACAAAAGGAAAGAAGTGCCTGGTTGAGTTTTTTATTTGTAATGACGGGGGTAATGGTACGCATAACATCTGTGTTGTTTTATTTTTCTTTTTTTAAGTACATCATACTCATTATTGGCTCTCCGGTATTTGCTTACCTCAGCGAAAAAACAGAAGCTATACTCGAAGGAAAAGAACATACCATTAATGTACCGGAGTTAAAAAAAGATTGCCTGCGTGGAATAAAGCAAGCCGGCTACAATTGCGGTTGGCAATCCGTTTATTTAATTGCCTTAGTTCTTTTATCGCTAGTGCCGGTAATAGGATGGATTACCCCGTTAATAGCCTTAATGATGGAGTGCTATTATTTTGGTTTTTCGATGCTGGATTATAGTTTGGCAAGAGCTGGTTATAATGTATCGCAAAGCAGAACAATAGCTGGCAACCATAAAGGCCTTGCCATTGGTAATGGTATTATTTTTTATGTAATGCACTGTATTATTGTATTAGCACCGGCTTATGCCATTATAGCCGGCACCTTAAGTGTACATAAAGTAAAAAACAGCTAAACATGGCAGTGTATTTAATACCTTCTTTATTGGCAGTAGATGCAGTGGAAACCATACCACCTTATGTGCTGGAAGCTATTAAAGATTGCCAAGTTTTTTTTGTTGAAAATGAACGAACCACCCGCCGCTTTTTTAAGCAAATTTGGAAGGAGATGGTGATTGACAACTATGAGTGGTACACTTTGGGAGAGGAAACTGATAGCAACTTTATACAAAAAATAAAAGAAGGAAAAAATATAGGCATCATTAGCGAGGCAGGTTGCCCCGGCGTGGCCGATCCTGGCCAAAAACTAACTGCCATTGCGCAGCAAATGAATGTGGTAATAAAACCGCTGGTAGGCCCCAGTTCTATTTTATTAGCATTAATGGCCAGCGGCATGAATGGGCAAAGCTTTCAATTTGTAGGTTACCTACCCATTGATAACGCAGAGCGAACCAAAACAATTAAAGACCTGGAAGTAGAAAGTAAAAAGAAAAACTGCACACAAATATTTATAGAAACTCCCTATCGCAATAATCAGTTAATAGAAACAATAATTAAAACTTGCCATCCACAAACCAAGCTATGCATAGCTGTGGATATTACCGGCAAAGAAGAATGGATAAAAACAAAAACTATTAGTGAGTGGCAAAAGCAGTTACCGAACATTCACAAAAAGACGGCGATATTTTTGGTGTATGCGGGATAGTTATGTAGATATCATTCTGACTATGGAGCTTCTATTTATTTTCGAGGTTCTGTTCGCTTCACAACTTTCTAAGCGATGTGTCTGATTGCTTTGTGTGCAGGAGCTTTGGCACTCACCATTGTTATGCCGAGAAGTTAGTACATTACTTCATGCCAGTATAGCGACAAAGTGCCATTAGAAAACGATGCCGAGTCCACGGCCAACACACGGTGTGAGGCATCGGTTACGAAATGGTAGAATTATGATACTCGGGAGGCAAGCAAAGTCATACATGCTATGCCTTTATACATTCTCTTTCCTTGCTTTGCGGCACAAATAAGGAAATACAAATATAATAATGATATTACCTGCAAAAAATATTACTGTTTTAAAATCCATTTTCTTACAGTTTTTAAAACAGGGGCTTTTAGTTTTCTACTCCGCCTGCCTTGGCAATATCTTCGTAACTCCCGTTACCATATACTTACTATCGCCCCGCCACGGCAGTGTAGCCCGATATTGTTTGTAGGTAAGTTGTATGCACTCATCTTGCAGGTTTTCCAGCACTTTGGCAATGCTGTCGTTTTTAGCAGAAAAGAAAAACTTCTCCGCATTCATCGTATTGCGGCAGCTTAGCCACATCTCCCCTTCATCTGTTTTAAAAATATTTCCCTTATGGGTAATCTTAATTAAAGTGCCTTTTCTTTCGCCATTGCTGTACACATTAAAGTAGAACCAGTACACCAAAAATCCAACCAGGGCAAAAAATAAAAAAACGATTGTTCGGAAGGTCTTTTTAAACTTCCTTCTCCAGCCGTTTTTAGTTTTTACTTCGGTTGCAGCAGCATAGCTTGTTTGTTGTTCGTTCATAACAATAATTTATAACAAAAATTTTACGTTGGTAATTTCAACTAATATTATACATTTGTTATCGAAATTACAATTTGTTTTCATACATGGCTAACATTCTAACACATACTAAACAAATGGCTTTTCATAGGCCTATTACCAGCGGAGTTTACTCCGTAGGGTTTGATGTGTTTACTTTTTGCCGCCCTCGACGTACTCCTGTTATCTGACAGGACGAACCCCTCACCCTGGTCCCTGTCAGTGAATCATTTCCGAATTAAATTTTTTTTGTGGATTGGTGACCCTTCTCTCTTTAATCAACAAACAAAAGTGGACAATCAAAATATTATTATCAGGGCTGCCACCGCTGCTGATAAAGTGTATGCAAAAACTATTACCGATGAAATGGAATCTTCGGCCAAAGCTAGAGGCACTGGCATTGCCAAGCGTACACCAGCATACATCGAACAAAAAATTGACGAAGGCAAAGCCGTCATCGCAGTATCTGATTTAAACGAATGGGTTGGATTTTGTTATATCGAAACATGGGGCCATGGCGAATATGTAGCCAATAGCGGCCTTATTGTAGCGCCTGCATATAGAAAAGGCGGAGTGGCTAAAGCCATTAAGAAAAAAATATTTCAACTATCCAGAACCAAATACCCCGATGCAAAATTATTTGGACTTACCACCGGCCTAGCCGTAATGAAAATAAACAGTGAACTTGGCTACGAACCCGTTACTTACTCTGAGCTTACACAGGACGAGGCATTTTGGGCTGGCTGCAAAAGCTGCGTTAATTACGATATACTCGTAAGTAAAGATCGCAAAAACTGTATGTGCACAGGTATGCTTTACGATCCTAAAGATCATTACGAACCTGAAGAAACCAAACAATTTTTTGAAGAAAATATAAAAGGACTGGAAAGATTATTACGATTTAAACAATGGAAACTTTTAAAACCTTTTATCAGAAAAGATAAAGAAAATACAGGTGGCGGTGCCAAACCAAAATCATTGTTTCATTACTTTTTTAACTTATAATTTTTTACCGGCTATAGTGCTACTATCAACTTTCGTTGCATTGCGAATTCCGTCTTTAGCGGTACGCTTCATCGTCTGGTATCTTTAATCATTAATACTACAACTCGTAAAATAGCAATATGAACATTAGCAATTACTCTAAAAAAAATTACTCGCACCTAAGCGGAGATAAAAGCCAATCCTCTGCAGCGGTTGGGGCTGGCCGCAAGCGGGTAGTACTTGGGTTTAGTGGTGGCTTAGATACCACTTATTGCGTAAAGTACCTTACAGAAGAAAAAGGGTATGAAGTACATAGCGTAATTGTAAATACGGGCGGTTTTTCCGAAGAGGAATTAAACAAGATAGAAGCACATGCCATTAAGCTGGGTGTAAAATCGCACAAAACAGTTAATGCCGTTGAAAATTATTACGAAAGCATTATCAAGTTTTTAATATTTGGAAATGTGCTAAAAAATAATACCTACCCACTATCTGTATCGGCAGAAAGGCTAAGCCAAGCCTTACATATTGCAGAACATGTGCAGGCTTTAAATGCCGAGGCAGTAGTACATGGCAGTACCGGAGCTGGAAACGATCAAGTACGATTTGATATGATATTTCACATCATGATTCCTGGTGTAGAAATAATTACTCCCATACGAGATATGCAGCTAAGCCGAGAAACAGAAATAGCCTATCTTAAAAGTAAAGGAGTGGAAATGAATTTTGAAAAAGCAGCTTACTCCATCAACAAAGGTTTATGGGGCACCAGTGTAGGTGGTAAAGAAACGCTTTCGTCCAAAGGCATGTTGCCAGAAGAAGCATGGCCTACACAAGTAACCAAAACTGGCAGCGAAGAAGTGAAACTTTATTTTGACCAAGGCGAATTGAAAAAAGTAAACGATAAAAAGTTTAACCACCCGTCATTAGCTATACAATATTTACAAACATTAGCCGGCCCTTACGGTATAGGTAGAGATATACATGTAGGTGATACCATCATAGGAATAAAAGGCCGGGTAGGCTTTGAAGCAGCTGCACCCATGGTAATATTAAAAGCCCACCATGCATTAGAAAAGCATGTACTTACAAAGTGGCAATTACAATGGAAAGATCAGTTAGCACAATTTTATGGCAACTGGCTACATGAGGGCCAGATATTAGACCCAGTAATGAGAGACATTGAAGCTTATTTAGAAAAAAGTCAGCGTAATGTAACCGGCGATGTTTTTGTGCAGTTAATGCCTTACCGCTTTCAAGTAATTGGCATTGAATCTAAATACGATTTAATGAATAGCCGCTTTGGCAAGTATGGCGAAATGAATACGGGATTTACTGGCGATGATGTAAGGGGTTTCAGTAAAATATTTGGCAATCAAACCTCCATTTATCATTTGGTAAAAGAAGATGCTAAAGACTTTCACTAATGAGTAAAACACTTAAATGAGGACAATTCAAAATATGCAAACTCAAAACTCACTTTTAGGGGTTGGGGGTATTAAAATAGGTATAATTGGAGGCGCAGGTTACACAGGAGGAGAGTTAATAAGAATATTAGTCAACCATCCACATGCAGCAATCAATTTTATACATAGCCGCAGCAATGCTGGCAAACCTGTTTATACAGTACATCAGGATTTGATAGGAGATATAGACTTATTATTTACAGACAATCTTTCTCCTTTAGCTGATGGTAGTATTGATGTATTGTTTCTTTGTCTTGGCCATGGCGAGTCGAAAAAATTTCTTTCAGAAAATAAAATTGCCTCCACTATAAAAATTATTGACTTAGCCAATGATTTTCGCCTGCAAGCACAATCTACTATTGGTGATAGGCCATTTGTTTACGGGCTTCCCGAATTAAATACAGAAAAAATAAAAGCAGCACAAAATATTGCCAACCCTGGTTGTTTTGCCACGGCTATTCAGTTAGGTCTTTTACCGCTTGCAAAAGCAGGTTTATTAAAAGATGTTTATACCACTGGCATTACCGGCTCTACTGGTGCAGGCCAATCCTTATCAGGCACTTCTCATTTTAGTTGGAGAGCTAATAATATTCAGGCGTACAAAACACTAACGCATCAACATCTTGGAGAAATAGGAGAATCGCTTTTGCAATTACAATCTAGTTCTTCATCAAATTCAAAAGGGGTGGACTTAAGTTTTGTACCCTGGAGAGGTGATTTTACTAGAGGTATATTTATTTCTTCCACCATGCAATGCGATATGAGTGTAGAAACTTTAAATGAATTGTTTACCGAATTTTTTGCCCAGCATCCATTTACGCATGTAAGTAAAGAGCCTATTTATTTAAAGCAAGTGGTAAATACTAATAAAGCACTTATACATTTAGAAAAAGCAGGAAACAAATTGGTAGTACATTCCGTAATTGATAATTTATTGAAAGGGGCAAGTGGTCAGGCAGTACAGAATATGAATTTATTATTTGGATTAGAAGAAACAGCAGGGCTGAAATTGAAGGCAAATTATTTTTGAGGCCCAACCTCTAAAGGAGGTAAAGGCGGAGTTCTCAATATTTTATAACACGCTAACCTATTTAGTACATACAATAGTTTAGTAAAAACAAAAATCCCCTTTAGGGGTATGGGGCATGAATTTATTTGATGTATATCCGATCAACGAAGTTACTATTGTAAAAGCTAAAGGCTCCTATGTTTGGGATGATAAAGGAGAGCAGTATCTTGATTTATATGGCGGTCATGCGGTAATAAGCATTGGCCACACACACCCACACTGGGTAAAACGAATTGAAGACCAATTAGAGCAAATTGCATTTTACTCCAACTCTATTCGCATTCCATTACAACAGCAGCTAGCACAAAAGCTTGGGAACGTAACTGGTAAAGAAGATTATCAATTATTCTTATGCAATAGTGGAGCTGAGGCCAATGAAAATGCGTTGAAGCTGGCCAGCTTTCATACAGGTAGAAAAAAAATAGTAGCATTTAGTAAATCATTTCATGGCAGAACATCATTAGCAGTAGCGGTTACAGATAACAAAAACTATGTGGCACCCGTAAATGAAACGAACAACGTTATTTTTCTGCCCTTTAATGATGAAGCAGCATTGAAAAACTGTTTTGAAAAAAATGGAAAAGAAATTGCCGCAGTAATTATAGAAGGCATACAAGGCGTGGGCGGAATAAATGTAGCCGAAAATTCCTTTCTTAAAGCAATTCGTTCTTTATGCGATGAGCATGGAAGCCTTTATATAGCCGATAGTGTACAATGTGGGTATGGCCGCAGTGGTAAGTTTTTTAGCCATGATTTTGCAGGGGTTAATGCAGATATTTATACTATGGCAAAAGGGATGGGCAATGGTTTTCCGGTGGCGGGTATTATTGTATCGCCCCATATTAAACCAAAGCATTTTCAACTAGGCACTACTTTTGGAGGTAACCACTTGGCTTGCGCAGCCGCACTAGCCGTACTAGAAATAATGGAGGAAGAAAAATTATTGGGCAATGCCACTATGGTAGGTAAATATTTAAGAGATGAGTTAAACGCCATACCACAGTTGGGTAATGTAAGAGGTCGTGGATTAATGATTGGTTTTGATGTGCCCGATGAATTAAAAGATTTGAAAAAGAATTTATTATGGAAACAGAAAATATTTACGGGAGAGGCTAAGCCAAATGTTATACGCTTATTACCAAGTTTGGCATTGAAGAAAAGAGATGCCGAGATGTTTATTGATGCTGTAAAGGAAGAGATAAACACACTATCTCTTTAAAAGGAGGCATTAGAGCATATTGCTTTCAAGTGGTAATTTTTTCTAACATAAAAAAATTGATTAGTTAACAAAACGATGAAGAGTCCCGCTAAAGATGGGATTCATAATGCGCCCCGTATAAGGCGGAGGCACGGCGCAGGGACGATGCACAAGGAATCAAAACTGGCAAACAAAAAAATAAAATCGAAAATAAATTGAACAATTTCATTTCCGTTTACGATGTAAAAAACATCGACGCATTAGTAAGAAAAGCGCTTTCTTATAAAGCCAACCCTTTTGCCGATAAAAAACTAGGGGCTAATAAGCGTATTGGTTGTTTATTTCTTAACCCTAGTATGCGTACAAGACTAAGCACACAAATAGCAGCACAAAACCTAGGAATGGAAGCTATCGTTTTTAATGTGGGTAATGAGGGTTGGCAGTTGGAATTTGAAGAAGAAGCTATAATGAGCGGCACTACGGTAGAGCATGTAAAAGATGCGGCCCCCATTTTTGGAAAATATTTTGACATCCTGGCCATTCGTACATTCCCCTCTTTGAAAAATAAAGAGGATGATTATAGTGAATTATATATCAAACAATTTATCAAGTATGCCGGCATTCCGGTAGTAAGTTTAGAAAGTTCCACATTACATCCTTTACAAAGCCTTACAGATATTATTACCATAACAGAGGAAATGAAAAAGTGGAAAAAGAAAAGGAAGCCTAAAATTGTATTAACCTGGGCGCCGCATATTAAGCCACTGCCGCAATGTGTAGCCAACAGTTTTGCACAATGGATAAACGCTTGGGATAAAACAGAATTTGCAATTACACACCCTGTAGATTATGAATTGGATGAGCAATTTACAAAAGGTGCTAGCTTAATTACCCATAATCAAAATGAAGCATTAAAAGATGCGGATTTTGTTTATGTAAAAAACTGGAGCACATATACTGACTATGGTAAGTTATATGAAAGTGATCCTAAGTGGATGCTTACTAATAAAAAACTAGCATTAACAAACAAT
Source organism: Bacteroidota bacterium (assembly GCA_039796695.1). Classification (GTDB taxonomy): domain Bacteria; phylum Bacteroidota; class Bacteroidia; order Chitinophagales; family Chitinophagaceae; genus JJ008. The sequence continues at coordinate 111,989 of JBDKJF010000002.1, forward strand.
GCTAAGGTAATGCACTGCCTACCTGTAAGAAGAAATGTAGAATTAAGTGATGAGGTGCTAGATGGCCCTAATAGTCTGGTTACGCAAGAAGCTAGCAATAGGATTTGGGCAGCGCAGGCGGTATTATCTGAAATTTTAAAGCACCATGGATAATCTTTATATAATTAAAATCGGCGGTAACATTATTGATGATGAAACAAAGCTGACTACTTTTCTGCAATCTTTTGCTGCCATTAACGGCAACAAAATTTTGGTACACGGCGGTGGTAAATTAGCCACCAAAATGGCGGAGGCTATCGGTATACAACAGCAATTAATCGAAGGCCGTCGTATTACCGATGCAGCAACATTAAAAATTGTGACCATGGTGTATGCCGGCTACATTAATAAAAATATTGTAGCGCAATTACAAGCAAATCGTTGCAATGCTATTGGGCTTTGTGGTGCTGATGCAAATCTTATATTGGCACAAAAAAGAAATCATCCTATTATGGATTATGGTTTTGTAGGAGATGTGGATACTATCAATTCAGGCTTTATTAAAACGATGATTGCCCAAAAAATGGTACCCGTTTTTGCTCCCATCACGCATGATGAGCAGGGCCAATTACTCAACACAAATGCCGATACCATAGCACAGGAATTGGCTAAAGCCATGTCCACTGAATATGAAGTAACCCTTATTTATTCTTTTGAAAAAAGCGGCGTGCTATTAGATGTAGAAGACGAATCTACCGTCATCAAATCATTAAACTGGGAACAATATCAAAAATTAAAAACACCATCTTCGCCCTCCGGAGATGGGGGCAAAATTTTTGCCGGCATGATACCCAAGTTAGACAATGCTTTTGCTGCGCTAAATAGCGGAATTAAAAAAGTAATATTAGGTAAAGCAGAACAAATAACCGATTTAATAGCTGGAACCGCCGGCACAACAATACACCATGTCTAAAAATATAATACAACTACAAAATGATGCGATTAGTTTATTAAAAGAGTTAATTGCAACGCCTTCTTTTAGTAAAGAAGAAGAACAAACGGCCAGCATACTTTGCCGTTTTTTGGGCGAAAAAAATGTTATTCATGCTAGAGTTGGCAATAATGTATTTGCCTTAAATAAACATTACAATCCGGCCAAACCTAGTGTACTACTCAACTCCCATCATGATACAGTAAAACCAAATAAGGGCTACACCTTCGACCCTTTTGTTCCGTTTGAAAAAGATGGAAAATTATTCGGCCTTGGTAGTAATGATGCTGGGGGCTGTTTGGTTTCGCTTTTATCCACCTTTTTATATTATTATGATTTTGAAAATACAAATTATAATGTTGTATTTGCCGCAAGTGCCGAAGAAGAAATAAGCGGCGTAAACGGTATAGAGCTAGTGCTACCCCATTTAGGAAAAATAGATTGCGGTATTGTGGGCGAACCTACCCGATTAGAAATGGCTGTAGCAGAAAGAGGATTAATGGTAATTGATTGTATTGCAGAAGGACGTAGCGGCCATGCGGCCAGAAATGAAGGAGATAATGCTTTGTATAAAGCCTTAGACGATATTAATTGGATACGCCAGTATCAATTTGATAAAGTAAGCCCTCTTTTAGGACAATCAAAATTAAGCGTAACGATTATCAACGCAGAAAATGTACAACATAATGTAGTACCCGCTCAGTGTAAATATGTGATAGATGTACGGGTAAATGAGCTATACAGTTTCGATGAAATTTTAAATGCCCTGCAACAAAATTTAAAGAGTAAATTCAAACCGCGTACCACCAGAATGAAATCAACCGCTATTGCATTAAACCACCCGCTGGTATTAGCGGGTATTAAATTGGGTAAGGGGTATTATGGCTCTCCTACTACATCAGATAAAGCTTTAATGCCTTTCCCAACTTTAAAAATGGGCCCTGGCGATAGTGCCAGAAGCCATACAGCAGATGAATATATTTTTATTGATGAAATAAAAGAGGGAATAGAAACTTATATTAAATTGATAAACGAACTTTTATAATGGGCAAAGGGTATAAGGTAGCGAACTACTTTTTTAACCCACTTAATTATAATCTTACTACAATGAAACTTTGGCAAAAAAATAATGCGGCAAACGAACGAAGTAACCAAGTAGAAACTTTCACCGTTGGTAAAGACCGTGAAATGGATAGCTTTCTCGCCGCATTTGATGTACTGGGATCATTAGCACATATTCAAATGTTAGCGTCTGTAGGGTTATTAACCCCTACGGAGTTGGTGCAACTACAAAATGAATTAAAGAGTATTTATCATTTAATACAACAAAGTAAATTTTATTTACAAGATGATGTTGAGGATATTCATTCGCAGGTAGAATTAATTTTAACACAAAAGTTAGGCGATACAGGTAAAAGAATTCATAGCGCACGTAGTAGAAATGATCAAGTGCTGGTAGACGTAAAATTGTTTTTAAGAAATGAGCTCGAAGAATTAGTAAACTTAATACTGCCTTTTTTTGAATTACTACAAGTACAAAGCGAGAAATATAAAAATCATTTGGTGCCGGGGTACACTCATTTGCAATTAGCCATGCCCTCTTCTTTTGGTTTGTGGTTTGGTGCGTATGCAGAAGGTTTGGTAGATGATGTTGTTACACTTAAGGCAGCGTATGATGTAGTGAATAAAAATCCATTAGGATCAGCAGCAGGATATGGTTCATCATTTCCTATTAATAGAACACTGACCACACAACTATTAGGGTTTGCCGATTTAAATTACAATGTGGTTTATGCGCAAATGGGAAGAGGAAAAGCGGAGCGAATAGTAGCGCAATCATTAGCAAATGTGGCCGATACTTTAGCAAAACTAAGTATGGATGCCTGTTTGTATTTAAATCAAAATTTTGGATTTATTTCTTTCCCCGCTGCGCTTACTACTGGAAGTAGTATAATGCCTCACAAAAAAAATCCAGACGTTTTTGAGTTAATTCGTTCGCATTGCAATCGAATAAAAGCCTTGCCTAACGAGATCATGCTGATGACTACTAATTTACCATCTGGCTACCATCGAGATTTACAACTTTTGAAAGAGCATTTATTTCCTGCTTTTAAAACGCTAAAAGAATGTTTGGAGATGGCCACACTTATGCTATCTAATATAGAAATAAAAGAAAATATACTAGCCGACGAAAAATACAAATATCTTTTTAGTGTAGAAGAAGTAAACAAATTAGTAAATGCTGGACTACCTTTTAGAGATGCATATAAAAAAATAGGATTGGATATAGAGGCCGGCAACTTTCAATATGATAGAAATGTAAACCACACGCATGAAGGAAGTATAGGCAATTTGTGTACGGAAAAAATTACAGCAAATATGCAAAAAGTTGTTCGCTCTTTTTCTTTTGAAGATGTGCATGTAGCTATAGACCGTTTATTAAAATAAAACAGTACCGGGCAATGCATTGCACTAACTATTAAAGGCCATACTTATCCACCAAATAAATAAAAGCCGCCATATTAATAGCGCCTAATTCTAACTCCCGTTTATTTACCGCTTCAAACACATCACTTCTTGCATGGTGTATATCAAAATAGCGTTGTGTATCGGGATTTAAACTAGCAGTAGGCGTTTTAAATAATCGGCTTAGCGGACCAATATCGGCACCTCCACCGCCACTTACAATTTCTGTACAACCATAAGGAGCAATCAAATTTTTCCAACTCATACACTTTTTAAATTGCTCCTCATTACCCGTAAAACCTATGCTTCTGGGTGTAAATCCACCTGCATCGCTTTCCATGGCCAGTATGTGTTTTTTATTTTCTTTCTGCGCTTCTTCGGCGTATTTATTTCCCCCTCTTAATCCATTTTCTTCGTTTGCAAATAATACAAACCGTATGGTACGCTTAGGTGTATAACCGATGGCTTTAAAAGCGCTAAGTATGGCTATCGTTTGCACACATCCGGCACCATCATCATGCGCTCCTTCGCAATTGTCCCAGCTATCTAAATGTGCGCCCACTGTAATCACTTCATTTGAAAATTCTGAACCCGTTAATTCCCCAATAATATTATGGCCAATGGTATCTGGTAAAAATTTTCCGTTTGTCTTTAGCGTTACATGTACTACCCCTTTTTGTATTTGTTCGCTTAGCCAATCTGCATCTTGTAAACCAATGGCTACAGCAGGAATTTTAGAAAAAGCAGAATCATACCTAGTAGCACCGGTATGTGGATGGTTGTCTGCTGCGTGGCTCATACTTCTTACTATTACCGCTTTGGCGCCATATTTAGCGGCACGGCTTGGACCCTGCCCTCGGTACTGCCCGGCATCGCGGTACGCTAAAAAAGTATTAACATAAGTATCATTAAACTTATAATTAAAAAAAACAATTTTATCTTTTACTTCATTTTTTTTCTTTTCCAACTCATCAAAAGAATTGATAAGCATAACTGGCGCCTTTAGTCCTTTTTTTTCGGTACCGATAGAATTACCCAGTGCTATTATTTCTAATACTTTTTTAGACGGTTTATCCGTAGGGGAAAGTGGATCTGTATAATAAGCAGTAGCTTCCTCTTTTTCTCCTCTTACCCAATGCGGCACCATACAAGACTGCATCCAAGCTTTATCTGCTCCACTACTTTGCATTAAATTATAACCCCATTGCTCTGCCTGTACCATTTGGGGAGAACCTGCCAGCCTTCCACCTATCTGTTTTGTAAGTTGCCGAAGATGTTCGTATGCTTTGCTATTGGTTAAAATCTCATCCGATATTTTTTTAATCATTAATGAATCTTCTTGTGCTTGTAAATAGCTAGCGCAAAAAAACAAAACGACGGGAAGTATTTTTTTATACATAAAACAATGGTTAATGTGGCGTGTTATTATCATCTGTGCCCTTTGTTACTACTGGTAAACTTGTAAGGCATGATGTGGTTTGCTGCCCTCATTATTTTAACAAAAATGAGCTTTGCTAAAATAAACATTTAATAGGTATTGAGATAAATATACGACAAACAGTAAACCATACTGCCGTAAAACGATTACCTTCGAAAAACTCATTGTTAATATATGAAAATTGGTATCGTTTGTTACCCCACATTTGGTGGTTCGGGTGTTTTGGCTACAGAGTTAGGAAAGGCCTTAGCTCAAAAAGGGCATCAAGTACATTTTATAACTTATCAGCAACCTGTTAGGTTAGGCACATTTACACCAAATATATTTTATCATGAGGTGCAGGTACCTACTTATCCATTGTTTGATTTTCCTCCGTATGAAACAGCACTGGCTAGCACCATGGTGGATGTGATTAAAAACAACGACCTTGATTTGTTACATGTGCATTATGCTATACCGCATGCCTCGGCGGCCTATATGGCAAAGCAAATATTAAAAAAAGAGGGAAAAGAAATTCCGGTCGTTACCACGCTACATGGTACAGATATAACATTGGTAGGAAGAGATAAAACCTATGCCCCGGTGGTTACTTTTTCCATTAATGAAAGTGATGCCATTACCGCCGTATCGCAAAATTTAAAAGATGAAACTTTTCGTCACTTTAATATAACGAAGGATATTGAAGTAATTGTAAATTTTGTAGATGTAGCCAGGTTTAATAAAAAACCGATTGATGCTTTTAAAAAAGCCATTGCGCCTAACGGAGAAAGAATTTTAATGCATGCCTCCAATTTTAGAAAAATTAAAAGAGTGCAGGATGTGGTAAAAATATTTGCGAATGTAAAAAAACATATTCCCGCAAAATTGCTTTTTGTAGGCGATGGCCCCGAACGCTCAACCGCCGAAGATTTAGCCAGAGAAATGGGAGTGTGTGACGATGTACGTTTTGTAGGCAAGCAAGAACAAATGGAAGATATATTGGCCATTGCAGATTTGTTTTTATTAACCTCCGAATATGAAAGTTTTGGTTTAGCTGCACTTGAAGCAATGGCGGCTGGTGTTCCGGTAATTTCTACCAATGCCGGCGGCCTCGGGGAAATAAGTATAGAAGGCAAAACCGGTTATTTAGGCAATGTGGGTGATGTGGAAACGATGAGTAAAAAAGCGGTTGAATTATTAAAAAATGAAACAGTTTTAGCTACATTTAAAGCCAATGCTGCAGCTCATGCCAAGCAGTTTGATATGGCGAATATCATTCCACAATACGAAGCACTTTATAGAAGATATTGCAATTGCTAAAAATGTAGATTTATTTTTTACCTACTGTTACCGGTAGATTAGGTAGCAGTTAACGATTTAATATAAGGCTCCGCTTATTTTCATATACTAGCCTGATGGCATTTTTTTGTTATCCTTCAAAATTTTAAAGCGGTAAAGGGGTGTGATAGTTAGTGTTAATAGGCTGGCAAATCATACTATATACGCTAGCAGCATCCACAATACGTATCTCTAGCTTGTAGAGCTTTTGCACAGTTGTGGATTTTTTATTTGCTGAAATTAAATGATTTTATCAGCAATATCTTTTGTGTTAACAGCTGCTATTAGGGTATGTCTAAATATAGCCTCTCAGTATAAGAATTTAGGGCTTCAACAATAACACAACCAACGTATCTTTAAAGGGATAAATACACTAAACATGAAATCAATTACATTATTCGTAGTATTTTGCTGCAGCCTTAACATTTTTTCACAACAGCAGAACCATGAAAATTTCATCTACCAAGAAGCCTACCCATTTGAAAAAGGACTAGCCATCGTAAAAATGGATGACAAATATGGCATGATAGATAAAACGGGCAAGTTTATTATCCCTTGTACCTATGATTATATAAACTACCCCAGCGGTGGATTGATACTGGTAAAAAAGAACGAAAGATGGGGCTACATCAATCTGGCTAATAAAGAAATAATTGCCCCTAAGTATGAAGTGGCCAGCCCTTTTATTGATGGCCTGGCTGCAATAAAACAAAACAATAAGTGGGGCTACATAAACACAGCAGGCAAAGAAATTGTTCCACCAAAATATGATGAGGGTTATAATTTTTCCGAAGGCATGGCGCTGGTAAAGCTCAATAATAAATTCGGTTACATTGATAAAACAGGGAAACTAATAATACCCTGCATCTTTGAAGGTGCAACCAGATTTAGTGAAGGCCTGGCGGGGGTATCAGAAAATGGACTAGCAGGCTACATCAATAAAAGTGGTAAACTTGTAATTCCATATCAATACTTATTTGCAGACCATTTTAAAAACGGAATTGCCCGTGCCCAACTAAAAAATGGCTGGGGTTTTATCAACAAAGCAGACCAAGCCGTAATAGGATTTAGATTCAAAAACGTTGAAAATTTTTCAGAGGGAGTAGCCCTGGTATCATCTGGCCTTGGCTGGGGTTTTATTGATTTAAAAGACCATGAAGTATATCCGAGAACTGCCGGCAAAGTATACAGCCTTCAAGAAGGCCTGGCAGCAGCTACCAATGGTAACGCCCAGTTTGGTTTTATCAATAAAAATGGTGATGTAGTAGTAAAATATAAGTATGATGAGACGGGCTACTTTAACGAAGGCCTTAGCAGGGTAGGCTTAATAGTCAACACTAGAATCTCTGCTGATAAATTTGGATTTATAGATAAAACAGGAAGAGAAGTTATTCCTCTTATTTACGACAAGGTTCAATCTTTTTCAGAAGGATTTGCACCAGTTTTATACAATGGCAAATGGGGCTACATCAATAAAAAAGGACAGACTGAGTTTCCAAAAAAACTCAACAGCACCAACGTTACTACTAAGCCCGAAACTAAACCAGTAGTTGCTGGCAAAACAAATACTACTCAAAAAACAAAACAAACGAATTACGATAAATACACTCTACCAAAATTTAATGGTAGCGCAGAAGATATTAGGCTTCAAGTAAATAAAATGCTGCACCCTTATGTGCTTGCAATTAATAATGCAGAAGGTTATCCAGGCTATATTATTATTTCCGTATTGATTGATGAATACGGGGATGCCCGTTTTTTTCAGGCCATAAATACTGGGCCTAAAGGAGAAGATAATTCTAAGGGATGCCAAAAATGCGAAGAGCTGGTAAAAAAAGCTTTTGAGCCAAGCCCTTATATTAATGAAAAGAAAGAAAAACTGGTATTTGAACCTGCCACAAAAAATGGCAAACCATTTGAGTATTTTGAAATTTTGCCGCCTATTAAACTTGAATTTAATGGAAGCACTGATACCGATTTTAATAATGCCCTATATGCCGCCAAGAAAAAATTAGACGCAGACTTGCTAAATGGTGATGTAGAAGTAGGTAACTGGCCAAAAATTTGGAACCGCCTTAATATTTATGTTAATCAAATTATGAATAACGGTAAATAACAAAGTCAACAATTAATAAGACTCCTTAAAATAGTCAGATAAGTTATAAACATACATTTCCTTCAAACAGGCGTTAGTTTAAGTATATTTGTTTACGTAAACTAAGAAATATGTCTGTGCAACATTTTGAACAAATTTTTCAGCAAAAGATAGACACTGAGCAAAAAATTGAGCCCAAAGATTGGATGCCCGATGCGTATCGCAAAACAAACATTCGGCAAATAAGCCAACATGCGCATAGTGAAATTGTAGGTATGTTGCCCGAAGGTAATTGGATTTCAAGAGCACCTACACTAAAAAGAAAAGCCATTCTTATTGCAAAAGTACAGGATGAAGCAGGCCATGGTTTATATTTATACAGTGCCGCCGAAACGTTGGGCATAAGCCGCGAAGAAATGATAAATGATTTACATAGCGGCAAAGCAAAATACTCTTCCATTTTTAATTACCCCACTTTAACGTGGGCCGATATGGGCGCAGTAGGTTGGCTAGTAGATGGGGCGGCCATTATGAACCAAGTAATGCTAACCCGAACATCCTACGGGCCCTATGCCAGAGCCATGGTTCGGATATGTAAAGAAGAAAGTTTTCATCAACGGCAGGGTTTTGAAACATTGCTAGTTTTATCAAAAGGAACTGCTGAACAAAAAGCAATGTGCCAGGATGCTATTAACCGCTGGTGGTGGCCATCGTTAATGATGTTTGGACCCACCGATAGCGAAAGCACAAATAGCGACCAAAGTATGAAATGGAAAATAAAACGAAAAACAAATGACGAGCTGCGTCAAAATTTTGTAGACATGGCAGCAGAGCAAGTAAAAATATTAGGGATGACATTGCCGGATCCTAAACTAAAATGGAATGATGAAAGAAAACATTACGATTTTGGTGAAATAGATTGGAATGAATTCTGGAATGTAGTAAAAGGCAATGGCCCCTGTAATAAGCAGCGCTTGGCCGCAAGGCGTAATGCGCATGAAGAAGGGCAGTGGGTACGGGAGGCGGCTATTGCACATGCTGAAAAAAGAAAAAACAAGCAACATAAAGCAGCATGATGAATTATAAAATAATACTGGCGCTTACTTTTATAGTAATTTATAGTTGTAATGACAAAGTAAATAATAATCAAAAAAAAGACAATCGCCTTTACTTACAACTCGATACATTGAATGTAGCAAAACTGACCGATACATTGGTAATTGCCGAAAGTACCTGTAGAGGTTGTGCTGTAGAAAGTTCTACTGCTTTTGCTATAAAAGATAGTTTAGATATAATAAAGCTGCATACGATAGAAACCCAAGATGATAACCCAGAAGGAATGAGTGGTGGAAATATTAATAAGTTATTGGTGCTTGTGCCGGTAAAAACTGGGTATACTACTATTAAGATGTATAAATTCTGGAAAGGTGCACCATCAGCAATAAACGACTCTTTTCCATTTACTCCCTATAAAATTGAAGTACAAAACTAATTTACGATGAATACTTTTTTTGTTAAAAAATTATACTACGGGGATATTCCAGATGATAATGCTGGTGGCTCCGATTTTAGCAACACTGCAAAAGTTCTTCCCAAAGTGGAGGATCAAAGATTGGCATGGCCACTTTGGGAAGTATTTATTCGTAGCAAAAACGGCCTCGATCATAAACATTGCGGCAGCTTGCATGCTACAGATGCACAAATGGCAATTGAAAATGCTCGAGATGTGTACACTAGAAGAATGGAAGGTGTAAGCATTTGGGTGGTAGAAAGTAAATACATCACCGCCTCTAACCCAGAAGAGGCCGGAGAATTGTATGAGCCAGCAGTAGATAAAATTTATCGTCATCCTACTTTTTATAATTTACCAGATGAAGTAAATCATATGTAGAGAGGCCCCCCTAAATCCGGCCAGGAGGCGGGACTTTAGCTCACTAAAGTTTAAAATGTATTAAAAAATGCAGAGTGTGGAACTTATAAAGAACAAAGTTGATTACTGCCTTCATTTGGCAGATACCACACTTATTCTTTCCCAACGAAATGCAGAGTGGTGTGGGCATGGCCCTATATTGGAACAAGATATTGCAATTACCAATATTTCGCTTGACCTGTTGGGGCAATCAAGAAATTTTTATCAATACGCAGCTACTTTAATTGGCGGCGATGTTACTGAAGATTCCCTGGCTTACTTACGTAAAGAAAGAGAATTTAAGAACCTTTTACTCGTTGAGCAGCCCAATGGTGATTGGGGACAAACTATCCTTCGCCAATATTTATACAGTCAGTTTCAATATCTATTGTTTGAAAAATTACAATATTGTAATGACGAACAGCTTGCTTCTATTGCTGCTAAATCAGTAAAAGAAACTGCCTACCATCTTCGCTGGAGCAGTGAGTGGATGATACGACTTGGCGATGGTACACAAGAAAGCCATACCCGTATGCTAAAAGCTATTGATGAACTTTGGAGATATACCGGTGAAATGTTTGAACCTGCTTCGTATGAAACTATTGTTGATGTTGTATTGTTGAAAAATGAATGGTTACAAAAAGTAACTACCACTTTTACTGAAGCAACAATAGCGGTTCCTGAAAACGTATTTATGCAAACCGGTGGTAAACAAGGAGCGCATACGGAGCACCTTGGGTATATATTAACTGAGTTGCAATTCATGCAACGAACTTATCCCAATTCGCAATGGTAACAGTTTTCTCAAAAGAACAAATAATGAAAACAGAGGGTAATTTTGAAGGCTCGGATTCTAAAGTCCCTCCATCGGAGGGATTTAGGGTTGCTCTTATCTGGTCAATACTGGAAACAGTAACCGACCCGGAAGTGCCTGTTCTTACTATTACCGATTTAGGAATTGTAAGGGAAGTGAAGATTAATAATGATGAAGTAGAAGTTATAATTACTCCTACTTATACCGGTTGTCCGGCCATGGATATGATTTCGATGCACATTAAATTAGCTTTACTTGAAAATGGTTATAGCAATATAAAAATCACTTCCGTACTTTCCCCTGCATGGACCACCGATTGGATGAGCGAAGAAGGAAAAAGAAAATTAGAAGAATACGGAATTGCACCGCCAAATAAACAATTTGAGATTCCAGACGATGGGGTTAAATGTCCACAATGCAAATCAATCAATACAAAACTTATCAGCGAATTTGGTAGCACAGCCTGCAAGGGCTTATACAAATGCGATGATTGTAAAGAACCTTTTGATTATTTTAAATGCCATTAGAGAATCCTTTTGGCATTTAAAATAATTATAATAATTACAAAGCTAACTATTGCACTAGTAACATTTTCGACCTAGCATCGCCTGTAAACTGATGAATGGGAGCACCCACTTTATCTACCAGTACTTTGTTTATTCCATCTCTATTTACAACAATATATATTTTATCTACATGCCAGTTGTCGGCGGCAATGCCTCCAGCACCAGTATGCCGCAGCTCCACCTCCTTTATATCGTTTAAGTCAATATCCGAAGTATTAGGTATTTCCTTACTAAATACTTCTTCTGTAAAATTATTTAACCTTTTTGTTTGGTTAATATTGTTGATGGTAAGCACCCTAGTACTACTCTTAAATCTTACTGTTAGGTTTACATTATCACCTCCTCCTCTCATATCATCGCCTCCTGTACCTAAGGTTACTTTTATAATTGTATTTTTTGTGGCGGATGGCGCTGGCATTCTTCCTTGAGCTATTGGTTCTAATAATAGTTTAAATGATTGTCCTTCGGTTATATTATCACCGCCCTCATATACAAATCGAAACAAAGGTTTAGTAAGGCTATTATTGCCTGGTATTCTAGGCCTGGTGGCACCTGTTTCCAACATGGGTATTCGCTTGCTTACGCCATTTTTTAAAAGTACCGCAGCCACTCTTATCCTATCTACATTCCAGTTATCTTTTTCGCCAAGTTGCCAAACATATTGTAGGGCGTCTCTTTTTCTATATAGATGCAACGCTTTAATACCTGCCTCTGTAACATCGGCCGGTAGATTAATAATAATTCTTCTTGTTGATCGATTAGGCCACTCCTTGCTATCATTAATATTTTGCTTTGCCACATCTGGTCTGTTCTTTAAAATAACTCTTAATTCTGCATTATGTTGTGTACTCTTAGGTTCAAGATTATCACTACCAGTAGTAATATCAATTTCTAATTTATTTTGAACCAAAAGAGGAGAGCAAAGCAATGTAATAACTAAAAGAGATATTAGATTCTTTTTTTTTGGTTAATATTTTGTACAACGCAGAAAAATGGCAGCCACATTTATCAAAATTTTTTGTATTGCTTCCATGAGCGATTTATGGTAATGTAGCTATTAGTAAAAGTAGTGCATAAATTAAGAAAAGTTGCCTTACTACACAAAAGGGTTATAAAAGGGAAAACTCTATCAATTAACTTGCTTAGTTGCCCTTAACATTTCTCTTTTACCCGGTGGACCTGGAATTTTTTCTACTTTAAAACCAGCTGCTAATAATGCCCGCCGCACATCGCCTTTGCTGCAATATGTAACCAAAATGCCATTTGTATTTAGTAGTTGAAACAGTTTAGTAAATATATCTACCGTCCACAGTGCCGGTTGAGTAGCTGGGGCAAATGCATCAAAATATATAATATCAAAATTTGTGGGGTGAGAGAAAGTTCGGATATCGCTATTACTTTTATTCAGTATAAAATTTTCTTGTAGAGCCCTCGATTGATTCCATTCAATGGTATGCATAGCTATAAAACCATCTTGCAAATCCTGTCGGTTTACTTGTTGGCAGTAGTTTAATGTTGCTACCTCTTGATGGTTTAGCGGAAATTTTTCGACACTAACATAATAAACGGCTGTATTCGTTTTTTCCAACGCCATCATCGTAAGTAGTGCATTTAAACCAGTGCCAAAACCCATTTCTAGTACTGCTACATTTTCTGGCTTGTAGGTAGATACATAGTAATGAAACCCTGCTTCAATAAATACATGCAACGACTCTTGAATAGCACCATGCACAGAGTGATAGGTAACCGCCATTGCAGGTATAGCAATGGTGTGAGAGCCATCTTTTGTTAGCTGTATAGAGCGTTGCATATTACAAAAGTCTATATTTATTATTAAATAATACCAGCATGAACTATGTTTTACATCTTTCTAAGGATAAAAAATTGGCAAAGCTTATACAACAAAGCGAGCCGCATACATTAGTAAAGCGTAAAAACATTTGTGTTTATCTCTGTGCTTCTATTATGGGTCAGCAGTTAAGTGTAAAAGTGGCGGACGTAATTTATAAACGATTTATTGCGCTTTACGATGGTAAGGAGCCTTTACCCACACAAATTATTGACACGCCTTTTGAAAAACTAAGAGGCATTGGCTTAAGTAATGCCAAGGTTTACTATGTAAAAAATGTGGCACAGTTTGAAATAGACTTTGGCATGGCCGCTAAAAAACTAAATAAAATGAGTAATGAAGAAATCATTACTTATCTAACGGCTATTAAAGGCGTAGGACGATGGACTGTAGAAATGTTACTAATGTTTGCACTTGGTAGAGAAGATGTGTTTGCCATAGATGACCTTGGCATTCAAAATGCTATGATTGCATTATATAAAATTGATGATGCCGATAAAAAAATTGTAAAAGAAAAAATGCTTAAGTTGTCTGCAAAATGGGCCCCTTACCGCACTTTTGCTTGCTTGCACTTATGGCGCTGGAAAGATAATGCCCCTGTACAAAAAACGAAAAGGCCCAAAGACAAAATAAGTTAATAACCGATGATGGATGCAGTTGTTTTAGTTAACAATTATTATTGGCAAAAAATGCACCGTAGAGGTGAGCTTCATCAATTATTTGTAAAAATGTAATTACGTTTATCGTTAAGCTATAACAGATAGTAAGAAATTATTTCAAATTCATTAACGCCTCTCTCAACTTATTAATCATTTCATTAATTTCTTCTTTTTTACAAGTGCCCACACTTAATCTGTACCAAGCAGCATTTTTATCTGCCCCAAATGCACAAAAAGGAACAACAGCTAAGCCTGCTGCATCTAATATATAAGCAGTAACGTCGCTTTGGTTATTCAAAACAGTACCTGCTGTAGTTTGTTTGCCTTTTAAATCAATTTTTATAGTTAAATAAATAGCCGCCTCCGGTGTGATAGCATCTACAGAAAAGCCTTCCTGTTTTAATTGCATAAACCCATTATAAATACTGCGCAGTCGCTCTTCTATTTCGTTTTTAAATTGAGTTAAGTATTTTTTTATAGCATCCGTTTTACTAAGATAAGCGGCCACCGCTTTTTGTTCGGCCATGGGTGCCCAAGCACCTACATGGGTAAGTATGGCTTTCATTTTATTTATTACCGTTGCCGGCCCCATGCCCCATCCCACTCTTACACCCGTAGCAGCAAATACCTTACTTATAGCATCAATATAAATAGTGTAAGGCCTCATCCCTGGCTTTAGTGTTACTGGGTCGTAATGCTTTATATCGCCATAGGTAAGGTGCCAATACATTTGGTCAAACAGCAGATATAATTTTTTTTCATTTTCTCCTCTTCGGTTATTCTCTTCTATTACTAAATCACAAATGGCTTCTAACTCCGTTTTGGAGAAGGTGGTACCAGTTGGGTTTTGAGGTGAACATAATGTAATAAGTATGGCTTCCTTAACATATGGCGCCAGTGATGCAGCCGTGGGCATAAAGTTTGATGCGGCCCCCGCTTCTATTACAATGTGCTGCCCAGTTACAAAATGCGTGTAATGATTATTATTCCAAGATGGAACAGCATAAATAATTTTATCGCCGGCATCGCAAATAGCTCTAAACGCAGCATAGATAAGCGGCCTTCCACCCGATGCCACTAATATTTCATGCGTACTATACTCCAACCCTTGATGGGCTTTTAAAAAAACTTGTATAGCTTCTCTTAAATCAAGATTACCTTCTGCTGCTGGATAATTGGTAAAATGCTTTCTGTAAGCTTCTACTATTTCATCTTCTAATTCTTTAGGTAAGGGGAAGATAGAGGGGTCAAAATCGCCTACGGTAAAGTTGTATATCTTAGCTCCTTGTTTTATTTTCTCTCTTATTTCTCCTCCTAGTTTTACAATTTCGGAGCCTATTAATGTTTCTGATAAATGTGAAAGCTTCATGTACCCGTTATTTAGATACAAAAGTACGGATTTGCAAATGCATGAAAAGTAGCGTAGTTACAGACTATTAAAAACTTATAATTCTATTACTTTTAAACATAGGCCAATTACTTTCTTTAATTAAAAATGGGGATTCAAAAGTTTGAACCCCCATTTTTAAAAAATTATTTAAAGTAAATTATTTAAAGCTTTTTACTATTTGCGCATTCATTGTTATTTCGCAATTTAATGCTTTGCTAATTGGGCAATTTGCTTTTGCATCTTCTGCGTATTGCGGAAAGTCTTTTGCTTTTAATTTAGGCACTTTTACTTTTACCTCAAGATGACTGTTGGTAATAGTTCCACTTTCTAAGGTTACCGTACAAGTAGTTTCTATACGGTTGGGGGTAAGGCCAGCGGCACCTAATACAAAACTTAACTTCATTGAAAAGCAACCGGCATGTGCGGCGGCTATTAATTCTTCGGGGTTGGTATAGGTGCCATCCTCAAAGCGGCTACGAAAATCATATTTCTTATTTTTTATTACACCAGATGCCACATTTAATTTTCCTTCGCCTTCTTTTCCTGAGCCCTTCCATTGGGCAGTTGCTGAACGTTTCATGTTTAAAGTTTTTTACGGTTATGATGATTGGTTGGTTTCTTCCAGGTCGGTTTCGTTGTTTTGCTGTTCGTTATACTCAATAATAAAATTATTTTTTCCTTCGCCAATTATAATATTAAGAAATTTTTGTTGAACTAATTCTAACAGCGAAAGAAAAAGAAAGATAGCATGCACTCTATTTTCTGCTTTTTCAAAAATTCTTTCAAAAGATAAATTTTTGTTTTCTTTGGCCAGTGCTATCATATTATCTCTACTAGCCTCCATTGTATAGTTATACTGCACTACCGTGTGTACCGGCTTATTAAAACGATCGCTATATTTCTGCATGGCCCTTTCAAAGGCCTTCATTAATTTGAATAGCGTAATATTTTGTATTTCGGTGCCCTCGCTTCCTTCTTCGCCTATACTGGAAAGTTCTTGTTGTATATTACCTCTCTTTACCATTAGCATGCGTATGGCTTCCATTTCTGCCATTTGTGCAGAGGCTTCTTTAAATCGTTTGTATTCTAAAATTTTATCTACTAATTCCTGCCTAGGGTCTATTTCGTTGCCTTGTGCATCCAATTCTTTTCTGGGTAGTAGCATTTTTGCTTTGATGCGCATAAGAGTGGATACAAAAAGTATAAACTCGCTACTTAGCTCTATATTAAGTTCCCCGGTTTGATGTATATAGGCCAAAAAATCATTGATGATTTTAGTAATGGGAATATTTTGAATATCCAGCTCATCTCTTTCTATAAAAAAAAGAAGTAAGTCGAACGGCCCTTCAAACTGGGGTAATTTTATTTGGTATGAGGTATGCTGCACCTGTATTACTATTAATTAATGAAAAATAAAGTCCTGTTGTATAAACAGGACTTTACAAAATTAAGGAAATCGGCCGTAGGCCAGCTTTCCGGTTTTAGGTGATTATTTTTTTAGTGCATCCCTAATTTCACGCAAAAGGGTAATGTCTTCT
This sequence comes from Bacteroidota bacterium, assembly GCA_039796695.1. Classification (GTDB taxonomy): domain Bacteria; phylum Bacteroidota; class Bacteroidia; order Chitinophagales; family Chitinophagaceae; genus JJ008. The sequence continues at coordinate 129,000 of JBDKJF010000002.1, forward strand.
GGTGTGGTTGCTGGGGCTGCTTCTTCTTTCTTTTTCATTTTGTTAATACCCTTTACCATTAGAAACAATACAAAGGCTACAAAAATAAACTTGATAACAGCAGCTAAAAATTTACCGTATTTTACTGCCCCGGCAGTAAGTTTATCAATATCAGTTACGCCCGCAGCTTTTAAAGCTGGCGTAAGTAAAAGTGGGGTTATTACATCCTCCACCAATGAGGTAACAATGGCACCAAATGCAGCTCCAATTATAACGGCTACAGCTAGTTCCACTACGTTTCCTTTAATTGCAAATTCTTTAAATTCTTTAAGCATTCCCATAAAACATGATTTTTTTTGATAAAAAAGGTTTTTTAATAAAATTTCGAAGGATAAGTAATGGTGTGGCAAAACTAATTATAAACGCTAATAAAATCTACTTCTTTAAGCCGGGATATTGCATTTTTAATCCTGTTAATAAGGTATGCATAGCCGTGGCAATGATGTACTCTTTATACCAATTTTGATCAGCCGGCACAATCATCCATGGCGGTTGATTACAGTTTTCAAAACATTCTTCATACATAGCCATGTACTCATTCCAGCGTTTTGCTTCTTCAAAATCCTTTTCGTTGTACTTCCACATTTTGGTGGCATCTTTCATACGCTCCTGCAGGCGTTCCTGCTGCTCTGTTGCAGATACATGTAAGTAAAATTTTAAAATATGTGTACTGTTATGTTCTTGTAATAGTTTTTCAAAATTATTAATTGCATTCATTCTCTTTTTTGCCAGTTCATCATCACACCATTTATGCACTCTGGTTATTAAAATATCTTCGTAATGGCTGCGGTTAAATACTTGTATCATGCCTTTAGAAGGAGCATGCTGGTGTACACGCCACAAAAAATCATGACTTAGTTCTTCGGCTGTAGGCGCTTTGAATGACTTTACGGTTACCCCTTGTGGGTTCATACTTCCCAATACATTCCTTATTACGCCATCTTTGCCACTGCCGTCCATTCCTTGTATCACTACCAGTATACCATGTTTTCCTTCTGCAAAAAGGAGGTTTTGCAGTTCACTTAACTCGGTTACTAACTGTGCTGTTTTTTCTTTCGTTGCTACTTTATCCATTTCCTTTGGTGCACGGGTAGATATTTCGCTCAGCTTTATTTTTCCCATATCTATTTTTAAGCCTGCAATTTACCATTTCAGAAATTCCTTTGGTAAAAAACTATCTTCTCCTTTTGTTTTCTGAACTTTGAAATACGATTATGAATAAAAAAGTTATAGATTGGATTCTTTTCACTTTATTGAGTATTATTTGGGGTAGCTCCTTTAAATTAATGAAAGATAGTACTGGGGCGCTTTCTGCCTCACAAATAGCCGCTTTACGCATTTTTGCTGCAGGGCTGGTTTTTGTACCTTTTGCGTTGGTGCATTTTAAAAAAATACCTAAAGATAAATTGGGTGCCGTAGTGTTAAGTGCGGTATTTGGTAATCTACTTCCGGCTTTCCTATTTGCGGCAGCACTAACCAAACTAGATGGTTCTTTGGGTGGCATACTTAACTCGCTTACCCCTTTGTTTGTGGTGGTGGTGGGTTTACTTTTTTTTCGGTTAAAAATTGAAGCGCATAAAATTTGGGGGGTAGTTATTGGGTTTATCGGGTTAGTATTACTTATACTTTTACCCGCTGTAGTAGGCGATAAAAAAATTAGTTTTAATAATTTAGCCTACACCTCTCTCATATTGTTAGCCACTTTTTTATATGGTATTAATGTAAACATGGTGGGTAAATATTTAAAAGGGTTAAGTGCGGTACATGCCGCTACTGTATCGCTTGCTTTTATGGTAATACCTACTTCTATTATTTTAGCATTAAATGGATTTTTTAAAATTAATGTTGCACAACCTGGCGTTGCCAAGGCTATTTTATATGTAAGCCTTTTAGGCGTTTTGGGCAGTGCAATTGCAACCGTTCTTTTTTATATACTAGTAAAAAGGGCAGGGGGAGTTTTTGCATCGCTTGTAACGTATGGCATTCCATTCGTTGCATTAATTTGGGGCATGATAGACGGCGAAAAAGTTACAGGGTTAACGTTTTTTTGTCTTGGTATTATTTTATTGGGGGTGTACCTTGCCAATAGGCCTTCTACCAACCAAATGAAATAGTTATACTAATTTTTTTATTATTAAAAAAGGGAACAATAGCAGTTCCCTTTTTAATGCTCGTATGCGTATTTTAAATAGACATTATTTCTTTTTCCTTGGCCTCTAAATGTTTTTCTACCACAGCGGTAAACTTATCTGTAAGCTGTTGTATATCCGCTTCTGCATCTTTTGCAGCATCTTCGCTCAAACCGTTTTTCTGAAGTTTCTTTATATTTTCAATAGCATCGCGGCGAATATTTCTAATAGCTACTTTTGATTGTTCGCCCTCACCTTGACAACGTTTAACCAATTCCTTTCTTCTTTCTTCGGTAAGTGGTGGTAATGAAAGGCGTATAATTAACCCATCATTTTGAGGGGTAACCCCCAGGTTTGCTGCTATGATAGACCTTTCAATGGGTTGTAACATGTTTTTTTCCCAAGGCTGTATTGTTAATGTGCGGGCATCCATTACGCTAATATTAGCTACCTGATTGATAGGCATGGGCGAGCCATAATAATCCACCACTAAGCCATCTAACATTTGGGGGTTAGCTTTACCTGCTCTTATTTTTATTAATTCTGTTTCCAGGTGTGCTATAGCCTTTTTCATAAGGCTATCAGTATTACTTGTAATGGAGGCAATATCTTCTAACATACTTGATTTTTATTGGATAGCAAAGCTACTAAAAGTAAAAGAAAAATATAGCACAATAAAAAAGCCCCCGCCATGCAGGGGCCGGTATTGCTACCTTTTGCTGATTAGTTTTGTTTTTCTCGGGTGCCTATTTCTTCTGTTAAGGCCACCACTTTGCTACTGGTTTTTAATTCGGTTCTTCCTGTTTTTGATTTTGAAACTACCATTCTTCTGTCTGGTCGTTTATAATAATATAAAAAGGCAAGGCCACTAAAGGCTAATGTAAGCATTATTAGCAGTACATAGGTGGTGCCTAATGAGCGTGTAAACCAAGCCAAAACAATAAACCCAATATTTATTGCTACGCAAGTAAAAGCGATGGCGGGATGGCTCAAACCTCTATCAAGTAATAAATGGTGCACATGGTTTCTATCTGGTGTAAAGGGCGATTTGCCATTTGCTATTCTTACACCAAATACACGCAGTGTATCCAATAGTGGAACAATAAGTATAGAAAAGCCAAGGGCTACTGAAGCCGTAACCGGTATAGCTACTAATGGCTCGTGTGCTACGTTAATAAATTTTATAACCAGTATGGAATTAACCATTCCTAACATTAGCGAGCCAGAGTCGCCCATAAATATTTTGGCAGGATGATGGTTGAATATCATAAACGAACCCAAGCTGCCAGCCATGGCAAAGGCTAGTAAAGCGTAGGCTTGATAGTTAATAGCAAAAAAATAGGCTCCGAAAACTACGGTGGTTAATATGCCTAAACTGGCGGCTAATCCATCTATACCATCTATTAAGTTAAAGGAATTAACCACTACTATGATGGTGAGGTAGGAAAGCGCCAAGCCAAAGCCTTCGGGTAATTGTTCAATACCAAATAAGCCGTACATACTATCTAGCCTAATATCTCCTAAATGTATTATGATAGAAGCGGCTAGTAATTGGCCAATAAATTTTTTACTGGCCGATAAAATCATCAAATCATCTTTTAGCCCTAGAAAAAATATAACGATGGCCGCGGCAAAAAATGCAAAAAAACTTTGAAGGTCTGCTGCATTTTGACTTTGAATAGACAGTAAAGCCGCCAAAATAAAGCCAGCAAAAATACCCACCCCGCCTAACGAGGTAATAGGGCGGTTGTGTAGCTTGCGTTCATCCGGTATATCGTATAGTTTTTTAACTTCCGCTATTTGTAGTACAATAGGGATAGCCAAAAAGGTGATAATAAATGAAACCGACGTAGTTAATAAAACATCCAAACCGTGCATAACATTTTTTTTAGTTAATCCTTTCCTCCATTAATGTAAAAAGTTTACTTTTTCGTACACTTTTTCTATAACGGCACATTTAGCAATCGTCAACACAGGTAATATTGAATTTGGCGGAGTTGAATTTCGTTTTTTTGAATTTTTTATCGAAAAAAGAATGCACATTTGCAGTGCATTGGTGGTTTAGAGGTGCAAAATATACAAAAGTTTAATAACTACTAATTTTATGGCCGAATTAAGTAAAATTTCAGCTCAAATACGTCGAGACATCGTTAGAATGGTTCATGGCGTGGCCAGTGGCCACCCCGGTGGCTCTTTAGGCTGTGTGGAATATTTTGTTGCATTATATTTTAAAGTAATGAAACACCACCCCAACTTTAATATGGATGCAACAAACGAGGATGTGTTTGTTTTATCTAATGGCCATATTTCTCCTGTATATTATTCCACTTTGGCTAGGGCGGGTTATTTTGATGTGGCTGAATTAGCTACTTTTCGAAAATTAAACACTCGTTTGCAGGGCCACCCCGCCACTCACGAGCATTTACCGGGCATTCGCATTGCTTCGGGTTCTTTAGGCCAAGGCATGAGTGTGGCTATTGGTGCTGCTATTACCAAAAAATTAAATAAAGAGCCAAATCTTGTTTTTTCCTTACATGGCGATGGAGAATTGAATGAGGGACAAATTTGGGAGGCTGTATTATTTGCCGCCCACCATAAAGTAGATAATTTAATTTGTACCATAGATTGGAACGGGCAGCAAATAGATGGTCCTACGGATAAAGTAATGAACCTGGGTAATATCCGCGAAAAGTTTGAAGCCTTTGGATGGACTACGCTAGAAATGGATGGCAATAATATAGATGAAGTGGTGGCTACTTTAGAAAAGGCCAAATCATTAACTGGCCAGGGCAAACCCATTGGTATTATGATGCGTACTGCTATGGGCAAAGGAATTGACTTTATGGAAGGCACACATGAGTGGCACGGCATTGCCCCTAATGATGAGCAACTGGCTAAGGCCTTGGCACAGGTGCCCGAAACGTTGGGAGATTACTAATTATTCCAGAAAAAAATTATCATCATTACTCAGCCCGCAGCCCCATTTGCTGACGGGCTGCTTTTTTTGAGGGCACCCAAGCTGCTATTATAGCTACCAAATAAACGGTAGTACCCACCAATAAAAAATCTTGCCAACGCAACTTTACCGGATAGTAATCAATAAGAAACGAGCCTCCTTGTAAAGGCACTAAATGATAACGCATTTGTAATTGTGCAATGATAAATGCTAACAACATACCTACGCCACTACCCAATACGGCAATTAGCATGCCTTCTGTTAAAAAAATGCGCTGTATAAAACTGCGGGGGCTGCCCAGTGCATGTAACACACCAATATCTTTCTGCTTTTCTAACACTAACATCGTTAAGGCGCCAATCATGGTAAATGCTGCTACTACTAATATTAAACAAAGAACTCCGTATATTACCCATCGTTCTAAATTCATAATGGCGTAAAGGCTTTTGTTTTGTTCGTATTTGTTTTGTACTAGATAGGCATCTCCCAATAGTGATTTTATTTTTCGCTTTACGGCATTTGCATCGGCGGGGTTTTTTAATACCATTTCTACAGCCGTATAATCGTTTGGTTGTAATCGCAAAGCATTTTTTACAAAATCAATATGCGTAATGCCGTATTTATTATCAAAGTCCTGCTGTATTCTAAAGGAGGCAGATGGATGTATACGGTTATTACTTATATCTTCTAATTCATTCAGCTTTTCCGAGCCGGTCCGGCGAGGTAAGTAAATATCTAAGGGCATTGCTGCTTCATCGGCCCTAATACCAAGTGCCTCCTCTACCCCTATACCCACAATTAAACGTGGTGCATCTGCTGTGCCTATATTATAGTTTACCCCTGCTGTTAAATTTTGTGCTACCCCAGACACTTGTTGGTAAGCGTCATCTACTCCTTTTAAATAAATAACAGATTGATAAGGGCCATTTTGCAACAATGCTTTTTCTTCTACTATTAAGGATAAATTTTTAACCGCTTGTAGCTGCTTTAGCTGGCCTATTTGCTGCGGGCTTAAGGTAATGTTTTTACCCTGTGTGGCGGTAATTTTAATGTCGGTATAAAAAGTAGAATACAGGTCTTTTACCATTCCTTCAAAACCATTGAAAACACTAAGCACCAATATTAGTACCATGGTGCCAAATACAAAAGCCAATATACTTACCCATGCTATGATATTAATAGCATTGGTTGATTTTTTGGCCTTAAAGTAGCGCCAGGCAAAAAGAAAATGGATCGTTTTCAGGTAGATCGATTGTAAAATATGTTTTGAAATAAGCTAAGTTGCCTTAGCCCTAATAACTATCGGTTATTTATTGCCACCTTTCCGTTCTTCTTCAATTTTTTTAAACAGTTCTTCCATTTTAAATACATGATCTAGTGTATCATCATAAAAAAACTTGAGCACTGGCATACTGCGCAGCTGATGGCGCACTTTAGCGGTTAGCTCTTTTTTTATTTCATGCTGCCTCTCCTCAATTTTTTGAAGGGCCGCTTTCCCGTCTTTTACTTGAAAAAAACTAAGATAAAAACGGGCCTCTAGTAAATCTGGGGTTACTTTAACGGATGATATTGATACCATACCCCCATCCAGCATGGATAACCCTAGTTTTTGCATAATGATATTCATCTCCTCATTTAACAATCCTGCTATTTGTTTCTGCCTTTTACCTTCTTCCATATATTATAATTATTTATTTTGACCCACTATTATACCGGTCATGCAAAGCAAAATTAGTTACTTTGCTCTTCTTAAGCATTAGCATGAGGCAATACTCTCGCATTTTTCAATATTTAAGGGCTTACAAGGGTAAAATATTACTTTATTTCCTGTTTATTTTGTTAAGTATCATTTTTTCCATTGTATCGGTAGGTATGTTAATGCCTTTTTTGCAACTAATATTTACCGATACCAGACCTGGCTGTACCGAATGTAATACTTTGGTGAAAGTTAGCAATAACCCGGTAATACAATGGGTAAATAGTTTTTTGAGTCAATCATTAATTACCCGTGGTAAAGTATCTACACTAGGTTTTATTTGTTTGTTGATGTTGCTTTTTATTGTACTTAAAAACCTGTTTATATATCTTTCCTACTATATACTTAATCCCCTTAAAAATAGAGTAGTAAACCAGCTGCGGGAAGAAATGTATGACAAAATATTGCGGCTGCCCATTGGTTATTTTAGCGAAAAAAGAAAAGGCGATTTGATGAGCCGAATATCCAATGATGTGGGTGAGGTAGAAAGCTCTGTAGTAGGTACGCTAGAAGGTTGGATTAGAGATCCGTTGACCATCGTTATTACCCTTACCGTTTTGTTTTTGATTAGCGTACAATTAACACTATTTATTTTCATATTGATACCCGTATTGGGATTAGTAATTGGTCGCATTTCAAAGTCATTAAAAAAGCAATCGGAGCTAGTGGCCCAAAAAAGTGGCGAAAGCTTTTCCATTATTGACGAAACCTTGGGCGGCTTGCGAGTAATAAAAGGGTTTAATATTGAAAACCTAATTAGAGACAAGTTTTTTAAAACAAGCCAGGAATTATTAACGGCCAAAAATAAAATAGCATACAAAAGAGATTTGGCCTCGCCGCTTTCTGAAACATTAGGTATTTTAATGTTTGCCATTGTACTTTACTATGGCGGCAGGCTGGTATTAAATGGTCAATTATTAGAGGCCTCGGCTTTTCTGGGGTTTTTAGGAATTTTTTACAACATTATCAACCCTGCTAAAGCACTTTCTACTTCCTTTAGCAACATGCGTAAGGGCGCTGCCGCTATCAATAGAATAGAAGAAATATTAACCACTCCCATTACAGTAAATGATAATCCAAATGGGAAACAACTAACCTGCTTTAATAATAAGATTGAATTTAGAAATGTATGTTTTGCTTATGAGGATGCGGTGATACTTGACAATATAAACCTAGTGGTAGAAAAAGGAAAAACGGTAGCCTTAGTAGGCTCAAGCGGTGCCGGTAAAAGTACACTGGCCGATTTGATACCTCGTTTTCATGACGTTACCAGCGGCGAAGTATTGATAGATGGCATCAATATAAAAGACTATTCATTACACGCTGTACGTAGTTTAATGAGCATTGTTACACAAGAGCCTATATTATTTAATGATTCAATAGCTAATAATATTGCATTAGGTTTTTCTACTGCTACACCGGAGCAAATAACTGCAGCAGCTACCATTGCAAATGCCCACAGTTTTATTATTAAAAAAGAAAATGGATACCATACTAATATTGGCGACAGGGGTATGAAGTTAAGTGGTGGCGAAAGGCAGCGCTTAACCATTGCAAGGGCTGTATTAAAAAATCCACCCATATTGATTTTAGACGAGGCCACCTCTTCCCTTGATACAGAAAGTGAAAGGCTGGTACAAGATGCAATTAATAATATGATGCAAAACAGAACCAGTATTGTTATTGCGCATCGCCTTAGCACCATTCGCCATGCCGATGAGATTGTAGTATTGCAAAAAGGAAAAATAGTAGAGCGTGGCAACCATGACCAATTGCTGGCGCAGGGTGGTTTTTATAAAAGATTAGTGGACATGCAGGAGGTGAAGTAAGAGAATATAGCTGGTAACAATGTTATAGGTCAATTAATTTATGTTTAATAGAGTAAATAACTACGCCTACAGAATTTTTAACACCCATTTTTTCTAATACATTCAATCGGTGACCTTCTACAGTTCTAACACTTAAAAAAAGCTTTTCTGCTATTTCTTTATTGGTAAGCTCTTTGCATATTAAATTAATTATTTCTTTCTCTCTTTCAGAGAATTCTATTTTCTTCTTTTTATTATAAGGGTTAAATCTGCTTTTAGCAATCATTTCCGTTAGTTTTCTGCTGGTAGTGGCGCAGTAATACGGATCGTCGTTATAAACTGTTTTAATGGCTTCAATAATTTTTTCTTTACTGGCATTTTTTAAAAGATAACCTTTTGCGCCAGCCTCTAGCATATCTATAATTAAATCGTCCTCATCAAACATAGAAAGGCCAATAATGCCTATGTCAGAAAAAAGTGCGGTAATTTTTTTGGTCGCTTCTATGCCATCCATGATAGGCATTTTAATATCGGTAATTATTACATCTGGCTTTAGTTCGGTTGCTAGTTGTATTAATTCATTTCCATTTTCAGCTTCGCCCAGTAATTGTATATCGGACTGCTTTGTGAGCATCAGTTTAAAACCATCTCTAAACATTTCATGGTCGTCCGCAATTAGTAATCCTATCTTTCCGTTTGTCATGTAGTGGGTATTTCAATAATAAAATGAGTGCCCATGCCTGGCAAACTATTAACCGTTAACTGCCCATTTAACACTTCTACCCTGCTTTGCAAGCTCAGCAAACCCAAGCCTCCACCTGCTGCCGACTTTTCTGAATAGTTAAACCCAACACCATCATCGGTAGTGGTAATAATTAGTAGGCCTGCTTGCTCCTGCATATTTATTTGCAACAAAGTGGCTCTTGCGTGTTTTACTGTATTATGTACAATCTCTTGTATAATGCGATAAACATTTATCTCCCTATTTTCTGCAAGCCGGTAAGCAAGCGTATGCGTATATTTAATTTGTAATTTGGTAGAAGCCATCATACGATCCGCAAATTCTTCAGTAGCTTTTACTAGCCCTTTGCGCACCAGTGTATTGGGCAAAAGGTTGTATGATATTTCTCTAAAGCGTTTTATTACTTCATCAATTTGATTGTTCGATTTTTCCAATACCATTTTATCGGTTTCCTCGGTTGGTTCTAGGTGGTTAATTTGTAGACGTACGGCTGAAAGTACGGGCCCCAGTTCGTCATGCAAATCGCCAGCTATACGTTTTCGTTCGTTTTCGATATACTCTATTTCCGCTTTAATACGCAAGGACTGCCAAGCCATTATCTTTTTTTGCTGCCTTATGAAAAGATAAATAAAATAGGCGGCAATAACAAAAACCAATAAGGCAGAAATTAATATTGCCTTAGCAGCTAATTTTTTTTGCTCATCCATAAAATGGCGATTAAAAATAATAAATAGTGAAGCACATTTATAACTTTATCAATCTTAAAAATATGCCAATCCAGCGGAAGGGTATTATGTAGTGTGATGGAAACGATAGTAGTGAATAAAGTGTATAAATAAAAAAGTATACAACCCAGCGCAATATAAAAATTTGGATTTCTTAATATCGGCAATTTAGTATCCATCACCTGTACACTTAACAGCTTTACACCTGCACCTAATAAATACAGCGAATAAGCCACATTTAACCAAGCAGGAAAAATTTTAAGCGGGTGGTTTAAAAAAATAGCAGATGCGAGAAATAATATAAGAAAGATAGCGCTGTACAGCCATTTATATTTTTCGGAGCTTATTTTACTAAACAAAAAAAACTGATGAAACAACAATACGTTTATCACCAAGTAAATATTGGCAGCTAAATAGTAATATGGCCATAATGCCTCCTTTGAAATAAAATAGCTTGTTGACAGCTCAGTAATTAACGATAAAACTATCGTTAATATAAACGGGTGAAACAACTTATTCACCCGTTTATATTTATACAAGCCCAGTAAAGCAGGTGGGGCGCAACTCATTGCCAGAACAAAATCTATATTCATGCTAAACGTTAAGCCATTTGTTAAAATAAATTTACATTTCCGATACTCATGGGCGGTGGTATTTTTTGACTTATGTCCATCACAACTTCTTCGGTAGTAGCGCCCTTAAAACTCGCTTTAATGTCATTTGTTTTAATAGGCTTTTTCCAATAAACATCATTATTTGTGCCGCTGGCTACACCTACCAATATAGGGATAATGGTATTGCTTTGTGGAGTTTTAAGGCCATAATAAATTCGAAAACCAATCACACTATCTTGGCACATCATGGTACCCATCATCCATTTACCCTGTTTAAAATCATCGGCTCTTCCCAGAGAAAAAAGGTTACTGCAATACCTTCTTTCAATCAAGTTTGTACTGTTTCTATTACTTGTATCACTATCATACTTTGCCAGATAATTTCTTACCCATTGGCGGGCTGTGTCCTTTGGTACAAAATGTGTCCAATTTTCCGGACCGAAATCGCATTTATTACCACAAGAAGAAATAAAAATTGTAGCCAGTGCTGCAAGTGCTACTAGCAGAGCTTTCCCGTTTACATACTTCATAACAAAAAATTTAAGTTGAAAAGATGGTATCAAAACTAATATACACATTAAAAAAATAGAGCAGGTATTTCTACCTGTTTATTTCAGGTAATGAGGATAAAAACTTTCCGTAACAATACTGCCCTTTTTCTTTTACTCATTTTTCACTTTTACACTATGCATTTATAGCGGGGTACGCCACTTGCAAGCTGCTACAAAAGCACCATCAAAAAACACTAACGGGGAAGCCGAAAACCGATTGAGAGTAGGCATAAATCAATAAATCGTTATTATGAAAAAGATTGCATTACTTATGACACTTATAATTACCGTTTTATTAGTAAACGGACAAGTAGTTCATAAATACGTTAAACCAATATGGCAAGCAAATAGCAAACAACATGAATTAAACAAAGACACTTTAAAAAAATCAACTGTGGCTATTGATAGTATGCAAGCACATGTAAGAGCGACTGATTGCGCAAGATGCGGTAAAAGAGATATTATGCCCTTGCATCGTTGTTCAGCTGCTACTATAAAAGAACGGAGTATCGACTTAAAAGCCGGAGCCTTTTATGCCTTATCAGATGGCATCATCAATGGGCAAAAAAGAGTTTTAAACATCAGCGAAATAAAGGCATTATTGAAAACCTCATATTCTGAACATATACTCAAATATATTTTGGAGTACAATCCCGATGCCCTGGTATTAAAACTAATTAAAACGGATGGTAATACTGTATCAGTGCCGTTGCTTCTAGAAAAAAATGGTTACATATATATTGATGAAGTAAAAGCAAATACATTACTTAAAATAAAAGGTACAAAGGCTTATTATTCTTCAGGAAAAAAAAATGCATACGTAGGCCATGTAACCCTTTTACGATAAAAATAAATCAACCAATCGGGAAAGCCGAAGCCCGATAAGAAATAGGCATCATTCAATAAAATAAATTAACAATGAAAAAAATATTTGCAATCTTTCTATTACTGCTCATCGCTATGGCTACTAAAGCCCAAAACATAAGTACTGGTGTTGCCAGCTGGACAGTTTCCCCAGGAAGTAGTACAGCTGTAATCGCATCACCTCATCCTATCTGGAACGGCCAACAACCCACACCTGTAGTAGGAACCAATGCAAAATGGATTAGCCCTACAGGATCAATAAATGTAACATCAGGCATATATTCTTTTGAAACAATCATTAATGTTTCCGCTGGAATTAACCAGTTAAATTTAAACTTTCAAGTAAGTGCAGATGATGTGCTAATGGGTTTAGAGCTTGTTACACCATCATCTGGTGTTATTATATTAGGAGTGCCCCCAGTAAACACGCCTAACTATTATAGCTTAAGAAAAGCTGTAGACACTACAATAAAATGCCCAACAAAAGGAGAATACAAATTAAGGGTAAGGGTACGTTTTATAGATCAAGTTGGAGGGTTTCTATTATCAGGTAATGCTACACAAATACAGGGCCAATGCTGCGATTGTCCCGTACCAAATACGAATGTAAATTTATCCCTAAATACTACACTTGGGGGCGGTACCGTAGCTACAGCTGCTGCTATCGGCGCAAGTACAACCTTAGGCAACGGATGGACTTTAAAACAAGTTAGCTGCGCTTCTACCAATGGTTGTAAATGGATGCCTGGCTCTATCAAGTGGCAAAGTACTGGTAGTACAATTACTATACCTGCAACAGTGCTAAGCCCGGGCTGTTATGTTTTAACGCATTACGTAAATAGATGCTCAAAAAACTGGAACCCCAAAGCATGCCTTTCATATAGAAGCATATGCTTTACTGTATGCGATAATGCAATTAAAGTATCTGACGATATTAACCCAAAGCTTATTATGAAAACGAAAGAGGCAAACTCGAAAAGCAACGAATCGGATATTGAAAAAGAAGCAGAATTAATCAATAATACAAAAGAATAAACCTCCTTTATTAAGCTTTATAACTATAGCTGTCAGATGATAACATTTACGTATTTCTTATAAACAAAACGTTATCCGCATATTACCACTCACAGTTATAAATATACTTAGCATCACTTCAATAGTTAAAGCGGTGCATTATTATGCATTAACGGGTGCCAGTTGTAAAATAACTGGCACCTTTTCAATACTCGCTCATGCACCTTCCTCACCATCTACTTGTGTCTTACTTGGAGGAGTTTGATAGTTTTCTATTATGGTATTATACGCCTTTTCGCAACATATCAGCAAATTCATTAGGCAACGGGCTTTCTTCCACCGCTTTGGCTGCCGTTTCTACATCATAGTCAAAACGGATAAATTCTACTTGAATGCTGTCTTTATTTAATATAGAACTATTGTCATTAATGGTAAGTATTACATAACCTCCCATGGGGTTGCCATCTTTTGGCTTACCAACAGAGCCAATATTGATAGCATGACGGAAATGATTTTTTCCATCAACGCCAGCATTTAATATGCGGTGATACGGTTTGTGTGTATGCCCAAAACAAAGTATATCTGCATCTGCGTCTTGCATTATGCGAAGCATACTCTTTTCTTCTCTATCCTCAAAAAGATATTCGTTTATTTTTCGTGGGCTGCCATGCACCAAAAGCAAATTTAATTTGTCTTCGTTTAACTGAAACTCCACTTTTATATGTGCAGGAAGTGTACGCAAATACTTTCTTTCCTCCTCCTTCATTATTGCATTAGTAAAAGCGATAGAAATTTTTCCATTGTCTTTTTCGTTATCCGTTTTGTAAGCACAACCACATTCATTGCTCATTCGGCCAATGCCATAATCATAATTACCAGCAATGGTAGAAATATTTCGTTTTTTTATTTCGTTCACCACTTCGTTGGGCCATACGTTATAACCCACCAAATCGCCTAAGCAATATATACTATCGGGGTTTCGGCTATCCACATCTTTAAAAAATGCCAGTAAGGCAGGAAGGTTTGCATGTACATCGCTAAACAAAGCAATTTTCATAGTAAGTATGATTGAATGGTTTTATAAAATTAGCAACAACCGCCACCCGGTGTGCAGCAAGTTTCCCCTTCGGTTTGCAAATTTTGCATATCAACTTTTTGTTTTCCTGGCGGAATACCGCAGGCGTCGCTAGCCAAACAGGCTGTTTGCTTCGTTACCAGCAAAAAATCTTGGCCATTAAAATGTAAACCATATTTGCCAATAGTATCCGATTGGTATTCTACTTCTATTTCCAAATCGTCAATGCCTAATTTAGTTTGAGATAGTGCAATAATGTTGGCTAGTTTTTGTGGTTTTAAACGATGTTCAAAATCGTTGGCATCCCAAAGCTGAAAGTTTACCACTTTTTCAAAGCGTTCTGTACCGCCACAATCAATAAAATGCTTAGTAACCAATCCCACTTCTGTAACATGAAAATGGGCGGGCACATAAGCGCCTGTGGGCAGTTTAAAATTTATGCCTTCTACCGAACTAAGGTGTTCTTTAATTTCTGATAACTTCATTTTAAAAATTTTTAATGATTAACAGCAATTGTTTTTTTTCAATGCTAACTTAGTAGTGATGTTTCCGAAATACGTTTGTAACTTTTCTAATGCTTTTTCGTCAATACAATAGCAAATGGCATTGCCATCAATATCTCCTTTAATAAGGCCTGCATTTTTTAATTCTTTTAAGTGTTGAGATACGGTAGGCTGGGCTAAGGGTAATTCGTTTACAATATCTCCACAAATACAAGTATCCACTTTTAGTAAATACTCCATAATGGCTATGCGAGCCGGATGGCCTAAAGCTTTTGCCAAAGTGGCTATTTTATTTTGCTTTTCCGTAAAATGATCTGTTTTTGTAGCTCCCATACAGTAGTTTAATATTGCAATATTACGATAAAGAAATAAAAAACCAAAACATGCACCAAAAAATTAATAGGTAAGCCTGCGCACTGTGCCATTGTTGTTTAAAGCATATATAAAACTAAACATGCCATAACCGCTTTTATTAAAATTTTTTTTGCTACAATTGTCACCAGTTATTTCTCTACAATTGCTAAATTGCCTTTCATGATTTACTATGAGGTGCATATACCCGAAAGCCTTCCACAAAATATACTCGATATATATCTGGCAGCTGGATGGTACCGTATGCAGCAATCTATTTTTACTACCGATATTATAGTAAAGGATGATAGCCTTGTGCCTGTATTCTGGCTACGCCACTTGGCGGCAGCATACACCCCTACCCCGTCGCACAAAAAAATAAGCAAGGCGGGTAATAAATTTACCGTACATGTAGTGCCATTTGCCAATACTGAGGAGCTGGAAAATTTATACCAATTATACCGTGCTTCTATTGATTTTGATATTTCGTCCTCTTTACAAGAGAGCCTGCTGGGCGAAGCTACCCAAAGTATTTACCATACCACTTGTGTTGAAATTAGAGATGGGCACACATTAATTGCAGCCGGAATTATAGACGAAGGAGAAAACAGTAATGCAGGCATTCATAATTTTTTTCACCCAGCATATGCCCGCTATAGCTTGGGAAAGTTTTTAATATTACAAAAAATGCACTACACCCGGCAGCAGGGAAAAGCCTACTACTACACGGGGTACATGAGTACCGCCTTTTCTAAATTAGATTATAAACTATGGGTAGGAATCAACTGCACAGAAGTGTATAATCGCAACACTGATACATGGGTACCCTGGGCACAGATAAATAAAAATACACTTGATAGCTGGCTATTACAGTCATAAAGGCTTGTTATTAAATTACATTCATCCTGCAACATCACCTCTTATCAGCTTCCAAAAAATAGTGTATCGTATTTACTTAATTTTAGTACTCAAATTAATTGTATGCGTAAACTTTTTTTTCTATTCATGTTTGCACCAATTGCTACATTACAAGCCCAGCTTCATTATCCTATTACAAAAAAAGAAAATGTGGAAGAGAACTACCATGGCACCACTGTAGCCGATCCCTACCGCTGGCTAGAAGATGATAATAGTGAAGCCACCAAGCAATGGGTAGCCGATCAAAACAATGTAACCTTTAGCTATCTTAATAAAATAAATTACCGCACTGATTGGTTAAAGCGATTAGAAGAAATAAATAATTACACCAAATACTCTTCTCCTAGTAAGCAAGATGCCTATTTCTATTTTTATAAAAACGATGGTCTTCAAAATCAATCGGTACTTTATCGTCAAAAAGGGTTAGGCGGTAAACCAGCACTGGTTTTAGATCCTAATAAATTTTCAGCAGATGGCACTACTGGTTTAGCTACATTTTCCATCTCTAAAAATGGCCGCTATGCAGTGGTAGGCAAATCAAAAGGCGGTAGCGATTGGCGTACCTTTTTTGTAATGGATTTAAGGTCGTTACAATACTTATCCGACTCGCTTGATTGGATAAAAATTTCCGGCGTTAGTTGGCAGGGCGATGGATTTTTTTACAGCCGCTATCCCACACCGGTTAAAGGAAAAGAGCTGTCAACTAAAAATGAAAATCACCAAGTATTTTATCACAAAGTGGGCACCTTACAATCAGAAGATAAACTGATATATGAAGATGCCACTAATCCGCAACGTTTTCATGGAGTGTTTACAAGCGAGGATGAACGCTATGTGTTTTTAAACATCAGCGACCGTGGCAAAGGTAAAGATGGCAACGCCCTTTGGTATTATGATAGTAAAAGCAACGACAAAACTTTTAAGCCAATAGTGGCCGCACCTGGTAAATTCAATTATTCCTTTGTAATAGAAAGCAACGGTCGTTTTATATTGAGTACTAATGATGGTGCCAAAAACCGTATGCTCATAGCTGTAGACCCTAATAACCCCTCTAAACAAAATTGGAAAACAATTGTAGCGGAGAAAGATGAAAATATTGCATCCGTAACATCTGCTGGTGGTAAATTATTTGTAAACTATCTGAAAGATGTAACTAGCCGAGTGTATGTGTATGATTTTAATGGTAAACTGGAGAGAGAAGTAAAATTGCCGGGGCTTGGGTCTGCCAGTGGCTTTGGCGGAGTACGTACGGATAAATTTGTATTTTACTCATTTACTTCTATTATATATCCGCCAACTATTTTTCAATATGATATTGCTACGGGTAAAAGTACTGTGTTCCGCAAGCCAGAACTAAAGTTTAATCCGGAAGATTATTTAACGGAACAGGTTTTTTATCCATCAAAAGATGGAACTAAAGTTCCCATGTTTGTAACCTATAAAAAGGGATTAGAAAAAAATGGTAAAAACCCAACTATCTTATATGGTTATGGTGGTTTTAATATTAGTAGTACTCCTTCTTTTTCTCCCTCTCGTATTAGTTGGTTAGAGCAAGGTGGTATTTATTGCATTGCTAATTTGCGTGGCGGTAGTGAGTATGGAGAAAAATGGCACGAAGAAGGTATGCGACATAAAAAACAAAATGTGTTTGATGACTGTATTGCCGGTGCCGAATTTTTAATAAATAATAAATATACTTCTAATCAATATTTGGCCGTGCAAGGTGGCTCCAATGGTGGTACGTTAGTGGGCGCCGTTATTAACCAGCGGCCCGATTTATTTAAAGTGGCTATACCACAAGTAGGCGTTATGGACATGTTGCGCTTTCAAAAATTTACCATCGGCTGGAACTGGATAGCCGAGTATGGCACTAGTGATAGTGCATCAGATTTTAAAACACTAATAGCCTATTCGCCCATGCACAATATAAAGCCGGGTATTAACTATCCATCTACTATCGTTACCACTGCCGACCATGACGACCGTGTAGTACCCGCCCACTCTTTTAAATATGCCGCCACTTTACAAGAACATTATAAAGGGAATAACCCGGTACTAATAAGGGTAGATGTAAACAGCGGCCATGGCGCCAGTAATTTAAAAAAAGGATTAGAAACGACGGCTGATATTTTTGCTTTTACCTTTTACAATATGGGACTTGCGCCTAAGTTTTCAACTATAAAAGCGAAGGTGGGAGAGAAGAAAGGATTTTGAAATTAGGAATCGTCCAAGGATTATTTTGGCCACGAATTACACTAAATAACACGAAATAGTAACCTATTAATGAGTTTCATAATTGAAGGCCAAGAAAAATTACACAAATTAATTGCCTGCGGCAATGCTGAAAATGTAAAATAAATAGCTAACTATTAATGCCCCGCCTAAAACGGCGGGGCATTAATGTGCTTACCTATTATCCACTGACAGTATTATTATAACTTTACCCTTTAATAAATTACATCTCATTTTGCACCGTTATATACTATACATCATCAACCCCATTTCAGGCACCCGTACTAAGAAGGACCTGCAAGCTTTTGTAGAGAAAGAAACAAAAGCCAAGGGCATCCCGTATCAAATATTTCCCTCTGTAGCTTATGGCGATTATTCTTTTTTATACGGGTTGATTGAAGAAAAAAAAGTAACCGATATAGTAATTGCCGGTGGCGATGGTACGGTAAACCAGGTGGTGCACAGTTTGCGGCGCTTTACAGTTCGCTTCGGTATTATTCCATGCGGCTCAGGTAATGGATTGGCTTTTGCCGCGGGCATTCCCAAACAAACAGCTAAAGCCTTAAGCATTATTTTTAATGCACATGCTAAAATAGTGGACGGTTATACTATTAACAATCAGTTTGCCTGCATGCTTACAGGCTTAGGGTTTGATGCCAAAGTAGCCCATGATTTTGCTAACCAACCAAAGCGTGGCCTTGCTACCTATGTAAAGCAAACTGTTAAAAATTTTATAGCTGCTAAAACCTATTCCTTTACAATAGATATTGGGCATACTACATTTACCACCGATGCTTTTTTTATAAGCATTGCCAACAGCAATCAATTTGGCAACCACTTTACCATTGCTCCCAAAGCCAGCCTTAGCGATGGCTTGTTAGATATTGTGATTGTAACCAAGCAGCATAAACTGAGTATGATACGCCAAACTTTAAAACAGGTGTGGGGGAAAAATGAGTTACAAAAAACAGCCATTGGCGAAGGCAAACAAGCAGTAATTTATTTTCAATGCAGTACTATTACAATTATCAATCATCAATTTGCGCCTATGCATATTGATGGCGACCCAGCAGCTACACCCGATAATGTAGTAATAAAAATACTACCCGCTTGCTTTAGTTTGATACAGCCGTAAATTATGCAATGTACATTCCATACTACTTCCTTAAGGCAAACTGTCTTTTTGGGCTTGCAATAATTGTTGCAAGCTTTTTAAGCCCCGTTGATTTCCTTCTGCATAAATACTTTGCAAAATATCCTTCTGTTCTCTCTTGGTAAGATGAAAATTTAAGGCGGCTTTATTTTCTTCTTTATCCGTATGATATTGAAAGGCAATTTTATAAATTGGTGTGCCGCTGCGAGTGCTAAAATAGTGCAACATGTCGTTTTGGGCATACTCCATCATTGTAAACCAATTATGCTGCAGCAATAAAAAAGGCTTGGATAGATGATCGCCCAAATTTTCTGATACATAGGGATGCTCCCATGCACCGGCGGCCCTGTCCCTTATTTGTAAAATTAATACACCACTAGTGTTTTCCATTACCCAATCTTCAAACTGTGTTAAAAAACGAAGAGTGGTTTCTTGTCCATAATTATCTCGAAGGCCAGCATCCATTACATCAATTACAGGGTTAGAGGGCAACCATACATTGGGCAATACCACCGGGAAAGTGGCATTCATACGTAGTGCTGTTAAAAAACGAAGGTTATAAGCATCTTGCTTTGCAAAAAAAGAAACAAAGTCTATCGCATCGGGGTCGGCATTGGGTAAGTGCAATGTATCCATACTTGGCTGCATCATAAAGCGTAGTGGCTGTGTGCTAATAAGCATTTTACGGCTATCACGGGTTACTACAGAGCCTAAAAATAATAACGGAATGCGGGCATTGTATTCGTCTGCTTGATAATCTTTCAATTGCTTGTTTAAATACCCTCTGGTATTATCATTGAGCTTTTGTTCAAAAGCATAACCTCTATCCTTTACATAGCTATAAGAGCCGATATTGAATTTTTGTGCTGGTGCTATTAAGTCTCTGGCAAAAAAAGAAGTAAACAAAGGGTTTAATAAATCGCCGCCAATATCGTTTACATACTCTCTACTTTGCAGGTTTATTTTTCTTCCTTCTAATTGTCTACGGTAAAGCTCTCTATAATAAGCTGCACCTATCATACCCCCAGATGCACCGTTTATTAAAAACGTTTGTGGCATAATGCGCCCATTAGTTACGCTATCCAGCACCTGCAACATACGCATTGTAAATGTAGCACTGCGATGCCCACCTCCACTCGTGTTGATCAATATAAGTAATGGCTTGGGGGTTAACTGCCGTTGTTTCCATCGGTTTAGTATGCCTATCATGTTTTGCCTATCGGCCTCTACACTATCTTTTTTACAAAGGGCCAGCAAGCCTTCTTTTGAATAGACTGGCCGTTGTTCCTTATTCCAATAGTTAAGGCCATAGGCTTTATTGCGAGGGTCTATCCAGTCAGCCTGATATAAAAAATTTAGCAGCAATAACAGGCCAATTAAATAAGGCACGCTCCAGCTTTGTAAAAAATAGGTAATAGCAGCTGCAACACCAATTAATATGGCAAAAAAAATAGTAATACTAGCTGCTGCGGGCAATTGAAAAAAAGGACTATCTAATAAAAATCCAATGAGTAATAAAAATATAAATGCAAAGAAAACAGAAAGAATTGCCGCAAAGTGGTGGCGTTTAAAAATAGAAGCTACAAATGCATCGGTGTAGTGGGCTACATCTCGCACCGCTTTTATTTTAATAGGATTATCAAAATAATTTTCAACTTGAATTAGCGGCGCTCCTACATACACTTCTTTTACCGAACCTAGATGGGTGATATAGGATTTTGGATCGTTCATAACGGGCAGCAGCTTTCGTAGTATAGATCTATCAGCCCTAAAAAAATAGATAAATGAAGCAGCTAAAATAAATATAAGACCCGCTGCAAAGCCTCCATACAAGATAAGTATTTCGCCTACCGGTATTAACTCCTTTGTAGCAGCATATTGGCATAATTTAAATGAATAAAATAATACAAACAGCAAAGGGATAACCGCATTATTGGTGCAATATTTTAGAAAAGGATTAGTGGTGGCTGATAAAAAACGAAAATGTTTACTAAACAAAATAAAGGTGGCAATATTCCAACTCATAATAAACATACCTACTGCCATACCTACTATGGCGGTGCTAAAACTGTTTACATTGCCTAAATATTCGGGTGCTAAAAAGAGTGAATCGGCGCCAAAAGTTTTCATAAAACCTCCAGCTACCGTACTAAAAAGTATAAACCAAAAAAGTAAAAGTATTTGGTATTTTCTAAAATGCAGAAATACCAGTTGTACTGGAAAGGATAAATAGAAATTGCGCAGCCTTGCCTTCATGTAAGGAGTAAATGGTAATAGTTAAAAGTAATGATTATTACTCGGTTAGTAAAGCCCTATTCCCTGCCGACAATAACAACAAAAATTTTTAACTTTTTTTAACCATATACAACAGCCAAATGATGGATAGCAATAGACACATGGCTACTAATTGGTGTAGCTGTGCCATCCACTCAAACACTCCCCATTGATTAGGAACAATAGTAAGACTAGTTAATACACTGGCTACTCCTAACAATACCTGTATTACAACCAATACTAGCGGCCACCACTTTTTAAAAGATAGATGAAGGGTAGCACATTGTTTATGTAGGCGTATACTAAGTATTACTACTAATACTAGCAATAAATACGCCAACCCCCTATGTATAAAGTGTATAGTAATTCTATCTTCTAATAATGATAATAAGCCATACCTACTAAACATATCGGATGGTAGCAGACTACCATTAATATCCGGCCAAGTAGGGGCTGCGGGGGCTGCCTTATGCCCTGCCATTAAAGCGCCATATACTAGTTGCACCACTAGTACTAATAATATACTTATAGTAAACTGATGAATGCCTTTGTGTATTTGTCTTTTTTGTGGTGGCACAATTAACTGCTGTGCAAACCAAAAAGTATAACAAAGCAAACCCATAGCAAAAATAAAATGCAAGGCCAGTCGGGTGGGCTTTACATAAATTGCATCACCCGTAAGGCCACTGGCCACCATTATCCAACCTACTGCACCTTGCAAAGCCCCTAATAAAAATAATATAACCAAGGGCCTTACCATGTAAGGCTTAAACCGCTTAGATATTAAAAAATATACAAACGGGATAATAAAAACTACGCCAATTAACCTTGCCCAAAAGCGGTGAAACCACTCCCAAAAGAAAATGAATTTAAAACTCCCCAGTGTAAAATCGCTATTGAGTAAACTATATTGCGGCGTTTGTTGATACTTATTAAATTCTACTAGCCACTGCTGCTCATTTAGCGGCGGCAAGGTACCGGTAACCACATTCCATTCAGTAATAGACAGGCCCGAACCTGTAAGTCGGGTTATTCCGCCTAAAATGATTTGCACTACTATCATGCCTACACCTATCAGCAGCCAGTTGGCCACTGCTTTATCGTTTCGGTTATTTATAGATTGTTGTATCATGCTAGGCAAAGTTAATTAGGCCTAGGCCAGCTTTACTGCTTTGTTGAATTAAATTTATAATTTGGCCCCTGTATGTTAAGCCCTTTTTATCAAAACAAGTTTATAGAGGCGGGTTGCGATGAGGCAGGTCGTGGGTGCCTAGCTGGCCCTGTGTTTGCAGCTGCGGTAATTTTACCATCTAACTTTCATCACCCACTGCTCAACGACTCAAAACAAGTAACCGAAGCTAACCGTAACGAACTGCGTCAATACATTGAAGCTAATGCCATCGCATTTGGAGTAGCCAGTATTGATAATGTAATAATAGATAACATCAATATATTAAAAGCATCTTTTAAAGCCGTACATAAGGCATTGGATAAATTAAAACCAAAACCCGGGTTTATATTAATGGATGGCAACCGCTTTGTACCCTATAATAAAATTCCTCATCAATGTATTATAAAGGGCGATGCTTTGTATCAATCCATTGCTGCCGCCAGCATATTGGCCAAAACCTATAGAGATGAATATATGCTGCAGCTTCACCAGCAATTTCCATTTTATGGCTGGGATAAAAATAAAGGCTATGGCACCGCCCTACATCGCCAAGCCATTCACACACACGGTCAATGTTTATACCATCGCAAAAGCTTTAAGTTAAAACAAACACAAACAAAGTTATTTTAAGCCGCTATTAAACCTACGCTTTCTATCCTCGTCTTACACTTAATAAAATTATTTATATAATGCTTAAAAGTATAAACATGAAAAAAATAGTAATCCTAACAGTAATGATGGTTTTATTTACCATGGCTGTAACCGCACAAGTTGGTATTAAAAACAGCGTGGGTGCCAAACGTTGCGCTACACAAAGCATTACCCCAATAGAGCGCCATGAGCTACGTAAAGACGCTGTAAAGCTGCGTACTGCACAGCGCATTGCAAAAAGAGATGGAGTGGTAACACCCAAAGAAAGAGTAACTATCCATCGCTTAAAAGCAGAATGCCGCCGGGATGCTTTTCGCTATACGCATAACAGACGTAACCGTGTATAATCATATCCATTATTTCCGTACAGTATAAAACAAAGGGTGCTGTCTCAAAAGTCATTTTGAGATAGCCTTTTTTATTTATTCCCACTCCCCCAAACCTGCTCTTAGTAATTGCGGAACATCGCTAGTACAGTCCACCACGGTAGATGGTACCATACCACCAATACCGCCATCAATTACATACTCTACTTGTTTACTAAAATTTTCAAACATTATTACGGGGTCGGTGTATTCTTCTACCATATCGCCCGGTAATGATGCACTTAGTATAGGCCTGCCCAATTCTTTTACAATCGCTTGCGCAATGTGATTGTGTGGTATGCGTAAGCCTATGGTATCTTTTTTGCTTTTCAAAATTTTTGGCACCATTTTACTGGCAGGTAAAATAAAAGTGTATGGGCCGGGTAGATGTTCTTTTAATAAACGATAGGTAGGGTTAGATAAAGGTTTGGCATATTCACTTAAATGCGAAAGATCGCTACATACAAAAGAAAGTTGCGCTTTTTGTGGATCCACTTGTTTAATACGGCAAATACGTTCTATCGCTTTTTGCTGTAAAATATCGCAGCCAAGCCCATAGACGGTATCAGTAGGATAAATGATGATAGCGCCTTTTGCTAAAGCTTCTGCCATCTGTTTAATTAGGCGAGGCTGAGGATTAGCTGGATGAATTTGAATAAGCATAGATAGATTTAAGTTTGCGAAGCAAGGGTAATGTAAAACATTTTTTAAAAAGCACAACCATTTATCTAAAATGTAACCGTTAGGGTAATTATATTCAAAGCAAATGATATTTTTACAGCACTGTATATTTGCAGCAAACACTAACCCTTACCATGCAATTAAAACCGGTAGCCACTTTTGATACCCTTGACCCGGAAACGTTTAAAAAAGAATTTTACAACCGCGGCATACCCGTAGTTATTAAAAAACTTTCTAACGAGTGGCCTGCTTACCAAAAATGGAACTGGGAATACTTTCGTCAGTTAGTAGGTCATAAAAAAGTACCGCTTTATAATAATGTAAAAAGCGATGCCTATACCCCTATTAACAAGGCTGATGATTATAAAACCTTTGGGGAATATATTGACATGATAAGTAAAGGGCCTGCAGGTTGGCGCATTTTTCTATTCAATATTTTTGACCATGCCCCCCAGCTTACCAAAGATTTTACATGGCCCGAACAATATATGAAGGGCTTTGTAAAAAAATACCCCATGCTGTTTACTGGTGGTCAAGGCAGCATTACTCACATGCATTTTGACATTGACATGAGCCATATTTTACATACTCAGTTTGGTGGTCGTAAAAGGGTATTGATGTTTCCGTACAAAGAACAACATAAACTATACCGCAAGCCTTGGGAAGTGCTAAGCCTAGCCGATTTTTCAAACTACTACGAAGAAGGAAAACTTAACTATGAAAAATTTCCTGCACTAAAAATGGCCGAAGGGGTAGATTTAATATTAGAACCCGGCGATACATTATTTATGCCAGCCGGCTATTGGCACCATATGGAATATTTAGAAAGTGGATTTGCCATGAGTCTGCGAGCCATGCAGCCATCACTTGCAGGTAAGCTTAAAGGCCTGTGGAATTTATTAGGTATGCGTAGTATAGATACGGTAATGAAAAAAACCATGCCTAAATGGTGGTACCAACGTAAAGAGAAAAGAATATTTAAGAATGCGGAGAGGGCGTTGGCGGGGGCGTAATATAGTTGTAGCCACTACAGCTTTTCTTCTTCGTCTATTTTTGGTTTTTGCTTACTTTCAATTAATGCCACTATTCTTTTTCTTTCGCCAATAAGTAATAAGGCTATTATAATTTTCAAACTGGTATAAAGTAGGGGCCAGTAGTCTGGTTTGTTGTATCCGCTTTGAAAAAATCCTGTTTCTTTTTTCTCAAAAAACTCATAAAGTAGTTTACAAAATTGAGGTATTTGTTCTATTAAAATAATCCCGCTTGTAATAAACAGTGCAATGGTAAGTACGGATGAGGTTGAAAAGTGTAAGGACAAATCGGATTGATTAAAGCCCTTGTCCAATTCAAGTTTATCAACCCACTTATTTGTATTGGCTAATAATTGATACGCTACCACGCCAAAAAATAAAAGTATCAATCCAGAAAAAAATAGCATCAAAAAACCTTCCGCTATTGTATCGCCTCTGCTAAATAAAACCACTAGCGACGCAGTTTGTGGCAGCGTAACTATTATTTCTTTAATAAAATAAAGACCAAATATTTTTAAGATAATTATGAAAAGGCTTCTTGGGCTCATGTAAAATTTCTTAAGCGTAAAGGTTATATTCTCCCATCCATCTCCTTACAAAGTGCCTCAAAAATTCCATCCACGGTTCCTTCGCCGGGTATGGCTACAAACTTATCCGCTAGTTTATAATGCTCGGCCACTGGGGTAGTTTCGTTTTGGTAAACAGCAAAGCGTTTTTTAATTACCTCTTCATTCGTATCATCGCTGCGGCCGCTGGTTTTGCCACGGTTTAATAAGCGCTTTACTAGTTCTTCTTCGCTTACTTGTAAAGCCAATACTGCTGCTATTTCGGTTTTCTTTAAATCTAATAATTTATCCAGCGCAACAGCCTGCGCCACGGTGCGGGGAAAGCCATCAAACAAAAAGCCCTTGGCCTCGTTATGTTTATCAAAATATGAGTCTACCATGCCAATTACCACTTCATCGGGTACCAATTGGCCCTTATCAATAAAACTTTTAGCCGCCATACCCAGCGGCGTTTGCTGGCTTATTTCTTCTCTCAGTAGGTTGCCGGTAGAAAGGTGCACCAACCCGTATTTTGCTACTAATTTATCAGATTGTGTGCCTTTACCGCTGCCGGGAGGGCCAAAAAGTATAATATTAAACATAAACAGTACTTACTTGGTGTGTGGACAAATATAATATACAATCATTGTATTCCCTTACTGCCTGGTAAATATTGTAACCATGGGGCGAACAACTGTACGGTTTACTTGTTTTGTTAAATCAACAAGAATGCCCTACGTGTACAAACCTTCCTTTAAGGGTTTACGTACCTTTATAAAACATATCTATGCCAACCTACTTTAAATACACCTTAGTACTGGCCTTAGCAGGCCTATTACAGCAATGCAGCTACTCGCAAGCAAATAGAAATACTAAAAATGCAACACTTATGGATAGCACCAAAAAGAATAACAACCCCGTGTACTCTACTACCGATAGCAATCAAGTAAACATAAGTGAAGAGGAGTGGAAAAAAATATTACCGGCTGATATGTATTACATTGCCCGCCAAAAGGGTACAGAGCGACCATGGACCAGTATTTTTGAAAATTTTAAAGAAAAAGGCACTTACTACTGTGCCGCCTGTGGTAACCCCCTGTTTAAAAGCGATACTAAATTTGATAGTGGTTGCGGCTGGCCTAGCTTTTATGAACCTATTAGCAAAAGCAGCATTATTTATGTAGAAGATAAAACACACGGAATGGTACGTACCGAAACACAGTGTGGCCGCTGCAAGGCCCACTTAGGCCATGTGTTTAATGATGGTCCGCCTCCTACAGGCTTGCGCTATTGTATTAATGGAGTAATACTAGATTTTGCAAAAGCTAAAGAAGCAGAGAAACAGTATAAAGAAAAGTAAAGTTTGGCAGTTAAATAATTTATGTTAACCGATTAAAGTATAGTAGCGGATAAGCAGTTATGCAGCATCCCACTCACTTTTTTTAATACAAAAATTTACCTATCTAATTTTTTTTATACAATAGATTTGTGTGATGAATAAAGGGCGGTTATTTATTTTCTTTCTCCTATCGCTGGTACTAGTTACGGCAGGCTTGTCATTTTTTTTGCCTACACATCAAACTATTAAGAAAAGTGTAACGATAAATGCGCCTGTAGCTAAAATTTTTGCCCACTTAAGCAAGCTTGAAAACTTTAATAAACTAACCGTTTGGGGTTTGCAAGATTCTTTGCTACAATACAGTTATACTGGTATGGATGGCAGTGTTGGTGCCAGTACCACCTGGAAAGGCACGCCAGAAATTTCGGGCCAGGGCACTATTACAGTTACGGGGTTACAAGTAGATAGAACGATTGGGCATGATATCAATTTTACAACACCTCAAAAAGGTGCCGCTACATCCACTTTTAATTTGTTACCTACTGGTAATACCACTACCGAAGTAAGCTGGGTTTTTAAAATGGCTACTCCCCGGCCTATGAATATTTTTAACCTCCTATTTAGTTTGGATGAGCAGATGGGTGTTGATTTTGAAAAAGGGTTGAGTGCTTTAAAAATGAGAATGGAAAAATAGTTAAGCGAATTTGACTAAGTAAACAAATTTGCATGGTTTATCACAACCTCCCAACTACCTTCTGCTATCTCCTCCGCTAACTGGCCCGCATCCCAGCCACAGTAGCCAACCAGCAGTTTTATTTCCTGTTCGCTAATGTTGTTGTTATTGATATTTTTTACTGTTTCTGCAAAATTTCCTGCATAGTACACTCCCGTTGTTATGGGTGTTGCAAGTGGTATTACATCTGGTTTTTTATGTAAAAAAAATAGCCCTTCCACTTCTACTGGGCCGCCATAAAATAGGGGAAAGGGGCGTGCATGTCGAAACGCTATTAACTCATTAAATCGGCGATGAAAAGGTTTGTTAACGATAAAGCCTGTATTACCTTTTTCGTTGTGTTCAATAATTAAAATGAGCGCATTTTCAAAAATAGAGCCATTTAGTAAATGGGTGGCTTTTATATATTTTCCTTTTAAACTTTGCATCGTAATAAAAATAAAAAAGCCGCTCCATTTATTAGGGAACGGCTTAAAATATTTTATGGCGTGTGTTAAAATACTTTAGCGTCTGATACGTATTTTTTTAATGCGGGGCACTCTTGCGCTGTACCTTCATCCACCATTATGTAATAAGCATTTAATTTTTCTTTTAACCACTTATCTAGGGCTTGGCTTTTCTTTTCTTCTAAAGCAAAAGTAGAAATGCGGCTGTAGTCATCGTTTATATTCATACGATGGGGCTCCGTTTTATTTTTTAAGTATATAATACGAACCCCTTTTTTACCCTGTTCGCCTTCAAATGCAAGCGGTTGAGAGAACTCGCCAGTTTTCATTTTACCTACTACATTTACCATGTCTTTATCTAATTGGTCCAGGGTTACATAGGTAGAACCATCTCTGCCGGTAAGAAAAGCACCGGCAAACTTTACCGACTCATCGTTACTATATTTTAGGGCTGCTTCATTAAAGCCGATTGTACCTGCAATTAGTTTAGAGCGAACGGTATCTAGTTTATCTTTTCCTAATTTTATTTCATCGTCTGTTACCGGGGGCATCATTAGTATATGTTGCACCACTGCCTCATCTCCATTGCGCTGCATCATTTGTATAATATGGTAACCAAATTTTGATTTTACGGGTGCCGATAGTTCCCCTTCTTTTAATCGGAAGGCGGTGGATAGAAAAACAGGGTCCCAACTTTTTTCGGTACGATTGATTTGATACTGTCCGCAGCGATCTTTACTTCCCGGATCTTCTGATTTACTTTTTGCTAATTCGCAAAAGCTCACTTTTTTAGCTTCCAGCTGTTGCTTATACTTGTTCATTTCTCCCAAAATGTATAGTTCCACTTCTCTAGAAGCTTTAGGGTAAATAACAATTTGACCTACTTCTACTTCGGTTTCATAAAAAGGCAAGCTGTCTTTTGGTATACGTTCGTAAAAGGCTTTTACTTCTTGTGGGGTGATGCGTACGTTTTCTACAATTTTACGCTGCATAGATGCTGCTAGTTTTTGCTCTTTTACTGATTCTCTAGCATCATCTTTAATTTGATAAATTGTTTTGCCGGCCATTTCTTCTAAGGCCTGTTGGCTACCCACTTGATTAATGTATTGACGAATACGATTATCTAAATCGGCTTCTACTTCTTCGTCTGTAACGGGTAGCGAATCTTTTTCTGCTTGCAGCATCAATACTTTTGAAATGATGGCTTGATCCATTAATAAGCAAGCGGCATTTTGTGGTACTTCTTCTCCACGACGCACCATATCCGAAACGGCATTTTTTATGTCTGATTCTAATACAATACGGTCGCCAATTACCGCGGCAATTTTATCGGCTACCACTTTATAGCCATTGCCTTGTGCCGATGCTGCACCGCAAACAGCTAACAACAAAATAGTGAGTGTATTTTTTATTATACGCATAAGTTCAAAAGTAAATTTGATTGAACAGAAGTAAGGCAATTAAGGGGGTATTTAACAAAAGTTTTCGATGAAGACTTAGGTATAGGTAAAAAGGTATAAGGAAACCGCTGCATGTTGCTTGCTATTTACCTTATACCTTATTGTTTACACCTTATAATGTTCTTTTTACTTCTTCTATTTCATACGCCTCTACCACGTCGCCCACTTTAATATCGGTATAGTTTTTAACCGTTAAGCCGCATTCCATTCCCATTTGTACGTCTTTTGCATCATCTTTAAAGCGCTTAAGCGAGCCCAATTCGGCCTTTCCTTCTCCGGTAGGATATATAACGATACCATCTCTAATAAGGCGAATTTTAGAATCTCGCTTAATTTTTCCACTGGTAACATAACAACCCGCCACCGTAGCTTTATCGAACTTAAACACTTCTCTAATTTCCACATTGGCAATAATCTTCTCTTGTGTTTTGGGCTCCAACATACCTTCCATGGCACTCTTTACTTCCTCAATGGCGTTATAGATAATGGAGTACATTTTAATTTCTATACCTGCATTTTCAGCCAGTTTAGAAGCTTGACCTGATGGCCTTACGTTAAAGGCAATAACAATGGCGTCTGAGGCTTCGGCTAGTACGATATCGCTTTCATTAATTTGTCCTACGCCTTTATGAATTACGCTTACCAAAATTTCGTCGGTAGAAAGTTTTTGTAAGGAGTCGCTTAGGGCTTCTACAGATCCATCCACATCACCTTTGATGATTACTTTCAGTTCTTTGAAACTTCCGAGTGCCAAACGACGGCCAATTTCATCCAGCGTAATATGTTTTTTAGTGCGGATACCTTGCTCACGGAGAATTTGTGCTCGGCGATAAGCTATCTCTTTAGCCTCGGCCTCATCGGCATACACTTTAAATTTCTCGCCAGCTTGTGGTGCACCGTTTAATCCTAATATTACAGCTGGTGCAGAAGGGCCTGCTTGTTCTTCTTTTTTGTTTCGCTCGTTGAACATGGCTTTTACTCTACCAAAGTATTGTCCGCTTACTATTAAATCGCCTGGCTTTAGGGTTCCATTTTCTACAAGTAGTGTAGCTACATACCCTCGGCCTTTATCTAACGATGCTTCGATGATTGTTCCGGTAGCTTCTTTATTAGGGTTGGCTTTTAAGTCTAATATTTCAGCCTCTAGTAATATTTTTTCTAATAGTTTATCAATATTTAGGGCTTTTTTTGCCGACAGTTCTTGGCTTTGGAATTTACCGCCCCACTCCTCTACCAATATGTTCATTTGAGAGAGTTGTTCATAAATTTTTTGTGGGTTGGCGCCATCTTTATCTATTTTATTTACGGCAAATATCATAGGTACGCCTGCTGCTTGGGCATGGCTAATAGCTTCGCGGGTTTGTGGCATTACCGCATCATCCGCTGCTACTACAATAACTGCTATGTCGGTTACTTTTGCACCCCTTGCCCTCATGGCCGTAAAGGCTTCGTGCCCCGGCGTATCTAAGAAGGTTATTTCTTTACCGTTGGTTAATTCTACTTGATATGCCCCTATGTGCTGGGTAATACCGCCGGCCTCACCCGCTACTACATTTGCACTACGGATATAGTCGAGTAATGAAGTTTTACCATGGTCCACATGGCCCATG
The DNA here is from genome assembly GCA_039796695.1 of Bacteroidota bacterium. Taxonomy (GTDB): domain Bacteria; phylum Bacteroidota; class Bacteroidia; order Chitinophagales; family Chitinophagaceae; genus JJ008. The sequence continues at coordinate 160,736 of JBDKJF010000002.1, forward strand.
ATGGTAACAATGGGTGATCGAGGTTTTAAATCATCTACACTGTCTTCATCCTCTTCTTCTTCTTCCATCTCCATTTGTTTTTCCATGTCGATAAACTCTACATCGAAACCAAATTCGCTAGATACTAGTTCAATTACCTCGGCATCTAAACGCTGATTGATGGATACCATTATGCCCAAACTCATACATTTACTGATGACTTCTGCAAAGCTAACATCCATCAAGCTGGCTAATTCACTTACGCTAATAAACTCGGTTACTTGTAGTTTGTTATCTTCTGCCGCATTACCTGCATCGGCCAATTCTTGTCTTTTTTCCCGACGTAATTTGGCTTTTACATTTTTGCCTTTTCCACCACCGCCAGATAGTTTGGCTTGTGTTTCTTGTATTTTACGTTGAATTTCTTTTTCGTCAATTAGCTTATCTTCTCTTCTATTGTTGCCGCCACTAGCGCCTCCTCTATTGTTGTTATTACGGATACCGCTAGGCCTATTGCCACCTTGATTAAATCCACCGCCGCCTGGTTTTCTATCTGCATCTTTATTTATGAACACTTCTCGGTGGGTGCCGCTACCTTTCTTTTCAATGGGTATGCGTTTTCTTTTTTTCTTTTCTTCTTTAACTGGTCGTGTATCGTTATTTACGGGTAAATCAATTTTACCGAGTATTTTGGGTCCGGATAGTTTTTCTACCTCTATGTTTTCTATTACGGGTGGTGCCTCTTCTTCTACTACAGGCGGTACTACCACAGGTGCTGGCTTTACTACTGCTGGTGCCGGTTCTTTTTTCTTAATTGGTTTTTCGGATGCTTTAGGTTTTGACTCGGCAGTAGGGGCTGTTTCTTTTTTAGCTTTTACAATTTTCTTTGGTCTTGTAGAAGAGTCGATAGCCGAAAGGTCTATTTTTTTAACAATTTTAGGAGCCTCTACCTCTGGAACTTCTATTTTGGTAACAGGTGGTTCTTTTGGTTCTTCGGGCGCTTCTATTACTTTTTCAGGCTGTTCTTCTACCACTACCGGTGGCGGAACGGGGGCTGGGGCAGGTTCGGGCACCACTGGTACTACTTCTTCCACCACTACTGGCGGAGGCGTTTCTTTTTTAGCAGGCTTGGCTGCTTTTTCTTCCTTTCGGAAACTTATTTCTTCTTCCTCTTTTTTCTTTTTAGCCTCGGCCGATCCTTTTGGCAATTCAAGCTGATCGCTTTTTGCCTTGGCTGCCTTATCGCTGGAAAACTCTTGCTGTAAGGATCGGTACATATCCTCCGTTAACTTTGAGGTAGGCTTTAGGTCATCTTTTGAAAAACCTTTGCCTGCCAGAAAGTCCACAAGGGTGTCCTGACCAATGTTAAATTCTTTGGCCGCAGCTAATAATCTCGGAAGTTTTAATTCTGCCATTCAGTTATTATTAATGTGATAAAGTGAGCAATATGATAACTGTGAGAATGTGTTGAATCTAAAATATTCATTTTCACATCATCCCATTATCTCATTTACACACTGTGTTATTCTTTATCAAATTCTGCCTTCAATATTTTTCTAATGTCGGCAATAGTTTCTTTTTCTAAGTCTGTTCTTCTTTCTAATTCATCGGCTGTAAGATTTAATACGCTACGAGCGGTATCACATCCTACTCTTTTTAATTCATCTATAATCCAGCTATCAATTTCGTCGCTAAATTCTTCAAGGTCGATATCAAATCCTTCTACGCCTTCTTCTCCTTCATTATCTCTGTATACATCCAGTTCGTAGCCAGTAAGTTCGCAGGCTAATTTAATATTAACACCACGGCGCCCAATGGCAAGCGATACTTGATCTGACTTTAAGTATACGTTGGCATGTTTGTTTTCGTTATCTAATTCCATGCTGGTAATACGAGCTGGGGTTAGGGCTCTTTGTATTAATAACTGAATATTGCTGGTCCAGTTTATAACGTCTATATTTTCGTTTTTTAACTCTCGTACTATACCGTGTATACGGCTACCCTTCATACCTACGCAGGCGCCTACGGGGTCAATACGATCGTCGTAAGATTCTACGGCTACTTTTGCTCTTTCTCCTGGGTCTCTTACAATTTTTTTAATTACGATTAGCCCGTCGAAGATTTCTGGTACTTCTATTTCAAGTAATTTGGCTAAAAACTCAGGTGCGGTACGTGAAAGAATAATTACAGGATTATTATTTTTCAGATCTACCCGCTTTACTACAGCTCTTATGCTTTCTCCTTTTTTGAAATAGTCTTGTGGTATTTGTTCGCTTTTAGGAAGTATAAGCTCATTACCTTCTTCATCTAATAATAAAATTTCTTTTTTCCATACTTGGTATACTTCAGCGCTCATTATTTCGCCAATGCGATCGGCATATTTTTTAGCTAGTACATTTTTCTTTAAATCGCTAATGCGGCTGGCTAGGGTTTGCTTGGCGGCTAAAATAGCACGGCGGCCAAAGTCCAGCATATCTATTTCTTCGTATAATTCTTCCCCTACTTCAAAGTCGGGCTCTATTTTTACGGCATCGGAGTAGGCTACTTGTGTAAGCGAATCTTCAACCTGTCCATCCTCTACAATCATGCGGCGGCGGATGATTTCAAGGTCACCTTTTTCAGCGTTTACAATTACGTCGAAATTATCATCGCTGGTATATTTTTTTCGCAGTAGGGTTTTAAATACATCTTCCACTACTTTCATCATGGTGGGCCTGTCTATATTTTCCGCATCTTTAAAATCCTGAAACGCTTCAATAAGGTTAATACTTGCCATAAAACTGAATTTAGAAATCGGAAGTCAGAGGTATAAAGTCTGACGGTTAAAATTTAATTTGAATTTTTGTTGTTTTTATTTGTTCAAAAGGAATGTTATGGGTTACTACTTCTGCTTTCTTTCCTTTGCCTTTTGTTTCTTCTACTGTTATTGCTGCCTCGATAGCTCCCAGTAATTTGCCTTCTATTTTTGTTCCATCTATTTGCACTATTTCTACAAAGCGGCCAATGTTTTTGGCATACTGTCTTTGCAGTTTTAGCGGCTCGTCTAAGCCAGGAGAGGAAAGCTCTAACGAAAAGTCGCCAGCAGGGTTTTCTTCTTCCAATTGCTTATAAAGTTTTCGGTTTAATTGTACTAATCTTTCAATGCTAATGCCTTGATCGCCATCGATAAAGATTTTATAATTGTTGGTAGGTTTTATTCTTATTTCTACCAAAAACAAATCTTTTTCGTCGGCTATTAGGTGGTTAACCTTTTGCTCTAATGCCTGTATTTGTGCTGTTACGTCCATAGTGTAAAAAAGAAGAAGGGAACGGCACCGTTCCCTTCTTACTGCTAATTCTGTTGCAAATGTAATGTAAATGTAGTATATGAACCAAATAAAGGATGTATACTTCAATTCGCAAATACATCCTTTTTTAACGATATGCTTTATATGGTGTAGTTTATCTTTACACCATGAAATATTTGTTGTACGCCTTTTTATTATACCTACTTTACAATCTTATATTTAAGTTAGTCATTCCTGTATACCTTACTACTCGAAAAGTAAAAAAAGGATTTAAACAAATGCATGAGCAAATGGCAGAAAAAATGCGCCAGCATGCGGGCTTTCAAGAATCACCCACCCCACCAAAAGAAGCGCCGAAGCACAGGGCCGGAGATTATATTGACTTTGAGGAAATGAAATAAACCTTATCGCTGGTATACCCTTACATAGTCCACCTGCATGGTGGCGGGAAAAACACTTTCATCTACTCCTTGTTGGCCTCCCCAATTGCCGCCTACGGCTACGTTGAGTATTAAATAAAAAGGATTGCTAAAAGGCCATTCATTTACAGATAAGTGTTGGTTTTTAAAACTGAGGTATTTGTGCTCATCTATATAAAAGTCAATTTTTTCTGGACTCCATTCAATGCCATAAACATGAAAGGCTGTATATGGGTTTGAAACGAAAAGCCCTTTGGTGGTTTGCGTACCCGCTATATGATTGTAGGATTTTGTGTGTACACTTCCAAAAACAGAATCTTTATTATAGCCTACATGTTCCATTATATCAATTTCTCCACAAAGTGGCCAGCCTGCCGTATCAATATTATTGCCCAGCATCCAAATGGCGGGCCAAGTGCCTCGTCCGGCGGGTAGTTTGGCGCTTATTTCTAGTTTGCCATAAGTAAAAAGCTGCCGCCCTTTGGTAGTAAGTTTGGCTGATGTGTAATTATTTTTCTCCACCGTTTTTTTAGTGGCGGTAATGTGCAGTTTTCCCTCTTTAACTATAACATTATTGGTATCGGCATGGGTGTAATATTGCCATTCATTATTGCCCCAGCCATGGCCACCTACATCATACTGCCATTTATTTGTATCTGGCATGCCCGTGGTATTAAACTCATCACTCCACACTAGATGCCAGCCTTTTGCTGTGGGCGACTGTTTTATTTTTTCAAAAAGTAGCGCTGGTTCATTAGTAGTGATGTAGTTAAAATTATTCGCCAGCAGCCATTCCATATCTGTTGCTTCAATTACCGTCCAGGCATTTAGTTCAATGCCTATTTTTTGTGCTTCTGTTATCCATTCTGGTTTTTTGGCAAATACCGTGTGGTGGTAATCGGCACCTTTAATGCCTATTTGCTGTAGTTGATGGGGCGACAAATCGCCATTCAAATATTGTGTGTTAGCCCTCGCATCTTCTTGCAGCACTTGTTTTAAAATATCAATATCAAAGCTGATGTATACTACTTTACTTTTAGCATTTAACTGCTTTACCATTTCTACTACTTTGGTAGCTATGTGTTTTGCTCTTTCTTTTGTTGATGAAGGTTTTATTTCGCAAATAAGTTTGGTGGAAGTGTTATTTTGTAACCCTGCCTGTAAATACTCCCGCAAAGTGGGCAGGTTTTCGCCATTGGGTAATTTGTATTGGGCAAGGGTGGAATATGTTTCCTTTTCAATATCTAAATGATGGTAATTAGGATCATGATTAATGATGAGGGAATCATCGGCTGTTAATCTAATATCAAATTCGCTACCAGCACATCGTAGTTGTATGGCTTCTTTTAAAGCTGCAATTGAATTTTCGGGCAATCCCTTTTGTTTAAAAGCCCCTCGGTGGGCAATTACGGTGTTTTGTGGAGGTTGATTTATGGTAGTAGCAGTTTTATATACCGATTGGCAGGCGGCTGCCATTGTTATTAATGTTATCAAATAAAAAAAAGGTAGTGCTTGTTTCATTATTATTTTTTTAATATCCAGATACGGCTACAATTGATTCATAATTTATCAGCAGTTCTTCGCCTTCTTTAATATCCCGAAGGGCTTCAAATTGTTCTCCATCATTAATAGAAATAATATTGGGAACTGCTGAATGATTTAAGTACAACACCACATCCATTAATTTAAACCCATAATCGGGTACAAAATAACATTCTTCATCATACAGGCAGTAGGTTTCAATAAGGTTTATGGAATGGGCGGGCAGTGCTTCTACTTCTTTAATTGGCAGTTTTATCCACTTGCCCACACCGGTGGAAAACATGGTGCGGCATCCTTTTGGAATATCTCTAATGGCAAATACGCCTATACCATGCAGTGGCGATGGCTTTAGCATAACATATGTATCTTGTTGCAATTGTAGCAGCAGTTCTTCTTTGGTCATGTTTAAAATTAAAAAATCCCGCCTCAGTAGCGGGATTAAATTTTTTATTTTTCTGTTTCTTTTTCGTCTGTTTTCTCTGGCCGCATTTGCGGAAACAATAATACATCTTGTATAGAAGCATTATTCGTTAATAGCATACAAAGCCTGTCTATACCAAACCCAATACCTGCAGTTGGCGGCATACCATATTCTAATGCTCTTAAGAAATCATAATCAATAAACATAGCTTCATCATCGCCCCGCTCCATTAGCTTTACTTGCTCTTCAAACCGCTCTCGTTGATCAATAGGGTCGTTTAGTTCGCTATATGCATTGGCAATTTCTTTACCATTTATCATTAACTCAAATCGCTCTACCAGCCCATGTTTTTCTCTATGTTTTTTAGTAAGGGGGCTCATCTCTACTGGATAGTCGATAATGAAGGTGGGCTGTATGTAATTCTTCTCGCATTTTTCGCCAAAAATGGCGTCTATTAATTTTCCCTTGCCCATCGAGGTATCGGCAGGTATATGTAATTGTTTACAAACAGAACGTAATTGTTCCTCATTCATGCGGCTTACATCTACTCCTGTATGTTCCTGTATAGCATCGAAAATACTAATACGTTTAAAGGGCGCTTTAAAAGAAATAGTATTATCACCTACGGTAACTGCTGTACTGCCGCACACATCTTGTGCTGCCTTTTCCAATAGTTGTTCGGTGGTTTCCATCATCCAGAAATAATCTTTGTAGGCTGTATAGAATTCTAAAATGGTGAACTCTGGATTGTGCGTACGATCCATTCCTTCGTTACGGAAGTTGCGGCTAAACTCGTACACCCAATCAAAACCGCCAACGATTAATCTTTTTAAGTAAAGCTCATTGGCAATGCGTAGGTAAAGCGGTATATCCAAGGCATTATGATGGGTGGTAAAGGGCCTGGCAGCAGCGCCACCGGGAATGCTTTGTAACACGGGAGTATCTACCTCTAAAGCGCCATGATTATTTAAAAATTCACGAATAGAATTGATCAGTTTAGTTCGTTTTATAAACGTTTCTTTTACCGCTGGATTAATAATTAAATCCGCATAACGCTGTCGGTATTTAAATTCCGGATCGGTAACGGCATCAAAGGTTTGGCCTTCTGCCTCTTTTACGATAGGTAATGGGCGTAAAGATTTGCTAAGGATAGTTAATTCTTTTACATGTACAGAGGTTTCGCCTGTTTTTGTAGTAAATACATATCCACGAATGCCGATAATATCTCCAATGTCTGTTAGTTTTTTCCAAACAATATCATATAGAGATTTATCTTCTCCAGGGCATACATCATCTCGTTTAATATAAAGTTGAATACGCCCATGGCTATCTTGAATAACGCAAAAGTTAGCCTTCCCCATATCTCTTACACTCATTATTCTTCCTGCTAAGCACACTTCTTGAAATTGTTCTTTTGTATCCTCAGTATAGTGTGTTTTTATAGCCAGGGAGTGTGTGTTTACCGGAAATAAGGGTGCAGGATAAGGCTCAACCCCCATCATAATTAATTCTGCTAATTTTTCTCGGCGTAGCTTTTCCTGTTCGGAAAGTTGTTGTGTACTCATTTATTTGTAGCTAATAGGTTGAAGCGGCAAATGTACATATAGCAGCATTGCCAGCAAAGCAAAAGCCCCCTGCTTTAAGGGGGCCATTGTATAAATTAATAATCAATATTATTATTTAATCAAGTAACCCACTTTAAAACCAAAGGAGCCAGATTTTTGTTTAGGTTCTGCGCCAGCAGGAGTAAGGTTTCTTAAACCAAGGGTATAATTGAAACCGGTTATTAATCCGCACTTCCATTTTACACCTAGTAGTGCATTAGCGCCATAATCTAAGCCGCGGTAATTATTAACCGGATCATTACCGAAAACTAAAGCTTTTTCTGATTTACCGTCTTTAGTTTCTGATACTATTTTAGATGGCATGCCAAACGAAAGTACTGGGCCTAAGCCTGCATATATACCACTTTTGGTAGTTTTTAACATGTTCAACTGCAGTTCTGCATATCGTAAAGCAACGTATTTAGTTTCTGCATTTGTTTTATAAAGGTTTGACCCCTTTTGAATATACTGTATAGCAGGCTGAAAAGTCCAGCAAGCATTAATTGGGGCATTTAATAACATGCCTAAAGAAATACCAGCTCTTGCGTCTGTTTTAGCGTTTCCATCTACGTTGTCGTAAATATTAGACCAGGCCATACCGGCAGATACACCTACCTGTGCTTTACCTTTTTGTCCAAAAACAGTGCTAACGCTTAATGCTGCAAAAAGTACGAAGAAGATTTTTTTCATAATTCAGTTATTTTGGTGTGCCTACTCATATCGCTTTTCGGCTAAGGCGTTTCGACTAATCGAAAAAATGTTAAGCAACTTACCCCAAGGGAGTTAAATTTCAAAATCCGAAGCAAATGTACAATTTACGCTGGAATAGGCAATAAAAAGGGCCTCAGGTTTTACAATACTTATCTTTACAGAGCCTTTAAGCAACTTCTTAGCCCGTCTATCTATCCTAAAAAAAAGAAAAATGAAGAAAATTTTGTTTTTGGCCCTTTTTTCGGCCTCCTTTGTCGGTTGCAGCGAATTATTAACCTTACCCACGGGTAATAACAACACACTATCTGAGGCGGAAGCCAGCGGAGGTATAAAGGAGGCGTTGGCTCAGGGATTAACCAATGCAGTATTGCAATTAAACAAACAAGATGGCTTTTTTAAAGATGCAGTGTACAAAGTATTAATGCCGCCCGATGCCATTAAAATAGAAAACACCCTGCGAGACCTGGGTATGGGCAAAACGGTAGATAAAGCCATTTTACAAATAAATAGAGCAGCTGAGGATGCTGCCGGCTATGCCAAACCCATTTTTGTGGAGGCTATCAAAAGCATGACCATAAGCGATGCAATTGGATTAATTAAAAATGGCGATACAAGTGCCACGCATTTTTTTAGGGTAAAAACAACTGAAAAACTGATAGCGGCATTTTTGCCAGTTATTAAAACATCGTTGGATAAATTGGATGCTACCCGGTTGTATGCAGACGTTATTAATACCTACAATAATTTTCCCACTACATTTAAGAAATTAAATCCGGACTTGCCTAGCCATGTTACCGGTAAGGCAGTTAACGCCCTATTTGATCTAGTAGCTAAAGAAGAAAGAAACATACGCCAAAACTTGGCTGCCCGCACCACCGATTTACTAAAGAAGGTATTTGGTACTAAATGGTAATACACTACTTATATTGTAAGCCACCATTAAATACTATTGATTTAAAAATGTATATACTTACGGCAGGCTTTTTGCATTAATTTATTGAAGTGCTTTTACTTTAAAAAAATTACTCATGAAAAAATTTGTAACGGTGCTTTTTACATTGCTTAGTCTATTTCCTTATTTATCGGACGCTCAAATTAAATTACCCGCCATATTAGCAGGTAATAAGAGTAATAACGCTGTTAGCGAAAGCGAGGCTGGCGTAGGCATCAAAGAAGCTTTGTTGCAAGGCGTTACGGCCGCCGTTTTAAACTTAAATAAAACGGATGGATTTTTTGGCAATCAACTGTACAAAGTGCTACTTCCAGAAGATGCAAAAAAAGTAGAAAAGACATTGCGCAATGTAGGCATGGGCTCACAGGTAGATAAAGCTATATTAGCTATTAACCGCGGCGCCGAAGATGCAGTAGCTTTTGCCAAACCTATTTTTATTAATGCCGTAAAAGAAATGACATTAGCTGATGCGCTAACAATTATTAAGGGCAATAAAAATGCCGCTACCGAATATTTTAAAACAAAAACAAAGGAACAATTAATATCAGCCTTTACCCCTTCTGTAAAAACATCGCTCGATAAGGTAGATGCCACCAAATATTACACAGATATTATTACCACTTATAATAAACTGCCGACTACTTTTAAAAAAGCCGATCCAAACCTTACTCATTATGTAGTAGGTAAAACGGTTGATGCTTTATTTGATCAGATAGCAAAAGAGGAAGCCAACATTAGAGTAAACCCATTGGCTAGAACCAATGATATTTTAAAGAAAGTTTTTGGCGGTAAATAATTTTGTAGGCGTTATTTGGTTTTCATTAAGTCTCTTATAACCACCGATGCGGCCACGGCGCCAAATACTGCTGGCAAATATGATATGGTGCCATAGGCAGACTTTTTATAGTTTTTTCCATCCGTTAACATTAAGCTTTCTTTAATGGGCGGCTCGGGAGAAAAAACCACTTTTATACCTTTACGGATATTATACTTCTTCAACATTTTTCGTACCTGCTGGGCAAAGGGGCAGTTCCAAGTTTTAGCTATATCTACTACTTTTAATTGCGTAGGATCTAGTTTAGCACCGGCGCCCATACTGCTTACTATTGGCCATTTATTTTCATAAGCCATTCGTAAAAATGTAAGTTTTGGGGTAATGCTATCTATTGCATCAATAATATAATCTGGCTTTTCAGTAAATTGTTGAAATACCATTTCTGGATTAATAAACTCCGTAATGACTGTTAATTCTAATTCCGGGTTAATGGCTTTCAATCTTTCTTCCATTATTAATGCTTTGCTTACACCATGATTGGTTGCTAATGCCGGCAATTGACGGTTTCGGTTGGTGGGGTCTACCACATCGCCATCAATAATCGTCATTCTACCTACGCCACTGCGGGCAATAAACTCGGCTGCATAAGAGCCCACACCACCTAAGCCAACTACCATTACATGCGAGCGGGTAAGTTTTAATAAAGCTGCTTCGCCCACCAGTAATTTAGTACGGGAAAGCCAGGAAATATCTTGTGTCATAAACAATCATTATAAAAAGCCAAATACTGTTTTGGCATTTTGTTGCATTTGCAAACTAAGTACATTCACCTCAATTGATAAAACCTGAGCAGCTAATTTATAAATGGCAGCGATTGTAATATCCGCATCATCTGTTTCAAAAAAGCATTTTGATAAGGGAGTTTGTTGTAAGGCTTCCTGCACTTTTACTTGTTGCAGCGCTTTCCCAAAGGATAGATAATAGCCTGCATCCGTAATTTTTTTAGCCAACAAACCATTTTTATTGTACCCATGAAAAATAACGGGTACCACTACTTTTTCCTTTTTTAAAATACCTAACACTTCATCCCATGCCCTTACACAATGAATGAGGAGTGGTTTTTGTAGTTGATTGGCTAACTGTATATGTGCTTTAAAAACCTGTAGCTGTAGTAGCCAATCTGTTTTACAAATTTTATCAAGCCCTGTTTCGCCGATAGCCACCACTTTTTTTTGTAAGGCGTACTGTTTTATTTGCGAAAACTGTATGGGCCAATTAGTACTAATATGCCATGGATGTATAGCTATGGAGTAGTAGTTTACTTCATCCATGCTTTCAAAATTCGTATGCTTGTTTTGTATCGTATTATCGCCGTATGCCCGAGGGTGGTGTGTATGTATGTTGATATACAAAAGAAGAATTTTTTATTCCGCTGCGGCTATAGCTTTATAAATAGCATCTTGTATTTTTCCACGAATACCCATGTTAACAAGTTTACTGTTATCTCTAGTAGGGTATACACGATTTGAAAGAAAAATATAAACTAGGTTATGCATTGGGTCTACCCATACACATGTACCTGTAAAACCAGTATGCCCAAAAGTTTGCGCAGAAGCTAACGAAGAGGGGTAAGGGTCTTTACGGATAGCATTGTCTTTCTCTGGTTTATCAAAACCAAACCCACGGCGACTTATTTTGCTGTTGTAGGAGGTAAATAGTTTTATCGTTTCTGGTTTTAAATAGCGAACACCATTGAGTGTGCCTCCATTCAGCAGCATTTGATAGAGTAACGCCAAATCATAAGCATTAGAAAATAAACCGGCATGGCCGGCCACACCGCCAAACATAGAAGCCCCTTCATCATGTACATCGCCTCTGGTGGTTTGTTGACGAAAATGTTTTTCACTTTCGGTGGGTACTAAGCATTCTAGTTGAAATTTTGTGCGGGGTTTAAAGCCAGTTGAGTACATACCCATTTTTTGATAGAAATTTTTGGCTGCATACTCATCTAGCGTTAGCCCACTTATCTGCTCTACCATTTTTCCTAAGAAAATAAAATCATTGTCACTATACACATAGCGGCCTTTGGAAGAAAGCGGACTTTTTAAAATCCGGTTCATCATAGTATCGGGCCAGTCTTCTCGCAAATAAATATTTTCAGCTACCCGCACGCCGTAGCCCTTTTGAGGTTTTTTTACATACATGTTTTCTTTAGGAGTGCCGCTACTATCTAATGTTTCTTTATAAAAAGTAATAAAAGGGACAAGGCCTGCTTGGTGTAGGAGTATATCGCCAACTTTTAAATCTTCCTTATTGGTGTTTTTGGTATACGGCAGGTAATCTTTCAGCTTTCCATCCAACTTAATTTTTCCTTCTTCATAAAGTTTCATTATAGAAACGGTGGTAGCAGAAATTTTTGTAACAGACGCTAAATCAAAAATACTTTCAACGCTCATTTTTGGCGAAGCGTTATCATACTCATAATGGCCAAATGCTTGGTGGTAAATTATTTCGCCTTTATGTGCTGCTAGTACTACACAACCGGGAAATGCTTTCTTGGCAATTGCATCTGCTGCTATGGAGTCAATCGTCGTTAGTTTTTTTTTTACTTCCTCCTTAGAGGGTTTTGGTTTTGCATAGACAATACCATCACCGAATTTATAATTACAAACGGTTACTGGTAGTTTGCCGGCAGCCTTAAACTTACCCTGCATAAAATCTGCAGCTGCTTGTTGGGTTATATTGTCATCTTGATAGCAGGCTACTAATGTACGGGCATCGCAAAAATTTTTAGTGGCGAGTACATTGCCAAAAGTTAGGGTGATGGTTTTAATAAAATTGAGTTGTTTATACAAATCAATCGCTGCGGGGGTAATGCCAAAATTATCCATCGGCTTATTAGCATAATTATGTATCCCCACTACAATTGCATCATATTTACCGTCTTTCGGAAGTTGTTTTAAAATTTCGGCCGCTTTTTCTTTTCCATCTTTGTAAGAGAAGGTAAATATATCCGCATTAAAATCCTGCTGCAATCTTTTTCCAAATTCGCTGTTATCTGTAAGGCCTATGCCAACGTAAGCAATTTTTTTCTGCTTTAAGGTTAGTGGCACTTCAGCATAGTCATTTCTACTGGCTGTTAATTTTGCTTCGGCTAATAAAGTAATACCCTGTTGTGCTGTTTCATAGCGTATGGCATCTGTTTTGGCATTAATATCATTTATTAAGTTATGGGTATCTACAAATTGTGCTTTGTTTAACCCCAGCTGATATTTAGAAGTTAGTACCTTTTTAACCTTGGTATAAATATCATCCCATGTTAATCGCTTATCGGTAATTGCTTTTTTTATTGCCTCTATCGATTCGGGTACACTAGCAGGTAAACACAGCATATCGTTACCAGCAATTATTGCTTCCACGGCAATGGTACCGCCAGGAAAATATTTGGCCACCCCCTTCATCTCCAGTGCATCGGTAAATGTAAGGCCTGTGTATTGCATTTTATTACGTAGCAGCTCCGTTACATTATTTTTAGAAATGGAAGTGGCTACATTTTTTGTATTATCAATAGCAGGAATAGCCAGGTGGGCAATCATTACACTGCCAATACCAGCATCAAATACCGCTTTAAAGGGCGCTAGCTCCATTGTATCTAACTGCGCCATTGTTTTATTAATAATCGGCAAATCGTAATGTGAGTCTACGCTCACATCGCCATGGCCCGGAAAATGTTTGGCGCAAGCCATAATACCCGCATCCTGCATGCCCTTCATATAGGCTATACCGTACCGCGAAACTTTGCTTTTATCTTCTCCAAAAGATCGATAACCAATTACGGGATTATTGGGATTGTTATTAATATCCACCACCGGTGCATAGTTTACATGCACACCTATCCGTTTACACTGTTCGCCTACCGCAAGGCCCATGCGATAAACAATGTTTTCGTCATTTATCGCTCCCAATGTTAATTGAAAAGGAAATTTTGTTGCGCTATCTAATCGCATACCTAGGCCCCATTCTCCATCAATGGTAACCATGATGGGGGTTTTGGCTATGCTTTGATAAAAATTTGTCAGATTAGCTTGTCTAACCGGGCCACCTTGAAAAAAACAAAGGGCCCCTACATTATATTTTTTTACGTCTTCTGTAACTTTTGCCACATGGTCGGCACCTAAATTTGAATGTGCCCGTACCACCATCAATTGGGCTATACGTTCATCATCGCTGAGGGAGTTGAATACACTATCAACCCATTTATTTTTATCAAGTGTACTTTTATACTGCGCCTGCAAACTATTAGAACAAACAAGCAATAAAATCGGAATAAGTTTTTTCATTATAGATCTATTTTAGAGCGGCAGCTTTGTTTCTAGCATTGTTTTCAGCAGCTGTACAAAGGTTATGGAAGTGGGGCACTTCAATTGCCTTATGCTTTTGAGCCATGGCAAAGTTTTATTTATACTTCATTTATTTTCAACAAAGCAGGTTTAAAATTAATCCTTTTGATGCAAAGCTTCTTTAAACAGTTGCTTAAAGTTTAAATGTTTATTTTTGTCCGCTAAACTCGAATTGTGCCAGATAAGATAACCTTATTACCCGATAATATTGCCAACCAGATAGCCGCGGGCGAAGTAATACAACGGCCCGCCAGCGCCGTAAAAGAACTGTTGGAAAATGCGGTGGATGCAGGAGCAACTGACATTAAGCTAATAATAGCAGATGCTGGCAAATCCTTACTACAGGTTATAGATAATGGCAGCGGCATGAGCGAAACTGATGCCCGTATGAGTTTTGAACGCCATGCCACTTCCAAAATAAAAAGTATTGACGATTTATTTCATATCCGCACTATGGGTTTTCGGGGGGAGGCACTGGCGTCTATTGCGGCGGTAGCACAAGTGGAGTTAAAAACAAAAAGAGCAGAAGATGAAACCGGCATATATATAGAAGTGGAGAACAGTGCGGTGTTAAAACAAGAACCCACTGCAGCCCCTACCGGCACCAGTATTGCCATGAAGAATCTTTTTTTTAATGTGCCAGCTCGCCGCAATTTTTTAAAAAGTAATGCGGCCGAAATGCGGCATATTGTAGATGAGTTTACGAGGGTGGCCATGGCATTTCCAGCAATTCAGTTTTCCTTAACGTCCAACAACCAGCAGCTTTTTCATTTAGAGGCCGGTAGTTTAAAACAGCGCATTGTACAACTATTGGGTAATAATTACAACGCCAAATTGGTATCGGTAAAAGAGGAAACCGATTACATGAATATTTATGGCTTTGTGGGCAAACCGGAAACAGCCAAAAAAACAAGAGGCGACCAATATTTTTTCGTCAACAACCGTTTTATTAAAAGCCCTTATCTGAACCATGCGGTAATGAGTGCTTACCAGGAAATGATTACCTCGGATAGTTTTCCGATGTATGTACTTTTTATTGATTTGGATCCTACACAAGTGGATGTAAATGTGCACCCCACCAAACAGGAAATAAAATTTGAAGACGAGAAAATAATTTATGCATTTGTACAAGCGGCTATTAAACATGCACTAGCCCAGTTTAGCGTTACGCCTACTTTAGATTTTGAGTTGGATGCATCGATACAACAGCTCTCATCCATACAACAGCCGTTTACAGAAGATAGAAAATCTTCCGCATCCGCAGGTGCTATTTTTAAAGGCTTTACGCAAAAGAACCAAGCACATTTTATTGATAAGAATGAGAAAAGTGAGTTAAAGCATTGGAGGGAGTTTTATGAAAAACCGATGGCCGATGACCGGTTAGCGATGCCCGACCTTAAAGACCGGACAACCGACAGCGAACAGCGGTCAACGCTATTTTCCGAAGACATTGAATTGTCGCAACTACTCAACACCTACATCATCACCCCATCTCCGACTGGATTTTTGCTTATACACCAGCAGGCGGCACATGAAAGAGTGTTGTACGAGCAATTGAAAAAAGCTAGCGAACATAAAGCTGTGGCCACGCAGCGCAGTATGTTTCCTTCTACATTAGAATTAGCGCCGGCAGATGCTGCAGTGATGGAGGAAATAAGCAGCGACTTGCACCATTTAGGTTATTTAATAGAACCTTTTGGTAAGAACACCTATGTAATTCAAGGCACACCTGCCGATGTGGAAGGAGGCAATGAAAAACATGTTATTGATATTTTAATAGAGCAATACAAACATTTTAGCCCGGATGTAAAATTCTCTAAACGAGAAAAACTTATACGTTCATTAGCCAGGCAGCAAGCAATTAAAAGCGGCGTTCGATTAACGGAACGAGAAATGCGCCAATTGTTTACTGATTTATTTGCCTGTGAACAGTCGAATGTAACAATGGATGGCAATCCTATCTATTTAGAATTTAAACAGGAGCAGCTGGAGCGAATGTTTAGGGGGTAAAAGAAGGATATGTTTTACCGTGTTAATTTTATAACAGGTACAATCCCAAAAATATAAATGCCCCGCTAATAATTAGCGGGGCATTTACATAAACATATTAATACGTTATTTAATTATCCCAGAAAGGACCTCCAGCTTGCAGGTTTGCTGCTTTTTGTGAAGGAGCATTTGGGTTAAGATCAATTTCTGATTGTGGATAGAACAATGTTCTTGGTATAGCACCTGAAATAGAGTTGGTAGGTACAGCTAAGCTAGGGAAGCCTGTTCTTCTCCAATCTGTCCAAGGCTCCATAGATACACCAAAAAGAGCAACATACTTTTCTTCAATTACTTGCTTTATTTGGTTAGCGGTAGTACCCGTAAGTGTACCATTAGCTGCAAGGTAAGCGGTAATCTCTGGAAGAGCCACACCAGCTTCAGTTAATGAAGCGGTAATACCATCTGTAAAAAACTGCTGCGCATTACCCGGTGCACCTCTTAATGCTGCTTCAGCTCTTATAAAACAATATTCGGTATACGTTAACATTCTTTGAGGAGCCGCGCCAGTATATACAAATGGCTGCACATTACCAATATACGGTGTAGGGGCTGTAGTACCACTAGCAACTGCGCCTCTTAAAAACGAATGAATACGACTATAATTATTGTTTGGAGAAAGCGGTTGTTTTACGCCAGAAACGCCTCTATATTCTGGTCTAAAAGTAATACTAGTGTTGGCTGGAATGGCGCTTATTGCAAACCCAGTAGTTTCATCATCGTTAACTACTATAGTGGTTGTAGTAGGGGTATGTGTTGCCGACTTTACAATTGTATAAGCAGGAATACCAGGGCCTACAACTGTCATACCGGGAACAATAGTAGTAGTATTTGGAAATACCAAAGTATTACCTGTAGATGCGATACTTGTATTTGCACTAAACGGTGTAAATGCAAATGGGAATATAGCAAAATAAGAGGGTCTTCTTGGGTCTGCTTTTGCATTCATCATTTCTGCCATTATTCTATCTGCAAATAAATAGTTCGGTCGGCTAACTTCAAATGCAGAAATAGGACTCCGCTGATTGGCAATATCAAAAAACGACATTTGAAAATTATCCGCATTTGTAGAGAAAAATGTAGCGCCGCTATTAACCAACGCAGTTATTTGTGCTGTAGAAAAAGCAGGATCTTTTTTACTATAGTGCAATAATAGTCGTAATCTAAGTGTATTAGCAAGCTTAATCCAGTTGTTTTTTGCAGTAGCCCAAGCGCCGGGGTAAATAACAGAATTGGTACCTGGAGATAATACACTTGAGGATGCATTTAAATCTACAACAGCATCTGCTAATAGTTGAATTAGTTTAGGGTAAATAGTTGCATCATCATCATATTTAGGACGAGTATTGGTAGCAAGTTTTTGTGCCTCTTCGTATGGCACATCTCCCCAAGCATCTACTACTAAAGCGTATTCATAGGCTTTTAATACCCTAGCCACCCCTCTGTAATGAGGACTATTACCCGACTGATTGATGATAAGCTCTAAATCGCTTAAGGTTTGAGCATGTATACTACCCCAAACGTTGTTCAAATCACTACCCGTAACATTATGACGATAATACTCAAAGGTTTGGTTAGGTTGTGATGCACCACCAGACATTTGTTGCATAAACAAAGTGGTATAGCGGTATAAATCGCTCCCGCCTTCAAAACCTAAGTTTACTTGGGCCGATGTTAAGAGCTGGGCAATAGGGCTGTTTGCATCCGGCAAACGATCGGGGTCATAGTTAATATTCAACTGCTTTTTACAAGAGGTGCCCAATATGGCCATCCCTGCTGCTAAACCCAGTACTTTTATATATTTCATATTCATTGTAATTGTTGTTAAAGTGTTTTTTAATTAGAAGTTCAATTTTAAACCAACACCCATTGATCTTGTTTGTGGTAAGGCGTTAAACTCTAACCCTTGCGCATTACTAATACCTAATGCATTTTGTTCTGGATCTAGGTGAGGATAATTAGGTGCCCTTAAATAAAGGTTTCTTCCAAACACACTTAACTCGGCATTGCCAAATGGTGTTTTACGTAAAATTTCTGATGGCAATCTGTAGCTGATGGATGCCTCGCGGATACGGAACCAAGTAGTGTTATAGATAAATCCTTCCGCTGCTGCATACTTACCATTGTTACCAAAATAATTTTGCGCAGATACGTAAGTTGTGTTAGGCTGGCCATTTGCATATACTGCATCAAATAAGTAAGGGGTAGTTTGAGCACCTGTTACCGCATCAAATCTTGGGAATTCCGCCGTTTCTATTCCTACACCATTTCTTTGAATATCAGCAAGGTTTCTAGAATACTGATCGCCGCCTTTTTTGTAATCCATTAAGAAAGAAAACGAAAAGGTTTTATAGTTGAAAGTATTGGTAATACCCACTTGAAACTTAGGATTAGGGTTACCAATTTTTTGTACACCAGATGTAATTAAAGGAAGGCCGTTAGCACCAACTATAATTTTTCCAGTTTTGCTATCTCTTTGGTAAGCGTTACCATAAATTTGGCCATACTCATCGCCCTCTACTAAGCGAACATTAGGAGTGGAAAATCCGCCCAAGAATATGTTTGCAACACCTGGAGCTAACTTGCCCACCACACTTTTAAACTGCGTATAGTTTACATCTACTGTCCAAGTAAAATCTTTAGACTTTATTGGAATGATATTTACACCTAACTCAACACCCTTAGTGGTAATGTCACCGGCATTTTGAATAACGGATGTAATACCAGCTGTGGCAGAGTTTGGAACAGCAAAGATTAAGTCTGTAGAATTGTTTTTGTATTTAGTAAAATCAAAAACGATTCTTCCTTTAAACAAAGAAAGGTCAATACCGAAATCTGTATTTTCTGTAAACTCGGGGCCTAATGCAGGGTTACCCGCACTATTGCTTAATGTAAATGCTTGTTGGCTATTGAAAGGGAAGGCAATTGTAGGGCCAAAACCATCAGAAGATGCTGCACCAGTAAAGTATGAATCGGTACCATAAACAATATTACCTGCTTTACCTAGTTTAGCTTTTGCAAATCTGAATTTTAAATTTTCTAACACTTTGCTTTTCATTTCAGGGAAAAGCTCCGTTACGTTTACAGATACACCACCACCTGGGTAGAAGTAAGAATTAAGACCTGGCTTAAATACAGAAGCCCAGTCGTTTCTAGCTGTAAAGTTTACAGTAAAAATGCTTTTAAATGAGAAAGATAAATCGCCGTATAAACCTACAATTCTAGTTTTAGATGAGGCATTTCCGGGCGCAGGGCTAAAGGTAGTTGTATTGGCTAATTGCTCGAAATCTCTTACAATTATTCCTTTACCATCCAACTGAGCAGCTGTGCTATATACCTGCGTAAACTCATTACCAGCGATGGCAGTCATGTTCCAGTTACCAAACTTTTTATTGGCAGCTAGGTATACGTTTGAGTTTAAGCTTCTAAATGTATTTCTAACTTCTCTTACACCTCCTACACCAGTGGCACTTGTATTAGCTTGGCCTCTTGCGCCAATTTGGTCGTAGGCATGGCTAAAGAAAGAGTAGGCATCTGTACCAATTTTATAATTTAAGTTTAACCAAGAGTTTAATTTAAAGTCAAGGCCAACATTACCAATAAAGCGGTTAATTTCATCTCTATAGCGGTTATGCTTTAAAGTCCAATAGGGATTGTCTTCACCTAAAGGAAAACGTTGGTTACCTGCTCCATCTTCAAACGCTAATCCCGTTAAATCGTAGCTACGAGGAGTAATCCAGCCACGGAAAAGGGGACTACTTAATTGGTTACCCTGTTGGCTTCTTCTAGAATTGTTAATAGAGTAAGCGCCAGCAGCCGTAACGGTAAGATAATTGGTTACTTTTTGGCTAGCGTTTAATGAAAAATTATGACGGGTAAGCACATTATTCTGTAAAACCCCCGTATTTCTGGTATGGCCATACGAAAAACGGAAAGTACCCTTGTCGGAACCGCCTGAAAAAGAGATGTTGTTCTGCCAGTTTATACCTCCACGAAACATATCAGTTACGTTGTTAGGATAAGCTTTTAGTACCTCTGTACGGGTATTAGTATTGGTAACCGGATCGTAAGCTGTGCTTACTGATTGGCCATTTATTTTTGGTCCCCAAGATGTTTGTGCAACGGCCGAAAAAACACCGCTGTTTCCTTGTGCATATTCATTTTGATAATCGGGGGTACGGTTTACGTTTTCAATAGCATAGGTGCTAGAAAATTGGATAGAACTTTTATTTCCCGATTTTCCTTTTTTAGTGGTAATTAAGATAATGCCATTAGCACCTCTTGAACCGTATAATACAGTTGCTGAACCACCTTTTAAAACGGTCATGCTTTCTATATCATCGGGATTGATATCGATTAATCGGTTAGATACAGATGGGCCATTTTGCAATGGGCTACCACCACCACTGTTATCTACAGGTATACCATCAATTACATATAAGGGTTGGTTAGAGCCGGTCATGGTTGTAAAACCACGAATAATAACGCTAGAACCAGTAAAAGCTCCACCGCTACCTTGCACTCTTATACCTGGTACTTTACCGCCAGCAAGAGCATTGGTAACGTTAGTAGTGTGTGCTACGTTAAGCTCATCTCCTTTAATAGTAGAAGGATTATACACTAATGATTTTTTGTCTCTTCTAATACCTAAGGATGTAACAACTACTTCCGATAAAGATTTGTCTTCGCTGGAAAGTGTAGCGCTTATACTTGTTCTTCCGCCAATGGCCATTTCTATGGCTGGCATACCTACGGCAGAAAATACAAGTGTACTAGCAGTGGCGGGTACAGAAATAGAGTAGGTACCATCTGCTTTAGTGGTAGTACCCAATGAAGTGCCTTTCACCACTACGGAAGCATCGGCAACACTATTGCCTTTATCGTCTGTAACTTTTCCTGTAATGGTGCGTTGTTGCGCTAGTGCCTGTACGGCAAATAACACAACCCCTGTAAGCAGTAATAACAGTTTTCTCATTTGCGTTTTAGTTTTAGTAAAAAAGATTTATATGCCCTTGAAAAGGGGTTCAATTTAGTTAACCTTAGGTGAAAATCAGTAAAATTTCTTTTGTTTTTGCAAAACAAGCTCATTAAGCCTAAAATCTTTATCCTCTATTATTGAACAGACAATAGGTATAATCTAATTGCTGCTTTGTCTTTTAAAACCTTAACCATTGTTTTGCGGCGTAAAAGTAATGAATTAGGTTATTTTTTCCCCTTTGTAAAGGAAATTAAAATAGCCGGTAATAATACCAGGTTGGCTAATGTGGCGGTTACCAGGGTAAGGGAGGTTAGCCATCCGAGCGCCTTTGTGCCATCAAACCCGCTGAAACAGAAAATAATAAAACCCGCTATTAATACAAACGATGTATATATAATACTAATGCCCGTGCTATGTATCGTCTCAATAACGGTTTGTTGCATATTATAATCATAATGAGGAAGCTCCTGCTTGTAATTAACTAAGAACCGGATAGTTACATCAATTGCTATGCCTAATGCCACACTAAATACTAATACCGTTGAGGGTTTTAAAGGTATACCTAGCCAGCCCATTAAGCCTGCAGTAATTAATAAGGGTATAAGATTAGGTATTAAGGAACATACTAATATTCGAAACGATTTAAAGAGGTATAACATACAAGCCGCTATAAAGGCAAAAGCCCACAGTATACTGTCTTTCAATCCATTAATAATATAATGACTGCCCTCTAAAAAGGTTACACTGGTACCCGTTAGCTGTACTGCATATTTCTCTTTATCAAATAATTGCCCCATTTTGGCCTCTATACTGTCTAATATTTGTGGAAGGCGCTTGCTCCCTACATCTGCCATGCTTACACTAATGCGGGCCTGTTGGCGAGCACTATCCATAAAAGTGGAGATAAGTTTGGCAAATGCATTTTTTTCGCCCCCGGCTTCACTTTTAAAGCTTAAGTACTGTGCTAATGCGGGCAATGCAAACTCGCTGGGTAATAAATAATACGTTGTATCGCCCTCGTTAAAGGCTTGATTGGCAAATTTTAACCCTTCGGTAATGCTTAGCGGCCTAGCTATGCCGGGAATGGTAGCTACATAATCGGATAGGGCATTAATTTTTTCTAAATTGCTGGGGTTTATCACACCTCTTTTCTTTTTGGTATCTATTACAATTTCCAATGGCATTACCCCTTTAAAGTTGTTTTCAAAAAATCGTAAATCGGTATATAAGTGGTCTTTTTTGGGTAAGTCATCTACTATATAACCTAAGCTTTTTAGTTTAAAAATACCGGCTATTGACACTACCGCTATGCCAATGGTAATGCCGTATATTAACCTACGGTGATTAAGGCTCCACCGCTCCAGCCTATCTAACCAGCGGTTAAGCCTTGGATTGTCAAGGTATTTTGTATGTCTTGATTTTGGGGCCGGTAATAAGCTTAATACAGCCGGTATAAGTGCAAGCGAAATAAAAAACAACAACATAATATTTATGCCGGCCACCATACCAAATTCTTTTAATATTTGGCTTTGGGTAAGGGCAAATACGGCAAAGCCAATAGCAGCCGCCAAATTACAAAACAGCGTAACCACCCCCATTCGCTCCACCATCATTACTAATGCTTTTTTCTTATCGCCGGTTTCGGCATAGGCAGTGTGGTATTTATTTAAAAAATAAATACAGTTGGGGATGCCAATTACCACAATTAATGGTGGAATAAGGGCTAGTAGTACACTTATTTTATAACCCAATATATGCATAGTGGCAAAACTCCACACCACCCCTATAAATACCACTGCCAACGATAACCACATAGCGGTAAGCGATCTGAAAAATAATAATAAAATAATGGCCGATAATACCAATGAAGCGACAATGAAAAAGCGCATTTCTTTGGTAATTCGCTCCGTTAATTCGGTACGAATATGGGGCAATCCGCTTTTGTGTACAGTAAGCTGTGTAGCAGTACCAAACGAATCGGCTATTGCTCTTATTTTATGCACAATGGCTAATCTTTCTTTAGATGCCATTATCTCCTTATTAATACGCACCCCCATTAACCATGCATTGGTTTGTGGATTGTACAGCAACCCTTTATAAAAAGGCAGTTGTAAGAACAGGGCGGAGGAACTATCAATTTCAGCTTGCGATAAAGGTTTGTCTGCAAAAATGGGTTCGGCTTGTAACTTTTCAGTTTCGTAATTTTTACTAAGGTTTACAGCAGTAGGTACAGCAATGATATCATCTACCCCATTTACTTTTTTTAACGTACGTTGTAATTCGGCATAGCGATTATAAATAGGTGCCGTAAAAAAAATATCAGTCTGAATTCCTAAAACAAGCAAATTCCCATCCTCGCCAAACTTCTTTTTAAACTCCTGATAATCTTTGTATTTAGGGTTATCAATGGGTATAGCCCGAGCAAAGTCATAGCTCAGTTGTACTTTACTAGCCATGTAGCCCATAAAGACGGTTGTTAATACTAATACAACTAAAAGGGGAATTCTAAATTTTAAAACAAATTGCCCAATGCTACGCCACATAATTAAAAAATATGATGAGGTGCAAAGAAACTTAAAAAAAAGCAGAATTGTCGTTTATGATTTTAATGCCTTCTGCTTTTTTAATTTAAATATATAACCCAAGCTTGTATAGAAACAATGGTCTTATTTGTCAAATTCTTCATTCATATTTGTAGTATGAACAATGGAAAAATAATAGCGATGATACCCGCCCGCTATGCTGCTACTCGCTTTCCGGGTAAGCTTATGCAACTATTGGGTGATAAAACAGTAATACGCCATACATACGAAGCCACAATGGCCACTGGCCTATTTGATGAAGTAGTAGTGGTTACGGATAGTGATATTATTTATACGGAAATTACGGCCGCAGGTGGTACAGCTGTAATGAGCGTACATGAACATGAAAGTGGTAGCGACCGCATTGCCGCTGCTGCCCATACCATGGAGGTAGCCATTATTGTAAATGTACAGGGCGATACCCCTTTTGTAAAAAGAGCCCCATTAGAAAAATTGCTGTCGCAATTTAATGACGAAAATGTGCAAGTAGCTTCTATGATGCAAGTGCTAACAAATGAAGAGGAAATTAATGATCCTAATTTTGTTAAAGTAGCGGTGGATACTAATATGAATGCCCTTTTCTTTAGCCGCTCTGTAATTCCTTACCCGAGAGATAAAAAATATCCAACTACTTATTACGAGCACATTGGGGTTTATGCTTTTCGTAAGGAAGCCTTACTTCAATTTACGCAATGGCCGGTAACCCCTTTAGAAGCGGCCGAAAAAATAGAATGCCTTCGATATATTGAAAACGGCGTACCCTTAAGAATGGTGGTAGTGGACTATATGGGCGTGGAAATAGATACCCCAGCTGATTTAAAAAAAGCGGCGAAATTATTATCAATTTAATATAGAAGATTTCAAATTTTTACATTCACTTTTGCAAAAAATAATCAATGACTTTTCGAAATTTTAAAATGGTAGGCTATGTTGTGTATGGCCGCGGTAGTTTTAACCAGTTAGATGAAATTTTAGCTCCACACCGCAATGGCAATATGCCGATGATTTTTTTAGTAGATCATTTTTTTGAAAACACTGCATTAATAAACCGCATACCTCTTCGTGGTCATGATAAAATAATTTACGTTGATGTTACTTACGAACCTAAAACCACCTATGTAGATGCTTTAGCGCATCAACTAAAAGAAGCATTTGGTACTA
Organism: Bacteroidota bacterium; assembly: GCA_039796695.1. GTDB lineage: Bacteria > Bacteroidota > Bacteroidia > Chitinophagales > Chitinophagaceae > JJ008. Next base: position 185,593 of record JBDKJF010000002.1, read on the forward strand.
TAAGTGGCGTAATTGGTATTGGCGGTGGATCTGCCATGGATTTGGCTAAGGCCGTTTCATTAATGATGAACAATCCTGGTTCATCTGCCGATTATCAGGGATGGGATTTAGTAAAAAAAGCCGGAGTATATAAAGTAGGTATTCCTACGCTTAGTGGTACCGGCGCCGAAGTATCTAGAACTACTGTACTTACTGGGCCTACCAAAAAGTTAGGAATGAATTCTGATTTTACTCCCTTCGATCAAATAATACTAGACCCGGAACTTACCGCAGATGCACCAGCCAATCAACGTTTTTATACAGGCATGGATTGTTACATTCATTGCATTGAAAGTTTAGAGGGCACCTACCTAAATGAGTTTAGCAAAAGTTATGGCGAAAAAGCCTTACAACTTTGCCGAGATGTATTTGTACACGCCAATGAATGGACACCAGAATGTGATGATAAACTTATGATGGCCTCCTATGCCGGCGGTATGAGCATTGCCTACAGCCAAGTAGGAGTGGCCCACGCCGTAAGCTATGGCCTTAGTTATTTATTAGGTACTAAGCACGGTATAGGAAACTGTATTGTGATGAATCATTTAGAAGAATACTATCCTGCTGGAGTTAAGGAGTTTAAACAGATGGTAGAAAAAAATAAAATTGAAATTCCTACCGGCATTTGTAAAGGCCTAAGCGATGAAGCGTTTGATAAAATGATTGACGTATCCTTAGGCATGAAACCCCTTTGGGAAAATGCGCTGGGAAAAGATTGGGAAAAAAAGATGACTCGAGATAAACTAAGAAATTTATATCAACAATTATAAGTGCGTTGATTGCTAATGCCGCTAGCAATAGTAAGAAAGATAACTACTTTCCATTGCGATGGCCTACTTTACATTCACGTTCTTATTCCGTTCTACAAACTATATTGTCAAATGAAAAAAGTGATTATTGCCGTTGGTGTTTTACTAATTGTTACCATTCCTGCCTCCTACTTATTTGTATCAAACAAACTTAAAGTGGGCGCCGATGCATTTGCGTCGCTCAACATAAAAGCGATAGAAAGGGAAATGCTGGACACAAGTACATGGAAAAAATGGTGGCCCGGCGATCGTTTATTCACGTACAAAGGCGCTCAGTTTTTGTTTGAAAAGCCATTACCCGGTACCACCAAATTTGCAATGATTTATAATAAAGACACCTTACCCGGTTTATTATTATTTACCGATAATAAGGATGGGCGCAGTTATATTTTATGGCGCTGCGAGCTTACTACCGGCAACAATCCTATTACCAAATGGATAAAATATGTTAAGGCCCGAAAAATAAAATCCCTACTCACCGAATTAACGAATACTTTATCCGGCCATCTAACAGAAAAAAATATCTATGGTTTTACACCGGTAAAATCAAAAGTTAAAGACTCCATTCTATTGACCACTAAAACCATTTTTGATCACTACCCAACATTACAAGAGCTAAAGCAATTGGAATTAAAGCTATTTGGCTACTTAGCCAAGCAAAAGGTAACACCTAAAAGCAAACCCATGTTAAGTGTTATAAAAGATGGCAACGAGCAGTATTTTACAATGATGGGCGTAGCTACTGATGTATTCATACCTAGCACACTAGGGTTTGAGCCTAAGCTAGTGCTTAAAAATGGAAACATCATTGAAGCGGAGTATAAAGGAGGGCCCATTGCCACACAAAATGCTTATGCGCAATTTGAAACGTATAAAAATGATATGCTGTTTTCTGCGCCTGCTATTTCGTATCAATTATTAGTAACCGATCGTAGTACTGAGCCCGATACTTCAAAATGGATTACTCGATTTTATTATCCTGTTTTTTAAACATAATTAATATCACCCGTTTCAATACTTTAAAAAAATGATATTTTAAACCGCCTTTACAATGTTTATACACCGCTGCTCCCCACTACCTTTAGTTTGCACTTTACTATTCTTGCTAACACTACTATCCTGTAACAAAAAAGAGAAAGGACTTGTGCAAATTAAGGCAAGCCAAAGTGGTATAACTTTTAATAATGAAATTAAAGAAGATGCCGAATTAAATATTTTACGATACGAATACATTTATAATGGTGGCGGGGTAGGTATTGGCGATTTTAACAATGATAGCCTTCCAGATGTATATTTCACCGGAAATTTGGTTCCTAATAAACTCTATTTAAATAAAGGCAATTTTAAATTTGAAGATGTAACCGCTATTACTAATACTGGTGGTAATGGCCGATGGAGTAAAGGTGTAAGTATAGTTGATATTAATAACGATGGCTTACAAGATATCTATGTTAGTTGCGCTGTATTATTTCCTGTAACAGATAGGAAAAATCTTCTTTATATTAATAAAGGCGCCGATAAAAAAACAGGCATCCCTGTATTTGAAGAAAAGGCAGAAGCCTATGGTTTGGCCGATTCCTCCAGCACACACATGTCTGCCTTTTTTGATTACGACAATGATGGCGATTTGGATGTTTACTTAGTAGTAAACGAATTGGATGGAACTAACCAAACAGATTTTAGACCCATTATAAAAAATGGTACTTGGCCTAATACCGACAAACTATTACAAAATGATTGGAATGATACTCTTGGCCATGCAGTATTTACTGACGTTTCTGCTAAAGCAGGAATATTAATTGAAGGCTATGGCTTAGGGGTAAATATTGTAGATATAAACAAAGATGGGTGGAAAGATATTTTTGTTACGAACGACTATATTTCTAACAACCATTTCTATATTAATAATCGTAACGGCACCTTTACCGACAGAAATGGTGAGTATTTTAAACACACCAGCCGTAATGCTATGGGAAATGATGTGGCTGATATTAATAATGATGGCCTAGCAGATATTATTGAGTTAGATATGGCACCTGCCGATAATTATCGGCTTAAAATGATTAACAACCCCCTCAACTACCAAACTTTTCAACTATCTGATAGGTTCGGATATACATATCAATATCCACGAAACTGCTTACACTTAAACTTAGGGCCAGTAAATAATACAAAAGACTCCGCTAATAACACACCATTATTTACAGAGATAGCCTACTATGCTGGTATAGCACATACCGATTGGAGCTGGGGTGTATTAGCCGCTGATATAGATAATGATGGTTTAAAAGATTTAATGATTACAAACGGTCTTCCAAAAGATTTAGCAGATATGGATTTTATGGCTTATCGTTCAGAAGCAGTAAGCCGTATGCATCCACTAGATATATTGAAAAAATTGCCCGAAGCTAAAATCAGCAATTACATTTATAAAAATAATGGGGATGTAACTTTTGTAGATAAAACAACAGATTGGGGATGGCAAGCACCCACTTTTTCTGCCGGCGTAGCCACTGCAGATTTTGACCTTGATGGCGACCTTGATGTTGTTGTCAATAACATTAATATGGAAGCTGGTTTATTTGAAAATAATATAAGCGATGAAAACAATTTTTTACAATTGCAGCTAAAAGGCAACAAAGATAATGTAGGTGGCTTTGGTGCAAGTATTTCATTATACTACGACACTATTGTACAAACCTATGAGCACACTCCTTTTAGAGGTTATATGTCATCTATTGAAAATAGGGTGCACTTTGGCTTAGGTAAAAAAAATAAAATAGATTCAGTTACTGTTGACTGGGGTTATGGACTTTCTCAAACGTTACGTAATGTATTACCTAATCAAACATTAATAGTAGATATAAAAAATGCGGAAACAAAAAACAACACCCTACCCCTTCACACTGCTACTTGGTTTACCGCTACTTCCATCGTTAATCACTTTTCCACTGAAAACGATTTTATTGATTTTAATATACAGCGTATGTTGCCGCACAAGTTATCTGCAGCAGGACCTGCAGCCGCCGCTGGCGATATAAATGGAGATGGACTTGATGATGTAATCATTGGTGGTAATGCGCCACATTATGCCAGTCTTTTTATGCAAGATAAAAACGGCCGTTTTCAAATCAATCAAATTACAGATACAAGCCAGCCAAAAATTACTGACGATGCCTCTATTTGCTTATTTGATGCTGATAATGATAACGACTTGGACATTTACATTGCCAGTGGAGGTTGTGAAATACCGCCACTTTCTGCAGATTATAAAGACCATTTTTTTATTAACGACGGACAAGGAAATTTTAAAGAAGATACTACTGCTTTTGCTATTAATACCACCTCAAAAAGTTGTACCAAGGCTGTGGATTATGATTTAGACGGCGACTTAGATTTATTTGTAGGAGGTAGAGCAAAGCCCGGTAGCTATCCAACTGCCGTTAGCAGCTATATATACCGTAATGAAAGTGCGAATGGCGCTTTAAAGTTTGTAGATGTAACTAAAGAAAATGCCCCGGATTTATTAGATGTGGGAATGATATGTGATGCTATTTGGAGTGATGTAAATAATGACAGTTACCCCGACTTATTATTAGCAGGCGAATGGATGCCATTAACCTTATTGGTGAATAACAAAGGGAGATTTACAAAAAACAACAAAACTGGATTGGAAAATTATAATGGCTGGTGGAATAGCATAGCTGGTGGCGATTTGGATAATGATGGAGACATAGATTTTGTATGTGGTAATATGGGTAGTAATGGATTTCTTAGTCCTACTAAAGAATACCCCCTTAATGCATTTGGAAAAGATTTTGATGGCAATGGAAGTTATGATGCTGTTTTCAGTAGTTATTTACGTACTTCTTTAAGCGATAATAGCAAAAGAGCCTTTCCTGTAGCAGGCAGAGATGATTTTATAAGGGAGATTAGTATTAGTAAAGAAAAATTTATTGATTATAGTACCTATGCAAATATAGAAGCTAGCAATTTATTTAGCCCTACCCAGTTACAAGGTAGTACACAATTAATATGTAATTCATCTGCCACTTGCTGGATAGAAAATGATGGGAAAGGAAACTTCGCCCTACACCTTTTGCCAAAAGAAGCACAATGGGCCCCTGTTTACGGCATTGCAATAAACGATTTTAATGCAGATGGCAACCTTGATATTTTATTAAATGGTAATGAGTTCTCTATGTCTCCACAATTAGGCCAATACGATGGGTTGAATGGTTTATTATTAAAAGGTACAGGTGGTGGACAATTTGCCACTATTACTCCCAATCAAAGTGGCATCTACATACCTGGTAATGGCAAAGCCCTGGTGGAGTTTGTTTATAATAAAAGCCCATACCTACTTGCCACTCAAAATAAAGGAACAACGTTGTCTTTTCAATTAAACAATTCGAATATCCCTTTATTTACGCCTCAGCAAGAAGATGTTTATGCAATGGTTTTCTTTACAAATGGCAAAAAAAGAAAAGTAGAGTTTTATAATGGAAGCTCATCTCAATCACAAAGTGCAAAATATATTGCCGTAGTTGCTGGAATAAAATCGCTAGAAATAACTAATCGCAGACAACAAAAACGACTAATCGATAATTATAATAAATGAAGAAGCGACAATTTTTCTACAGCCTTGCTTTATGCATTTCCCTTTTAGGATGTAGGGGGAAAAAAGAAACTTACTCTATAAACGAAAGTACTTTAGATACTGACTGTCTTCAACACTTAACTGATGTAATTGTGCATGATATATATTCTCCGCCGGTAGCAAGTCGTATTTATGCTTACAGTAATCTAGCTTGGTATGAGGCAATTCGATTTACAGAACTAAATAGTACATCCATTAGCGAAAAATTAAAGGGGTTCGACAAAATGCCCCTACCTGAAAAAAGCAAAAAATATGATTACACATTAACCGCCGTAGCCTCATTTTTCAAGGTATCCACAAGCCTTATTTTTTCGAAAGATAGTTTACTAAAACATCATCATAAATATTTTACTTATTTTGAAGAAAAACTATCTAATGATGTATTAAATAATTCAATAGAGCTAGGAAATAAGATAGCTGCAATTATTTTAAAGAGGGCATCTGCTGATCAATATAAAATTACCCGTGGTATGCCGAAATACAGCGTACATAACCAACCTGGTAAATGGCAGCAAACCCCACCCGACTATGCCGATGCAGCAGAGCCTAACTGGAAACTAATTCAACCATTACTTTTAGACGCTGCCCTGCAACTAAAACCAATACCACCACCCGAATATAATTTAAGTAAGCAAAGCAAGTATTATAAGGAGCTGATGGAGGTGTATAATACTAGTAAAAATTTAACGCCTTCGCAAGATACCATTGCTAAATTTTGGGATGATAATCCGTTTGTAACCGCTCATGAAGGCCACTTATTGTTTGCAAATAAAAAAATTACACCCGGTGGCCATTGGATGGGTATTACTACTACACTTTGCAAAAAAGCTAGTTTAAGTAAGATAGCTACATCCGCCTTACATACACTAACCGCTGCTGCAATGTTTGATGCCTTTATTGTTTGTTGGGCTGAAAAATACAGGAGTGAAATGGTACGGCCTATTACAGTAATTAGAGAGCATATTGACCCAGTATGGGAAGCCAAATTACAAACACCTCCTTTTCCTGAGTATCCAAGTGGACACAGCGTAATAACTGCCGCAGCATCTACAGTTCTTACACATTATTTAGCCCCCAACTTTAATTTTATAGACAGTACAGAATACAAATATCTCGGCTTGGTTCGTTCTTTTTCTTCGATAGAAGCCGCTGCAGATGAAACAGGTATTAGCCGTTTGTATGGTGGTATACATTATAGATCCGCTATAGTAGAAGGTAAAAATTTAGGTGCCCGAATTGGCGCACGTTATACTACTTTTTTTACTTCTCTAAGGAAGCCTTAAACCGAAGCACCTTTATAGCATCATTATTGGTGGCTAGTATATAAGCGGGTTTACGCTGAGTAAAAATTTTTTTAATCTTTCTACCTTCGCTTTTTAAATTAAACTGATTGTATTGTTCTGCCTTAAAGTTTCCCTTACCCTTTCCTACTAAAACAGTTCCATAATCTGCATCATACTTGCCTAGCTGTATATTACATGCATAAAAATTGGTAGCTAACAACAAATCAGGAATATTATCTCCGTTTACATCATCGGCCACAGCCCCTCGAATAGGAAATAGTTGTACTTGCCAAGGCAAGGGTTTTTCTGAAAAAGTTCCTTTACCATCGTTTATTAAAAGGAGATGGCCGAAATAATCGGCTTTTAATTGGGCTGCTTTTTTAAGCTCCGCCTTACCGAATAGTTCATTTAATGATGCAGATGCAAAATCAGCGGCATATAAATATTTCTTTTTTAAATACGGCAACTGCTTTTGCAATTCTTCTTTTGTAGCAAAAACGGTTTCTTTACCACTTAAAAAATAGGTAATGACTTGCTCTTTTTTTCCATTGTTATCAAAATCGGCATAGTACATTTTTACGGGTTCCGCAGCCGATGCTTTTAATCTGGTATTAAGTCCAATATTGCCGGCTATTAAATCCATATCACCATCGCCGTCGGCATCAAATGGCGTTATGCTATTCCACCAACCTTTTTTATCTGTAATAGTGTTTTGCTTCCACTGAGTTGTTTCGGTGGTAAAGGCAACTACATTACCCCACTCTAAAGCTAAGAGCAAATCTGGTTTTTTATCGCCGCTAATATCAATCCAATTAGCATCTTTTACCATTCCAATTGTAGGTAGTGCGGGGCAATATTGTTTGGTTACATCTGTAAATAAACCCTTTCCGTTATTTTTTAATAAATAGGAGGGTGGTATTTCCCCGTATTGCCAAGGCACCGCCCGACCGCCAAAAAATAAATCAACATAGCCATCGCCTGTAAAATCTTCTGCAAGTACACAAGATGCAGTTAAAAACATTTCAGGAAGCGCTTGCGTATTTTTTGTAAAATTTCCTTTACCATCATTCATATATAATCTTGATAATAAGAAACTACTCATTCCGTAATATTCATTGCCACCACTGGCTACCACCAAATCAAGAAAGCTATCGCCATTTACATCGGCAAATTTCGCATCTACATCTTCATAAGTACTATCGCTATCTAAAGCAATGGAGTGTTTGTTGATGAATTTTCCTTCCAAAGTCTGTATATATAAAGATGGTTTTTCAGATTTCGACGAGCCTATAAACACATCATCTAACTTATCTCCATTAATATCTCCAATAGCTAATGCAGGCCCTTCTTTTGAGGCCATAAAGGGTATAAGCGGCTCTCTATCAAATTCATTAAAATCGTTTTCTTTATGTATATAGTTTAACCCAATAGAAGCGGCTATATTTTCCACAGGGGGTGTGCTAAATTTTTCTAGTTTAGTTAATGTACTATAATTAAACGCAGGTAAACCTGCCTGGTACTTAATAGTATCATTTTTGCTAGTGGTAATGTGTAGTTGCTGGTACGTATTATCAGGCCAAATTAATAAAAGCGAGTCGGGCATGCCATTAGCTAATCCTACTTGTAGCGGTATCTCCATACTTCCCTGAAAGCCTCGTACGGGATATTTTTCATACACTCGTCGTTCTTCACCTTTACATACAATTAGTTTTGTACCGTTTGCATTGATATTTTTTTCTGAACCCTTTACATAAATATTTAAAAAAGGCTTATTAATTTGAGTAGGGCTATTTACTTTGTTTTCATATATAAATGCGGCTTCATTAATATTATTTACGGCAATATCTAGGTCGCCATCATTATCAAAATCAGCATACACGGTACTATTGGAAAAAGTAGATTTATTGTTGCCAATGGATTGCTCCACATCTTCAAACTCAAAATCGCCTTTGTTTAAATAAAACTTATTGGGAATTTTTATTTCTGGGAATTTGCTTATCAACTTAAGATCTGTTTCGTCTAATTGGTTGTTTCTTGCTCTTTGTTGTACTTCTTCGTTGCTAATGTAATTAATGTAATCAAAATCGTTCATTCTTTTGGGAATGCCGTTGCTAATAAAAATATCCTTCAGGCCATCATTATCAAAATCAACGAAAAGAGGCGCCCAGCTCCAATCGGTAGCAAATACACCGCTATATAAACCCACCTCGCTAAATAAACCATCACCTCTATTCATTTGTAATGCGTTTCTTGCAAATTGCGGGTGGTAGCCAAACTTTTGTTTTACATTATGCGTAATGTATTCATCTTCGCCTAACGATCTTTTTAAAATGTAGGGATCTTGCGGCATCATATCCACCGATATAATTTCAGGCAAGGCATCATTGTTTATATCCGCTACATCTACCCCCATACTAAACTGGCTAGTGTGCCTTGTTTGTTCTGTTAGTACTTCTTTAAACGTGCCGTTTTTTTGATTAATATATAAATAATCATTTTCGTGAAAGTCGTTACCAATATATATGTCTGGCCACCCGTCCATGTTTATATCTGCAACTGCTACACCTAATCCATAGCCGATTATATAACCAGTAATGCCACTATTGGTTGTTACATTTTTAAGCGTTACGCTTTTATCCTGTGGGTTGGTTTGGTTTTGAAATAAGTAGTCGCCGGTTAAGGAATCAAAGCTATTAAAGTAACTACTGCGTTCATTATAAGTGCCTGTATAGCGTAGAGAGTGGTTCATGAGGTACATGTCTAAATCTCCATCCATATCATAATCTAAAAAAGCAGCTTGTGTACTTAAGCCCGAAAAAGCAACGCCCATTTTTTCTGCCTCTTCTTCATAAAAAGGAACGCCATTCTTATCGATACCTTTACAAATTAAAAATTGGTTTTTACTTTTTAGTACGTCATAGTTTCCTACCCTACTTATGTAAATATCCAACAGGCCATCATTATTAATATCTACTACCGAAGCACCGGTGTTCCAAGCTTTATCGTTTGGTATTTTGGCCGCAATGGTAACGTCTTCAAACTGCATGTTACCTTTATTAAGGTACATTTTATTGAGCGACTGGTTGGCGGTAAAAAACAAATCCACTTTACCATCATTATTAAAGTCGCCAGCTGCTACTCCTGCGCCATTGTAATAATATAAATATTTAAACAAATTAAACTCCGCAGTGGGTGTTAGTTTGTTTTCAAAATTAATTCCTGTTTTTGCTGCAGTTAGCACTTCAAACAATAGGGGCGTTGGCAGCACCTTACTTTTACAAGTAGTAAAGGCCATTACTATCGCAATACCTACTGATAATTTTTTTATAATGGGTATAAAATTTTTCATTGCCATCTTAGGGTTTATTCAACTTGTATAAAATAGGGTAATCATCATTACGTAGAAATAAAAACCCTTTATGGTCGTGGAGGTCAATGGTCTTTAACTCTCTTGTCATGCCCGTTACATCTAATCCACTTTTTGTAGCAGATAGCGTTTCAAAAATTCTTTTGCCTTTGTTAATAAATACATTTCCATAGCTGGCATCTAATCGTCCAAATTGCGGTAAACAGCAGGTTATGTTTCCGGCGGTAACGATATCTTTTTGGTGGTCGCCATTTACATCCACGCATTGTATGGTATTGGTGCTAGACAGCTGTGCGCCTACTGGCAATGGCGTAAGGGTAAAGTTTAAATTAGTTTCATTGTAAGCTATATAGCTTACCGAGGTATTGTAGGTGTGTACCATTGCATTTTTTACCAATGCCGAAGGAAAAAGTTGTTGCATAGTTTTTTTAGCAAAGGCATGATGGCGAAGGTTTTCTTTTTTGAAAGAAGGTAAGGCTTCTGTAAAATCTCTCTTTAAAAAAAGCGGTACCTCTTTTCCCTGAGGTGTAGTTTTTGAAAATATTTTATCGGTAAGTGTATTGGCATCAAAATCATTCATCCAAAGTTTTATAGGAAATTGGGATGATGGGTTTACGTAAAAATTTTCGCCATAATTGCCGAAAATTAAATCGATATTTCCATCTGCATCCACATCATCTGCTACCACTGTTTGCCACCATCCTTTAAGGTTTAATAGGTTTGTATTTTGCGCTATAAATTGGTTTTGCTGAAAACTATAAATTTGTGGCGCCATCCATTCGCCCACCACAATTAATTCTTTTTTTGCATCGCCCACTACATTAGCCCAGCAGGCGTCAGTAACCATACCCAAAGTGGCAAAAGAATTATTTACTTGTGCGGTAACGTCTGTAAAACTGCCCTTACCATTGTTTTGTAAAATAAAACTGGGTGCCGGCATTCCATAATTTAAGGATACGTTTCTACCCCCTACAAACAAGTCATCATCGCCATCTGTATCAAAATCGTAATTTATAATCACTGCGGTATTTGCTGGCTTTATAGAAATAGCCGTAGTGTCACGCTTAAATATTCCCTTTCCATCATTTTTATACAGCCTTAATTGTAATAAGGCGGTACCCGCTTGTAGGTAGTTGCCACCTGCGCCCACTATTAAATCATTGTCCTTATCTCCATCACAATCAAAAAATAAAGCAGTGGCATCTTCAAACAAACGATCTTCTTCAAAAGCGGGTTGCGCCACTTTCGTAAATCCAGTAGGCGATTGTGTGTACAGTTGCGCTACTTGCTCTCTTGCACCGCCTATGTACACATCCTGAAGTCCATCTCCATTTACATCGGCTACCGCTGCCGTTGGACCTTCTTTGGATAGCATTACCGGTATATTTCTTTCTTGATAAAAATCCACAAAATTATTTTCTATATGCTTGTCAAATGGGGTATTCAGCAAGGTAAATAAATCGGTAGTAGTGGTAGCAGGTGGTAAGGCATGCGTATTGCTTTTTTTTATAGTATGCAATTGGTTGGTGGCAAGTGCCAATATAGTTTGTGTACTAGCATCGGGCCATATAATTTGTACAGAGTCGATAACGCTATTGCCTAAGCCAATTGTTATTTTATAATCGGTACTGCTTTGAAAGCCGCGGGAGGGTATTACCTCTCTCGTTATCACCTCTGCTTTTGTAAATATTTTTATTAATGAGCCAATGGCAAAACGATTGGCACTATCCTGTATTAATTGAAAGGCAATGTAACGATGCTGTGGGTATAATTTTTCTGCATTGTTTTTATATACAAAAGATGGCATGTTTACATTATTTACAACCATATCCAGATCGCCATCATTATCTAAATCTGCATAAGAGGCACCATTAGAGAAAGAGGGTTTATCTAACCCCCAATCGGCTGCTACTGAAGTAAAAGAAAGTTGGCCATTATTTTTAAATGCACAATTAGGTACGGGGACCGAAGGCATGCTATCAATTATTTGTTGCATTTGTTCTTTTTGCCCCGCAATAGCCATTTTTTGATACAGTTCATTGGCAAAAAAATCAATAAAGTCCTGGTCTATCACATCTTTGTAAATGCCATTGCATACAAATAAATCATTAAGGCCATCATTATCTGCGTCGAAAATAAGCGCTCCCCAACTCCAATCGGTGGCGGCTACCCCACTATAATGTGCCGTTTCTAAAAATCGTCCCTTGCCTGTATTTACTTGCAGGGCATTTTGTTGAAATTGGTTGTAGAAACCGTTTTTTATTTTCTGTTGAAATAAATCATAGCCTTCGAAAGAGGAAGTAGTTTTTAGTCGATACTCATCTCCAGGTAGCATGTCGGTGGTAAAAATATCTTGCAGGCCATCATTGTTAATATCCGCAATATCGGCCCCCATCGATGCGGTGCTCATATGCTCAATGTAAGCGGCTATGCTGTCTTTAAATGTACCATTACGTTGATTAATATATAAATAATCTCGCTCAAAAAAATCGTTAGAAATGTACATATCCGGATAATGATCACCATTAATATCGGCAACTGTTATGCCCAGGCCAAATCCTATTAAACTACCATAAATGCCAGCCTCTTTGCTAACGTCTATAAAGCGATTGGCATCATTGCGGTAAAGTTTATCGCCGCCTCCTTTTAAAAAATCGGCTACGGGCCACTCGTCGGCCCTTACTTCTCTTTTATTAGCATAATTAAGTGTGTTAACCGGTATAAAGCTATTGTTAAGTATATAACAATCTAAATCACCATCCACATCGTAATCAAAAAATGCGGCATGGGTAGTGTATCCTTTTTCGTCTAGGCCATATTGCTTAGCGCTTTCTGTAAAAGTTAAGTCATGATTGTTTATAAAAAGGCTGTTGGCTTCTTGATTTTTCCATTTATTAATACCTGCATTACAAATATAAATATCTAACCAGCCATCATTATTTACGTCGGCCATTACTACACCCGTGTTCCATTTTCCTTCATTCGCAATGCCCGCTTTGGCGGTAATGTCTTCAAATGTAAAGCCGCCTTTATTTAGGTAAAGTTTGTTACTACCCATATTGGAGGTAAGCAGTACTTCTGGTAGGCCATCATTATTAAGATCGCCAGTAGCTACACCGCCGCCATTATAAAAATTACGGTAGTTAAATATATTAAACCCTTGGGTATTGGTTACCGTATTGGTAAATGCAATGCCTGTATTTTGCTCCAGTGTAAAGAGTGTGTTTTTGTTGGAGGTACAAGAAAACAATACACACATAATAATGTATAAGGGCCACTTTATCATAGCTGCAAAGTAACAAAAAAGCCATCCCATAATATAGGGATGGCTCTTTGAATAAATGAAATATATTTATTAATATCCGAAATTCTGTGACAAATTAGGATTTGACGCTAATGCATTATTCGGAATTGGGAATACTGCTCTGAAACCACCAGAAGAACTTGGTCTTTCGATAACTGGATCGTTAAATTTACCAAAACGAATTAAGTCGTTTCTTCTTACTGCTTCAAGATAAAGCTCTCTTCCTCTTTCTGCTAATAAACCAGATAGGTTGATAGAAGCTAATGGAGTGGCACCTACAATTCTTAATGATCTGATACCGTTTACGATTGAAAGTGGAGTTTCGCCTAAGGTAGCAGTACCACCTCTTAAAATAGCTTCTGCCTTCATTAAACGAACATCAGATAAACGCATAAATACGTACTCATTAGTACTAGACCAACCACCGCCATTCATTTCGGCAGGATTAAGTGGATATTTATTGGTACGGATACCTTTTGTTTCGCTAGAGTAGAAAAGGCTAGCATCAGAAGTAAATACTAATGGGTTACCACTTCTATCTTTTAGGTTGATAATTTCTTTACCAATCTTTTTATCAGCTGGTCCTTTTTGCTGACCTACTAAAAATCCTGCGCCACGGCCCGTTACTTTGCTAAAAGAAGTTAAGCGGGTAGCTGTGTCAAAATAAGCACTAGTGTGCGGATCAGGATAAGAGCTTACTGGAAGGGTAAATGTACCTCTTACAGTATCGTTTCTTCTTTTATCTGCTGCATCAAAGCTATTGTAGAAATCAGAAAGGGTTGTAAAACCATTCCAACCATCAGGTGCCATCGTGTAGTGGTTACCCATACAAGAAGCCCAAACTACGTTGATACCCTCATCATTTTTTCTTACAAAAATGTTTTCAGATGATTTGGCACCGTTATCCCATACAAAGTTATCCCAGTAATCAGGATCAACTGATAGGCTAGCATTGGCCGAAATAGCATCGCAAAGAGCTATTACTTGGTTCATATCTGCACTAGCAAATGTAAAAGGTCCAGCAGGTGCACTTGGGCTAGCCTTGTACACGGCTTTATTAAGCAACGTTTTTGCTAATAAAAACTGTGCAGCTTCTTTAGAAGCTTTACTTCTGTTAGCCGTTGTAAAGTTTGGTAAACCAGGAATTACTGCATTTAATTCAGCAATTAAATAATCTACTGCTTCGCTACGAGTATACACTTCTGGTAACTCACGGCTTAGGGCAGTAGCTGGTCTGTGCTGTAATTTACCAAACATGTCAATTACATGGTAAGAGAAGAAAGCTCTTAAAAATCTAGCTTCATTTTTTACCGATGCAGATGCAGTGTTAGATTCTGCTAATAAAGTAGCTTTAGCTAAAGCTGATTGAAGACCATTCCAAGTATCATTTACTTGGTTGTGTGCACCGTCCCAAGTGTGTAGGTGCAATTTACGCCAGGTACCAAAGTCATCCCAGTCGGTACCTCTTGTGGGGCCCATTAACTCGTCGGTTGTATGCTCGTTCATAGCAAACCAGTTACCCTGGCCTACAAACTGATTTAATTCATTATATACAGAAGCTAAATCTGGAGCCGGAACGGGTGCATCTGCAGAAGAGGCTACAATAGCCTGTGCATTTTTAGCTTCCGGATCAAGCTTTCCGCATGCACTTAGTGAAACAACAAAAGCTGTTGCCACTATCATTTTTTTATTATTAATAATTCTTTTCATTTTGAAAGTATTAAAGTTTATCAAAATTAATTAGAAGCCAATGTTTAAACCAAGTGTAAATGTTCTTGCTTTTGGATATCCCGCATAATCAAATCCACGAGATGGAGAACCATTTAAACCTTTGTCCACATTTACTTCAGGATCTAAACCGCTGTAATTAGTGATTAATAACAGATTTTGACCAGAAAGATTCAAGTTTAATGACTTAATTACTTTACCAGATACTTTGAAATCATAACCAATCAAAGCATTTGATAAGCGTAAGAAGTCGCCTTTTTCTAAGAAACGAGTAGAAACTGAACCAGGGTTAATAGGGTTTTCGCCCGCATTTAATGTTCTGTAATCTACGTTATGTGCAGTTTTTAAGCTACCTGCTAAGAATAAGGCATTAGCTGTGTTGTTATACACATAAAAACCAGTTGAAGCGTTTACGAAGAAGCTAGCATTCCATCTGCCTAAAGTAAAGCTGTTGTTTAAACCAGCATTAAAAGTAGGGATAGCGCTACCCACTAATTGGTCAGCTGCACCTTTATCGTATACTGCATTACCAATAGCATCAAAACGAACAAACACAGGCATTACCCAGCTAAATATAGGGTATCCGCTTCTGATAGTTTGTGCATAAGCACCTGTTAAACCTTGACCATTTACTTGGCCAGTATTGATAGGTACAGGTACACCTTCTACATTATTCTTTAAGAAAGTCATATTATAGTTAACATCCCAAGTAAACTTTTTGCCTTTAACAGCTTGTAAGTTTACTGAAACCTCTAAACCATCGTTGGTAACAATACCAGGAAGGTTAGCAAACCAATTACCTACACCAGCAAAACCACCTGGTACTTGAGTAAATAATACTACATTCTTTCTTTCAGTATGGAAATAATCAACCGTACCGCTTAAGCGACGATTTTTAATAGCCCAGTCTAAACCGATCCCAGTAGTGGCAGCTTGCTCCCACTTTAAATCAGGATTAGCGGTATTGATATTATCTGTTCTAGTAGCACCATTAGAACCTGCTACCCAAGTTTGCGTAAGGTTTACGGCTGCATAGTCACCAATATTGTCTTGGCTACCAATAATACCATAGTTAGCTCTTACACTGAAATCGCTGAAGATTTTAGCTAATCCGCTAGCAAATCCTTCGTTTAGAATTTTCCACTTAGCAGCAAAGGCTGGGAACACACCATAACGGTTGTTGGCACCAAAACGGCTGCTACCATCAGCTCTTACTGTAGCTGTTAATAAATATCTATCATCAAAGTTATAGTTCACTCTACCGAAATAAGAAGCTAAAGTAGACTCACCATAATAAGGAACTGCACCTGCTCTTTTATTTAAAAAAGCATCGAAGTTTTTATTGAATACATCTGTTGCATTTACAGGTGGTGTGGTTAAACCCCAACCTACTTGGCTTTCGTACTCGCTAGTTGATTTTTGATATCCTTGACCCAAAACCGCATTGATAGTATGCTTACCACCAAATACTTTATCATACGTCAAAGTGTTTTCAAAAAGTATAGTATTGCTCTTTAAATCTTGTATAGAACCTCTACCATTACCAGTAATACTATTTTGATAATCCCAACCAAATACATTGGTAGTACCACCAAATGCAGAAGGTAATCTAGGATCAGCAAAAGATTTACGCTGACCTTTAGCGTTATCATAACCAAAAGTGGTTTTGAATACTAAGCCATCTTTAATTTTATAGCTTAAGCTAAGGTTAGTTAAAATTCTATTGATGTTATCAGTATCATCAAAGTAAGCTAAGATAGCAGCTGGGTTTCTGTTATTTCCATCTACAGAGTATAAACCAGTGCTAGGATCTTTAACTGGGATAGTAGGGTTAAAAGATATAGTAGCACCAATTAAACTACCCTGGAAACCAGCGTTGTTGGTGTTAGCTACGTATTGATTCTGAATATTAGAATAGTTACTAGTAATTTCTAATTTCAGGGCGTCATTCTTTAAGAAAGTTTTAGAGAAGTTAGCTCTAATTGTTTTTCTTTCTAATCCACTGTTTTTTACAATACCTTCTTGGTTATCGTAAGAACCACTTACTCTTAAGCTCATACCGTTACGAGCAAAGCCCCAACCGATATTAAAGTTTTGAGAAATAGCCGTACGGAATATTTGATCTTGCCAATCTACATCGCCACCCTTATCAATAGAAGCAACAGCGATAGCTGCATCAGCAGGGCTAGTACCAGACAAAATATTTTGCTGATAAACGCCTTTTACAAAATCCTGAGCGCTTAATAAATCATAACGCTTAGCAGTGCTAGCAATACTAGTGCTAGATCCGAATGTCCAAGAACCTTTAGCGCCTTTACCACCCTTAGTAGTAATGATGATAACACCATTAGCACCTCTGGCACCATAGATAGCCGCAGCAGAGGCATCTTTTAAAATGCTTATGCTTTCGATATCGTTAGGGTTGATGAAGATAAGGGGGTTTTTAGCAGTAGAGTTACCTTCCATACCGCTAGCAGTACCGGCAGTAGCGCCACCATCTAAAGGCACACCATCCACTACATATAATGGTTGTTGGTTACCTCTTACAGAAGATGTACCACGAATGTTGATTGTAGCAGCCGCACCTGGCTCACCACTACTTGGAGAAACGGTTACACCTGGCGTTCTACCTTGAAACAATTGTTCTGGAGTAGAAATTTGACCTTTGTTAAAGTCTTTAGGAGTAATAGCCGCAACTGAACCCGTTGCATCTTTAATTTTTCTTGTACCATAACCAGTTACTACTACTTCATTTAATGAAGCGGCAGCGCCGGCAACTAATGATACATTAGCAGTAGATCCGCTAATTGCTACTTCTTGTGTTTCGAAACCTACAGAAGAAATAACCAATGCAGATACATTTGAACCAACGGAGATAGAGAAAGTACCGTCGGCTTTAGTAGAGGTACCTGTTCTTGCGCCTTTGGCTTGAACTGTTGCACCATTTACTGGTGAACCGTCTTTTGAATCAGTAACCTTACCTGTAACCGTTCTGTCTTGCGCAAAAGAAACTTGCAAGAGCAAAACCATTACTGCGCTTAGTAGCGCTGATAGCAGTTTTTGTGCTGACATAGCAATCGGGGTTTTAGTTTATAAATCTGAGTAATTGTTTACTTATTAAATTGGCCTTAACACTAGGATTAGATTTGTATCAGACATACACTTTCTTACATTTGCTGCTTTATGCTGGCATATTTGTTAAAAAATGTATAAAGAGGAGCTAATTTAGATTATTTTATATTACCAATAGTGCTAGCCCCATCAACTTGTTCTAAATCAACTTCGCAAACATTTGCGGAAATGATTTCGGTGGAAAAAAACTATATTCATTTACGTAAACCGTTTGTTATGGGCAACCCCGCTACATTAAAAAAAATTTCTACGCAGTTAAATCTCAGCATTTCTACTGTATCAAGGGCTTTAAAAAACCACCCGGACATATCGGAGAGTACCAAGCGAAAAGTAAAGGAATTAGCCACCTTAATGGATTATGAACCAAATGCTTATGCTGTAAATTTACGCACCAATAAAAGTAAGGTAATTGGGCTTATTGTTCCTTCTATTTCCAACATGTTTAACGACTCCTTTATAGCTGCCGCCGAAAAAGAGGGACGAGAAAAAGGGTATACCTTAATGATATTACAATCTGGCGATGACCCCGTACAAGAAGCCGAAAACCTTAAACTGTTAAAACAATATAGGGTGGATGGCATTTTAATTTCCGTGGTTACGGATAGCTACGCCATCACCTCTTTCGAAAAATTTAGCGAATCGGGTATCCCAATTTTATTTTTTGATCGTGTGCCCAGCACTATCAAGTTTGATACCGTATGCATGGCAGATGAGGAAGCCGCTACCCTTGCCGCTAATGCTATTATTAATTATAAAAAGAAAAATATACTAGCCCTTTTTGGTAATGAAGAGCTTTCTATTACTAAAAAAAGGAAAGAGGCGTTTCAAGCCGTTTTTGATGAGAGTAAAGAAAAAATAAAACTACAAGTGGCCGCTTGTAAAAGTAGTGACCAGGCTATGAGGGTTGTGGCCGATGCACTGCTTCATAATAAACCCGATCATGTTTTTTGTATGAGCGATGAATTATTGATTGGCGCCATGAAAGCTATTCATCAAGCAGAATTAAAGATGCCTAAACAAATTTCTATTTTGGCCATTAGTAATGGATTTATTCCATCCTTATACTCGCCAGAAATAACCTATATAGAAACCAGCGGCTTTGAGTTAGGTAAACTAGCCATGCGGCGCATGCTTGAAAATTTAGAGAATAAAACAGAGCCAAAGGCCATTATTTTACCTTCTCGCTTTGTAGAAGGTGGTTCGTTATAAATTTCAGTACAATGGTAATAATTTTTATGCCCTCTTTTAATTCATTATTGACTCTTTTACCCATAAACAATACAATATGAATGGGGCACAAATAGCCACCCGACTGCAAGAAGTATACTTGTCTGGAAAGTGGATTGCAAATACTAATTACTTGGAGCAAATAAATAATTTGAATTGGCAACAGGCTACTCAAAAAATAAATAGTCTTAATAGTATTGCTAGCCTAGTTTATCATATTAAATATTATTTAGAAGGTTTACAAATAGCGTTTACCCAACACCAATTAACCATAAGTGATAAGTTTAGTTTTGATATGCCCAGTATTACCAACGAAGCAGATTGGCAACATTTAAAAGCTACGTTTATTCAACAGGCGGAGGTTTTTATTGAGCTGGTTGGTAAAATGGATGAGGATGCATTAGCCGTACCTTTTATACAGGAGAAATATGGTAGCACCTGGCGAAATATTGAAGGCGTGCTAGAACATAGTTACTACCATTTGGGGCAAATCGTTTTACTTAAAAAGCTGTTGCTTAAGGAATAAAAAAAGCAGCCTTAAGCTGCTTTGGTTTCAAAATTTATTTAGGCCTTATACGTTTGCTATTCTGCTTCTGCTACCACTTCTTTTACTTCTGGTATCATACGCTTCATCATCCCTTCAATGCCTGCCTTAAGCGTAATCATAGAGGATGGGCAGCCGCTGCAACTGCCTTGCATGGCCAAGTTAACCGTTCCATCTTCATAGCTTTTAAATTGAATAGCGCCACCGTCCATTTCTACTGCCGGACGAACATAATTATCTAATAATTCTTTTATTCTTTTTACCACATCATCATCATCTGCCGCTACCTCATTGCTACTTGCTTGTTTTACAGAGGCTAGCTCCTCTTCATTAATAACGGCTTTACCTTCTTCCAAATAATCTTTTAAAAATTGACGAATAGAAGGGATGACATCCTGCCAATCCGTTTCGGCTGTTTTGGTAAGCGTTACAAAATTACTGGCAATAAATACAGCCTTTATAAATGGAAAGCCAAAAAGCTCTACTGCCAATGTCGAAGGTTTTGCGCTATCAGCATCAGGAAAATCAATGCTTTTGCCGGGATATAAAAGTTTGTTGGCCACAAACTTCATGGTTTCCGGATTAGGTGTCATCTCTGTGTAGATGCTGATGATAGGGTTGCCCGTTTTAATCATAACTAAAAATTTAAAATTAGCTTCTCTGCAAAAGTAACAACAAATGTTGCCCGTTGTTTACGAAGAAGGGAAAGAGGCCTTGCAGGCAAAATGATTGTTATTCGGTAAACCTTCCGGTTTTTTTTAAATAGCGTATAAGTACATAAATAAGCATCAACACTCCCAATATTATACCCGTCCATAAGTTTCTATTAGCTTCACTATGGCCGGTAAGGTGCGTGTAGTTAAATAATAATAATAGGGTAATGCCTATTAGCCATATAAATTGTGTGGTATGCTCCTTTAATATCCATCGCTTCCAATTAAACTGCATGCTGCTAAAGGTGTTACCCAATCCTGCTACATTGGGGAACCATCTATTTACTTTACTACAATAAGTATCAAACCCACTACCAAATTTTCCTCTTAAAAAGTTTTCTTCGGCTAATACAATAGCTTGATAAATGAAAAGGAAAACGGGAATCATAATGCCTACATAAAAAAGCGAGTTAGCTAAAATTCCCACCCCTAACAGCATTAAAATATTACCTACGTACAAGGGGTTTCTACAATGGCTGAATATACCATCCGTAACTAAACCCTCGGCATAAGGTTTACCCTCTTTACCGCCGCGTACTATATAGGCCAGCCCAATGGTAAGGCCTCTAATTAACTGGCCAAGGCAGGTTATAAACAAGCCCATACTTATAGGCCATATATAATAACAAGACCCGAATACCGTTGGAGAAAATAATGGCCAAGAAGGGATAAATAACGCCGCATAAAAAAGAATAAAAATCCAGTTGCGATATTTAAAAAAGAAATTTCCTATTTGTATCATACCTTATTAATTGTTGGAGGTTGTTATTTTTTAGTGGCAATCAATCCTGTAAAATTATACCACTTAAAAAAAGTTTCGCAGTGGGCAAAGCCGCAATCTCTTAGTAGCGACACATTTTCACTCAGTTTGTAGGGTACTAATACATTTTCAAGTGCTTCCCTTTTCTGAGAAATTTCCATTTCGCTATAATTATTTCGGCGCTTGTAGTTGTAATAATATTTAATAAAATCTCTGTTAAAGGTGCTTTCTTCTGCTAATATTTTTTCTACCAGAATTAATACACCGCCGGGATTAATGCCAGCATAAATTTCTTTTAATATTTTTTCGCGGTAAATGGGGCGTACAAACTGAAGGGTTAAACAAAGTACCACTACCGAAGCGTTTTCTATTTTAACTCCTGCTGACAAGTCTGCACAGCGCAACTCGTAGGGCCTTGAAAAGCCTATTTCGTCAAATTTAGATTTGCATTTGTCCAGCATTTCCTGCGAGTCGTCAATACCAATAAACTTTATATCATTAGCCACCATTGTATCCATGCCTAGCATGGTGGTACCGGTAGAGCAGCCTAAATCATACACAAACGTTTCTTCTCTTGCATGGTCAGCGGTTAATTCTGCTATCATTCTTTGCATTTCTCCATAATAGGGTACCGAGCGGCTAACCATATCATCAAACACTTTGGCTACATTGGCGCCAAACTTAAAATCGCTGGCTTTTTCAATTTCACTTTTAAAAACTTCGTCTTTATTCATTGTTTTATTTTATACGGTAACAATAATGCTGCAATGTAGGTATATGCTTCAATATGCTGCTAACCTCTTTTGTTTATGTGCCGCTTTTTGTAAGTTATTGTTTAATTTATGGCTAAGCCAGGCGGTGCCGCTGCCCAGTATAGCCCCAGCCAATACATCAGTTGGGTAATGTACACCTACATACATTCTAGCGTAGCCCACCAGCGATGCCCAGCTATATGCCGGAACAATGACATACCACTTAGGGTATAAAAGGGAAAGCGAAGTGGCGGTGGCAAACGCAATAGAAGTATGGCCAGATGGAAAGGAGCCGTTGGTTGCATTTTTTAAAGCAATGATGGAGGCATCATGCTCGGCAGGCCTTGGCCTATTAAAAACTTCTTTCATACCAAACGTAAGGGCCACACATAAAGCATTACTACCGGCCATTACCAATGCCTCTCGCTGTTCTGTTTTATTGTTAGTTATAAATCCCTTTATCAATAATCCCACTGGTACTAACCCGCTAATAGGTACGGCTGAGCCAGAGATGGTTTTATACAAATTATTTTTTGCAGCTGTGCGGGTTGCTTGTATTTTTTTAACGGTTCTTACATCAAAATTATCTTGTGCATGAAGTGCATAAAATGAACTTTGGTAAAAAATAATCGTTAGTAACATTAAATTTTTCAACATAAATGAAAATCTATTTGTAAATATATTTTTATTTCTATGAATCAAAGACATTTGCCTTTAAAAACCCCTTTCATCAACAGTTTTATTACCATGAAAAAAATGTACCATTTAGGCCACTGCACCACTTGCCAAACTATTATAAAAGAAACGGGTATAGATCGAAATACAGGGGTTATTTTCCAAAACATACGAGATGAAAAAATAACGCCCCTACAGCTTGATGAAATGAAAAAGCTGGCCGGTAGCTACGAAAGCCTTTTTAGTAGACGAGCATTAAAATATAAAGAGCTTGGTCTTAAAAATCAGCTATTAACAGAAATGGATTATAAAAAACTAATTCTTGAAGAAGATACATTTTTGAAAAGGCCGGTAACAATACTAGGCAACAACATTTTTATTGGTAATGATAAAAAAGCAGTGGCTAACCTGAAAGAAGCCCTTAAGCAGCAATAGTTTTCTCTCTTTTACGGCTAAGTACCTTACAAGCTATACATAAACTTGATAGCATAAATAATGCTCCCACAATAAACGATATACCCGGAAAATAAAATGGGGCTTTTGGGGTAGTGAAATAGTGGAACAGGTTATTCATCATTAGCGGACCAAAAATAGTGGTAAGGCTCATTAAACTGGTAAGTGCTCCTTGTAAAGCGCCTTGTTGATTAGCGGGTACTTGGCCGGCCATAATAGCTTGTAACGAGGGCCCCGCAATGCCGCCCATACAATAGGGTATTAAAAAAACAAACATCATCCACCCCTGCGATGCCACGCCAAATAATACAAGCCCAATAGTGTAAAAAACCAATCCAAGGTATATACTTTTTTCATCGCCCAGTTTAGGATTAATAACCCGGGTTAACCCACCTTGTACAGCGCCCACTAGCAGCCCTACCACTGCTAAGGATATGCCCACCATACCCTCCGACCAAGTAAAGCGATAAATGGTGTAGAAACTCCAGTTGCCTTGTACAGATTGCGCCGCCATATAAATTAAAAAATAACAAAGGGCTAACCCACCTATACCCGGCATTCTTTTTAAAAAAACGAGCGAGCCAAATGGGTTTGCTTTTTTCCATTCAAATCGTCGGCGGTTTTCTTTACTTAATGATTCTGGTAAAATAAAGTATCCATACAATGCATTTAATAAACATAAAGTGGCTGCTGCATAAAACGGAGCTCTTATACCCCAACCAGCCAGCATGCCGCCTAATGCAGGGCCTATAACAAAGCCAAGGCCAAACGCAGCACCAATCATCCCAAAATTTTTGGCCCTTGTGGCGGGGGTACTTATATCGGCAATGTAGGCAGTGGCTGTTGTAAAACTAGCGCCTGTAATGCCTGCCACTATGCGGCCTATAAAAAGCCAACTATAAGTGGGTGCCAATGCCAAAATAATATAATCAATACCAAACCCTACCAACGATGAAAGCAAAATGGGCCTTCGGCCAAATTGATCGCTTAGATTACCAATTACCGGAGCAAACAAAAACTGCGTAACAGCATAGGCAGCTATTAACCATGCGCCCTGTCCACTGGCCTCATTAATTGTAATGTTTTTTAACTGCGCAATAAGTTTGGGCATTACAGGTATTATCAATCCCCAGCTCATAATATCTATTAAAAGGGTAATAAAGATAAATCCAATGGCGGCTTGTTTTCCTGTACGCATAATAGTGGGCTAAGGGGTTGAAGGTAACGCTATCTCATTTTACAAAAAACTCAACCATTTTTTTTCTTTTTTTCAAAAGCGCAAGCATAGTTTACACAATGGCAGTACCATCATTATCCCTTTTATAAACCCTAAGAGCAACCCCCATTAGCTGCACAATTACCGATTACCCATTTTAAAAATTAACTAATCGTTGCTAATAAATTAAATGGACAAAAGCTTTATGCAGCCCACCTCTTTTTTATAAAAAATGGTGATACAATAAACGTAAAAAGCTGCTACACACGCCAACTCATTGCACCCCCTTGTTTTCGTTTTTGCTGTTACCTTTGTTTTAAACTTTATTATATGAAAAATATAATCGCCCTGTTATTGCTTATTAGTAGCCCTGCTGTGTTGATTGCACAATCGAAGGCAGCAAAAATAGAAGCGTTAGTAGCGGCCTATGCTAATACCAATAGCTTTAATGGTTCGGTGCTAGTTACTGCAAATGGCCAGCCCCTGCTATCGAAAGGGTTTGGTTTTAAAAACGTATCAAAAAATGAAGTGAGTGATGCTAATACTATTTATCAAATTGGGTCGGTTACCAAACAGTTTACGGCCATTACTGTTTTAAAACTGGCAGAACAAAAAAAATTAAAACTTACCGATAAACTAAGTAAGTATTATCCTGGCTTCCCCAATGGGGATAGCATTACACTTCATCACCTACTATCGCACACCAGTGGTATTTTTAATTATACCAACAACGAAGATTTTATGATGAATGAAGCTACTAAACCTGCATCCGAAAAAAAAATAGTGGCTTTGTTTAAAGATAAGCCGCTTGAGTTTTCTCCCGGTAGTAAATGGGCTTATAGTAATTCGGGTTATATGCTGCTTGGCTACATCATTCAAAAAGCAACCAAACAACCTTATGAAAAAGTAGTGCGACAGTTTATATTATCTCCACTTAAAATGACAAACAGCGGTTTTGATTTTGTAAGATTAAACAATAAAAATAAAGCGGCAGGTTATTTTGTAATAGATGGAAAAAATACGCAAGAGGCTAGTTATGTAGATTCATCTGCTTCGTTTGCAGCGGGTGCACTGTATGCTACCACGGCTGACATGCTGAAGTGGCATGAAGGCTTGCTGAAAAATAAAATCATTACCCGTGCATCTTTAGAAAAAGCGTTGACACCCGTTAAAAATAATTATGCTTACGGTTTAATAATTGACAGTATTGCCAGTAAGCGTCAAACATGGCACAACGGCGGCATTTTTGGTTTTAACAGCACCTTCCGCAGAATTGAAGCGGATGATATTTGTATCGTACTACTTAATAATGTGGGCAACCCTAAGCTGGATGAAATAGCTAATCAAATTTTGAACATTTTGTACGATAAACCATACAGCCTTCCCGAAGCAAAGAAAGAAATAAAGGTGCCGCTTGAAACATTAAACAATTATGCAGGAGTGTACGAAGTGGTGCCGCAGTTTCAAATTACGGTGAAGGTGGAAGAAGGCAAGCTGATGGCGCAGGCTACCAATCAACCGCCATTTGAATTGTTTGCACAAAAAGAAAACTACTTTTTTTTAAATGCGGTGGAAGCTGAAGTGGAATTTGTAAGTAATGAAAAAGGCGAAGTGGAAAAATTAATTCTATACCAGGGTGGAAGAAAAACGGAGGCAAAGAAAATAAAG
Source organism: Bacteroidota bacterium (assembly GCA_039796695.1). Lineage (GTDB taxonomy): Bacteria > Bacteroidota > Bacteroidia > Chitinophagales > Chitinophagaceae > JJ008. The sequence continues at coordinate 211,923 of JBDKJF010000002.1, forward strand.
TAATTATTTTCCATACACTTCCAGCATTGCTTTTAAATCATCCAGCGTATTTATTTCATCCGCTTTTTTATCGGTGCGCCAGCGGTTAATACGGGGAAAGCGTAAGGCCACGCCGCTTTTATGACGGTTACTGGCGGCTATGCCTTCAAAGGCAAGTTCAAAAACAAGCTCGGGTTTTACAGTACGTACGGGACCAAATTTTTCAATAGCGTTTCGTTTTACAAATGCATCAACCTGTGCAATTTCTTTATCGGTTAAGCCACTGTAAGCTTTGGCAAAAGGCACTAACTTATCGCCATCTTTAACTGCAAATGTATAATCGCTATACAAGTTGCTACGGCGGCCGCTGCCTTTTTGTGCGTAAATCATTACGGCATCAATTACCAATGGGTCTATTTTCCATTTCCACCAGTCGCCCCGCTTGCGGCCAGTTTGGTAAGTGGACGATTTTCTTTTCAGCATTAAACCCTCGGCTAACTGCTCTCGGCTATTGCTGCGAAGCATTGCTAATACATCCCAACTATTAAAACTAATGGCCGGCGATAAAAGTAAACGAGGATGATTGATATTACCTACAATTTCTTCCAGCAATTTTCTTCTTTCTGCTAATGGCGTTTCTCTAATATCCTTACCATTGTATTCAATAATGTCATACACAAAAAAAGCAACCGGTACTTCTTGTAAAATTTTTTTACTAATGTTTTTTCGGCCTATTCTTGTTTGCAGTTGTGCAAAAGGCAATGGCTTACCATCTACAGCCGGAATAATTTCTCCGTCTAATGCAATGCCATCGGGCAGTAATGCAAATAAAGTTTCATACTCCGGAAATTTTTCTGTTACCAGTTCTTCGCCGCGGCTCCAAACAAATAAAGTATTGTTTCTTTTAATTAGTTGGCCTCTTATACCATCCCATTTCCATTCGGCCTGCCATTCGTTTGGTTGGCCTAAGGTATGTGGTGCGGCTTCTAAAGGATATGCCAAATAAAACGGATAGGGTTTTGATGAATCAGCCTTTGCATTGGCTGAAAGTAATAATTCATCAAAAGAAATTGTAGCGGCATCCCACTTACCACTAATGCGGTGCGCTACCACCGGTGCTTCCAATGCCGTAACTTTTGCCAATGCCTGTATCAGCAATTGTTGCGATACACCAATGCGAAAAGCGCCACTCAACAATTTATTAAACACAAAACGTTCGCTGGCGCTTGGCAAGGCTTTCCAGCTTTGCAGCATAAATATTTTCTTATCTTCTTCAGATAATTTTGCAGATTGCAAAAACCATTCAATATAATAATGAAGTGGTTTGTCATTGGTGGTAGTTGCTTCATCCGGTGTAAGTAATGCAATTGTTTCTGATAAATCTCCCACGGTGTGGTAACATTCATCAAACAACCAAAGGGGAATATTTATGTATTTAGCACACCAGGTTTTTAACAGCGTAGATGAAATGGTTCGCTTTGGCCTTCTCCCGGTAAATAATGCAATTACCCATACTTTATCTTTATCACTGGCCACCGCAAAGTATTGCTGCAACGCTTTTAACTTTTCGTTGGTTTTGGTAGTGGTGCCAAGAATAAATATGAGTTGTGCAAATTCTTTCATCAGAATAATTTTATTTCTTTTGCCTGATGTTATTCGCCCTAAATTTTTTTTCGCTTTTTAATAAGTTAGCTCAAATATTATATGGCTCATTTCATTACTCCTCCGTAGTTTTTTCTGTTTCTTCCTCCCCGCCATAAGCGGTTTTTACTTCTGCCGCTGCTATACCCTTTTCATTTAAGTACTTGCTAAATGCGGCTTGAAAACCATGTGTAACAAAAACTTTTGCTGCACCCGTTGCTTTTACAGCACTTAACAAACCATCCCAATCGGCATGATCGCTCAGTACAAAACCTTTGTCTGCATTTCTTCTTCTGGCATTCCCTCTTACCTGCATCCATCCGCTGCAAATAGCCAGGCGGTAAGGTGTAAAACGTTTTAACCACGGGCTTCCATCGGCACCGGGTGGCGCTATAATTACAGCATTTTTAAATTCTTTTTTATCGGTTTCTGATGTTACTCTTTTTATGCTTGGTAATGTTTCTCCTGCGGCTAAAAAAGCTTCTTGTGTATTCCACACGGCACCATGTGCAAAAATATTTTCGGTTACTTTACTTACGGCCTGCAATACCCGTTGTGCTTTACCCAAACTGTAAGCAATAATAACGCTGGCTTTATCATCCTTTATATTTTGCAGCACCCACTGTTGTATGTTATTATAAATTATTGCTTGCGGCTGCCATTTGTATATGGGTAATCCAAATGTACTTTCGGTAATAAATGTGTTACATTTTACGGGTTCAAAAGCGCCGCTTAATTCATCGTTTTCTGTTTTATAATCGCCGCTAAAAACCCACACTTCACCTTTATGCTCCACCCTTATTTGCGAGGAGCCAATAATATGCCCGGCCGGATGCAGGGACAGTTTTACACCATTCATGTTTATAGGCTGGTTCCACTCCACCGATTCGTAATGATGATTGCCGAGCCGTAATTGTAAAATAGGTTTTGTTTTAGTGTGACATAAATAATATTGACTGCCCCATCGTGCATGGTCGCTATGTGCATGTGTAATGATGGCTTTGTTTACCGGCTTCCAGGGGTCAATGTAAAATTGTCCAGCAGGGCAGTAGAGGCCTTTATCAGTAAATTCAATTAGCGCCATACTTTATATTTAAAGTCAATAAATGGGATTCAAAATCTTACGCCTTTTCCACTCTACACTAACTGCAGAACCTTCTGCCATGAATACACTGTGCGGTTGCTGCTGTTGCAAAAAAGCAAAATTAGATCCATACATTTTTTCAAAGTTGCAATTAATAGTTGCTTTTATTACTTCATGTATATTCCACGAAGGATGATTTATTTTGTATTCCTCCGTACTGTGTTCGTTTATTTTTGTGTAGCCAAAATAGTGTTCATAAATAAAGGCTTCAAAACTTTGTGGGGGCATAGGACTTGGCTTAATTGCGGCTGTAACTCCAAGCTGCATCCACTGATTGTTTTTTTTCCAGAAATAATCAATAGTTTTTGTAGTTGCATCGCACTTGGCCGTATGCTTAGTTGGCACCACTGTGTAATGCTCTTTATACAATTTATTAGCAAGCCATGCAACAGGCTTGTATGGTATTGTTTCATTAATAAAAACTACGCCTCGCTTTTTGCTATTCCTCTCTTTTCTTATTACGTAAAAACGCAGGTTCACTTCTTCAAAATAGCCAAAATATGGAATAGGAATATTGAATAGCCGTGTTTTTTCAAATAAAAATCCAACAAGGCTTACATAAGTTTCGCCGTTATGTACATCTATCTCGGTACCAAAAGGCAAATAAGGTTGCAGCACCGCGATGGGCACCGCATAGTTAGCCATGATGATGTTTTTCCAATCTGCTTTTAAGAATATACTCATTGTTTGATTACTGGTTTAGCATAAGCCAACTTGGCCTCTTTATTGGTAGTATAATAACTGTCTATTCCTAGTGATGTAATGATGTTTGCTTTTTGTAAATCAATACAACCATCTGCTTCTACTAATTCCGCTGCTACAAAAGCCCCCGTTATAGCACCTATGATAAAAAATGTATTATTATGTTTGATCGGGATAATCTCCTTTAGCTCCAGGCTATATTTAACTGGGCTTTCTTTTACAAAAGGGGCTGTGCATGGGTGTATTATTTCCGGTAGCAATCCTACAGCCTCAAACTCGCTAATAGCGGCTGCATATTTTGCACTTGTTTGATGTGCCTGTTGTACAATAGCTGTAGGAATTAAATTGATAGTGTAAATACCAGTAATTTCAATATTAGCAATGGTATGCGGTGCTGCTTCACGTGGGCGATTGACAAAGCCAATGAGTGCAGGGTCGGCACCAATATGCACAATATTGCTAAATAAGGCCAAGTTATATTTTCCTTGACTATTGACCGTGCCAATGAGGCTAGCACTTTTAAACCCGCTAAGCGTATTAATGAAATTAGCCCTGTAAAATCGGGACCAACTTTGTATATCCGTTTGTGAGTAATGCATACTTTAAAATAACACTTAAATACAACTATTGTTGTAAGCACTATTTTGTTTTAACGTTTTTAGTAAGCACTGCAGATAGCTAATAGCAAATGGTTCTTTTTTATATTGTGGTTTTCAGCTCATTCCCGTATCCCATCTATTCTTATAAGTTCTAAATGTTTAATTTTATTTTTTTGTAGCGCAGCTTATCTTTTACTTAAATCAAGTAGCTGCGCTTGCATTTATCCTTATAAAAGTGGTATCACTACTATTGTAACGATTCCAATTTTTTTTACTGTATTACCAATTCTATTTTAAAAAAATGTAAATGCGGGGTGTTAATGGCTGGTAAGTAAATGATGTGTAAGTGCTAATTACCCCACAAAAGCGGTGAGGCCTGCTAAATATTTTTTACCCCTAAGTGCCGCAAAATAATCTGCTACTAAAGTAATGGCGGCCATTATTGCTAAAGATAGGCCCAGCCCTTTTAAAAAAATAAAGGAATCCGCTTTAAATAAATATATAAAAAACGTCCACCCCAAGATGAAAAGAAAAATTTCTACATTGCGGTAGTGTACAAAATTTTTCATTACTTTCTTCATACGAGGTATTTCAATTTCTTTTATCATAGAAGGGTTTAAATCGTAAGCATATACAATTTGTTTCCTATCCTCATCACTTCTTCTGTATACAATTACACCTACCACCAACATCAGCAATCCAATAAAGGCAGGGGGCACAGCAGCACCTGCATAAAAGGCTTCTTGCTTGCAGACAAAAAATACAAGGGCAATTATTACACTTGCGACTCCCATTATTATAAAAAGAAAGCTTTGCTGTTTTTCGGCGACAAAATATTTTTCAATATCATTTTTAGTAAACATATAAAGTTATTTTTTTACGGCGTCTTTTATTTGATTACTAACCGGCGATACAGAAGGATCGAAATAATGTGTTAGTTGCCCGTTTTCATTAATTAAATACTTGGCAAAATTCCAAGAAGGGGGTTGATTATTCCATCCGTTTTGAGTGGAATCGGTTAACCACTTAAATACTTGGTTTTGCTGAGCTGATTTTACAACGGTTGATTTTTTCATTAAGGGAAAAGTAACGCCAAAATTAATTTTACAAAACTGTGCAATTTCTTCGTCCGTACCTTTTTCTTGTTCTTTAAAATCATTTGCCGGAAAACCTATTACTACCAATCTTTGTTGAAACTCATTTTGCAACTGCTGTAGCTCATTGTATTGATTGGTGTAGCCACAGTTACTTGCTGTATTTACTATTAATACTTTTTTACCTTCAAAGTTTTGCATGGCGGTGGGGCTGCCATTATTAGCCATAGCGGTTAAATGGTAGAAAGAAGTATGCGGTTGCTTATTTTCTGCAGATAAGGCCTTTGTTTTGCTTCCCGTCATTTTTGTAAACCACATTAATGCAGGATACACGGCTTTTAGCACTTTCTGTCTGTAAGTCATGTTTTTTGAATTTTTATTTACAATAGCTACGTACACTGTAAAAACGAGCAGGCATAAAGCCACTATCATGGCACAGCGTTTTAGTTTTTTCATCTTACCACCCATTTAAAAAGTTTTAGTTTCCCTTTTAAACTTGGGTATTTTATAGCGGGATCAAACCAAGTAGGTGTTTTCATTACCGCTTTTTTGTGGCTAAATGTAAGAAAGGAGTAAATGCCATGGTAGCTACCTGTACCACTAAACCCTCTGCCGCCAAAAGGCAGGTGATGGTTAGTTAAATGCCAACTACAATTATTAATACACATGCCCCCTGCTGGCACATCGCAAAGCCACTGTTGTTGCTTTTTATTACTACTACTAAAAATATAAAAAGATAAAGGGTTTGGATGTTGCGCTATAATTGCTCTTGCCTCTGCTGCGGTATTAAATGAAAGTATAGGTAGTAGTGGGCCAAATATTTCATCTTTCATAATGGCCGCTCCTGCTTTAATATTTGTGAGAAGAGTGGGTTCTATAAATAGCTTTTCTTTATCTATTCTACCGCCATGCACCACTTCTCCATCTGCCATATAAGCCGCTAATCTATTAAATTGTTTTTCATTAATAATTTTTCCATAGTTATAATCTGTAGCAGGCTGCTCTGTAAAAAAATTCGTAATAGATTTTTTTAATGCATTGATTAATTTTTCTTTTACACTTGTATGCACTAATATATAATCTGGTGCCACACACATTTGACCGCAATTGGAAAATTTGGCTACGGCTATGCGGCGTGCCGCCACTGTTATGTTAGCATCGCTTTCTACCACGCAGGGGCTTTTGCCCCCCAGCTCTAGCGTTACGGGTACTAGTTTTTCGGCGGCCATAGAGTAAATTAATTTGCCCACCATTGTACTGCCTGTAAAAAAAATATGATCGAACTGAAAAGCACTTAACATAGCCGGCACTATTACGTCTCCATTTCCTTCTATAAATTGTATATAGTTATCGGCAAAGGTTTCTTCAATAATTACCTTCATTACGGCATTAGTAGCAGGTGTAAATTCACTGGGTTTTAACACAGCACAATTTCCAGCAGCCATTGCACCTATCAATGGATTAAATAATAATTGAAAGGGGTAATTCCATGGGCCTATGATGAATACAACACCCAAAGGCTCCTTTACTATTTTACTAGCCGAAGGAAAGTTAACGAAGGTAGTGGGGGCTCTTTCTGGCTCCATCCAATTAGCCAAGTATCGAATGGCATTGCGCAATTCGGCCAATACCATTCCTATTTCCGTTACCCAAGTTTCTTCTTTACTTTTTTTTAAATCACTAGCCAAAGCCGTGTATAATTCATTTTCATGTCTTAATATAGCGCTCTTTAATTTTATTAATTGCGCTTTTCTAAAACTATAGCAGCGTGTGGCGCCGCTATTAAAGTATTGCCTTAATTTTTCCAGCTGGTCGGTAGCAAACATTCGATTAATTTTATACTAAGATAAGACAGCCTTTATGACAGACGAATATTTTATGTTGCAAGCCTTAAAAGAGGCCCAAATAGCCTTGGAGGAAGAGGAGGTGCCAATAGGCGCAGTTGTAGTAGTAAATGGAAAAATTATTGCTCGTGGGCATAATATGACCGAACGCTTAAAAGACCCCACCGCACATGCAGAAATGATTGCACTTACCGCAGCCTTTAACATGCTAGGAGCCAAATATGTACCCGAGGGTATTTTATATGTAACCGTAGAGCCTTGCCCTATGTGCGCTGGCGCTGTATATTGGAGTAAACTAAGCAAAGTGGTATATGGAGCTAGTGATGAAAAAAATGGATATACTCGATTAAAAGGTCAGTCGCCTTTTCATCCAAAAACGGAACTTGTAAGGGGGGTGCAGGAGGCTGCATGTGCTGCCTTGATGAAGGATTTTTTTAAAAGAAGAAGATAATTTCTTAATCGGTGTTATCTATTATAATACGTTAATTTACTCTTCTAATTTATCTTTTGGCCAATATTAATTTATTTAAAATGCGTACCGTAATTTTTCTGTTAATCAATTTTTGCTACTCCTGTTTTGCCCATGCCCAGCATTATAACCTTACTTGGGGTAATGAAATTAAGTTGCAAAAAGGCACCGCCGATCTCGACATTCTATACGCTGATAAATCTGGTCTTTATTTTACAGAAAAAAGAACCGCCACTAGTTTTAGTTTTATGGGCAGTTCCAATGCCACTTATAAACTTTACAAATTTGATAAAAACGATGCCCTTCTTTTTGATAAAGACTATAAGAAAGAATTAAGAGGGTTAAATTTTGAAGGTTTTCAAGCCTTAGATGGCGAACTATATTTATTTGCTTCCGACTACATTAAAAAAGAAAAAGCCTTTAAACTGTTAGGAGCAAAACTGGATATAAATACAGGCGAGCTTTTAGGCGATTTTTCGGAGTTAGGTAACTATGCTTTAGAACATAAGCGAGACGATTATGAAATGAAAGTATCGCCGGTAAAAAATGGCAATGCTTTTGTGTTGGTAAGCAATGTTTCTGCTACCGATAGGGCATCTATTGCGGTAAGTTTATTAGATAAAAAATTGAAGAAAAAAGAAAGCGCCATTATTAAACTTTCGTACGAAAAAGACCTGTACTCGTTAGAAGATATTCAGTTTACCCAAAACAATAAAATAATACTATTGGGTAAAGAGTATGAAGAAACGCAAATTGGTAAAAAGAAAAGAAAAAAATTAATTTTTAAACAGTATGTATTAAGCATATACGATGCCGCAGGAAAAAAATTGAGCGACATTAATATGGATAATGATGACCGATATATTATTGGCGGCAAACTGATTGAACAAACCGACGGTCAAATGTTGTTAGCCGGTTTTTATAGCAATAAGGCTAGTAAGCAAGATTTAAATGGATTTTTTATAAATAAAATTAACCCCGAAATGGGCACCATGGCATTAAATTCATTTAAAGAAATAAATGCCCGTATGCTGGGTAATAATTATCAAGATGATGGCGAGGAGGAAGAGGAAAAAGAAAGCAAGCGACAATCCAAAAAAGCAAAAGAGGAGGAAGAAGAAGATGAATTTCCAAATAGTTTTACAATCAAATCGGTAGCTATTAATCCAACAGACAATTCGATAATAATATCCAGCGAAGTATCTAAGTACACTACTTATAGCTATACTACTAGCAGCTATAACCCCACTACAAGAACAACCACTTGGCGTACCACTTATGTGCACCGGTTTAGCAACCAAGATATATTGGTAATAAACGCCGATAAGGATGGTAACATAAATTGGTTAAATGCTTTACCTAAATCGCAGTTAGAGCAAATTAGTACAACAAGCAATCGCTCCTTGGGCTTTAGTGTATCCTACGACTATTCAGGTTATTTTGCACAAAGTGGAGGCATGCCTTTTTACTCTTCATATACAAGTCTGCTGCATGGTAATAATCTAATCTTACTTTTTAACGATCATAATACTAATAACGTTAACCCGGCTTATGGCGATAAGGTAAAAACGGTATATAATTTTCGTAAACGCAGTACAGCCTATGGCGTAGCTATTGATTTAGCAACTGGAAAAATGACTCGTAAATCGATAGCTGCTAATAACGAAGAAACCATTTTAATGCCTCGCCATGCATATGTAGTAGGCAGCGATTTTTATGTGCCTTCTTGGAGGCAAAAAACCCTTGCCAAAACAGCATTACGTTTTGCAAAAATTACCGTTAAATAGGCCAGCTCTTATCCGTTCGTCTAGAAATATATTCGATATAGAATTTAGGGCGCCTTAGCTCTTTTAAATTGAAAAGCGGCGGGCGGCCTTGTGCCCGATGGTTGGTTCGCTCCATTACCTTTTCTATCTCCACATAGTCTATAGCCGCAAGTGCAGCTTCATAGTAGCGCATAAAAGATAGTTTTCTACCGGCTCGCTTAGGCTGCGGGTAGTTTATTTCTTCTTGTAACGTTCGCCAGTACAGCTTTTGTTTAAACTCTTCGTCAATAAACTGAGCTGTGGCATTTAGTCCGTTTACGTATACATCTTCTAAAAAAACACTCACTTCTTCAAAATTTTCCTTGGTGGTATGTTGATGTATTTCTTTTACTATATCGATGTGCTTAAGTATATAACCATCTTTGGTTAATTTATAATCTCCATGTTCCTTAAAGCCTGGATAATAAATTTCTAGGTTTCCTACTTTAAAAGAACCGTTTTCCTCGCCTCTTTCTTTTAAATCGGTTGCCAGCTTTTTCATATACTCAATTCCTTGAGCGTAGTTCATAATAATAATAATTTTGAAATGATACTGTTAATGCTAAACTAATAAAAGATAATTATGTTTAAAATTTTAATTATGAATGGTAGTAATTTTATACTTCATCTTAAAACTACAGCCGTTGCAAGTTGATTCAAAATTACCTTCCGTAGGTACCACCATTTTTAGTTTAATGAGTGAGTTAGCTACACAACATAATGCGATAAATCTTGGTCAGGGATTTCCAGACTATACAATGAGCCCAACGCTCATTGATCTTGTAACTAAAGCCATGAAGGATGGATACAATCAGTATGCACCTATGCCTGGGTATATGCCCTTACGTGAGGCTATTGCCGAAAAAATTTTTTCTCTTTATCATACACAAATAAATCCAGCTACTGAAGTAACAATTACTCCGGGCGGTACCTATGCCATTTACTCCGCTCTTACCACTATTTTACACCCTGGCGATGAGGTAATTGTTTTTGAACCCGCTTATGATAGTTATGTACCCAATATTGAATTAAATGGTGCCAAAGCCATTCGTATTAATTTAGTGTACCCGCATTATCATATTAATTGGCAAGCCGTCGAAAATGCTTTTACCTCAAAAACAAAAGCCATCATTATAAACTCACCGCATAACCCCACGGGCAGCATTATTTCTGAAAGCGATATCCAAACATTACGAGCATTGGCCAATAAATATTTTTTTTATATTATTAGCGATGAGGTATATGAGCATTTGGTGTATGATGGTCAAATGCATTTAAGTTTATTACGTTATCCGGACTTATTAGCCAGAAGTTTTGTATGCGGCTCCTTTGGCAAAACGTACCATTGCACCGGTTGGAAAATGGGCTACTGTGTAGCACCGGCCCACCTTTCTGCTGCGTTAAGAACGGTGCATCAATTTAACTGCTTCTCCTGTTTTACACCCGCACAAGTGGCGCTGGCATCATTTCTTCAAAAAAGAGACGATTATCTTTCGCTAGCCAATCATATGCAGGAAAAGAGGGATTATTTTGTAGCGTTAATGCAGGCTACAAAATTTTCATTGCACCCTTCAAATGGTAGTTATTTTATTTGTGGCACTTATCAACACATTAGTGAAGAGAGTGATATGGATTTTGCCATACGATTAATAAAAGAAGTAGGCGTAGCCACTATACCTGTATCGGCCTTTTATCAAAATAAAAAAGATGATAAGATACTACGATTTTGTTTTGCCAAAAAGAAAGAAACACTGGAAGCAGCGGTAAACCGATTAATGAAAATAAGGTAACCCAATAGCCGGTATAAAAAATTACATTGATGAAGGCATAAGTGTTTTACAGTTCTATGTCTCCATTAATAATGCCCAACAATTCATCATGTATTTTACCATTTGTAGCCACTATTCCATGTTGATATACAGAATATGGTTGGCCATTAAAATGGGTTACTTTGCCACCGGCTTCATTTACTATTAGCAAGCCTGCTGCACTATCCCAAGGTTCTAATTTATGTTCATAAAAACCATCTAATCGCCCAGCTGCCACCCAGCATAAATCAATAGCGGCAGAGCCCAAGCGACGTACGGGTACCCCTTTTTGTATAAACTTAGCAAACACTTCTAAAGGCCCATTGGGAGTGTTGATGTAGGTATACGGAAAACCCGTAACCAAACAAGCGTTTAACACTTTATGTTGGGTACTTACCTTTATCGGTTTATCGTTTAAAGTAGCACCGCCATTTTTTTCTGCTAAAAAAAATTCATTCATATGCGGGTTATACACAGCGCCTAAAATTATTTCGCCCTCTTTTTCTATTCCAATGGATACACAATTTAACGGTATGCCGTTGGCAAAATTTACAGTGCCATCGATAGGATCAATGATCCACTTATATATAGAATCTTGTATAATAGAACCACTTTCTTCGCCTAACAGTTGGTGGTGGGGGTAGTGTTTTTTTATAGTTTCAAAAATGGCTTTTTCAGCTGCATGATCAGCTTCGGTTACTAAATTATTAACGCCCTCCTTATTGCTTATTTTAAATGGGCCATTAAAATAGCGCAATATTTCTGTGGCTCCAGCTTTGGCGGCTTCTATTAAAACTTGTTTAAGCATAAGCGAAGGTATATTGCCAATAGCGAAAGGCGAAATAAGAAATTATCGTTTAAGAAATATTACTTACTATTTTTGAGGGTTAGCAACATTATCTTATTTTAGGTTGAATGGATATATCTATCATCATCGTTAATTATAACGTAAAACACTTTTTAGAACAGTGTTTACTTTCTGTACAGGCAGCGCTAAGCCATGTTGCAGGGGAGGTGTTAGTAATAGACAATCATTCTACCGATAACAGTATCGAATATTTACAGCCGCAATTTCCTTTCGTACATTTTATTGCCAATAAAGAAAATATAGGTTTTGGCAAAGCCTGCAACCAAGGCCTTCAATTAGCACAAGGCAAGTATGTTTTATTTCTTAATCCCGACACGATAGTACCCGAAAATTGTTTTGAAAAATGTATTTCTTTTATACAAAAACAACCGCAAGCCGGCGCTTTGGGCATAAGAATGATTGATGGAAGTGGTCGTTTTTTAAAAGAATCGAAACGTTCTTTTCCAAGCCCTTTAACTTCATTGTATAAACTTTTTGGGCTCTCTAGATTATTTCCTACTTCTAAATCTTTTAGCCGCTACCACCTAGGCCATTTAGATGAAAGAAAAAATCATGAAATAGATGTATTAGCTGGCGCTTTTTTATTGGCCAAAAAAGAAGTGCTGGACCAAACTGGCGGCTTTGATGAAACTTTTTTTATGTATGGAGAAGATGTAGACTTAAGCTATCGCATACAAAAGAATGGGTATAAGAATTTTTATTTTGCCGAAAGCACCATCATTCACTTTAAAGGAGAAAGCACCAAAAAAGGGGGGATGAATTATGTGCGTATGTTTTATACTGCCATGAGTATTTTTGTAAATAAACATTATGGCGGTAGCAGGGCTAGGTTTTTTAATCTTCTCATTCATATTGCTATTTGGTTTAGAGCCGCCCTTAGTGCAATAGCCAGCTTTATTCGCCGATTGGGCTTACCAATTATAGATGCAGTTTTAATTTTTGTTTCTTTCTTATTAATGAAAACGGTTTGGGCCACCTTTATTAAGCCCAGTACCGATTACAATCAGCAGCTATTAAATTTTGCCTTACCCGCTTTTACCGGTTGTTATTTACTTACCGCTTATTATGCTGGCTTGTATGATAAATGGTATAAACGTCGCTATCTTTTACGTTCTACTACTACCGCTACATTGGTATTATTAGCAGCTTACTCACTACTGCCCGAAGAGTATCGTTTTTCAAGAGGTATTATTTTTTTTGGCGCTATTTTGTCTTTTTTATTAATAAGCATATGCCGGTGGTTATTAACCAAGGCTGATGTGTTTACTGTAATGGAAGATGCTAGCGAAAACACAGCCACCGTTATTGTGGGCAGCCAAAGCGAGTACAATGAAGTATTATCACTACTACAAGCAGCGGGAAAGGTAGATAGTGTATTAGGCCGTATTGCAACAAATAAGGATGCTGATAGTAGTAGTTTAGGCTCCGTCGATACATTGAAGCAAATAGCAAACACCCTTCCTTTCAACGAAATTATTTTTTGTAGAGGGGCACTTCGTTTTAAAGACATCATTCATTTAATACAAGCATTACCTAAAGGCACGGTGGCTAAAATTCACTCTGCTGGTAGCCAAGGCATAGTTAGCAGCGATTCGAAAGATAGCACTGGCGAAGTACTATCTAAAGAAAATAAATTTAGACTTAGCGAGCCCTATTACCGACGGTTAAAAAGATTGTGTGATGTTATTTTTTCATCTTTGTTCCTATTTAGTTTTCCCATCCATTTGTTTTTTGTAAAAAAACCAATTTCATTTATACAGCATGCCCTAACCGTTTTGGTAGGTAAAGCCACTTGGATAGGTTATTGTAACCCTCCACACAAATTACCACCCCTACGCAAAGGCATAATTGCAAATAATGGAATGCCGCCCGCATTATTAACGAGCTTTAGCGCTGGATTACAAACCATGGATTTTTGGTATGCCAAAGATTATGAAATCTTAAATGATGCAAAGCTGTTAATTAAGCATTATCGAAAGTTAGGCGCTTAATAAGCCACATTTTTACTACCCCTATATTCGCCCGTAATTTGGTTAAATATTAATGTATCTTTAACCACTCATTTGCACTACGTTACATGGCCACTATTATAGATATAAAACTACCCAAAAGTATTGCTGCTGCATTACGCATTCCGCCAAACGACCCTCGAAGGCAGCAAATCAAAGTATTAAAAAAATTATTGAAAAAAGCCCGTTTTACCGAGTTTGGCCAACGGTACCGTTTTGACGAAGCATTGTTTAGCAAACATCCTGGAAAAAAATTTCAAGAATTAGTACCTGTACACGACTATAATAAAATATATGAAGAATGGTGGAAGAAAACATTAGAAGGGGTATCTGATGTTACATGGCCAGGAAAAATAAAATATTATGCCTTAAGTTCCGGCACTTCCGAAGCAGCTAGTAAATACATTCCTGTTACAAAAGAATTATTAAGAAGTAATACCATTAATTATTTACGCCAGTTATTAAGTGTGTTTTACTACCAGGAGTCTAATAAAAGGGCTATGACAAAAGGCTTTTTAGCCATTGGAGGCGCCACAGATTTAAAAAAAGGAAAAGCCGGTTGGTATGCGGGCGATTTAAGTGGTATACTAGCCAAAAAAAGACCATTTTGGTTTCAAAGTTTTTATAAGCCGGGGGGCCGCATTGCTGCTATGAGCGATTGGAACCAAAAACTAACCGAGATTGTTGATAATGCAAAAAACTGGGATATAGGTTATATAGTTGGCGTACCTGCTTGGTGCCAAATGTGTATGGAAATGGTGATAGAGCGTTATAAAGTAAAAAACATACACGAGATATGGCCCAACTTTAGCTTTTTTGTACACGGTGGTGTAGCATTTGAGCCATATAAAAAGGGGTTTGAAAAATTACTAGGCAAGCCAATTGTGTATATTGAAAACTACTTATCCAGCGAAGGGTTTATAGGTTATAAAACAAGAGAGCATGCGAAGGGTATGCAATTGGTTTTAAACAATAATATTTTTTTTGAATTTGTGCCTTTTGACGATAAAAATTTTGATGCCGATGGCCAAATGGTGGCAAAGCCCGATGCAAAAATGATACATGAAGTAGAAGAGGGAAAAGAATACGCCCTACTTATGAGCACCAATGCTGGCACTTGGCGCTACCTAATTGGCGATACTATTAAGTTTGTAGATATTGAAAACAGCGAGGTGGTAATAACGGGGCGCACCAAACACTTTTTAAGCTTAACTGGCGAGCACTTGAGTGTGGAAAATATGAACAAGGCCATTCAATTAGTAAGCGAAGAGTTTAACATTAGCATACCAGAGTTTACGGTGGTAGGCTTTCCATATGACAACTTTTTTGCACATCGATGGTATATTGCTACCAATGATAAAGTAGATGCCGCATTAGTGCGAAAAAGAATAGATGAAAACCTACGCCTGTTAAATGACGACTATGCAATAGAAAGAGATAGCGCCTTAAAAGAAGTTTTTTTAGAAGTGCTGCCGGAAGAAAAATTTTTACGCTTTATGGAGTTAAAAGGCAAACTAGGCAGCCAACATAAATTTCCAAGGGTAATGAAGGGTAAAATGCTAGAAGAATGGACCCACTATTTGGAAACCGATAGTATTAAATAGTAGTGTGGAGAAATGTATTATTTCAATTTTTTCAACTTCACCGTTTCAATGCGGGTATCGGTTACGCTAAGAATATCAAATTCATAATCAGCAATAATAATTCGCTCTTTTTGGCGAGGAATTTTTTCGTGAAAATTAATGATATAGCCGGATAGGGTTTCAGACTCATCTTCCTGAAACCGCAAACCAAAATTTTCTTCCAAGTAATCCAATTCCAATCTGCCAGAAAAAATATATTCTGTTTCTGATAATTGTTTTTCTACAAACTCTGCCGTATCGTACTCATCCTCTATCTCACCAAACAGCTCTTCCAGTACATCTTCCATAGTAATAATGCCTGCCGTACCTCCAAACTCATCTACCACCCAGGCTATGCTTTTTCTTTCTTTTGTAAATTTACTTATAAGGTCGGCGGCGGTCATACTCTCTGGTACAGCCGGTATAGGCAATAATACTTCTTGCACACTGCCTGGTTTTTTTAATAAATCTAGCTGATGAACGTAGCCTATAATATGGTCAATGTCTTTATCAAAGACAATCAATTTACTCAGCTTAGTATCAATCATTTTTTGTATTAAATCATCGATAGATGCCTTTTGTTCTATACCAATAATTTCTTTGCGAGGTACTAAGCATTGCCTTATTTTAAGCTTTGGTAATTCTTGCGCATTTTCCATTAGCTGTGCATGCATATCCTGCTGCTCATCGGCGGGTTTTTTTACAAATAAATTTTTTAAATCGCTACTAGTTAGGGGCTGTTTATCTTTAGCTATTCTAATATTAAAAACATATCGTAATACCCATACCGACATATCAATGAGTATAGATGCAATGGGAGAAAAAATTCTATAAAAAAAATGGGTAATGAATGATAGCCTAGTAAGCCACCCGTTACTATTTGCCCTTGCATGCGCTCTGGGAATAAAGCCTGCCACCACTAATACAATAAAAGTAGCTATCAAAATTTCGGTGGCTATGCGTATAACACCCCATTCAAAATTAAAACGCTCCTTAACGTACCTCCAAAAAGGTTCCATTACAGAACTAAGTTTTATAATCAATAACACTAAAAAAATATGAAACCCTACCAAAGTAGTACCTAAAAAACGGGCAGGTGTATCAAAAAATTTGGTAAGTAAAGCAGTAATAGCACCGCCTTTTTTCTTTTTTACTTCAAAGCCCATTCTATTAGCGCTGTAGTACGCCATTTCGATACCCGCAAAAAAGGCCATTAATAATAGGCAAGCTATAAAAAAGAGGATCGATTTTACACCACTCATAATACGAAGATATAGTATAGAAAAGAAATAGCTGTTGTTGTATTATGACACTGCTTAGCTGGCTAAAAAAGTAGCCACGGCCTCTTCGGCTTCGGCGCAAGCCGTTTTAAGGTTATCGTTTACAATAATTTTATCAAACTGATTTTTAAACTCCAGTTCATAGGCCGCTTTATCTATTCTTGCTTTCAAACTTTCTTCCGTTTCGGTACCTCTGGCTCTTAAACGGCGTTCTAATTCATCTATTGAGGGTGGCTCAATAAAAAGCGAGAGGGATTGGTAAGGATACTGTTGTTGTATATTAATACCGCCTTTTACATCTACATCCAACATTGGCGTTTGCCCATTATCCCAAATACGTTGCAGTTCTTTTTTTAAAGTACCGTAATATTTACCCTCGTACACCATTTCCCACTCGGCAAATTCATTATTAGCAATGCGCTCTTTAAACTCACCGGCAGAAATAAAATAATAATCAACCCCATGCTGCTCTTTATTGCGAGGCTGGCGAGTGGCGCAGGAAATAGAAAAGGCTAACTGCCCCGGCATACTTGCTAATAGGTGGCGGGTAACAGACGTTTTACCGGACCCCGAAGGTGCTGCAATGATGATTATTTTATGCATTGGTAATAGCGACATAAAAATAAGGTAGTAGTATAAGGCAGCAAATGTAAATAAATACCTTGAGGAACATTAACCCATCAATTTTATTGTGGTAGGGTTCCTTCTTTCATTTTTATAACACCAGTGGGTTGTTTAAATGTTACTCGTTTAAAATCTTGTGTGGCCTCTATGCCAAATTGCGGATATAGCTTTCTATCTTTTGCAATATATGTGGAGGGTTTATCGGTATAAAATAGTTTTGCATTTTGATCCCACCAAAGTTCTGGTGTAAGCAGTGTATCGCCTTTTATACCTATTACTACTACGCTATCTTTTAAAAATACTTTGTTATGTGTTTCCAAGTATTTGCCGTATTTACAATCTAAAAATGTTTCAATAATTTTTGTACTATCATTATAAAAATCGCAGTGGAGTGTTTTCGGAAATTCTACATATACAGTATCGGCATAAAACCGCCACATGAGTGGTGATTTTAAAACCGCTCTTATTTTTCCATCCTGACTAAGCTGGCTGTTTACATTTATTACTTCTTCTTTCATTATTACCCGCTTGGTCCAATCGTCTACTTTTTTTTGATCATTTTCGCAGGCCACAAGAAAAAAGCAGCTTATAAGTAAAGCTGCTAAAATATCGTTGATAGGAGAAAATATATGCTTAATCATATTTACGCTTGCCAAACCACAAATCGCTAAGCGAAAACCCAGCCGATATGCGAAATAAATTTTCTTTTAAAGGATTACTATTGCCTCCCCTTTTACTGTACTCAAATGCAAGGTTAACCACAGAGTATTGGGTGCGACTAAATTGGCCATAGTTGCCTACCGGTAATGCTAGCCCAAAGGTACCCCCCATATTTTTCAATCTGGAGCCGGTGGTGCTTACATAATCTTTTCCTGTAAAAAATCCAAAGCGGTAGGTTACATTACTAAAATAATTTTTCTTAGGCGCAGGCGTAAACTGGCCGCCCACTCGTATTGCTGTTTTATCGGTTAGGTTATCGGCCTGTCCGTAATAGCGATATTTACTCCAATTTTCTTTTACAAAATCAACACCTATTAACCAGCTACTCTCTTTTACGCCCGTCATTTGCTTTTGTAATACAAACCCTACGGTAAAGTTGGACGGCAGCTCTATTTTTCCTTTTTGATTAGCTAAAAGATATACACTATCTACTTGCAATGTGTCGCCATTGGTATTATAATCAAATGTTTGGCGTAGTACATCTTGTGTAGCGTTTAATGTTTGTGCCCAAGCGCCGGTAACACCTAATGTTAGCGATAGTTTTTCGCTTAGCGGTTTTTTATATTGTAGTCCTGCATCCAAATAAAGGTTTCCATAGTCGGCCCTGGTTTCGTAATTGGCTTTGTAATAGGTAACCGTATCATTTACAAAAGCTCTACGGGTGCTAAAGTCTCGATTACCAAATAAATAACCTGCATTTACGCCAATGCTTAGGTTTTCTTCTTGCTTAAATTTTTGTTTTTTAAAAACGGTAATGCCGGTTCCAATATTGGCACGGTAGGTACCGCCTGTTCCTTCGTATAAAGTTTGGGTACTATCAATAAGATTGAAAGGCGGTAACGGATTTACCAGTCTGGTACTACTCAATATTTTATAGTTAATCCTTGATATGGGTCGCAATCCAAACGTAAGGCCCCAACCCGCTTTTAATGGCACCCCCATTTGTAAGTAAGAAAAGAAAATATTATTAGAGGCAAACTTTGTAGCATTGCCCGGCTCTTGTATAGCTCGATTATCGTAATTAACACCAATATCTAAAATGGCCCTGCCAGATTGTAACTTTTTTGACTTTGTTTCGGTAAAAGCTTGAAAAGATGCGTAAGAAGCCGGATTGTTATAATTGATGGAAATAAAATCGGCATAAGCAGCACTAATACCACCCATGGCCCTGTTTACCACATGTGTTTTGGGCGCTAAATCGCCAATGCCAAACCGGCTATAGGGTGAATTATCTTGCGCATAGGTAGATACGGGCGTTAGCAATACGATAGACGAAATAGCGGCTAACGTATTGATTCTCTTACTGGTTATTAACTTCACTAATTGCATACAGACCTTTAAATAAAAAATCGGGGTCTGCAAATATCTTGTTTTTAAGGTGGTGTGCCAAATACCTTATATCTCCCCCGGTTAACACCACGTTAAAGTTCCTGTATTTTTCACGGTAAGCATCTATAATTCCATCAATTTCTTTAGCCATACCCAGCACTACACCACTAGTAATATTGGTGGTGGTATCGTAACCTATTAGCGGCACATTGGCATCCGCCTTTACCAAGGGTAGCTTGGCAGTGTAGTAATTAAGGGCTTTTAGCCTCATTTCTAAACCTGGTGATATGGCCCCACCCACAAACTCATGGTATTTATTAATAAAATTATAGGTAATACAACTGCCCATACCTATTACCAGGTTGTTAGAGCTGGGGTAAAAATGCACCGCAGCGGCACAAAGAGCCAGCCTATCGGCACCAATTGTTTCTGGTTTACCAACAGGGCTGGTAAAAGCCACTTTGGTAAGGTGGCTGAGCTTATGAAATTTTGTATGTGCCGCTAATAAGGGTTCTATAGCCGCATTGTGTTCTACTACGGATGAAAGAATAGTTTTTTGCGGTTGAAACCTTGTAATTAAATCCTGGATGGCTGTGGTAGCATCATCTTCTATTACCAACACTTTATCAATTTCAGCCTGCTGAAATACGGCTACTTTTTTACGGGTATTACCAAAGTCGAAGCAAAGGGTGGTTGACATACGTTTAAAAATTTATTTATCCAAATCAAACCCACTCAGGTTTTTAAAATGTCCGTTGAGTTGTATTTTTTCCTTTAGCTGTTCCATAGTGTTTAGCATAGGTATGGCTTTTGCTAAATGCCTTTTTAAGTACTCCAGCCGTTGTCGTTCTTCTAATAAGTTAAGCAGCTCATATTCCTCTTGCAATGAAAGGCCGATGTGGTGGGCTATGTCATAAGCCAGCAATTCTTGATCTGGCTTTTTAAAATCTTTATTTACCTGCAACAGTTGATGCAGCTGCCGCACTTCTACCAGCAACTTACGCATTACATCTTTGTTGCGCCTTTCATTATTAGGTGGGTAGTTAACAATAGCGCCGCTGTATAATTTATCGGGTATTTCTTTTATTATTTCTAAAATGCGAAAGAGTTGAAGGCCCTTTGTTTTAATGTCCATTTCCCCTCCTTCGTACTGTTTGGAAATTTCTATTACCTCCACCACAGTGCCAAACTCCTGTACTTTATTTTCAATGACGGTAGGAATACCAAATGGTTTTTTAGCTGCAAAACATTCAGTAATTAACTGCTTATACCGCGGCTCGAAAATATGCAGGTTTAAGTTTTCGCTAGGATATACAACAATACCAAGCGGAAATATGGGAATAAAATTGGTCATAGATATATACTAGATAATAACTAATAGTGAATAGTACTTGGAGTACTATTTATGCAATCGGAAATTAGAAAGAAAACCTTCCAAACGCTTAACCCTCAACTACTGATTCTTTACGCCTGACTCCTAACGCTACCTCTTTTCATTCTTTCAAGCGCCTCATATTTTTTAAACGTATACCTTACCATCATGGCCGCACATTTAAAGCCCGCAACACCATCTAAAACGCCGAGCCTTAAAAAGTAGTTTTGAAAAAAATGAAACCCCGCAGAAATATATTTTTTTAAAAAGTTTGTCTTCTTTCCTTGTAAAAAGTACTTTTCTCCGTTTAGCGCCGCATACTTCATTAGCTTGGCTTCATACTCTTTTAAGTTTTCAGCTGTGTAATGTAAAACAGCGCCTTCTAATTTTTGCACTATAACATCCTCCGGAAAAACTAACTGCTCATGCACGGGTGCCTCGTTCCAACTTACATATCGTTTATTAAAAATCCTAATATGCTTATCCCTGCCCCATTCTCCATAGCGAAGCCATTGAGTACCAAAAAAATTTTTGAACTTTATTTCAAATACCTGCTGCTCATTTTCTGGTAATAACTTTTGTAAACTTTGTTTCAATAAATCATCGGGTATTTCATCTGCATCCAAACTAAGTATCCAATCATACTTAGCATAACTATTGGCCTTGTTTTTTGTTTTACCAAAACCTTCCCAAGCGCCTTGCACCAAGTTTACGGGGTATTGTTTTACGGTTTCAATCGTAGCATCGGTACTACCATTATCATACACCACTATATCGGGCGCAAAGTTTTGTAAGGCCGTTAATGTTTTACCAATAATAGCTGCTTCATTTTTACATACAATAACTACCGAAAAATGCATACGGATGCAATGATAATTTTTAATTTACTAACTCCAACCAAATACCAACAAATATTTGCTTACCACCACACAAACAAACTGTAACTTTCCGTTGTAAATATGTGGACCGAATTATTATCTAAAGTTAAAATAGGCGATGTAAAAGCATTGGCCCGTTGCATCTCATTTATTGAAAATGAGTATGCGGGCTATGAGCAACTTTTACAAAACTTAACCCATACGCACACACCAAAAGTAATAGGCATTACCGGCCCACCAGGGGCAGGTAAAAGCACCTTAACAGATGCGCTAATTAGTGAAATAGTAAACCAACAGAAACGGGTGGCGGTGCTCTGTGTAGATCCCTCATCCCCATTTAATTTAGGTGCGGTTTTGGGCGATAGGATACGAATGAGCAATTGGTACACCCATCCCCATGTTTTTATACGTTCATTAGCTACCCGTGGTGCTTTAGGTGGGCTGCACCCAAAAATTATTGAAATAACAGACCTATTAAAAACAGCTCCCTTTGATTTTATAATTGTAGAAACCGTAGGGGTAGGGCAAAGCGAAATTGAGATAGCCGGCCTGGCAGATGTAACCACCGTGGTGGTGGTGCCAGAGGCTGGCGATGAAGTACAAACCATGAAGGCTGGGCTGATGGAAATAGCAGATGTGTTTGTGGTAAATAAAAGCGACCGGCCCGATGCAGATATTTTTGTTAAGAACTTACAACAAATGCTGGCGCCTGCATTTAGTAAACATGAGCAGGATGTGCCTGTTTTAAAAACGGTAGCGGCTACACAAGAGGGGGTTGCCGAACTTTTTCAGGTGCTATTACATTTATTAACAAAAGCACAGAATAGCGATAACCAACTGTGGTTATTAGCCGAAAAAGCCTTTCAGTTAATACAACAAAAAAGAATGAAGGGAATTGACAAAGAAATGTTGAAAAAAGAAATAGCACAACAATTACCACAAGGGGGCTTTAATCTTTATCGGTTTATTGCAGATAAGTAAACGATTAAACTGCATCCTTGTTGTGCTTCCACCATTTATAACCAATAAAGGCAGCTAAAGCTAAGGGCGCAAATGCTAGATAGAGAATACCCGTGTTCATCCCTTTGGCAGGCTTTTCGCCCAATTGCTGCGCCGTTTTAGTACAAATGGAGCATTGAGCCGCTACATCTGCCACAGTAATTACAAACAAAATTGATAGAAGTATAAAAATTTTTTTCACCAGAGTAAAGATATATTAAGTTGTAGAAATAAGTTTATTAAACCAACAATCCACATGGTATTTGTGTTTAATAGCGGAGTTTATTTTTTTATACGGGGTCGAAAAAAAAGATGCGGGTATAGTAGGGTTATCGGGGTTTACTACAAAAATATTTTCTTCGCAATAAAAATCATATTCTTTTATACGAGGGTTATTGGTAATTAATTTTTTTTCCATGCCCAACGCTTCAAATGGGCGAAAGGTAAGCCCTTGCTGGCCTTCTTTTTGCACTTCTATCAATACTTTACATTGTGCTATTTCTGCAAGCATCTCATTATAGTCCAGCACCGTATCTAAGCGGGTAAGGTATTTACTTTCAACCGGCTTTTGGCTGTATGTTTTAATAATGTAATTCATTTTTTGCAACTCCAATGCTGCCGCTATTTTTTCTAATTGCGTTTTTCGCTTATCATAACTTAATAAGCCATACGCATCTATTTTTATGGGCTCATTAGTGGCCTCTTTAATGTAGAAATTAGTAAGCGGTGTATAGCCATAATTGGCACAATCGGCACTATCAAAACTGTACACTTTATCAAATAGGGTGGCTATATCTTTTTTTCGAGGAAAGAAGTTGGCAGAATCCCAATAGTAGGCTACAAAATGGCGTGTCTTTTGCCGTAGTATTTGCAAACTTTCATCGTTTAATAAATCGGGTCTAATGATTACGATGGTATCATACTGTAGCTTTTGCACTTTTATTTTTTTTTGAATACAGTTATTATAATATATATTTTTTAGGTTTTGCGCTCGGCAGTTTTTTAAATAAACATTATACAGTCGCTGTAAACTATTTTTATATTTAAATTTTTCTTCGTTCGGTAATACAAGATCGGTAAAGTCGATACTAACATCATTTCGCTGGCGCAAATGTTGTAATGCCAAAGCTAATATGCCAACACTATCTGGGGCTAATAAATAAATATTTTTCATAAACGTTTTGCTGGGCAAATGTAGTAACTATCCGTTACCTACCAGGCCTTACCGCATTGGGCTTTTGCTCCATCCAGTTTACATAATCGAGAGCGCCCAATCGGAAGCGTATGGTTAGTGGGGTTAGTTTATCAAGCATTAATTCTTTTTTACAGAAAAAACCCATAGAGGCACTAGCAAAAGATGGGGCTATTGTTGCTATAGACTTTTTTTCCTTATTAAAACTTTGATAAGATAAACCTGGCCCCCGGCCATTTTTAAATTGTTTGCGTGCTAATGCATTAGTTGGTTCAGCTATAGTATAAAAATTACAGCTAGTAATAAGAGTGGGCTGAAACTTTTGCGATAACCATGCCTGCTGCCCAAAATTATTTTTAAAGCTTAATATAATTATACAGTATAGGCATATGTTTTTATACCATTTAATCATGTCTTACGCTTTAAACATACGATTTGGCCATTTTTTTATTTCAAAAGTTGCGGTTGCCGTAGCCAATAACGTGTAAAGTTTATTTATTACTGCTCTTTCATCAAAAAAAAGCATTTATCATTCTTTTAATTTTTTGAATAGCTGCCTTTGCTATATAGTAATTCCGCTTTTTTAAGTATTCCTCGTGTTACAAACTAAATTACTAAATAAACTTAAAAAATACAATAGCCATCCCCTTCAAAAAATATTATTCCTTTCACAACAAGAAAGATTTTTATTCGTTACGTTTTCTTTCTATTATTTGTAATTACATTTACGGCATTATTTTTGTACAAAGGGCGCCATTTTTTGCCGCCATCATTTTTTTAACCACCACCTGGCATGGCCTTAAGTCAAAGTTTACAACAAAAGCTGCTACAAAAGCTTTCGCCCCAGCAAATTCAGCTAATGAAATTGTTGCAGGTACCCACTGCCAATTTAGAAACACGCATAAAGGAAGAACTAGAAGAAAACCCAGCGCTTGAATTAGATGATGATAGCCATGACGAAAACGGTGATGAATTAAAAGATGAGTTTAGCGACTTAGACGACGCCGATACGGAAGAAAGGGATGGCAGCGAGGATGAGTATGAAAATATTGACATCACCGAATATGTGCAAGATGGAGATGATGAAATAGCCGATTATAAAACCCGTGATGATAATTACCCAGAGGAAGAAGAGGGTAGAGAGCTGCCTTATAAAACAGAAACCAGTTTTTATGAGTTGCTGCTTAATCAATTGGGGCTTTTAAATTTAGGAGAAAGAGAGCAAGCCATAGCGGAACAAATTGTAGGCAGTATAGACGAAGATGGTTACCTGCGCCGAGAAACGAGTGCGATTGTTGATGATTTAGCGTTTCGCCAAAATATTATTGCTTCAGAAAAAGAGGTAGAAGCCATTATTATAAGTATACAGCATTTTGATCCGCCTGGGGTAGCCGCCAGAAATTTACAAGAATGTTTATTAATACAACTGTACCGGCTTAAAAGTGAAGGTAAAAAAGTAGATACAGCCATTAAAGCGATAACCAAATACTTTGATGAGTTTACCAAAAAGCATTACGAAAAAATACAGCGGGGGCTTAATATTACTGATGATCAACTAAAGGAAGTAATGCTTCAAATAGTAAAGCTAAACCCTAAGCCTGGTGGCCATGCTGGTGAGCTTAATAAGGCAGAAGCATATGTAGTACCCGATTTTTTTATTCTCAACAATGCCGGTAAGTTAGAACTTACGCTTAATGGCCGCAATGCACCCGAGCTAAGGGTAAGCGAAGGTTATAGAGATATGTTGAAAGAGTATGACCGTGGTAGCAAAAAGGATAAAAGGCAGAAAGAAGCTGTACTTTTTATCAAGCAAAAAATTGATGCGGCTAAATGGTTTATTGATGCTATTAAGCAAAGACAATACACTTTGCTTAGTACCATGGATGCCATTATGAATTATCAATACAATTTCTTTTTAACCGGCGATGAAACGGAACTACGGCCCATGATTTTAAAAGATGTGGCCGAAAAAACAAACCTTGATATATCCACCGTAAGCCGCGTAGCAAATAGCAAATTTGTGCAAACGGAATTTGGCACCTATCGGCTTAAATTTTTCTTTAGCGAATCATTAAGCACCGATAGTGGCGAAGAGGTTTCTACCAGAGAGGTTAAAAAAATTCTTAGCAATTTAATTGAGGAGGAACAAAAAAAACACCCGCTAAGCGATGAACGGCTTACCGAATTACTACAAGAAAAAGGATACAATATTGCCCGCCGTACAGTGGCCAAGTACCGCGAACAATTAAATATACCAGTGGCTCGTCTTCGTAAGCAATTGTAATAAATACTGTAGCGCTAGCGTAGGTAGCGTTTAAATATTAAAAGGGCAAATCATTCTTATCCTCCATTTGTCCTTCTTCAAAATAGGCTTCTTCGGGTTTGCTTTGGCCTGCAGGTGCCGCACCAGCCGTTTCAATTTTCCAAGCTTTTACATCGGTATACCAGCGGCCATTGTACTCTCGGCTTTCTACATCAAACGAAATGTTTAACTGGCTGCCTATTTTTAATACAGCTTCGCTTATTTTATCGCCCCAAATAGAAATACATACTTTTTTAGGATAGGTACCTTCTGTTTCTACAATAATATCTTGTTTTTTCCATTGGCCATTTTTGCCAGCGCCGGTTTGCAGGGGCAGTAGTTGTACTAGTTTGGCGGTAAGTTGCATTAGTTATACGTTTTAAACTACCGCAAATATAAAGGATGATGGCTTGCAAACTATTTTAAAAATACTTACATCTAAATTTCGGTTTTGTATAAAATATTTAGCCGCCTTGCATTAGTTAAGCTTGTGGCAAATTTGTATTTTGCAGTGCTATAATCAGCACACCTTTTTACTATGGTATTTGCCAGCCTTATATTCCTTTTCCTTTTTCTGCCGCTATGTTTATTAATGTACTACAGCACCAAAAACCCTTGGTGGAGAAATTGGATACTCATCGTTTTTTCGCTAGCCTTTTACGGCTGGGGCGAACCTATTTGGATCTCGCTCCTCATTCTATCTTCGTTGGTAGATTGGGCAAATTCTATTTTTATTGATAAGCACCGCGGCACCAAGTGGGCCAAAATAGGCGTTACGTTTACCGTAGTTTTTAACCTTGCATTATTGGCCACTTTTAAGTATGATAAATTTTTGGTGGAGCAGGTGAATGCCCTTTTGGGCACTGCCTTTACGGCCCCGGGGTATGCGTTACCCTTGGGTATTTCCTTTTACACTTTTCATACTATTTCGTATGTGGTGGATGTGTATCGGGGGGATATCAAATCGCAGCGCAATTTTCCCAATTTTTTGATGTATGTATCCATGTTTCCTTCGTTGGTGGCAGGCCCCATCATTCGATACTCGCATGTGGAAACAGAAATTTTTGGACGTAAGGAAAACCTTACCGATTTCAGCCTTGGCCTTTCTCGCTTTTGTATTGGGCTTTTTAAAAAGGTAGTTATTGCTAATACGGCGGCGCAAATAGTGGCTAAGTACATGGGCGACCCTACTAATATTTTGTCTGTAACAGATATATCGGCACTATCAAGCATGGAGGCATGGGTAGGGCTTATCATGTTTGCGTTGCAAATTTATTTTGATTTCTCTGGTTATTCAGACATGGCGATTGGCTTAGGTAGAATGTTTGGCTTTCACTACCGCGAAAATTTTAATTATCCCTACATCTCTAAATCCATTGGGGAGTTTTGGCGCCGATGGCATATTTCGTTGGGTAGTGTTTTTAGAGATTATGTGTATATACCCTTAGGTGGTAATAAAAAGAATGTGTACTTCAACCTTTTTGTTGTTTGGTTTTTAACCGGTATGTGGCATGGCCCTAGTTGGAATTTTATTTTCTGGGGTTTGTACTTTTTTATCTTTATCGCCTTAGAAAGAGCTTTTCTTTTAAAACTGTTGGAGAAAGCACCTGCTTTTATTTCGCATATTTATGCGTTGGTTATTATCATACCGGGTTGGGTTATTTTTTATTTTACAGATACAGCTATGCTGTGGGCGTATGTACAACGGTTATTCGCCTTTAATGGTGGCGCCAATGATACTTCGGAAGTAATGAATACGCTTAGCACCCATTTATTTTGGTTATTACTTGCATTAATACTTTGTATGCCGGTGTATCATCGTTTAAAAAATTGGATTGACGTTTCAACAGATCGTCTACGTTTTTATAATACGGCGGTTATTGGCTTTAATGTGTTATTACTTTTTTTAAGTGTGGCGCAGTTAGTAGGCAAAAGTTATAACCCCTTTATTTATTTCCGGTTTTAAGCCGGTACAAATAGTTGAAATATGAGCGATATAAAGAATAAAAAACTGCACCTTATCAACGTCCTTGTTTTTTGTGTATTGCTGCTAGTAGGTGGCTTGGCTTCATTAGCCATGAAGAAGAAAGACGTTTCTGAAATAGAAAACCGTAAGTTAGCCACAATGCCCACTTACAGCGATAGCCTTTTTTGGAGTGGAAAGTATTTTAAACAACTGGAAGAGTATTATGCAGATAATTTCCCTTTCAGAGATGGGTTTATACAATTCTCTGACAAGTTTAAAAACAACCTCGGTTTCCGTAGCACCGATATTAAAATGTACGACGGCGTAAATAATGCTGAGGCCAATGAAAAATCGGATACCGCAGATAATGGTGGTAATAACAATGGCCCCCTTCCCGATGATGGCGCTATAGGTGAAAAAAAGAAAGGCGTTTTTGTTTTTAAAAACAGAGCTTTTGAAATTTTTGGTGGTGGTGAGGCTATGGGAAAAAGTTATGCTGCCGTTATTAACGCTTATCACCAATTATTAAAACCCACTGTACAGGTGTATAATTTAATAATACCTGTGGCCCTAGAGTTTGAACTAACCGAGAAGTATGCCAAGTTGCAAAAACCAAACCGCCCTGCTATTGAAAATATTTATAACAGCGAGGATACAGGTATAAAAAAAGTATGGGCAATTGATGAACTTAGAAAACATAGAGAAGAATATATTTACTTTAATACCGATCACCATTGGACCAGCCTCGGCGCTTATTATGCATACAAAGCTTTTTGCAAAACAGCTGGCCTAACCCCTCTATCGCTTGATACAGTAGTTTCTAAAGTAAAGCCCTCATTTTTAGGTTCCTTGTATCGGTTAACAAAAGATGCATCATTAAAAGACAATCCCGACTCGGTACGTTATTATATTTTTAAAGATTCGGTTAATTTTTTTGTAGGTAGTGCTAAAATAGGACAGTGGTCCAAATCTAAAAGTATGTATGGCGAAGGTGCTACAGGCACCAATAGTTATTCCGTTTTTTTACAAGGTGATTTACCTACCGTAAAAATGGAAACACAAATTAAAAACGGAAGAAAAATTTGTATTGTAAAAGAATCCTATGGCAATGCCTTTGCTCCCTTTCTTGTAAATAATTATCAAAAGGTTATTGTGGTAGATCAACGCTATTACACTGGCGATTTTGTGGCCATGCTAAAAGCAGAAGGCATTAATGAACTACTGTTCATCAACAATGTATTTGCAGCGCATACACCTTTTCATATTAATAAGATTAAAGGATTGAAAAAATAGCTTTTTAATTTTCTGAGGTTAAACAACACGCATGAAACCTTATCACCTACTTTTACTATGTACCATTATCGCATTTGCTACTTGTAAGAGTGCTGATAAAAATAAAACAGCCCTTGCCGATACTTCCACAATTAAGCAAAATGCAAACGCAGCCGTAGCTATACCACGCATACTCCCTGATGATGGCCAAGTAGGTGTAAAAAAAGGCGCTGTATTTATTTTTAAAAACCGCGGTTTTGAAGTGTTTAGCGGTGGTGGTGGTATTGGCAAACGCTATGCGGAAACAATTAATAGCTATAACCGTTTACAATTGCCAGGGGTAAAAGTGTACAATATGATTGTGCCCAATGGTTTTGAGTTTGAAATAACCGAAAAATATAAAAACCTAGCTACCCCAGCAAGCTATGCCATCAACAGCATATTTAATGCAGAAGATGCATCCATTATTAAAATAAACCCTGTAGAAGAAATAAGGCAACACCGAAATGAGTATATATATTTTAATACAGATCATCACTGGACAAGTCTTGGCGCATACTATGGATACACTGCCTTTTGTAAAGCAGCTGGGCTTTCGCCCGTTTTATTAGATTCTATTCCATCGAAAGTAAAGCCCGGTTTTTTAGGTTTATTTCACCGGCTTACAAGGTCGGCAGTGTTAAAAGCCAATCCCGATTCTGTTCGGTATTATCTTTTTCCCGATTCCGTTCGCTTTTCTATTGGCAGCAGCAAGAATATTAACTTTTGGGCTCCTTCAAAAATGTATGCCGAGCAAGTAAAAGGCGATAATAGTTATTCTGTTTTTCTACAAGGCGATTTACCGATTTGTAAAATGGAAACATTAAAAAATAACGGAAGAAAAATTGCCATTGTAAAAGAATCCTATGGCAATGCCTTTGCCCCTTTCCTCATCAACAATTATGAAAAAGTAATTGTGGTAGACTCTCGTTATTACAATGGCGATTTTGTTGGTATGTTAAAGGCTGAGGGCATCAACGAGTTACTATTCATTAATAATATTTTTGCAGCCCATACTGGCTTTCATATTAGTAATATAAAAAGTTTGCTTACACCTGGTAGTGCAAAGGCGAAGCCGTAAACTCAGAGCTTCAAATTCTTTTTTACCCAAGCCACTTTCGGTTTTATTTCAGCGGTATATTTATCGCCGGTGGCATAACCTACACTTTTTAAAAAATGATAATAATCGGCCTTTGGATTTTTCTTGCGCCACTTATCATATCGTTTATCTTGCCAGGTTTTGTAATATTGAATGCACTCCTCATCCGAAGCAAATTTTTTGCATTTATTTCCCTTTACATAAAACCCAAATAGATTATTGTACCGCAGGCAACATTTCTTACATGCCAGGTTACCTGTTTCTTGCATACATTGTGCTATTACAAATTCTGGATGTCTTATGCCGGCCGCTTTTATACGGTCGTACATGGCTTGCATTTTGGCTTTATTAATATTTTGCGCAGCAGCGGTTAATGTTAACACAGCTATTAAAAAACTAAGCAAAAATTTTTTCATACTCAATTCTTTGGTAAGATTTTTTTTGTGTGAAGGTGAGGTAAGATACAAAAACCTTTCCCTTTTATTAGATTGGTTATTTTTACAACCAATTAAAGTTATGCAAACAAATTCAGTAACAGGGCATCGCCACTCAATGGCACAAGCTACGGCAGCTTCGCCAATTAAAATAGTGGCAAAGATGATTTCTTATATTTTTCATCCGGTATTTGTTCCATTATATGTAGTGTGGTTTTTAGCCTTTGTACATCCATATATGTATGTGGGTTTTCATCCGGTATTAAAAAAAACAGCCGTAATGGGAGCGGCCTTCATGGCTTTTACTTTTTTTCCATTAATAACAGTGTTATTATTAAAAGGCCTCAAGTTTATCGACTCTATTCAATTACATACGCAAAAAGATAGAATTATTCCACTTATTGCCTGTATGATGTGGTATTTCTGGCTATGGTACATTTGGAAAAATTTTGGTAAAACTCCCAATGCTATTGACATGCCTGTAGAAGCTGTTCGATTTGCTTTTGCTTCTTTTTTTAGTTCTATAGTAGCATTAATGGCTAATATAAAAATGAAAATAAGTTTACATGCCATTGCCATGGGGGTAATGCTTTGTTTTATTTGTTTAATAGCCTACCATCAGGAGGTAAACTTTGGTAGCTACCTTACCATTGCGTTTATTGTAACCGGCACGGTATGTACAGCCAGGCTGTTAGCCTCCAATCATACCAATACAGAAGTATACTGCGGGTTATTAGCGGGGGCCGCCTCTATGTTAGTAGGTTGGTGGTGGATGTAGTTTATAGTACATCATTTACCAATACCAATTCCCCTAGCCCCTCTCTAAATAAAAAACAAAAAAATAAATTACCCAAAAAATTAGTTTAGTATTACTAAATGTTTTAGTTTTGATATTGGTCGCAGATATTTGTGACTTACAATACGCAAACTCTTAATTTTAAAGCATGGCAAAATCAGACAAAACAATCGACACCACTGTAAACAACAATAGCGAAAAGTTAAAGGCGCTAAAGCTTACCATGGATAAGCTGGAGAAAGATTATGGTAAAGGCAGCGTAATGATGCTGGGTGATAAAGCAGAACAACAACAAGAGGTAATTTCTACCGGCTCATTAGGGTTGGATGTTGCTCTTGGTATTGGCGGCTTACCTAGAGGCAGAGTTATTGAAATTTACGGGCCCGAATCTTCAGGTAAAACAACCATTGCTACGCATGTAATAGCCGAGGCGCAAAAAAATGGGGGCATGTGTGCTTTTATTGATGCAGAACATGCTTTTGATAGTAGCTACGCTAAAAAATTGGGGGTTGATGTTGACAATCTTTTAATTTCTCAACCCGACTATGGCGAGCAGGCTTTGGAAATTGCCGACCGCTTAATTCTTTCAGGTGCATTAGATGTGGTGGTAATTGACTCCGTAGCAGCCCTTGTACCAAAGAGTGAGTTAGAAGGAGAAATGGGCGATAGCAAAATGGGCTTGCATGCAAGGTTAATGAGCCAGGCCCTTCGCAAGCTTACTGCTACTATTTCTAAAACAGGCACCATTTGTATTTTCATCAATCAATTAAGAGAAAAGATTGGTGTAATGTTTGGCAATCCTGAAACTACTACCGGAGGTAATGCACTAAAGTTTTATGCATCTGTACGATTAGACATTCGTCGCCAAACACAAGTAAAGGATGGTGATGAGGCTATAGGAAACCATGTAAAAGTAAAAGTGGTAAAAAATAAAGTAGCCCCACCTTTTAGAGCTGCTGAATTCGACATCATATTCGGAGAAGGTATTTCTAAAACAGGCGAAATTATTGACATGGGTACCGAATTAGGTATCGTTCAAAAAAGTGGCAGCTGGTATAGTTATAATACTGATAAACTAGGCCAAGGAAGAGATGCCGTTAAGCAATTAATGGTTGATAATCCTGAACTTGCCGCCGAAATAGAGGGAAAAATTAGAGAGAAAATAAAAGAAATGCAAGCCTCTTAGTAGGTACTTTTCTATAGGTTAGTAAGTAATGGGTGTTTTGCCATTGTTATCCTTCGGTAAACGTAGGACGACAGTGGCATTCACTTTTAATGCCTTTAACAAAAAAATAAACGATTTATAGCAAAATTCAATGTTTAAACATTATATTTGTTTTAGATTAGTATTATCCATTTAATTGTAAGCCATTAGCAACCTATGACTATTGACATTAAAAAAATAAACTTTCCGCATGCCATTGCTGCCATTGTAGTTGTGGGCAGTTTTTTTATGGGCTGGGTAAATTGGAATACAAGCACTATAGCTGGTACAGATTTGGCCACCGGCAACTTTTTTAAAACAGCCGAAACAAAATTTGGCCTTCCAAACCCCTTTCCCCAACTAAGTTCTTTATTTGTGGGCGTATGGCTATTGCCTTTGGCGGCATTGGTGGCGGCAGTATTTACTGTGTTTAAAAGAAATGCCTTGTTACCTTCAGTTATTGCTGGGGCGCTTGGCTTGTCGTTAGTAATAGTGTATTATTTATTTAGTCAACAGTTAGTAGAGTTGGGCCATTCCTTTACTCTTCAGCCAGGTTGGTATGTACAGGCCTGCGCCGCTTTATTTATCATTCTTTTAGCAGGTCGGGGACAATGGCCTTTGAAATTGTTTGTTATTTTAGCCACAATTGCGGGTACATATCTTGGTTACAAGATAGTAGCCAAACAAGCGGAAAAAAATATTTTAGAAAAAACATTTGAAAGTACCAACAGCGTAAAAGCAGATTATACTGTAGTAGCCGATACACTTATACAAGAGTTTTTAAAGAACGATACGGCTGCCCGCCATAAGTATAATGAAAAAACCTTGCAGGTAACTGGTGTAGCAAAAGAAATAAAAATTAATAGCGATAGTACTAGTACCATTCAGTTTGCAGATAGTACAGGCTCTTATGCAATATTTTCATTTGATAAAGCAGATATTGATAAAGTAAAGACAATTAAAAACGGCGATGCGGTAAAAGTTAAAGGTATTTGTAGTGGTAGTATGTATAGCGAAATTTTAGGCATTACTTCCATCAACTTTAAAAGGTCCGTAATAGATTTTTAAAAAACTTGGTTAGAACTATATTTTAAAAACAAAACAATGAACATGAAAAAAACAATGTTATTTTTTTCGCTGGTAGCTTTAGCCAGTGGTGCTTTTGCACAAGACAAATTAACTACTACCACTGCTGTAGTTGGTTTTGATGCTACTACTCCAAAAGATGCTTTTCCTAAGGCAGAAAATAAAACGGTAGTAGGCTCTATTGATAAAAAAACAGGGGTTATTATGTTTGAAGCTGCTGTTAATAATTTTGCTTTTAGCAATGCGATGATTCAAGAACATTTTAATGGCGCACAGTGGTTAAATAGTGCACAGTATCCAAAATTTACTTTTAGTGGTAAAATAGATAAAGTAAGCAAAGTAAAATTTGCAAAAGATGGTAAATACAACGTACAGGTATCTGGTACCTTAACCGTAAAAGGAATTACCAAGCCAATTAAAACACTTGCTACTATTACTGTAGCTGGTGGCAAAGTTTCTGCTACATCTAATTTTGGATTTAAGTTGGCCGATTATGGCATTACTGGCCAAGCAATTGATGGTGGCAAAGTGGCTCCTTCGCCAAAAGTGAGTGTATCTGCACAGTTTTAATTACTACTGAAAAACTATATACAAATAGACCCAGCCAATTTGGTTGGGTTTTTTGTTGATGCATATGCTGCAGATGAACGGAGCGTCGCAACGAAGATGATCGGAGTTACTACAGCTGGTATCAAAATAAAAAGGCCTATTCTATTGGGCACTTTTCATGATAGTTCACTAACTCTATGGGTGTTTTATCAATGCTATAGCCAGTGTATGTTTTTACCACCTCATCCAGTACCGCATTTATTTCTTCTTCGGTGGTAAGCGTAACAAGCCGATTACGAAAGTCTTTAATATTAGGCAAGCCTTTTAAATAATTAGCATAGTGCCTGCGCATTTCATTAATACCTACAACCGGATTTTTCCATTGCACCGATTTTTGTAAATGCTTGCGGCACACAGCCACCCTATCTTCTACCGTAGGTGGGGGCAGGTGTTGGCCATTTGTTTTTATAAAATGTTTTATCTCGTTAAATATCCAAGGGTAGCCAATAGCGGCCCTTCCTATCATAATACCATCTACGCCATAGCGATTTTTATATTCCACTGCTTTTTCGGGGCTATCAATATCACCATTACCAAAAATAGGAATGGTTATGCGGGGGTTATTTTTTACTTTACCAATTAATGTCCAATCGGCTTCGCCCTTGTACATCTGTGTTCTTGTTCTTCCATGTATGGCCAATGCTTTAATGCCCACATCTTGCAATCGCTCGGCCACCTCCTCAATATTGCGGGTTTTATCATCCCAGCCCAATCTTGTTTTTACGGTTACGGGTAAATTAGTAGCTTTTACCACCGCATCGGTAAGGCGCACCATTAAGTCAATATCTTTTAACACACCGGCGCCGGCACCCTTTAATGCTACTTTTTTTACCGGGCAGCCAAAGTTAATATCCAGCAAATCGGGATTGGTTACTTCTACAATTTTGGCTGCCATAGCCAGGCTATCTTCATCGCCGCCAAATATTTGAATACCTACTGGTCGTTCATAATCAAAGATGTCTAGCTTCTTGCGGCTCTTTATGGCATCTCTTATCAAGCCTTCGCTGCTAATAAATTCGGTGTACATTAAATCCGCACCATTATCCTTACACACTGCACGGAAAGGCGGGTCGCTTACATCCTCCATAGGAGCAAGTAACAGCGGAAATTCCGGAAGTGTTATGTTACCTATCTTTACCACTTTAAAAAATTTTATGTTACCAGCTTCAGTTCCGTGAGCATCTTCGTTGCGTCGCACTCTTCATCTTCCTGTTCGTTATTCATCAATGCAAAGTTTGCAACCCAACACCAAAGTAAGCATAGCTGTAACTACAAATAATGTACAAATTTACAACCAATAAACCACAGTTTACTATGAGGGGTTTTATGAAGAATAAGTCGGCCTTAACACAGTT
The DNA here is from genome assembly GCA_039796695.1 of Bacteroidota bacterium. GTDB lineage: Bacteria > Bacteroidota > Bacteroidia > Chitinophagales > Chitinophagaceae > JJ008. The sequence continues at coordinate 248,063 of JBDKJF010000002.1, forward strand.
TTTATTAGTGCTTTGTATAGTAATGGTTTGTGCAGTGTTATTTAGTGCCATTGGCGGGTTTGCACTGGCTGCTTTTTCGGGCATGAGTGTTACAGAAATAGCAGACCCCAGCAAGTGGGACTATAAAAAACCATCCGTCATAGTAATGGTTAGGGGAATGATGTTGGTACAGTTTCTTGGGGTGTTTGTTATCCCGTCTTTAATTGCCGCTTGGTTATTTGGCAGCCATACCAATAAATACATTGGCCTTGTACGCACCCGTAATGTGCAATATTTTTTAGCGGCCATTGTGGTAATGATATTGGCATTGCCGCTGGTAAATTGGTTGGGCGAAATTAACCGTCATGTGCAGTTTCCGGCTAGTATAGAAAAGTGGATGAAGGAGAGTGAGCAACAAGCGCAGCAAACTATTAAAGGCATTCTTTCGCAGGGCGGTATAAAAAATTTATTACTCAATATTATTTTTATTGCCCTATTTGCCGGTGTGGGTGAGGAGCTGCTTTTCCGTGGGGTAGTACAGCGTATATTAATTAAATTATTTAAAAGCCCTTGGGCCGGCATTATTGTGTCCGCCGTTTTATTTTCTGCCTTGCATATGCAGTTTTATGGCTTTTTGCCCCGCTTTATGTTGGGCATTTTATTGGGTATTATTTATTGGTATAGCGGTAGTTTGTGGCCGGCCATCATTGCCCATTTTGTGTACGATGCGTTATTGATTGTGCTAGCTTACTTTAACCCAGAAATGATGAATGATGATGCCACTATTGTAAAAACGGCCAACCTTGCATTAATGGGTGTAGTAAGCCTTGCATTGGTAAGTGGGGTGGTGTGGTGGATGATGAAGCAAAGTAATACCCAATATGAAGAAGTATATGGAGATGATGCGGTAACGTATAAAAATCATCCGTTTGATATTGAGGGTGAATTGCCGAGATGATTTGCCGGGAAGACGAGAAGAAAATAAGTAATACTTTTTTCTTTGATAAACTTCAATAGGTAATAACTTACACAAAAAATTAAAAAAGCCTTACCGCCTTACCGGCTAAAAAAATATGGCATTAAATAAACAAACTTTCATTACCAGAACGCTTACAGCAATAGTATTTGCAGCTATTATGCTGCTGGGCTTGCTTTGGAACCATTGGAGCTTTTTTATATTATTCTCTGTTATACATTTTGGCTGCTGGTGGGAATATATAAAGCTGACGGAACGTATACATAGAACCACACTGCATATTTATACCAAGCTGGGTTTTATGTTAATGGGGTATGGAGGTTTGTTAATGTTTTGTGGAACTCGTTATATGCTTTGGGGATATTCGTTGTCAAGTAATTTATTTTTCCCTTTTACTATTGCAGGGTTCCTATTACTTGTTCTAGGAATTTTTAAACAAAAGCAAATAAGTAAGAGGTCTTTTTTTTATGCTGCGTTAGGGGCTATTTATATTTCTTTGAGTTGTGGAATGATGATTGGTTTATGGCAGATTGGAATTACCTGGTGTGGTAAATGGAATTTAGCTACTACTAAAGTTCCTATTGTGCTAGTAGCAAGTATTTGGATAAACGATACAATGGCATATATAGTTGGTTCATTAATTGGTAAAACACCTCTTTCTAAAATCTCACCAAAAAAAACATGGGAGGGTACAATAGGAGGTATTATACTATCGGTGCTGGTGGTAGCTTTTTTATTTCCGATAATTTATACAAGCAGTATTAGTTGGCCATTGCCGCTTTTTTTTGGTTCAATTGCCCTCATCGCAGCCATCACCGGCACTTTTGGTGATTTATTAGAATCTAAATTAAAAAGAATGGCCAATGTAAAAGACAGCGGCAGCATAATGCCCGGCCATGGTGGTTTTTTAGATAGGTTTGATTCTTTACTACTGGCTATACCGTTTGTGTGGTTGTATGTTATATTCTTTCTTTAAAGCTTTAAAGAACCCGACGAAACTTCCTTCTTTATTTCACACTATATTTGCCGCACAACTTTTATTACAATGACCATTCATAAAGAAGGCTATAAAAGCATTGCTATTGCCACCATTTTATTTGGTGTTATTAATATTATCTCCTTTTATACCTTAAGTTCATCGCTACCTATTATTAGCTATTTATTGTTTGCGATTACCTTAGCTTTATTGCTATTGGTTATTTCATTTTTCCGCATACCCAATCGGCAACTAACTATACAAGAGGGTGCTGTGGTAGCCCCCGCCGATGGTAAAGTAGTAGTAATAGAAGAAGTACAAGCCGATGAATATTTTACTGATAGAAGAATACAGGTTTCCATCTTTATGAGTCCTTTAAATGTGCATGTAAACCGCAACCCGGTAAGCGGAGAAGTGCTATACAGTAAATACCATAAAGGAAAATATTTAGTGGCCTGGCACCCCAAATCATCTACCGAAAATGAAAGACATACAGTAGTGTATAAAACAACATCTGGTAAAGTAGTATTGGCTAAACAAATTGCTGGTGCCTTAGCTAAGCGTATTTGCAATTATTTACAACCGGGTATGCAGGTAAAGCAAACAGATGAAATGGGCTTTATAAAATTTGGCTCTCGGGTGGATATGTTTTTACCGTTGGATGCAAAGATTAATGTAAAAATTGGCGACAAACCACAGGGTGGTGTTACTGTGATAGCAACAATTTGATAGTGGCCACAGATTAACACGGAAAGAATTTTATAGATAAGGGGTGTAAACTTTTTAAAAGCTTACACCCCTTTTACTTATTTCTTATCTTCTTTCCGTCTTACCGCCCATTTTTTTAGCATCTCTCTGCTACTTTATCCCAATTTACCAAGCTCCAAAAAGCCGCTAAATAATCTGCTCTTCTATTTTGATATTTTAAATAATAAGCATGTTCCCACACATCGCAACCGAGTAATGGTGTGCCTTTTACTTCGGCCACATCCATTAATGGATTATCTTGATTAGGCGTAGAACTTACAGCCAATTTACCATCGGCACCTTTAATAAGCCAAGCCCACCCAGAGCCAAAGCGGGTCATACCGGCAGCGGCAAATTTTTCTTTAAACGCATCAAAAGAACCAAAGGCTGCATCGATGGCAGCGGCTAAATTACCCAGTGGTGCGTTAATTACATCTAGGTTTCCGGCAGGCTTTAGGCTTTCCCAAAAAAAGCTATGGTTCCAATGGCCACCACCATTGTTGCGTACAGCTGGGCTAATAGCGCCTGCATTAGCTACTAATTCTTCTATGGTTTTATTTTCATGCTCCGTACCAGCAATAGCTTTGTTTAGGTTATCTACATAAGCTTGATGGTGCTTGCCGTGGTGTATTTGCATTGTTGGTGTATCAAAATGCGGCTCTAATGCATCGTGTGCATAGGGTAGAGCGGGTAATGTGAATGCCATAAAATTTATTTGCCCCTACACCCAAAAAAGGGAATAAGGAAGTGATGAATAGTTTACAATTTACATTACAAATTTACTATTGATACGGTTAATAATAAGCAGGGTTTTTATTTAATTCTTTTCTCGAAAGTGATTGTGGCGTTTAGTGAAAACACAGGCTTTTCGATATTTGCTGAATAGAATTACCGAACGATGAAGTGAGTGACACAAGGGACGATGATAGTAGTATTGCTGCTGGTTTCAAATAATAATAATACGGCCAATGTGGGTATTTTACCAAAGGCAGGTAGCTAAACATTCCGTTTCTTTGTACCCTTCACCAACGATAAAAGTGGACAAGATATGCAGGACTATTTAAGCGGATTAAACGACAGACAAAAAGAAGCGGTACTTCATAAAGATGGGCCTATCATGATTGTGGCTGGTGCGGGCAGCGGTAAAACAAAAGTGCTTACTACCCGTATCATTCACTTAATGGCGCAGCATGGGGTGGATGCGTTTAATATTTTGGCACTCACTTTTACCAATAAGGCGGCTAAAGAAATGAAAGAAAGGGTGGAGAAAATTTTGGGAAATGGCGAAGCCCGCAATTTATACATTGGCACTTTTCACTCGGTATTTGCAAGGGTGCTACGCTTTGAGGCCGATAAAATTGGTTACCCCCGCAGCTTTACTATTTATGATACAGACGATGCAAAGAGTGTAGTAAAAACGGTGATTAAAGAACTAGACTTAGATGATAAACATTATAAACCGAATGTAGTATACAACCGCATTTCTGCTGCTAAAAATGCATTAGTAAATCCATCAGAATATATAAATGACTATGGCTTACAGCAAGAAGATATGCGTGCAAACCGACCAGCTATTGGGCAAATATATGCGGCCTATGTAAAGCGCTGTTTCAAAAACGGTGCAATGGATTTTGATGACTTGTTGTTGAAGTTTTATGAGTTACTAAAAAATGTACCCGAAGCATTATCTAAATACCAGCACAAGTTTAAATATGTTTTGATAGATGAGTACCAAGATACCAACCCGGCACAGTATGAAATAATTAAGCTACTGGGGGCTATGCATGAAAATGTGTGTGTGGTGGGTGATGATGCACAAAGTATTTACAGCTTCCGCGGGGCTACTATTCAAAACATTCTACAATTTCAAAAAGATTATGATGATGCTAAAGTAGTAAAGCTGGAACAGAACTATCGCAGCACTAAAAGTATTTTGCATGTAGCCAATGAAATTATTAAAAACAATAAAGGCCAAATAGAAAAAATTCTTTTTACGGATAATGGCCAAGGTGAAAAAATAAAATTGGTACGCACTTCTACTGATAATGATGAGGGTAAGTTTGTAGCCGATAGTATTCAAGAACAAAAACTGCGCAATCATTATAGCAATAAAGATTTTGCTATTCTCTATCGTACCAATGCGCAAAGCCGCTCTTTTGAAGAAGCACTGCGCCGCATGGGTATTGCCTACACTATGTATGGCGGTGTAAGTTTTTATAGCCGAAAAGAAATAAAAGATATTGTAGCCTACCTACGCATCATTGTTAATCCGAAAGATGAAGAAGCCTTAAAACGCATTATCAATTATCCGGTAAGGGGTATTGGTAAAACCACAATTGACAAGCTGGTTTTATTTGCCAATGAAAATAATATTAGTATGTGGGATGTGCTGTGCAATGCGGCCATGTATGGCTTTAAAGCTGGCACCCTTTCTGCGCTGGATGAGTTTGTGATAATGATTAAGAGCTTTGCCAGTATGCTACAAAAGCACAATGCTTATGAAGTAGCATTTCATGTAGGCAAACAAACCAATTTGGTAAAAGAATTATTTAATGATAAGAGTACCGAAGGTGTACAACGGTATGAAAATATACAGGAGCTATTAAACTCTATTAAAGAGTGGACCGAAAGCCCCGACAATGAAGATGGCGAGTTGGTAGATAAAAGCCTTGCTTCTTATTTACAACAAATTACTTTACTGACCGATGCAGATGAAAAAGATCCGAATGCAGATACAGTAAAGTTAATGACGATACATGCTGCTAAAGGATTAGAGTTTGGTTGTGTGTTTGCCGCAGGCCTGGAAGAAATGCTTTTTCCCAATGCCATGTCAATAAATACAAGGGAAGAATTAGAAGAAGAACGGCGCTTGTTTTACGTAGTAATAACTAGAGCAAAACAAAGACTTTGGATTACCTATGCCAATACTCGTTACCGCTTTGGTCAATTGGTACAAAACGAACCCAGCCGCTTTATTGAAGAGATACCAGCAGATTTTTTAGACCGCAGCTTTGCCGGCGGTGGTAGCCGCAACCAAGGCACACAGTGGAGCGGTGGTAGTGGATTTGATAGAATGAAGGGATGGGGAAGCAGTAATAATGGCCGCAGAAACGAAGTAAAAGATGCGGAAAAAAAATATGGCGCTCCACCCAGCAAAAAAGAAAATAGTACACCTACTTACTTAGCACCTAAGGCCGCTGCACCAAAAGTGGTAGAGCATGTACCTACAGCCAATTTTGAAGCTAGCGATACTAGCAACCTGCAAGCAGGGCAAAAAGTAGAACATCAAAAGTTTGGCTTTGGCGAAGTAATAAAAATGGAAGGCGCCGCACATAACCCCATTGCTACGGTAATGTTTGAGCATAATGGCGAAAAGAAGATTATGCTGAATTATGCGAAGTTGCGGATAGTGGGGTAGGTTTTTCATTACAAGACAGTATCTCATAAACTGTGTAAGTTAAAGATATAAGGGTTTAGCTTATTTTAAAGCTGAACCCTTTTTTCAAACATTGTTAAGAACTGATTTAGGATGATACCCCAATTTTGTATAGGCATAC
>JBDKJF010000003.1:0-211571 GCA_039796695.1 Bacteroidota bacterium
TCTCGTCAGGCGTTACAGCTTTTTTGCAATAGCATCTTTTAGGGCTTCATGCACTAAACTTAAATTAGCATACATCCGCTTTAAACGGCTGTTCTCATCTTCTAATTCTTTTACCCGTTTAAGTTCAGTTACATCCAGTCCGCCGTAGCGCTGGCGCCATTTGTAAAAGGCAGCAGTAGTGATCCCTAACTCACGGCATAGTTCTTTTGCATCCCTTCCATTTTCATGTTCCTGAATAGCTTTTACAATTTGTGTTTCGGTAAACCTTGTCTTTTTCATAATCGACCTTATTTTTAAAGTTAACAATTTTGTCAACTTTTAATCGGCCGAACTTTGGGGGAGCTTACAGACTGTTTGGCCAATGATTATCCTGTTTGGATAAGCGATGTGAAAGATATTTCAAGCGCTATACAAATGATAAAGCATGTGGGAACAATGGTAGGTAAAAGAGAAAAGGCGCATTTGTTAGTTGAAGAAATTAAAAAAGCTTTTAACTCCTTCACCATTCCACCTATTACTACCCTGCCTAAAGCCACTTATTTAATTTGGCAACAGCCTTATATGTCGGTGGGTGGCGATACTTTTATACATGCCATGCTAACCGCTGCGGGTTTTGAAAATGTTTTTGCAGCAGAAAGCAGGTATCCTGTCATTACTATCAACACCTTAATAGCATTAGATTGCCAAGTGCTGCTACTTTCTTCGGAACCATTTCCATTCAACCAAAAGCATATAGATGAATTGCAAATACAACTTCCTACAACAAAAATATTATTGGTAGATGGTGAGCTGTTTAGTTGGTATGGCAGCCGTATGCTGCAAGCACCGGATTATTTTAAAATGTTGCATAACAAGCTAAAATAATCCCGATATTACAGTTGATTTATACTATGGATTTTTTTGAAAACAACATACGCAGAGAAATAAACGAAGGCGGTAAACCCTCTCGCAAAAAACCCATGTACCCTGTTAGCGCTGGGCTACGTCAATATTTAAAAGCCAATGGTCGAGAAGTACAGCTACCCGTATCTTATCAAAACCTGCTGCACTTTACATGGTCTACCTCTATAAAAGATAAAAACGGTAAAAACACACTTTGGGAAAAAACATCTTACGACAGCCGCGACTGGGATTTTATTCGCAAAGGCCTTATAGCAATATACGCCATTTTAAAAACAGAAGGCGATATGAGCTTTGCAAACCACTTAGATGTAGCCCGTATTGACTATTGTACTTTTGGCAACTCCCACCCTTTTCGTATACGCATAGTAAATAAGTTCAACGATAATTACGATCATTATTATATTAAAGTGGCCGATGCATCTCGCATATATGGATTAGAGCTGGAGCATATACTATCTCCCAACCGTATTACTTTTTATACCTGTCAAGATACGTTGGTAGAGGAGCATATACCCGGCATACCAGGTGATGTATTTATACAGCAAATGATGCATACGGAAGAAACCAATAAAATACGTTTGGCAAAGGAGTTTGTAAAGTTTAATGAACGCTGCTTTGTACGATTATTAGGTGATATGCGCAGCTATAATTTTGTGGTGGATATTACGCCAGATATTGAAGATTATCAGTACCGTATTCGGTGTATCGATTTTGATCAACAAAGTTACGAGGGTAGAAAAAATTTATACTTGCCCCAATTTTTTAAAGAAAATTTTCCGTTGGTAGATTTGTGCCTTACCCATTTAAATAAAGAATCCATTGCCCAATACCAATTTGAAGAAAGAACCCTTATTACTTTTCGGCTAGCGTCTTCCCGTTATCGCATTAAAGAGTTGCTGGATATTATGAAGAGAGATGTTTTGTCTGATGCGAATAAATTAAATAATCTCAAAGAGGCATTGAATCAACATTTTAATACTACTTATTTTTCCCGTTGCAAGTCGATGGGTGATGTGGTAAAACGACAGTTAAAACAAACCTTGCAAAAAAATTTGCTGCTCATTCCCTCCACGCATGGCAAAGCCAATGATTAAATAAGTAATGAAGCAGTTCACATTTAATAATATATTGAACGTATGTATTGTAGGCGTACTGATAGCGCTATTATTTTCTAAAAGCCAAACCATAGGTCAATTTATTGGTAGGCTATCTTTTCTGTTTCATTTCATCTATTTTTTAATCATCTTACCGCCCATTCTGGCATTGGGTAAAAAAAAGCGCCCCCAATATGCAATCCCAATTCATTAGCGGGGTGTGTTATTTGCTGATTTGGTACTTTCTTCCGCTTCAAGTTCTTTATGCCTCATTTATTGTTATTCCGTTTAGTTTAGTGTTAGGTTTAATTAGTTATCTATTTACAAACAATAAAAAATAAGTATTAAATAACAACGATAATGGCATTTTCCAAACATCAGTTAGTATTTCATCAAATATATTTTGGCTACATTTGCGGCGCAAACATATTTTTTTCTGCCGCAAAAAATTAAAATCAACCTCTTAACATGAAAAAATACAGCGCTGGGGTGCTTTTCGGAAAAGAACTAGAAGCACTTTATAATGATGCAAAGGCCAACCATTTTGCTCTACCTGCGGTTAATACCATTGGTACAAATAATATCAATGCCACATTAGAAACGGCGGCCAAAGTAAATTCTCCCGTTATTATTCAATTTTCAAACGGTGGTGCCCAGTTTATTGCTGGTAAGGGCATGCCCAACGACCAATTGCAAGCAAATATTAGCGGTGGAGTATCTGGAGCATTACATATACATAACGTAGCTAAGTATTATGGTGTACCCGTGGTTTTACATACGGACCATGCCGCCAAAAAATGGCTACCGTGGATAAGTGGGTTATTAGATGCAGGCGAGCAGTATTATAAAGAAAAGGGTCAACCTCTTTTTAGTTCGCACATGCTAGATTTAAGTGAAGAGCCACTGGAAGAAAACATACATACCTCAGTCGAGTTTTATAAAAGAATGGCTCCATTAGGCATGAGTATTGAAATAGAACTTGGTGTTACGGGCGGTGAAGAAGATGGTGTAGACAATACAGATGTAGAAAATTCAAAACTATATACACAGCCATCAGAGGTAGCATACGCTTACAAAGAATTAAGTAAAGTAGGTAATATGTTTACTGTGGCAGCAGCTTTTGGTAACGTACATGGTGTGTACAAACCCGGTAATGTAGAGTTAAGACCAGATATTTTACATAATAGCCAATTGCATATTCAAAAGGAATTTAATACCGGCGAAAAGCCAGTATATTTTGTATTTCATGGCGGTAGCGGCTCCCCTCAAAACCAAATAAGAGAAGCTATTGGATACGGTGCTATTAAAATGAATATTGACACGGATCTTCAATGGGCTTTCTGGGAGGGTGTAATGGAAAATTATAAAAAGAACGAAGCTTATTTACAAGCACAATTGGGCAATCCCGAAGGAGATGATAAGCCCAATAAAAAATACTACGACCCAAGAGTTTGGTTACGCAAGGGCGAAGAAACTTTTAGTAAGCGCCTTGAAGTAGCATTTGAAGATTTGAATTGTATTAACAGAAACGCATAAAATAAAAAGGGCTGCTTACTAGCGGCTCTTTTACTTTGTACTATGGCAACGATAAAAAAAGTTGGTATACTAGGTGGCGGACAATTAGGTCGCATGCTTTTACAGGCTGCTGCTAATTATCCGGTAGAAACTTATGTGTTAGAAAACGATAATGAATGCCCGGCGGCTCACCTATGCCATCATTTTACAAAAGGTGATATTAAAGATTTTGATACCGTTTATCAATTTGGTAAACAAGTAGAGGCCATAACCATCGAAATAGAAAATGTAAACATTGCGGCTTTGGAAAAATTGGAAGCCGAAGGGGTAAGGGTATATCCAAAAACGTCCGTATTAAAAACGATAAAAAATAAAATCTTACAAAAACAATATTATCAAGTACATAACATTCCTACTGCTACCTTTGTAGTAACACAAAACATAGAAGAATTAAAAGCACAAGCGCAATTTATGCCGGCTGTACACAAAATTGGCGAAGGCGGATACGACGGTAAAGGTGTACAAATAATGAACACGGCCGAAGACATAGAAAAAGGGTTTGATGCGCCTGCTGTTTTGGAAAAAATGGTGCCTATTAAAAAGGAAATTGCGCTTACTATTGCCGTTAATGATAAAGGTGAAACTACCTTATATCCTCCGGTAGAAATGCTTTTTGACCCCTCGTTAAATTTGCTTGACTATCAATTATGCCCCGCAGCTATAGAGCCGCAAATACTTTGGAAAACAGAAGCCATTGCATTAGCCGTAGCCCGCAATTTTAATTCGCCGGGGCTTTTTGCGGTAGAAATGTTTGTAGATATGAACGGGGAAGTATTGGTAAATGAAACAGCGCCTCGGGTACATAACAGCGGCCATCATACCATAGAAGCGCATTACTCTTCTCAGTTTGATATGCTTTGGCGTATAATGCTGCAATATCCATTAGGTAATACAGCTGCCATTCTCCCATCCATTATGGTTAATATTATTGGCGCAGAGGGATATTCCGGACCTGCAAAATATGAGGGTTTGGAAGAAGTATTAAAAATAGAAAACGCATTTGTACATTTATACGGTAAAAAAGAAACGAAGCCCGGTCGAAAAATGGGGCATGTAACGGTAATCAGTAAAGAAAAACAAGAACTCATCCATCAGTCCAACAAAATTAAACATACGCTTTTCGTAAAATCCTAACCCTTCATCTATTGTATTAACCGTTTATATCGTTAAGCTTTTTACACAAGTTAATGTATGAATTGGCGTCAAAAGAAATAGTCATTTTCGGCTATCTTTAACCACTATTTACCAACTGGATTAATCAATAGAATGAAGTTAATACTACCAACCATTTTGGTGCCATTATTTGCTGCCTTCATCACATTAGCTTGTGGCAGCAAGGATAAAAAAACTACCCCCTCCTCATCTACTACTGGCAATAAGCCCCCTCCTTTGTCGGTTGAAGTATTAGTTACCGGCAAACAAGAAGTAAGCAATACAGTAGAAGTGCCAGGTACGCTTTTGCCATTTGAATCCACGGCTATACAACCCGAAGTGGCGGGTAGATTAGTAAAGCTTAACATAAATGAAGGTGCTTATGTAGGCCAGGGTACTTTATTAGCACAGCTTTATGATGGTGATCAACAAGCCCGTATTACTAACTTAAACCGACAAATTAAAAAGCTGGAAGTGCAGTTAAAAATTGCGCAACAAACAGAGGATAGATCGGCAAAACTTTTAAAAATACAAGGTATAAGCCAGCAAGATTATGACTTAACACTTCTACAGGTTAATAATATTATGGCTGATATGGAAATTGTAAAGGCCCAAATTGCCGAAGTAAGAGCAGCGATGACTAGGTTACGCATTACCGCTCCTTTTGCCGGTAAACTAGGATTAAAACAAGTAAGCCCAGGTGCTTATGTAAGTACCGCAACAATACTTACTACAATCAGTCAAGTAAGCCAACTAAAACTAGCATTTAGCATACCCGAAAAATATAGCGCTATGGTAAAAAGCGGGGGCGAAATTGTTTTTTCTGTAGATGGCAGTACGCAAACTTTTAGAGCAACTGTATTGGCCACCGAAGGAGTAATTGACGAATCCACAAGAGCATTAACCGTAAGAGCTATAGTACAAAGCAAAGACAAAACATTAATACCAGGCGCTTTTGCCAATGTAAAAATGACGTTGGGTAACGGACAAACGGCTTTACTAATTCCCAACAATGCCTTAGTACCACAAGGAAGAAAAAAAATAGTATACCTTTTTCAAAACAATAAAGCTATAACAAGAGAAGTAACAACCGGTGCAAGAGATTCGGTTAACATTCAAATTTTAAGCGGTTTACAACCCGGTGATTCTGTTATCACCACTGGTTTACTTTTCTTAAAGCCAGAGGCCAGCGTTAAAATTCAAAAAGTAATTACGCATTAATTGCAATAGGTAACTAACGGATATTATCATTTTTAAATGCAGGCATGAATTTATCTGAATTAAGTTTAAAAAGACCAGTGTTAGCAATAGTATGCTCTATTGTTATTATTATTTTCGGTGCCATAGGCTATCATTTTTTAGGAGTAAGAGAATATCCTTCGGTAGACCCCGCTGTTATTAATGTACGTACGGCTTATGTAGGTGCCGGTGCCGAAATTATTGAACAACAAATTACCGAACCACTTGAAAAAGCAATTAATGGTGTACAAGGTGTAAAAAACATTACCTCTAACAGTGCCCAAGGCGCCAGCAATATTACTGTTGAGTTTGAAATTGGCGTTGATTTAGAAAAAGCAGCAAATGATGTTAGGGATAAAGTTTCGCAAGCTGTAGGCAATCTACCACAGGATATTGATGCCCAACCGGTGGTTACTAAAGCAGATTCAGACTCAGACCCCATCATTTTTATGCAAATACAAAGCATGAAAAAAAACTTGTTGGAGTTGTCGGATTTTGCAGAGAATGTGGTGCAGGAACGTATTCAAACTATATCTGGAGTAAGTGGTGTAAATGTATTTGGCCGCCGCTATGCCATGCGTATATGGATAGATCCTGCAAAGTTGGCCGCATATCAACTTACTATAAACGACATTCGATCGGCATTGGATAAAGAAAACATTGAACTGCCAGGTGGTAAAATTAGAGGCAATAATATGCAGCTGATTGTGCAAACCTATGGTAAGCTAACTACAGAAGCCGATTTTAATAACCTAATTATAAAAGAAAGTGGTACGGCCATTACTCGATTAAAAGATGTGGGATATGCCATGCTGGGCCCCGATAATGAAGAAACGGCTTCTCGAAAAAACAACTATCCCTCTGTAAATATAGCAGTGGTAGCACAACCGGGTTCTAATCAAATTGAAATTGCAGACGAAGTATATAAACGGTTAGAAGAAATTAAGAAGGATATGCCCAAAGATATTATCCTTGAAGTAGGTTTTGATAGAACCACCTTTGTAAGAAATGCTATCAATGAAGTAAAAGAAACCTTAATCATCGCATTGATACTAGTAGTATTGATCATTTTCTTTTTCTTTCGAGATTTTGCCATTGCTTTCCGCCCATTAATAGATATTCCTGTTTCGCTAATTGGGGCTTTCTTTATAATGTATGTGGCTGGTTTTTCTATAAATGTACTTACCCTGTTAGCCATAGTATTAGCCACCGGTTTGGTGGTAGATGATGGCATTGTAGTTACAGAAAACATCTTTAAAAAGATGGAACAAGGTATGAACAAATACAAGGCCGCCAGAGAAGGTGCTAATGAAATTTACTTTGCAGTAATTGCTACCACCCTTACTTTGGCTGTTGTATTCCTTCCCATTATCTTTTTACAAGGCTTTGTAGGAAGTTTGTTCAGAGAGTTTGGTATTGTAGTGGCGGGGGCCGTATTAATTTCTGCTTTTGTTTCGCTGTCTTTAACACCTGTTTTAAATATTTACCTTACTCCTAAAACTGGTTTTAAACACTCTTGGTTATATAAAAAAACGGAGCCTTTTTTTATTGGCATGGAAAGCGCTTATCGATGGACATTAAATGGCTTTATGCGTTTTCGATGGATAGCCTTTTTAATCATTATTGCCTGTCTTGCAATAACTTTTTTTGTTGGAAGAACGCTGCCTTCAGAATTGGCCCCTATGGAAGACCGTAACCGTATTAGGGTAAGTATTACCGGGCCAGAAGGCTCCGACTTTGACTTTACCGATCGAATAAATTATCAAATTGCACAAGCTATTATTGATTCGGTGCCCGAAAAAAGTGTCGTGCTAGCCTTTATGCCGGGCTTTGGAGGCGGTGGACCAAATGCATCTTTTATAAGTATGGGATTAGTACCCCCTAATGAAAGAGAAAGATCGCAGGATAAAATAGCCCAACAACTAAGCGGCATGCTTCGCAAAGTAAATAGCGTAAGAGCCTTCCCCATTCAGGAGCAAACTATTTCTGTAGGCCTCGGTGGCCGTGGTTCTTTTCCGGTGCAGTTTGTATTACAAAATTTAAACTTTGATAAAATCAGGAACATCATTCCAGCCTTTATGGAAGAGGTTGGTAAAAGCGCCGTATTTCAAGGTTCAGATGTAAACCTAAAATTTAATCAACCCGAGTTACGTATTACCATTGATCGATTGAAAGCAAGCGAACTTGGTATTTCTGTATTAGATATAAATACCGTTTTACAATCAGCATTGAGTGGCCGCCGATTTGGCTATTTTATTATGAATGGAAAGCAATATCCTGTTATTGCCCAGGTGGAAAGAAATAATAGAGATGAACCGTTGGATTTAAAATCATTTACAGTTAGAAACAACCGAGGGCAATTAATACAATTAGACAATGTAGTGCGTATGGAAGAAACAGCTAATCCTCCTACTATTTATCATTTCAATCGTTTTAAAAGCGCCACTATATCGGCAGGTTTAATACCCGGAAAAACCATCGGCGACGGCGTTAAAGAAATGCAACGTATAGCCGATAAGTTACTAGACGAGTCATTCAGCACTTCGTTAAGCGGTGCGTCAAGGGATTATTCAGAAAGTTCCTCCAATACATCTTTTGCATTTATTTTAGCTACTATACTCATCTTCCTATTACTTGCTGCGCAATTTGAAAGTTTTATAGATCCTGTCATAATTATTATTACTATATTATTAGCCTTGGCCGGTGCGGTATTAAGTTTAAAATTGTTTGGCCAATCGCTTAATATCTTTTCGCAAATTGGTATTATAATGCTAATTGGCCTGGTAACCAAAAACGGAATATTAATTGTAGAATTTGCCAATCAAAAAAGAGAAGCCGGTGTAGCTAAAACAGCCGCTGCTTTAGAGTCGGCAGTAGCTAGGTTAAGGCCAATTTTAATGACTACCTTGGCCACTACACTTGGCGCATTACCTATTGCATTAGCCATTGGTTCTGCCGGTAAAAGCCGCATTCCTTTAGGTATTGTAATTATAGGTGGATTATTGTTTGCACTTATCCTTACGTTGTACGTAATACCTGCCATGTATTCCTTCTTATCCATTAAAAAGAAAGCAACCGAAACAGATGAAAAAAATTAACCTGCTGCTATTATTCCTTTTGCCATTAGCCGTTAAAAGTCAGTCAGAAGTACTCTCGCTTGAAGAAGCGATTGCCACTGCATTAAAAAACAATTACGATATACAATTAGCTAAAAATGATTCTGCTATTGCGGCATTAGATTACAGTTATCGTAATGCTGTTTTTTTGCCACGCATCAATGCCACCCTTGGCGATAACCTTACTCGTAATAAACAATCGCAAGAGTTTTCTAACAATACTAAAAGAGAAGGAAGCGTAAAAACAAATAACCTCAACTCATCCGTAACCCTTAATTGGACTTTGTTTGATGGCCTTAAAATGTTTGCCACTAAAGATAAAGCCGCTGAATTAATTAAATTAGGAGCATTAGGCATTAAAGAACAAATTATAAATACCGTGGCCACTGTTAGCAATACTTACTATGCTATAGTAAGAGAAAAGCAGCAATTAAAAGCCATCGAAGAGCAAATAAACCTTAGCACCGAAAGAGTAAAACTGGCGCAATACAAACTTGACATTGGTGCAGGCGCTAAGCCCGATGTACTACAAAGTAAAGTAGATAATAACGGACAAAGAGCTTTACAACTGGCGCAGCAAGCCACTATTACCCGTTTAAAAGATCAGCTTAATCAATTAATGAATGTAAAAGATGCAGCGGTATATGACGTTGTAGATGCTATTCCGCTTAACCATAAATTAACATTACTCGAATTACAAAGTGGCGTAGAAAAAACCAATCCATCCTTGCTAATAACTAAAAAAAATATTGATATAGCCCAATACACGTTAAAAGAAAGAAAAGCTGAACGTTTCCCCACCGTATCATTTAACTCAGCTTATAACTTTAGTAGAACTAATAATAATGTTGCGCTAAACCCCGCCTTACCCATCTTTAATCAAAACAGAGGGTTTAATTATGGAATTACGGCATCTATTCCTATACTAAACGGTTTCAATACAAAACGGTTAATCAAACAAACGGAACTAAACATTAAATACCAACACTTATTATTTGAAACCCAAAAATCTTTGTTACACCTATCTTTAGCCAATGCCTATACCAGTTATCAACAGCAGCAAAAGGCTTTGCAATTAGAAGAAGAGAATATTGTATTAGCCAAAGAGAATGTATCTATAGTGTTTCAAGTTTATAAATTAAATTCCTCTACATTTATTCAATTAAAAGAAGCCGAGAAAAGTTTGTTAGATGCCCAAACCAGGCTTATTAATGCCCGCTACAACATGAAGCTTGCCGAAACCGAATTACTTCGTTTAAAAGGAGAAATTTTGAAATAGCAAGGATGTTCCGATACTATAAACGGAAAAAATTACATTTGCCTAAATTAGAAAATAGTTATGGCGGATCATCAAAACACCCACACCAAACCAACTACCATAGATGTAGGTATTATTATGGGCAGCGATAGCGACTTACCTGTAATGCAGGCAGCCGCCGATTTGCTAAAGGAATTTGACATACCGTATGAAGTAACGGTTGTATCCGCCCACCGTACCCCTCACCGCATGATAGAATATGCAGAAACGGCCCGATCAAGGGGTTTAAAAGTGATTATTGCAGGGGCCGGCGGTGCTGCACATTTACCAGGTATGGTGGCGGCAGTTACTCCATTGCCAGTTATTGGTGTACCCATAAAATCATCCAACTCTATCGATGGCTGGGATTCGTTGCTATCAATTCTACAAATGCCCAATGGTGTACCAGTAGCTACGGTAGCACTCAATGCAGCCAAAAATGCGGGTATATTAGCCGCACAAATATTAGCCACTGCACAAGAAGCAATAGCCGATAAAGTAGCCGCTTTTAAAACATCTTTGAATAATGATGTAATTGAAAAAGTAGAAAAACTAAAAAAAGAGGGTTGGGAAAATAAATTTGATTAAGCAATATGGGTTTATGTCAATTTTTAATAGCGCCTTTTTACATTTCATCATTTCAATAGGTATTATGGGTTGTGGTGTGTCAAGCAAACTCAATGCGGTTAAAACCATTCCTTATCCCTCCTCTTCTGGTGTGGAGTATGCCCAACACCAATTTTATGTAATGGGCGATGATGCTACAGTGTTATTAGTTTTAGATCATCATTTAAATACAATTGATAGTTTACCCATCGTAGCCTATCCTGTGCATCGAATTCCTAAAGATAAAAAACCAGATATAGAAGCCTTAGCCCTTACAACCAATCAGCAACTTTGGATGATAGGCTCTGGCGCCACTCCCCAACGAAATAATTATTGGATAGCGGACCTAGCCAATAAAAAAATTAGTCAACACTCCTTCGAAAAGCTATATGCTGCTATTAAAGAAAAGGCCATATCCGCATTAAATATAGAGGGAGCAACTTTTATGTCCGAAAGTTTATTATTGGCTAATCGGGGGCATCACGGTTTTCCATTTAATCACTTTGTAAAAATAGATACAGCCTCCATTCAACATCAGAAAATCCCTTCATTTCAAATTATTCCTATACAGCTACCGTCTGCTATTACGCATTTCTCTGGTATATCGGGGCTTTGTTACTCGCCAACGGATGATGTATTGTTTGCCACCGCCTCTACCGAAGAAACAAACAATAGTTTGGATGATGGCGCTATTGGTAAAAGTTATATTTGGATTTTTGAGAATTTTTCTCACTTCATCAATACTAATTCCATTTTACCTACCCATTGTATCGATTTAGAAACAGTGGATAATCGCTTTAAAGCACATAAAATAGAATCCATCTGTTTAGAGAAAAAAACAGCCAATTATTACCATTTTTTATTAGCGGCTGATAACGACAATGGCCAAAGCACTTTATTTAAATTGGCATTAAAAAAAGATTAGTGCAATCATTAAAAAAGTGCTAATTTACTCCCTTAATGTACTCCCCGGCTAAGCTCAGGAATATGAAAAAACAGTGGATTGTTTTTATTTTACTGATTGTGCTATCCCTACCTACTGTGCTACCAGCACAGGTTCCTTTTAAACCCAGGGATCCTGCTGTAAATGGTTCACAAACTTTTGCCATTGTATTAGGCATCTCCAAATACAAACATGTACGCTCCCTAACCTATGCCGATAAAGATGCGTTGTTATTTAAAGACTATTTAAAATCACCAGCTGGTGGCTCTTTAAAGGAAGAAAATATTTTTGCTTTGTTAAATGAGCAAGCATTGAATTCAACCTTTTGGACCAAAGGATTTCAATGGCTTAAATTAAAAAATTTACGTAAAGGAGATAGACTATTCATTTACCTTGCTGGCCATGGTGATGCGATAGATCAAGATGAATTTTTCTTTTTAAGTTACGACTGTAACCCAGCGGGAGATAAAAATAATTACTTGGCAGGCGGGGCAATTCAATTATACAATTTAAAAAAGAAGATAGCCAACGAAACAGCAAAAGGAGTAGATGTATTTTTTATAATGGATGCCTGCCGATCTAACGAATTACCCGGTGGCACAGAGGGACAAAATTTTTTAAACACCGCCGTTTCCGAGAAAAAAGCGGGTGAGGTAATTATGCTGGCTACAGGTGCCGGACAAGAATCCTTAGAAGATGCATCTATTGGCAATGGCCAAGGTTTATTTACCTATTATTTAGTAGATGGCCTTACTGGTATGGCAGATACGGAAGGCATACCGGATAATAAAATAACCTTTGGTGAGCTAAAAGTTTATATTGATAAAAATGTACCTATCATCGCTCAGCAGCGCTTTAAGCGTAAACAAGAGCCCTATCTCTGCTGTACAGAAGCCAGCGAAAAAGTGATTGGCGAAGTAGATGCTGAATATTTAAAAAAATGGCTGAACTTTAAAAAGCAAACCACCCGCCGCAGTGGAAGTAGTGCCCCTGAGCACCCAATTACTTATCGCCCTGTTTATCATCAAGCCGATACTTTATTACAAGAAACCTACAAAGCTTTTTTCAAAGCGATTAAAAATAATAATCTAACAGGCAGCAACGAATCTGCAGAAGCTTACTACTTAAAGTTGTCAAAAAAATATCCCGATAATCCATATACATTAGATGCAAAATCTACACTTGCAGATGAGTTAGTAAAAAATGCGCAAAACATCATTAATAATTATTTATCCTGCAGCGAGCTATCAACTAATCAAAAAAGAGAAAATTTTGAAGCCGGGATACGATTAGAAAAAGCGATAGCGCTTGCCGAAGATGTGGACTTTGCTAACTCTTTAAAAGCTCGTATGCTTTTTTTAAAAGCCAGTGGCGATTTTGGTACATTCGGACAAAATGGGCCGCTTGCTATTGGATTACAGTATGCTTATGAGGCTTTAGCTGCAGAGCCCAATGCTGCCTACATTCAAAACAAATTGGCGCTATTACACTTTGAGAATAATCGTACAGATAGTGCACTTTATTATGCCAATAAAGCGGTGAAAACAGCCCCCAAATGGCTTTGTGCTATGGCTACCCTAACCCTCATCAAAAATAAAACCAATACGAGCCAGCAAGAGCAAAAACCGGAAGCTAAAGTGCAAAAATCAATATTCAAAAATGGGTATAATAAATTTCAATTTGGCGGTGTATTAGGTGGTGGCCTTAGCGATTATCAAGTATCCACCGCTACGCCTACCGCAAATGATACAATACGTTCGGCCTCCATAACAGGCCGTACAAAATTTGAATTTGGATTAACCGGCCAATTTAACTTTTCTGAATTAGTTTCCATTCGTCCTTCCATCATTTTCTCTTCCGAAAGTACAGATGTGGTGTATGAGAGACGTAGCCTTACCGGAGGGGAAAATTTTACAGAAATTTTGCCGCTAAAAACGACAACGGTCTACTTACCAATACCTGTGCTTGTACGATTGTCGACTAAAAAAATAGCCCCTTATTTAATGGCGGCACCTGTATTTAGTTTTGTTAATCAAGGTACGTCTTCTGCAGCTAAATTAGCCATTAAGGGTACAGATATTTTAGCCGATGCTGGTATGGGGGTAGATATAAGTTTACTAAAAAGTCATCTAGTAATATCGCCAGAGTTAAAAATATCAAGAGGTTTAAGTAATGCAAAAGAAACAAGCCAAGTTAGTTATAGTCGTATCATCAATAAAATGAATAAGCAATCTTACACCTTTAGTGTGTTTATTCGTGCCCGATAATTCCAAGATTTTTAAAAACATTGGTTTATAACATTTCATTCTATGTCACTATCCCCCGCACATCCGGTAAAAACGTTGCAGCTATTGCATAAAATTATGTTGATTATGCAGTTGGTATTTTTAGGAATTGTAGTAGGGTTAGTAGCAGGTGGTTTGGTAGCTCCCTCTCAAAAAAATTTAAACAACACACTTCAAATAGTGGCAGTAGTACTAGCAGCTGGTTGTTATTTACTAGGCACTTGGCAGTATAAGCAAAAACTTTTGCGCATAAGAGAAAGTAGCCTGCCACCACAGCAAAAATGGGAGCGGTTTAGAATGGCCTCTATTATGCTTTGGGCCATGCTGGAAGCTCCTACCCTTTTTTGTATAATCAGCTTTTTTCTTACGGGGAATTATGCCTTTATTGGGTTGGTAATAGCTTTACTTTTTTTGTTTTTTATATTTGGGGTAAACAAGCAAAAGCTCTTACTTTTTTTAAATATGAATGAGCAAGAGGTAGAGGAGCTCACTTAACACTTCAACAAAGCAATAAGCACCCTTCATGCATTTAAAGGCTTGCAATTTAGTAGCCATACGTAAATGGTAAATTATGCTATTTGCCTTTTAATAGGTGGCCTAATTTTACTATTGCTACTAATTCCTATCTTACATATAATGATTTAAAAATGCACCCACACAACAACAACGAAAATAATTTGACGCACATCTTAAAAAAGGTAAAAGAATATGCAACCAACATTGAAGCCAATAGAGCAGCCATTTCAAGATTATCAAAACAAGGCGAACAAGGCCGCAAAGCAAGCGGTAGCCGAAATGTTGAAGCGACCATACTCTTATCAAGAGGCAGTGAAAAATTTGAAAAAATTGAGGGCAGAGAGGCTCAACAACTAGCCATTGAAAGTTATGCTAAAGAAGAAGGTATTTGGTTTGGAGTTATAGAAGAAGAACCAGCTGATGATACAGAACACCCAGGTTTGGGTACTTTTATAGATAGTGGTGCAGAAAATCAAGTGTATGTATCGAAAGAAAATTATTACATGGTACGTAAGGCAATGAAAACACTTGACCCTTTTAACAAAAATAATCCTAACGAAGTATTAACGCATTTGGATAAAAGAATTGCAGAACATAATGGCGGCTTAGGAAATTCTGTACCCTATACCGTGATAGGTTTTGGTAGATTATCGAACGGAGAATTTGTAGTAATTACAGAACAACCAAATGTGCAAAACGCCAGATTAGCCACCATTTCAGAGATTGAAATTGAAATGGAAAAGAGAGGTTACAGGTCTGAAGGAAAATACACTTACGTTAATGACAATTATTTTTTAACTGATATTAATCCCAAAAATATACTGGTGGATCCGGAAGGAAATTTTCATTTTATAGATACCATGATAGAACCTGTTTATGAAATTAATGAAGACGGAGTAGCCAAATATTGGTGAGTAAACAGGTTAACGAATCGAATTAAAAACATTTTAATTTTAAAGTTACTAATTTAAAAATCATAGCAAACACAAATAAAATGTACTAACTATTACCAATTTCCACCTATCCAATGCAAGATTTATAAATATACCTTGCTTGAAACCTATATGAGCATAGCTTTGATATGTTTGATTTAAATAGAAAAAATAAAAGATTTGTACCACTATACCACCTCAGTATAATATGCGTTAAAAAAAACAATAAGGCCTACCTTATCGAATGGAATAAACAACAGCGAACAAGAACAGAATCCGATAAATATTAATGGCCCTAATACTTTTTTCTTATTCTAATAAGTAGCGAATATCTTCTAACGAAAGTGTTTTTACAAATCCTTCATCTACCGATACAATTTCAGCAGCGATGGAATTTTTTTTATTAGCCATTCGTATTATTTTTTCCTCAATACTACCCCGACATATTAGGCGATAGGCAAATACAGCCTGCTGCTGACCTATTCGGTGTGTACGGTCAATCGCTTGATTTTCTACCGCCGTATTCCACCAAGGATCGAAGAGGAATACATAATCTGCCTTTGTAAGATTGAGGCCAGCATTACCTGCTTTTAAACTAATTAAAAATACAGGCGCTTTTAATTCATCTTGCTGAAAACTATTTACAAGTGCGCTACGTTGGGTAGGGGCGGTTTTTCCATCCAGCCTTATAGTGCTAATGCCTGCTTGCTGCAAATCTCTTTCCAACAGATCAAGCATACTGGTAAACTGACTAAATACTAATGCTCGGTGTTGTGGAATAATATTTTTTAACTCATCAATTAACAATTTTGTTTTAATACTTTCAATACAAAACAAATCCTCATCCTTTACCAGTTCGGCGCTATTACATACTTGTCTTAGTTTGGTAAGCCCGGCTAATACAGAAAGTTTTCCTTTAGCCAATCCTTGCACTTCAATTTCGCCTAGTACAGTGCTTCTAACATTTTCTTTTATACTTTCATAAGCGGCCCGTTGTTCTGCTTCCATTTCGCACCAAATGATGGATTCTGTTTTGGCAGGTAAATCTGGTGCTGCTTGTTCCTTAGTACGTCGTAAAACGTATGGCTTAATTATTTTTTTTAATAGCTCGGCTTTAGCGGCATCTCCATTTATTTGTATAGGTAGTGCATACGTTGTTCTAAAAAATGCGGATGTTCCCAATAATCCCGGTAACAGAAATTGAAATTGACTATACAAATCTTCTGTATTATTCATTACAGGTGTACCACTTAGCGCTATGCGTGTAATGGCCTTAATTTGCCATACAATGCGGGTTATTTGTGCAGCAGAATTTTTTATAGTTTGGCTTTCATCGATTACGGCTGTATCCCAATTAATGGACAATAATAATTCGCTATCCTGACGTAGCGTACCATAGCTGGTAATAACTATTGGATAGGTTTGTACATTTTTTTCATCCCTATTATTTCCATGATAAACCACTGTCTGAATGCTTGGGGCAAACTTTTTTATTTCATCATGCCAGTTAAATAATAAACTCGCCGGCGCTATTATTAACTGTTGTGCCGTGGGATGTGCTTCTAATCTATCCAACAAAAAAGCAATTGTTTGTAATGTTTTTCCCAAGCCCATATCATCGGCTAATAAACCACTGCCACCCATTTCGGCCAATAACCTTAGCCATTCGTATCCTTTTTGCTGGTAAGGTCTTAAGCATGAAAGCTGTAAACTGGCAGGTAAAGGATAAAGCGGCGATTGTTCTTTTTCCCATTTTTTCCAACGGGTAAGCCAATCTTTATTGAGTGCTGGAGATAAGGTGGCTTTGCCAGTACCTTGTTCGTGGTTATCTAATTCATCACTTACTAATAACCACCTAGGTACCGTCAAAATATCTTTGTGTAGTTTTCCATGCCTAAACAGTTGACCATATTGCAGAAGCCACTCCTCTCCTAGCACACCTAAACTACCATCTTTTAATAAGATGGCCTTTTGCCCACCAAGTAAGCTTTTTTGTAGAAAGTGTGGGGGTATTAATTCTTTACCAAAGCAAATTGAAATGGTTAGCGAAACCCAATTGCCCTCCAATTTTTGTTGTGTAATGGTGGTAATTGGTTTGTGTGGCGAGTAGCGAAAATGCTGCAATAAATCCATGCCAGGTAAGGGAATACCTTTATCTAGTAATTGATAATAGGTTTTTAAAAACCAACTTTTTTGTTGGGCTTCGGCAAAGGTGAGGTAGAAAAAACCATTGTGTTGGTTTAAAAATTTAGGGTGTAATGATCTCAAAAAACCAACTAACTCCTCCTCCTTTTCGGCATCTCTTTTTATTAAAATGGTTTGTCCCTTGTGCTGAATTTTTATAGTAGATGTAAAAGGGCCTTCAACTAAAAATCCATCATATAAAAACTGTGGAGCCAACTTCAAAAAAGTGTTACTTAACTCGCTAATATATACTTGTGGTTGCGGAATGAAATGTATGATTTCCGCAGCAGCAGGTTCGGGCTCTTCTACCGTTATTCCTTTTTCTCTAATCATATTTACCACTTCCATAAGGGCTTCGGTAGCAATGATGGCCCCTAATTGACTCTCGGCCCATTCAATTGCATCAAATGATTTAGACGTTAACTGATAGTAATCATTTTCTGCAAGTATTAAAAATGCAATGCGTTTATAAGAAGCGTATTCCGTTATATCTTTTCCATTTACTACCATCCACTGTAAACTATACCCGCCAGTAACAAATTGTACTTTGGCGCTAAGTTCCACCGGAAATGTGTGCACAGAGCATTTTACTACTTGCACAGATGGAGCTTTGATACCGTGTACAGTATGGTATAGTTCCAAACGATGTGCCTGCTGTCTAAAACTTGTAAATAAAGATTGTAATTGTGTAGTAAAACTTTTTTTAAATAATAGTAGGCGTTGTTGCTCATTCTCTACATAAGTAGTTTGCTGTAGCAATGCATTTTTTAATTTGTATAGCTCCACATCGGTGCATGGTAGTATTGCCTTTATACATTCCTCCTGTAATTTAGGAAAACAGGTAAGTAATTTTTGTTTGGTAAAAGGAAACTCAACCGTAGTAATACCTTCCGGTGTTTTAATCCACTGCTTTAGTTCTAAAACCGGCTTTTTGATAAACCAGTTTTTAGCATTAAAAAGAATATATGATTTGGTATTTCGCATGGGTAATGGGCGGCAAAAATAAGTGGCTCATGCAATTACTAAATTTCTTTTTATGCCCAATTTTTACTAAAACGTAATTGATGGGGTTGCTCTTTTTAGCGAATTAGAAAACCGCGGTAGTAATAAATTTTTTGCTGGCCATTTAATCGTATTTCAATCCGTTCTTTTTGGAAATGTAACCCATCTAAATATTCATTGCCATAAATAGTAGCTTTAGTATACTCTTTTTTTGTTTCAATTATAATAGGTGCCGTAATTTGAAACCGGTTTCGTGGATGATTTTTCCAAAACGTTTTATCGCTATTCACCACCACCGCTTTTGGAACATTGCGTAAATTTTTCATGTACACAGCTACGGTATCTGCAAAAAAATGGCCAGCTGCTACTGCATTATGTTCATTGCGTAAGCGAAAAAGCGCAACAATAATATTTTTTTCATCGACCAACTGCGCTTGCAATGGTGGATGGCACCAGAACACCATAACTAAAAAGAATGCAAAGGGGATGCTATTTTTTTTTAACATCATGATATAAAAATATGGAGCAAATTACACTTTGTCCTAAACATTATCTGTATTACATTTAAAAAAAGTAAACATGGCTACTTGTACCGCTCAAAAACTACGAATAAAAGAGCATTTTTGCTTGTACACTTTACATGCACCATCTAATTATATAGCTGAAGTAGGCCCGCTACCAATGGGCGTACAAATTACTAATAATGCCAATTTGGCTAATCAAATACATTGGTTTGTTAGCAATAAAGCGCAATTAGATAAGGAATTACCAAAGGTTTTAAAAATGCTTAAGCCCAACATGATTGTATGGGTGTATTTTCCAAAAGCCACCTCAAAACTACAGACAGACCTTTCTCGTGATAAGGGATGGGATAGTATAATAGCACAGGGGGATGAACTTACTTGGCTTAGCCTTATTTCATTTAATGATACATGGAGTGTGTTTGGATTACGGCAAAAAAATGAAACGGATAAAAAGAAAGAAGCAAAACCTATCGCTGAAAAAGAAATTTTAAAATGGGTGAATCCATCTACTAAGGAGGTACACTTGCCAGCTGATATGGCTGCCGCATTGAAACAAAATAAATCTTTATATACTTTTTTTCAATCATTGGCTTATAGCCATAGAAAGGAGTATGTAGAATGGGTGGTTGATGCAAAAAAAGAAGAAACACGCAAGCTACGCATTGCAGGTACTATTGAAAGATTAGCCAAGGGCTGGAAAAATCCGGCTAATAATATTTAAGCATTTGCCACTTCTAACCTACACTTTACTACTACCGTATATTCCTTACTTTTAGATAATTTAAAATTTATGTGTTATAAAGTTATTTTATTATTGATGCTTTCGCTCGGTTTTTATAATGGTTGGGGGCAAAAAATAAACCCAGAAAAACCGGATATGGCTTCGGAAAACTTTCGATTAGATTCACTGCCGGATTCAGATATCAACATTCCTATTCAAATAAATTTAAAAGGATTGTATAATATGGCCGAAAAAAGCGTGGACACTCTTTTTACCTCGCCCAAATATCCTGATGATTGGGTACAAGATGGATGCGATACTCGTTACAAATATGTTTTTCGTAGAAGTAAATTACAGTTTACCGGCACAGCAAACACCCTTAGTATTGGTTTTATGGGCTACTATAAAATTTTGGGCTCCACCCGAGTTTGTGTAAATGGTACGGCCATTTCTCCTTGGACACCGGCCTGTCGCTGTGGCTTTAGCGAACCCGAAAGACGGGTAAACGTTTCCTTTACCAATACCTTGGCCGTAATGCCCGATTATAAAATTGGCCTTACTGTAAAACGAAATGAACCTATACCATTGGATAAATGCGAAGTATGTTTTTGGGGGCAGGATATTACAACACAAATAATAAAGGGCCTTACCGCAGAACTGGATGTATCTAAAAAAGATATGGAGAAGCAATACGGTACGGTAGATATTAGAAGTCGCTTTCAACAGGTATGGGATCAGCTTAGCAAATCTTATAATCTAAATGGGCTTGGTTGGCTGCAAATTAATCCGCAGAAAGTACGAATCAATAATTTGTACATACAGAAGGATTCGTTACATGTATTTTTAGGATTATCAGCTAAGCCAGTTATTAGTTTTGAAAAACCTGTGGATAAACAATCTAAAATACCTAACCTAGCACCTTTTAGTAAAAAGCAAGGGTT
Source organism: Bacteroidota bacterium (assembly GCA_039796695.1). GTDB lineage: Bacteria > Bacteroidota > Bacteroidia > Chitinophagales > Chitinophagaceae > JJ008. Next base: position 21,031 of record JBDKJF010000003.1, read on the forward strand.
CTCTATTTTTTTAGACGCTGTTTTAAACTACGACTCATTAAGCAACATTATAGATCAAAATTTGACGGGTAAAGAGTTTGATTTTAAAAAAGGATTTATAAAGAAGAAGTTTATTATTGACGCATGTAAAATATATGGTGGAGGGTTTGATAAATTGGTAATAAAAATTAATTTTTCGGGCACCAACAAGGGTATCGTTTATTTGGTAGGGCGCCCGGTGTATGATGCAGATAAAAAAAGATTAGAAGTAAAGGATATTGAGTTTGATATCAAATCCAAAAATGTTTTATTGAGTACGGCCGATTGGTTGTTCGATAAAAAAATAACAAAAGAAATAGCCGAACAAGCCCAATTTGATTTAAGTAACTATATAGATACTGCAAAGGTTACTATTAACCAACAATTGAATCAAGAATGGATGAAAGGTATACGCAGCTATGGAAGTATAAAAGACATTAAATTAATTGGCATTTATCCAATGCAAAAACATTTAGTAGTAAGGAGTAATTGTACAGGGCAGTTAGCAGTAGATGTAGACACGGTAAATTTTACACTATAATGTTATTGTTTTGTCTGCTTAAATGAAAAATGACGTTGTGCTAGGTAACTAAATATTACTACCATTGCTATCGTTAATACTTGTGCCAATATTGGGTGGATAAACATTTTTTCTACCAACATTTTCAACAAGAGGTAGTTTAATAATAAATTGCACATGCATATCATAAAATATCGAAACAATTGTATGCGACCCTTCATTGCAGAATCGCTAAACACTACATATTTAGACATAAAAAAACCCACTGGAAAAGTAATGCAAAAAGATAGAAGCATGGCCGCTATATGACCCTTAAAGGCGTAAAAGCCAAAATGAAAAGCTGCTTCATTAAAAATGTATTTATAACTAACTACATAAATTAGAAACCCCAGCAAAACATTGCCCCCACCCGCTGCGGCATAACGATAGGTTTGCAGATTCATTAGGCTACGAAATGGCGGATAAAAAAAATCAATAATAGGTAATATAAAATCCCTTGCGCTATGCAGGTACTTTCTCATAGATGGTGGCAAAGGTAATATGTAAGCGCTTATTTCTTGAATTAGGCGGTATGTTTCCTACATTTGCCCAATAAAATAACAAGGATGAGTATCTCAACTGGCTTAAAGCCATTGGTCATAAAAGCACTGAAAGATTTATATCAATTCGAAGCCTCGCCAGCTTCCATAACCATCAATAGTACAAAACCAGAATTTGAAGGGGATTATACCCTGGTTCTTTTTTCTTTTATAAAAGAGTTAAAAAAATCAACTGACCAATTAGGAAAGGAAATAGGTGATAAATTAATAGCCGACAACCCATCGTTGATTGCTGCTTACAATGTTATAAAAGGATTCTTAAATATTACCATTGCCGACGATTATTGGATACAGTTTTTAAACACTAATTATACCAACACAAAATTTGGCGCACAGCCCTTTAACGGCAAAAAAGTGATGGTGGAATACGCCTCGCCCAATACCAATAAGCCATTGCACCTTGGGCATCTGCGTAATATTTTTTTGGGATGGAGCGTTGCCACTATTATGAAAAATAACGGCTATCAAGTGTATAAAACTTGTATTTCAAACGATAGAGGTATTCATATTTGTAAAAGTATGGTGGCCTGGCAACAGCTGGCCAATGGTGCCACGCCCGAAAGCACAGGTATTAAAGGAGATCATTTGGTAGGCGATTATTATGTACGATTTGGGGAAGAACATAAAAAACAAGTAGCTTCCCTAATGGCCGCTGGAAAATCAAAAGAAGAGGCCGAAAAAGAAGCACCTATAATGAAAGCGGCACAACAAATGCTAGTTGATTGGGAGGCTGGTAAACCAGATGTAATAGCACTATGGAAGCAAATGAATGCATGGGTGTATGCTGGCTTTGATATTACCTATGAACGCATTGGCGCTGATTTTGATAAAACTTATTTTGAAAGCAATACTTATTTGCTGGGAAAAAAAGCAGTGGAAGACGGATTGGCCAAAAATGTGTTTACAAAAAAAGACGATGGTAGTGTGTGGATTGATTTAACTGGCGATGGGCTTGATGAAAAAGTGGTGCAGCGTAAAGATGGTACGGCGGTATACATTACGCAGGATATTGGCTTGGCGCAACAAAAGCAATTGGAGTTTGGATGCGAACAAAGCATTTACGTAGTAGCCGATGAGCAGAACTATCATTTTAAAGTATTGAAATTAATTTGCGAGAAATTAGGCATGCCAGGTGCTAAAGGTATATACCATTTAAGTTATGGTATGGTGGAGCTACCTTCTGGTAGAATGAAAACCAGAGAAGGCACAGTAGTGGATGCCGATGATATGGTAGAAGAAATGGTGAATGTGGCTAAGGCCAAAACAGAGGAACTAGGAAAGGTGAAAGATTTTACTCAGGCAGAATTAAAAGAGTTATACGATACCATAGCATTGGGCGCATTAAAGTTTTTTTTATTAAGGGTTGATCCTAAAAAAAGAATGATTTTCAATCCAGAGGAGTCTATCGATTTTCATGGTTTTACTGGCCCATTTGTACAATACACGCATGCCCGTATAAAGTCCGTTTTAAGAAAACAAACGGTGATAAATAATAAACCCATTGTATCCAATACCCTTTTATCATTAGAAAAAGATTTAATAATACTGTTGGAACAATATGTTACAATTTTAGAACAAGCTGCCGCCGAGCATAATCCATCTGTAATTGCCATCTATGTATTTAATCTAGCTAAATTGTTTAATACTTTTTACACCGAACATTCCGTATTAAATGCAGAAACAGAAGAAAAGAAAGAGTTGCGATTACGATTAGCTAGTATGACTGCCTCAGTAATTGCATCAGGCATGGGCTTATTGGGTATTAAAGTGCCAGAAAGAATGTAGATATTATTTTATTCTCACTCTTGGGTCTATCCAGCCGTAGAGTATATCGGCTACAATATTGATGAGTATAAAAAAAGTTGCCGATATTAAAACCGAACCCATCACTACCGGATAGTCTAATTTTTCTAAGGCATCTACTGTTACTTTTCCTATACCTTGCCATCCAAAAATGTATTCAACAAAAAATGCACCGGCTAGTAATTCAGCAAACCATCCTGTAATGGCTGTAATAACTGGGTTAAGTGCATTTTTTAAACCATGCTTCCAAATAACCTTACGCTGCGAAAGCCCTTTAGCATAAGCTGTTCGAATGTAATCTTGTTGCAGTACATCTAGCATGGCACTACGGGTAAGCTGCGTAATAATAGCCAATGGACGAATACCCAATGTAAAAGCTGGTAGCAATATATTTTGTAAGGTGAATCGTTTATGCCCCTCATCATCTATTGCAAACCAATTACCGGCAATGTGAAGGCCCGTCCACTCGCTTAATACAAAACCAAATAAATAAGCAATGATTATTCCCATAAAAAATGAGGGGGCCGATATACCCAAAATGCTTGAAAATATGGCGGAGGTATCCATCCAACTATTTTGTTTTACGGCCGCAGTAATACCCAATGGTATACCAATGAAAATAGCTAATAGCATGGCTGCAAGGGCCAACATTAATGTACCAGGTAAAGCCTGCATTAACACCGTCCAAACTTCTCGTTTCGTTTGATAGGACTTTCGTAAGTACGGTACTTTAACGCCAATTTTACCGATAAAATAACCGGTTAAGTTTTTTTCAATCCTATCTGTTTTGGAATGGATGGCTATCGGCGAAGCATCATTTAGATAGAATACAAATTGTTTCCACTTAGGTTGATCTAAATAAAGCTCTTTTTTTATATTGGCCAGTGTGGTAGAGTCGCCACTTTGCCCCATTACTAATCTAGCAGGCTCTCCAAAACCTTGAAATAAAAAAAATACCAAAGTAAGTACTCCTACTAAAACGCTTAGGCCATAGCCCATTTTTTTTAAAATAAATAAGATCATTATGGATTATTAATTGAATCAGCTTTTTGTAAAGGCACTGGTAAATTGGTTTTGGGAATTGTTGGTATTGTTGAAATCGTAGGTAATAATTTTGAAATCCATGTACCGCCTTTTTTGTCTACTACTACCCCTTTTTGAAGTAAATAAGCGGTGGGGTTTACTCTGGCAGCAGTTTGAATGGCTTTATAATCGCATTTAAAAACAGCAATACCATTTATACCCGCTTTTGCCAATTCGAGCTTCGCCTGTGCTGGTTCGGCAGTTATTATATAACAGTTGATGTTTTTTTCCATTGCCGCCTTTTGTAAGGTTGCTACCTTTTTATGCCAATCGGTGGTTGCTTTTTTAAAATTTTCGATAAAGATTAAAACCACATTTGCTTCTTCTAAAATCATTTGTGTTGAATCAATATTAGTTTCCCCGCTTAATTGAAAACCTTTAATAGCGGGTTGATTATTTTTACCCGCTCTCACCACTTTATCGTAGCGGCGCATATTGGTATATGTTTCTTTATTGAAATCGGCAGGAAAATTTTCGGCTGTAAATTCTACATCCTTCCCCTCTTTTGTATACACAAATGTGATGACTGTACTATCCGGAATAGCATTCATAGGCATTTTAATATTATCAGTTATGCTATTGCCTTTTTTAAAAGGCAAGCAATCAACTATTGGCAAATAACGCAAGGCATACCATTGCAAACCGATAGAAAATAGGGTAATTATAAAAATGGCTAACGTATTAACCCGGTTTTTAAACAGCGGTTGTAAATGATTTTTCTTCCATAATAAAAATGCAATAAGGAATACTAATACTACATCTTTTATAAAAGATGTTTTTGCGGTGATGGGTAGACAATCTCCGAAACAACCACAATTTTTAGGTTTACCCGTAAAATAAGTATAGCCTGTTAAAAATGTAAAGGCAATAATCAATATAAGAAGTAACCAAATTATAAGTCGAATACGCCAGCCAAGTAAAAGTGCAAAACCTGCAATAATTTCAAACGCATTCATACATACAGAAAGGGCTAGGGTGTAGTCATTGTAGCCATGTATGCCCCACACTTCAAAAAATTCTTGCATTTTATAACTAAGTCCCATAGGATCATTAGCTTTAACTAAGCCAGAAAAGATGAACAACAGCCCTACTAGTATTCTTATTACTTGAATTAAGTATTTCATTTATAAATATTAAATCGTTTATATTATAGCCTTTTACTGGTAAACAAACACCCAGTATCTTTATACTCAAAAATAGCACAAAACCAAATGTACACGCTTAATTGCAAAGGGAGGATGTTGACTATCGATGAGCCCGTAGTAATGGGTATCATAAATATTACGCCCGATTCTTTTTACAGTGGTAGCCGCCAGCAAACTATTGATTCGGTTTTATTTCAAGCCGAAAAAATGCTAGAGGAGGGCGCCACCATTTTAGACATTGGTGGTCAAAGTACCAGGCCAGGAAGTGAGCAAATATCCGCTGCCGATGAAATAAGCAGAATTAAAGCACCTATTAGTGCCTTACATCAACGTTTTCCAGAAGCATTTATTTCTATTGATACTTATTATGCAAGTGTAGCAATGGAGGCTGTAAACGCAGGAGCTTCTATTATAAATGATATAAGTGCTGGTACATTGGATGCCGACATGCTACCCACGGTAGCTGCCTTAAAAGTACCCTATGTATTAATGCATATGCAAGGCACTCCGCAAAGTATGCAAGTACACCCACAGTACACTAATATTACGAAGGATCTATTGGCCTTTTTTATACAGCAACGAGATCGATTAAAAGAATATGGAATACAGGAAGTGATTATGGACCCCGGTTTCGGTTTCGGCAAAACCATTGAACATAATTTTCAACTACTACAGGCTTTGGAGGTATTTGAAATATTACAGGCACCCTTATTAGTAGGTATTAGCAGAAAGGCTACAATATGGCGAACATTACAAACTAGTCCTGAAGCGGCATTAAATGGCACCACCGTGTTAAATACAGTTGCACTTTTTAAAGGAGCTGCTATATTAAGAGTACATGATGTAAAAGAAGCGGTAGAATCGGTTAAATTAATGCAGGCATTGAAAATGGCCAAGGTGTAATACCCTGGCCATTTAGCCCTTTCGTTTTCAATCACACTTATGTAGGGTTACATAAAAGTATAACTTGTTGGTGGAGCGTTTTTGCCTCCACCACGGATTATTTGTTTTCAAAAGACTGGAAACTAACAGGACGATGGACTAAAAACGGAGCCATTAACCAAACACCCGTCTTATTAGTAAGACGGGTGTAAAGTTCCTATATATTTTAATACGTTGAGTATAAAATGCGTTGAGCCGTATCAATTATTTTTATTGGGCATAGGTTGTGTAGGCATACTTGGTGCTGCTGGTGCAGGTGGAGGTGCGTTTTTTACCTCTAAAACTTCCAAATCAAAGATTAAATTTTCAAATGGCTTTATTTTAGAACCCGGCTGTGGCTGCGCACCATAAGCTAAAGTAGAAGGTATAAATGCTCTTGCTACCCCACCTGCCTTTAAAAGCCTAAGTGCATCATCAAAGCCTTTCATCATTTGTCCGGAACCTATGGTAAAAGTTAAGGGCTCAGTATGGTGGAAACTGGTATCTACATTACTGTCAAATTTAGTACCACCTAATGTAGTGCCGGTATATTTTACTGATACCAATTTACCAGCTTCAACCTGTGGGCCAGTTCCAGGGTTACTGATGGCTACAAATACACCAGAAGGTGTTTTAACGGTGGTAATATTTTTTTCTTTCAAGTACTTTTCTATCACAGCCGATTCTTTTGCTATAAAGGCTGATTTATCTTTTTCTTCGTCAATCTTTTTTAAACTATCGTTTTCAAATACAGCCAGCACTTTAAGGTAAGTGGTTATTTTATCGCCTTTTTTATATTGCGGAGGAACCTGCTGTGGCATTCTTTTCATGAAAGTGTCAATCATCTGAGTGGCAATAACACTATCGCCTACTTTTAATTTATTAAAAAGTTCAGATATGTCATAAGGTTGTGATTGGTTGGTAACGGGAATGTAAATGGGCAAACCATTTTCGGTAGTAAAAAATACACTGTCTTTTACTTTATAGGTATAAGACACTTTTAAGAAACTACCCTCTTTTGTAGCCTCTTTACCTTTTCCAGCAAAAAGCTGGTAGGGCATTCCTCCTGGTGTTTTTTTGTACTGAGCTTTGTTGCAACTGGCCATTAACAAACTTACCGCAGCTACAAATCCAATCAAATTTCTAATTTTCATTTTTTCAATTTTTATTTATTGCAATAGATGTTCATACTCTTTTAAAACCTGTCTAAATTTTTCAGCAGTTATTTCTAAACTATCACTACTTCTACCACCGGCGGCATTATAATGTCCGCCGCCTTCAAAGTAAGTTCGGGCAAAAGTATTGCAATCAAAACCGCCCTTGCTTCTAAAACTCCATTTTCTTTCTTCATCCCTATCAATTACCAGTGCTACTAGTTTTATACCTTGAATAGAAAGTGGGTAGTTTACCAAACCATCGGTATCGCCCGTTTTGATATGGTATTTTAATAAATCGCTTTTAGGTATGGCAATTAATGCTGTGTTAAATTCATAAAATACCTCCATTCTATTTAACAACACATTGCCGGTAAAGCGAAGTCTATTTTCTAAAAAATTATCATACAAACCTTCGTGCACTTTACTATGTTGTAAGCCTTTTTCTTTTAAATGGGCTACTAGTTTATGTACATCGGCGCTGGTAGATGGAAAACGAAATGAACCGGTATCGCCCACTACGCCTGCATATAAACACTCTGCTACGGCTTCGTTTATTTTATTAGTTAGGCCAGCGGCTTGTATAAAATCATACACCATCTCGCAAGTAGAACTTTTAGCGGTACTGCTTATTCCATAATCAAATGAAGCGGTATCTGGCTCTTGGTGATGATCGATTAATATTTTAATACAAGTAATGGATTTCAATTGCTCCGTCATCGTTTTAGTACGATGAAAAATATTAAAGTCCAAACAAAAAAGCCAATCAGTTAATGCTAAAATTTCATCGGCTTTAGCTTTTTCTTTTTCATAATCCATTACTTCTTTTGCGCCGGGCATCCAATTTACCCAGCCCGCCCAGTTGGTGGGAGAAATAACGGTAACGCTATGGCCTAATTGTTCTAGTACGTTTTTTAAAGCCAGCGAAGAGCCCATAGCATCTGCATCAGGCTTTTGATGCGTGGTTATTACTACCTTTTTAGGTTGTTGTAATAAGGGAAATATGTCGGCTATAGGTTTCAAAACGGGTGCGAAGATAGGGCTTTATCCGCTCATCTCATGCTGCATTATAGCGTTGATTGTCAATTCTTATTCAACCTATTGGTGAAATAACAATTCCGTAAACCAAACTTTCCTTTACTTTTGCAGCCTCTTAAAATTAAAGCAAGAAATTATGAGCAACCGTACGTTTACCATGATTAAGCCCGATGCTATGAAAAATGGCCATGCCGGTGCTATTATCGACAGAATTATTAAAGAAGGTTTTGCAGTAAAAGCATTGAAAATGCTAAAGCTATCTCCAGAGAAAGCTGGTGAATTTTATGCCGTGCATAAAGAAAGACCTTTTTATGGTGAGTTAGTAGATTTTATGAGCAGTGGAGTTATTATTGCTGCCATTTTAGAAAAAGATAATGCAGTAGAAGATTTTCGTAAACTAATTGGAGCTACCAACCCTGCCAATGCAGAGGAAGGTACCATTCGTAAGCTGTACGCTACTTCTTTGGGAGAAAATGCCATTCATGGCAGCGATAGCGACGAAAACGCAAAAATTGAAGGCGACTTTATGTTCTCTGGTTTGGAGACTTATTAATACAAACTACTTTCTATTTTAAAAAAGCAATCCTTATTGGGTTGCTTTTTTTTATTGAAAAGTGCACTGTTCCATTTTTTATTGCTTCACGCCTTCCCACTCCTTGTATAAACTAATTATGCACATATCTACAAAGTTGTTTTTTGGTGTATGAGATAATTTTTATATTTAATCATTATTTCCATTAAACAAAAAAGGCTATGCAAACCCCCCATTCATCGCCAAATAAGCGTCGTAAGCTGCTTAAACTTTTAGGGCTTACCGGCATTTTTGGCTCTATTAACGCACAAGCTCAAATTAGGGTACAGCAAGTAATAGCACCCCAATTAAATACGAATAGTTTAATCACTTTAACGGCTGGCGAATTTTTAACAGTTAAATTATTGCGACCCGAGGACTTACTTTCATTAGAGTTGCGTTTTTATAATTGTAATCTTAGTGGAAACAAAATTGTGGTTAAAAATAACCCTGCTTATATGGTTGTGGTATTTCAGCCGCAAAGTATGGCAGAGCAGGCATGGCCAGAGAATCAAGGAGGCCTTAGTACACCTACCATTCCAGGAAGGTTAATTATCGGCGGGCAAAGCCGGTTAGTATTTCAAATACCAGCTAACATTACCAGTATTGCTTTAACGGCTGCTGAATTGTTGGCTTGGGAAAAATTTGACCTTGTAGTAAACGAAAGGGCAAAAGGAATGGGCAATGCAAAACGGTTTACACAATCAGGTATACAATACAAACCACTTAGCGATATACAAACAAAAGTAAAACCTGGCGATATCAATAAGGCCGTTCCTCCAAAAAGAGGAATGACAAAGGATGAAAAAATATATGTAGCCGAAATGCAAGTTAACAGCCCTGGACTGTTGCAAAACATCAACCGAGCAGTAACCAATGTTGCTTCGCTTTCAAAAGACGCTGTAGCCCCACTTGCCCCCTTAGAAACCTCATTAGAAATACCCGTAAAGCTATACCTATCTCCTACGAAAGAAGCAGGTTTTAAGCATCCTGTACAATTAAAAAACGTACAAGGTTTTATTAAAAGCACCAACAAACTTTTTGAATTATGGCATACCCGCATGGGTAAAAAAATAGGGGGTAAAGTAGTAGAAAATGGGCTAACCAACGAAGATCGTTTACTTAGAGCCCTATGGGGTGATGATATTAATAAAGACTACACACAAGATGTAATAGAAAAAGAAGATGTGCAATTGGGTTTAGCAGCCATTAATAATAAAGACAGGCACCAGATTGTGCATGAATCATCCAACTTTACTATAGCGGGCTTTTATCCGCAACCAATAAAGGCGTATCAACTTTTTTTAACTACATTGGGCGCATGGTTAGATAGCGAATTTACGGTTGATAAAAACAGTTTAATAAAAGGGGGCATTTTTCAAGGAACATCTGCTAGCGGTAAAAATGGTTTCAATCTACTAAAGTGGCGTCATATTGAAACCATGGGCAGGGAGCATTATGTAGAAATTGTACGGGCTGGTTACGTTCTACCTTTTGGCCACAGTGCAGTATTGATGAAAATTACCGAACGAAAACAACATCCTAATACCGGTACAGCTTCCAATTTTCAACGAGAAATTATTGTTATTACAGAGCCCATAAAAGATTATAATTTTCAAGATAGTGAAGGTGATTATATGAATTTTACTTTCAGTAGTATTGAAATATTGACTACCACTTCTCCCATTATAGATACACCGCAACCATTTTTATCACCCAACGGGCCAGCAGCCAAGGATCAATTTGTTATTAAATCTGGAGGTAAAGAGGTGTTATTTAAATTTAGAGGTAAAGATCTCAATGATAACAACATTGACTTTACCATGCCACTTATTTTTATAAATGCAGAAATAACTGGTAGCAAAGCGGTCATGCAAAGTTTAGTTGATCGGTATAACTTAAGTAGCATGCCTGCACCTCGAAGCACTAATTTTAAAGGACAAAAATTAACATTAGCACCTCCAGAGGCAAATGCCGCCACTACAGAGTTTGCCGCACATGCTATTACCTTCGGCACATTTGCCTATAACAAGTTTGGAGAAATACAAGGGTTTCTACCTACAATAAAAAATGTTGAAATAATTGAACCCTCCACCCAACGGATAACTGGCAAAGCTTCACCAGTAGCGGTTGCTTTATATTCTCCGGATAAAAATCAAAAAAATGAAGGCGGGGTATTTGCTCGATTCTTAAAACCTGACCCCATTAACTTTGCAGGTAACGCCGATAAAGTAGGTGGCTTAGCTAACCCTAATTTCAATTTAGCAGGTTTGTCTAAAACGGCGGGAGCCTTTGCTGGTAACGTAGAAAATTTTGCAAATAAAGTTTCTAGTGCTACCGATTATTTCAATGTAAATAACCTACCCGACCCCACACTCTTTGGCGTATTTAAGTTAAGTCAAATTTTAAAATTTGTACAAGGAGATACGTTCGACTTAAGTAAATCATTTGCTCAGCGGATCAACAATTCTGGCATACCTAACTTAGTATCAGAAGATACCAAAGATGCCTTTATAACCACTTATGCCCTAAAGCCAAATATTAGTAAAGTAAATATTGGTAGCAACTTTGCTAGCTTTATTCCTGCAAGTGAAGTCAATAGTTTTAGCAGTGTTTCCAGTATCAAGGCGTTTAAAAACACTAGCAAAGTCCCTGAGTTTTCTTCCAATTCAGCATTAAAAAACTTTACGGTAGGTATTGTAGGCGTTGGATCAGAATATTTAATCAATGTAAAGTTTGACCATATAAAGTTTGAAGTAACGGATAAAAAGAAACCCGATGTATCAGTAAAAATGGCTGATAAGGACGGTATCTTTTTTGGTGGCCCTTTAAAATTCATCAACTTACTCAATAGTATAATACCGATGAATGGATTTGATGACCCACCCTATTTAGATGTATCACTCACCGGTGTAAAATGTGGTTACACACAGGCAGTTCCTAATTTACAGTTAGGCGCTTTTACGCTGGCTAATATTTCTATTGGTGCAGAAGTAAATCTTCCCTTTACTGGCGGGCCGCTAACACTTGGGTTCCGCTTTTGCGAAAGACACCAACCCTTTACATTAACCTTTGCCTTTTTAGGTGGCGGTGGTTTCTTTGGAATGGAAGTAGACCTGCAAGGTATTCGCCAAATTGAAGCCGCATTTGAATTAGGTGCAGCTGCATCGGTAAACTTTGGTGTAGCCAGTGGCGCCGTAAGCATTATGGCTGGTATTTATTTTAAAATGACCTTTGAAAGTGGTCAAAATTCCACTCAGCTTACCGGCTATGTTCGTATTAATGGTGCCGTATGTGTGCTAGGATTAATTACGGCTAGCATAGAACTGTACATGGCACTTACATATTTAATTGATAAAAACAAAGCTTACGGAGAGGCCTCACTAAAAATTAAAGTGGAGGTTCTATTTTTTAGCAAAACGGTTACAATACAAACGCAGCGAACATTTGCCGGTAGTGGTAACGATCCCAACTTTGGCGCCACCATGCAGCCAATTGACTGGGCCACTTACTGTGAAGCATTTGCTGCATAAATTTTTCTAAAACCAGCAGTGGTAATGCTGTTCAACTGAAGTTGCGACGCTCCGTTCATCAGCATAACAACCATCACCAGCAGATTTACTACCAACAATAAACTACCATGAAGCAGAAAATAATCATTACAGCATTACCCAACGGAGTGGCCATGGGCATAGCAGGCCGTGGTGCCAAAATATTAAAAGCATCAGCCGCTATTTCCTTACAAGTAGAAGAAACGGATAAATCTAATACCCGCCTTAGCGATGTAAAAGATATGCTAGCCTTTGCAGAACTTATAAAAAACGCCAAGTTTAATGTAGAAATAAATGGCGCCGTAGTGAATGCAAAGGTTACCAGCACCGCTATTGATACTAAATTATGGAAAGATTTATTTAGCCCTAATGTACAGGTAAAAGCTTTTGTGCAAGAGCCCCTACATCTAATGCCCATTGTATCTTACCCTGTAAAACACATTGTTGATTTTATAAAAGGAGTAGTAGAACAAACTGGAAAAAAATATACAACAGCATTACCCGAAACTCCTTTCTATACAGAAAACCCGATTTTTAAATCAGTAGCCGATTATGTGGCTATTGACCAAATACCCGGAAAAGGTAGAAAAGAAGTAACGTTAGACGATATGGTAGCATCTACTAACCGTGCCGGTAGATTTAAAGAAGAGCTACAAAAAAATAAATTTATAGCTTTTAATCAGCAAATAGATCCACCAAAAGATTTTGGACAGTTAAAAAATTTTCATGGCATTTATAATAAAAAAAATAAGCCCTTTGCACCTAAAATAAATAAACCTGAGTTTGAGTTTCATGATATATTATCCATTTTAGCTAATTACCCTCCCTTACTACGTAAGTTGGGCTTAGTGGTGGATATTGAATTTGCTGTACCGGAAGAAGCAAGACTTGGCACTGAAACACCTTCTATCCGTATTATTCCTTCTGCTATTAATTTTACCGCAGCCACCACCATTGTATGCCCGGCCACAGCCTATACCCGTACCAGCAACGGATTTTATGCAAAGCCGGAAACAGGTAGCCCTATTGACAAAGGGTATGTAAAAATTAATACAGACGCTTTTACTGTTTTTCAAGTAGACACCGATGGAGGTGCTTTAAAACTTTGCCAACAACAGGATGCCTTGCAATTAGCCAAAGCAAAAGATATTTTTTATGCCGCTCAAAATAACTTAACCAATACATCGGCCATACCATTACTTACTAACCGGTTTGACAAGCGAGAGGGCTTGCCTTCCCAACGTACGGCCGGCATTGCCATTGCCAGAAATGGCATGGCCGAAAAGTTAAATGCCCGCTTTAACAGAATGAATGATTTAAAAACAAAAATGCAAACGGGTAATGCTGCACCACTAGGCATAAGTGGTAATAATGCAAATTGGGTACTACCGATTGAATTGTTAACAGCAGATGATATTAATATAGGTTTCCGTATGGATGTGCAGGTAGAAGATAAAACTGGCACATGGTATAGCTTACATAAACGCACCAATAAATACGGTATAGTAAATGCTGCTGGCAATGCCATTGCCATACCGGATATGGAAGCGGATGAGGGTTATTTACAAACCTCGGCTACAGAAGAAAATACGGATGCAGGTAAACAATTAAAAGTAAGCGAGGCCATTGCCCGTTGGGAAGGCTGGAGCTTGAGTGTGCCCCGCCCGGGCAGCACATTAAATGAGCCGCTGTTAGATGATGCCAATGAGGTGTATAAAAGCGATTCGCAACAAGAAAAAGATAAATACAAAACACCTCCCACTGCTGATTTTAAATTGAATGTAATCCCTTCAATTGTAAAAGGAAGCCTACCCATGCTTCGCTTTGGAAAAAAATATGGTATCAAGTTACGTACGGTTGATTTAGCTGGTAATAGTGTAGCAGTAAATACAGCTCCAGAAAACGGAGCTGAATGTATTAAGACTGGCGTAAGGTATATGCGATATGAACCAGTAGATGCTCCGTTTTTAATAATGGGTAATACCATAAAAGATGGCGAATCAGCAGAAGTGATGGTTATACGAAGTAATGAAGGGCAAACCACGGCACAATACGAAGCAGCGAATCCTTTTAACGGAAACACCTACGCCGCCGAAGCTGTGCGCCATGTAAAACCACCCCGAACTACGGTAGAGATGGCTACCTTACATGGCATGCTAGATGCCGGTATGGGGCAAGCGAATAGCGCTTTAGCTACCAAAATATATAACGATATAACGCCTAAAAAAGATCCCGCTGTAAGCAATACAGCAGATATGCATATTATGAAAGTGGTAAGTGCCAATGAAACCACCTTAGATGTAGAGTACCTTATAGACCCCATGGCTATTGGTGTTTCTTTTTTTCTTTCACCTAACGATCCTAATCCAAAACTAGCCAACCCTTCTACTTTAGACAGGTGGATTAGTTTTTATTTTGACCCTGCTATGCAAGGTGCCACTTTAGATACACCACCTAAGCCTACTTATGAACAATGGATGGCTCCCAAAACATTTCGCATTAAACTCTTAGAAGCAGCTACTCCAAGTTTAGATTGGGATAGTAGCACCCGTACATTAAAAGTTTCATTACAAAAAGGTTTCATGCTAAAACTTGGGTATGCCTGCTTTTGGAAACCAAGTGAGCTAATTAAAAATGCTGGGGTATTAGATATGATGGGCATGAACAACTTAAATGGCCCTATTGGTGAAGCCATAGCAAAAGGGAAACATTGGCTATTTTCTCCTTGGAGAGAATTAACTTTTGTACATGCGGTGCAACAACCCGTGCAGCAATTAGGCGCTGTTCATTTTCCTGCTATAGCTAGTATACAAGCCGATAGAAATTACACGGACAACTACGCCACCATCAACACCAAATTATTAGTACATGGCCCCTCCACCGCTCAATTAGATGTGGAAGCCAAATGGAAAGAACCTATAGATGATATTCTTACTGAAATTACCCCTGCCATCATTGCATCTACTAATCAAATAAATATTCCGTTTGTATCCAAGGTGCAGCAGTTTACTACACAGTATGCTGTGTTTGAATATATGTTTGGTAACATAGATCAGGTTAAGAATAATCCCTTTCCGGGCTTAAAGCATTTATTTAATGATACGAAGCATAGAAAAGTAATTTATAACGCTATTGCAAGTACTCGATACAAAGAAAATTTTTATAACCTAATTAATGAAAAACAAAAAAATAATCAACCCTTTTCATTAACTAGAACCAGCCCAGATAGCGTAGTGGTAACCGTGCCCAGCAGCGCCAGGCCAGCAGCGCCCGAGGTGGCCTATGTAATTCCTACATTTGAATGGGATAGAGATACCAAAGGGGCTATAACCTTAACGGGTAGAGCCTCGGGCTTAAGAGTATATTTAAAAAGGCCTTGGTTTAGTAGTGGCGAAGGAGAAAAACTGGCCGTTGTGTTACATGTGCCCAGCTTACCACAATTAGGAAATTCTCCTGGTTCGGCTGGTGTACCGGTTACAGTTTGGGGTACTGACCCTACCAAAAAATCGTCTCCTTTACCAGTAAGCAATACTCCTACTGCAGATATGTTTTTAAAAGGAGAAAAGGTAAACGAATTATTAACGCCGTTAGAAAATGAAGCAAATGGAAAAGTAGCAGCCGTTGCATACGAGGTGTCATTGGTAAAATTTGATGTTGAGCGTCAATTATATTTTGTAGATATAATGCTAAACAGTGGTGCAGCCTATTTCCCTTTTATAAAATTAGCACTAGCTCGCTATCAAAAAGAATCTGTTAAAAAAGAAGGAAAGGATTGCTGCCTTTCTCCAATTGTGGTAACCGAATATATACAAATACCACCACCAAGAGCTACTTCGCTGGAAATTAAGGGCGCTAAAAATAATATTGTAGTAGCTATATCTGGTTCTGCACCTAGGCCAGGAAATGCAAAGGGAATTTTTATGACTAAAGTAGAGTTTTTAATTGAATCGATAACACTACCGGCATCCGATAGCGTACATATAAGCACGGGCCAAAAGCCAATCGAAACATATAGTTATTTAATTCAAGAAACAGATTTTAATAGTGTTGGTTTCTATCATAGCCATGCATTTAACTTGCCAGCGGAGTATGCTAATAAACCTTATCGTATTTCTATTAAAGAATATGAAATACTTGAGCTGGATAAAGAAAAACCTAATCCTAATCCCGCTGGGCAATCATTTGGAGGACCAAAACTGGGGGAACGATTAGTATTTGCTGATGTATATGAGATAAATAAATAGGATTTGACGAAATAAATAACGGTTGTCTATTTTCTCAAAAAGTAGACAACCGTTTTTATATAATACTATCTTGTTAGAAGTAAAACCCAGTTTTTAAAAATAAGAGTGGGGTTTTAGTTTTTTAATCATCCAGCTTTAAAACGGCTAAGAAAGCTTCCTGCGGCACTTCTACATTTCCTATCTGGCGCATTCTTTTTTTACCTTCTTTTTGCTTTTCCAACAATTTACGCTTACGGCTAATATCACCACCATAGCATTTAGCGGTTACATCCTTACGCATGGCAGAAAGTGTTTCTCTTGCCAATACCTTAGCCCCGATAGCCGCTTGTATAGCAATTTGGAATTGCTGTCGAGGTACTAGTTCTTTTAATTTTTCGCACAGCTTGCGACCAAACTCATGGCCTTTACCACGATGTATTAATGCACTAAGGGCATCAACTTTGTCCCCATTCAATAAAATATCCATTTTTACTATATCTGCATCTCTAAACCCGATTGGATGATAATCGAAAGAAGCATAGCCTCTTGTTTGTGACTTTAACTTATCATAAAAATCAAAAACAATTTCTGTTAAGGGCATTTCAAAAATTAGCTCCACCCTAGTAGTGGTAAGGTAACTTTGATTTATCAATATACCTCGCTTACCTAAGCACAACGTCATAATATTGCCAATGTATTCTGGCTTTGTTATAATTTGAGCTTTAATAAAAGGTTCTTCAATACGTTCAGTTCTTACAGGGTCGGGAAATTGAGTTGGGTTATTTACAATTATTTTCTCCCCTTTTGTGGTATAAGCAATAAAGCTTACGTTGGGTACGGTAGTAATAACCGTTTGATTAAATTCTCTTTCTAATCTTTCTTGAATAATCTCCATGTGCAGCATACCTAAAAAGCCGCATCGAAATCCGAAGCCTAATGCTTGAGATGTTTCTAACTCATAGGTCAATGAAGCATCATTCAGTTGCAATTTATCCATGCAATCTCTTAGCTCCTCAAAATCGTCAGTATTAACTGGGAAAATGCCCGCAAATACCATGGGTTTTACTTCTTGAAACCCTTTGATAATTTCTTTAGTAGGGTTAGCTGCCAGGGTAATTGTATCCCCCACTTTTACTTCTTTTGCATTTTTAATACCCGTTATAAGATAACCTACATCTCCACAGTTTACTTCCTTTTTCTCCGTCATTTTTAATTTCAAAATACCTACTTCATCTGCCTCATACTCTTGTCCGGTACTTACAAATTTTACTTTATCGCCTTTTTTAATTTGGCCGTTTCTTACCCTAAAATAAACGATAATGCCTCGAAAGGAATTGAACATACTATCAAAAATCAAAGCCTGCAATGGCTCCTCAGGTTTGCCTACGGGCGCTGGAATACGGTTAACAATCGCATCTAATACTTTATCCACGCCTAAGCCTGTGCGTCCACTAGCATGTAAAATTTCTTCTTTTTTGCAGCCAATTAATTCAATAATCTGGTCTTCTACCTCTTCTATCATTGCTCCATCCATATCAATTTTATTGATAACAGGAATAATTTCCAGATCGTTATCAATAGCTAGATATAGGTTTGAAATAGTTTGTGCTTGTATACCCTGGGTGGCATCTACTAGCAATAAACATCCTTCGCAAGCGGCTAAGGCACGGCTTACTTCATAGCTAAAGTCCACATGGCCTGGTGTGTCAATAAGGTTTAGAATATATTCTTGCCCATCGGTATGCTTGTAATTAATTTGGATGGCATGGCTTTTAATGGTGATGCCTTTTTCTCTTTCCAAATCCATATCATCAAGTACCTGATCCATCATATCTCTATCGCTAATAGTACCGGTACTTTGTAATAATCTATCTGCCAGGGTACTTTTACCATGGTCGATATGTGCAATAATGCAAAAATTTCTGATATTCTTCATATACGTTTTACCTCTTTTTCAAAGCGGCAAAGGTACGGCATTAAGGGTTATTTTTGAAGGTATTATTTGTTACGTTTTATAGCCAAAATTCAGCCCAATACCCCTTTAGTCTTAGCATTTTTGCATTTAAAACAATGGCGCAAACGGCGGATAATCGCCCGATATTTTTTTTAACACTATTACAAGCATAACTCTTGTAATACCTCATTATTTTTAAATAAAAAATTAAACCAATATGCAAATAATACGAAACGGTGTTATCACCCTCCTATTCTTAAGTTGTTTTAGCATCATTACAACTGCCCAAAAAAGCAGTAAAGATGAAAAAGTAATAAACGATGCCCAACAAGCACGAAAAGATTTTATAGAAACCGATGCAGCTATGCAGGAACTTTTAGAAAATGCTTATGGATATGTGATATTCCCCAATGTAGGTAAGGGGGGCATTGGAATAGGTGGAGCCGCTGGCAATGGTGTAGTTTTTAGAAATAATAATATAGTAGGCATGGCTAAAATGACACAGTTAACCTTAGGGTTTCAATGGGGTGGCCAAGCCTATAGAGAAGTAATCTTATTCGAAACACAAAAGGCGTTTGAGGACTTTAAAAATAATCGTGTAGAACTATCGGCACAAGCATCTGCAGTAGCTTTAAAATCTGGTGCATCAGCCAATGCCAAATACAAAAATGGTGTAATGGTCTTTACACAAACTAAGGGTGGATTGATGTACGAAGCATCTATTGGTGGACAAAAATTTAAGTTTAGACAACTTTAATACTGAAAAAATATTTCGGTAGCTCCATATCCAAAGCTGGGGTGGTATTGATTGACAAAAGATTTCACTTCTCTTTTCAAGCGCAAAATGGCATGTATTTCATTACGTAATACCCCCTCGCCCACTCCATGTACTACAATAAGTGTGGGTTGTCGATGGGCCAAAGCTAGATCATAATATTTTTCAAATGTGGATAGTTGTAAACTTACAATTTCATAATTACTCATGGTACGGTAATCGGCTGTCAATTTTTCTATGTGTAAATCGATAACCGTACGAGGTGGCGGCAAGTGTTGTCGGCCCTTTGAAACTTCATATATTTTATACCCTTTAGATGCCAATTGCCCCATTTCTATTTTATCCTCTATTTGTTCGTGAGGATACTTTTCAAAAAGTAATTGGGAAAAAGTAGCTAAATTTTTTTGTTTTAATTCTTCAATCTTAGCAAATAATTGTTTGGGTTTTAATTTTACTACCGTTTCAAAATGGGAGGCTTTACCTTTTATTTTTTCAGTTAAGGAAAAATCAAATTCAAAACTCGGGCTATCGTTTAAATCGGCAAAATCTACATCATGCAAATAAAAATCTTGAAATGATGCGATCGTATTTTTTAATTGAAAATCAGATTTTCCAAAAAAATGCAGCTGATAATTAAAATGATAAGGATATTCTGTTCTGTTAACTAAATGTAGTTTTAACTGTTCCACTACCACATCGCCAAATTCATCTGTATCCATTATGGGTATAAAAGTAAGCCAAACCCCATCCGATTTTTGAGGTAAAGTTTCTCCTTTTTCTTTTCTTACATCGTCTACATACTTTTTTGCCGGTGTAGTTACCAATTTCTTTTTTTCTGTAAATCGTTTAAAGTAAGGAAAGTCTACCTGATCCATATACACAGGAAAGCTAACACTTCGCACTTCTACTAAAAGCATTTTATCATTAATAAGATCCACTACTTTTCCCTCTTCGTTGGTATGTAGTATTACAACTGTATCACCAATTTGGTATTTCATTGTTTATTCAATAATCTTTTATCAAAATTAAAAGGCTGCCTTTTAAGCACCTTTACCTTTTTAAAAAGAGGATGTTTAGGGTTAATTAATATATTATGCTCTTCTTCAATAATAGCGCTTGGAACTTTTTGATACAAATAAATTCCTTCTCGTAAAAACTCGGTGCCCAATTTATTGGTCATCCATTCATTTTCTTTCCAATAGCGTGGCAATTGTTGCAATGGCAACTCAAAAAAGTTTTCATCGGGTAGCTCTAAAGTAAGGAGCGAATATTTTGTTTTAATAAACGAATGTTGATACGATAAATTGACCAAAATTTCTAATGTAGCTAAAGAAATATGAGCTGCCGTGTAAAGCATGTAATATTCTTTTTCATTCCACCGACCACCAAACATATAAGCCCCGGTACCCATTAAATCATCGGCATACTTTTCAGCACAAATTCGGTATACCTTCATAATAAAAATTAAGCAACAATACCATGTTGAATACGACCCACTAAATTCATTACTTTCTCAATTCCAACGTAGGTAAACAGTTGTTGGTAAGGGGTATCTCCATTAAAATGAAAAGAAGGAATAAAAAGCCAAGCAGCAAACTGACTATTGAAAGTATCATTACCCAGTAAAATTAATTTTTCTAACTGCAAAATTCGTTCTACAAGTAAACCACTAAAAATACCATTGGCTTTTGCATACCGCTGTAGCGTTCTTTCTGAAATGTATAATAGATCTGCCCATTGTGCCAAAGAGAATGGGCCTTTTTGTACAATTTTATCAAAGTGATGGTAAGAAAAATTTTCTAAGAAAGGTGTTTTTTTGCCGGTAGTAATATAGCGCACTGCTGCCTCTTTTAATTGAGAGGTAGTTTCTTCTTGTGCATAAATTTTGGGGGCTTTTTTTGCCATATCCGACATTTGTCACAAACTTACTACACATTTGTCAAATTTCCAATTTCTTTACTATTTTTTTCTATGCCCAATTTGCTATGGCGAAAGCTGTACAAAAAGTAAATAACTAGCCCAATTGCAAACCATATAAAAAACCATTTCCAATTTGTGGCAGACATACCCGTAAGTAAATAAAGGCAACTAACAAGGCCCAGTAATGGAATTAAAGAAAATTTCTTTTTAAATGCTAAAATTGCCAAAGCTATACAAGCCAGCCAGAAAAAAATGGTAGCAATTTTTATAGTAGGTGTAGTGAAGTAATAACTTCCCGCATTCGTGGCTTCGCTGTAATTATTAAAATCTGCATTCAATAACTCAGCAAAATAATTTCCAAATTGGGTACTTATAAATAAAATAGTACCGATTACAACAAGGGGAAAAATAAATTGAGCATTCACATGTGGCATATTAAAACTACCCGATTGTTTTGCTTTTCGAGGAATTAACAAAACACCTCCGCATACTAATACAAACGCAAACAAAGTACCGATGCTAGTAAAATCAAGTACAAAAGTTTTATCTGTAAATAAAATAGGAATACCCACCAGTAACCCTGTAACGACGGTTGAAAAAGCAGGAGTCTGATATTTTTTGTGTATAGATTGAAACTTTGCTGGCAACAAACCATCACGGCTCATACTCATCCAAATGCGGGGTTGGCCCATTTGAAATACAAGCAACACACTGGTCATGGCCACCACAGCACACACAGCCACTAAAACTTGCATCCAGGGAATATTTAAATTTTCTTTTTCAAAAATAAATGCAAGAGGATCGCCCACGTTGGCAAACTTTGAGTACACCACCACACCAGTTAAAACTAAAGTCAATAAAATATAAACGATCGTACAAATAATAAGCGACCATATCATTCCCTTAGGCAAGTCTCGTTGAGGATTTTTGCTTTCCTCTGCCAGCACGCTTACGGCATCAAAACCTATATAGGCAAAAAATACACTACTAACTGCGCCCATTACCCCCCCAAAACCATTTGGCATAAAAGAATGCTGGGTAGTACCCTCTATTAACGGATTCCAGTTGGAAAAAAGATTATTTGAAAAAATTAATGCGCCGCCTACCAGAACAACCAATGCCACCACCGCCATTTTCAAAATTACCATGGCATTACTAAAATTTCTACTCTCTTTTACCCCCCTAAAAACTAGATAGGTAATAAACACATTGATAAGTAATGCAGGTAAATCTATAATAAATTTAAACCCTCCTATTAGCGGTGCATGCGTCCAAGCCTGGTAAAGCTCACCCTCTGTAGCACCACCCTTTACTGCAAGCATAGCTTCTCTATAGCTACAGGTTAAATAAGCAGGAATAGGAACATTAAATTTGGCCAATAAAGAAGTAAAATAATCACTCCAGCTAAAGGCTACATAAATATTCCCAATAGAATATTCCATTAATAAGGCCCATCCAATAATCCAAGCAAACAATTCGCCAAAGCTAGCATACGCATAAGTATAAGCACTGCCAGCTACAGGTATACGGCTGGCAAATTCTGCATAGCAAAAAGCAGTAAAGCCACACGCAATTCCACAAATAATAAACAGCATAACTACTCCAGGGCCTCCAGCATGTACAGCACTACCCAAGCTGCTAAAGCTACCCGCCCCAATGATAGCAGCAATTCCAAAAAATGTAAGATCTTTTACTCCTAATACACGCTTTAAACCTGTTGTATGCGCATCGCTCTCGCTTAGCTGTGCATCATTTACAATTTTAGAGATCGATTTTTTACGGAATAATGAAGATAACATAGCTATTAATTTTGGTAGCGTAAAGTAGCAAAAAATAAAACACAAAAAATGGGAACTACACCAACGAACTAAATAAAGATAACGCTATTGTTCTCTTTTAATGAGATAATACGCTAATTGTTGCAACGGTTCTTTACGACGAGATAGTACCGCCACATCCTCCAAATGCTGTAAAGCCTCCTTTAAATATTTATTTTTTAAAGCAATGGCCCATTCATCTACCTTGCAACTACGATAAATATCCAATACTTTTTCAACCTTATCTGCAGGATTCGTTTGCAATAAATTTAGTAACATTTCTTTTTGAGCGCCCGTTACCATTTCTAGTGCATGTAGTAACAAAAATGTTTTTTTGTTCGCCAATATATCGCCGCCTACTTGTTTACCAAACTTTTTAGGATCCCCAAATGCATCTAAATAATCATCCTGAACTTGAAAAGCAATGCCCAATTTACGCCCAAACTCATACACTAATTGCTGATTGCGCTCTCCAGCACCACCAATAATAGCACCCGTTTGTAGGCTTGCAGCAAGGGCCACAGATGTTTTTAATTCAATCATTTTTAAATAGGCTTCCAAGCTTACCGTATCTTCTTTCTCAAAATCCATATCCATTTGTTGTCCTTCACATACTTCGGCAGCGGTTTTATTAAACAAGGCAAGTATAGATTGTAAGTAGGTAATGCTAATTTTATTGAGCTCTTCATATGCTTTTACCAGCATTACATCGCCAGCCAACAGTGCTGTATTTTCATTATACTTTGTATGCACGGTTTGCATCCCCCTACGTAACGGGGCTTTATCCATAATATCGTCATGTATTAGCGTAAAATTATGAAAGAGCTCAATGGCGGTTCCTACATGCCAAGCATCTTCTTTAATATCATCAAACAGCTCATTACCCATTAAACATAAAACAGGACGGATGCGCTTGCCTCCTAACTGTAAAAAATATTCGTTCGGCTCATATAACGAAGCAGGCTCTGCAGGAAAATGACGTTTGTCAAAATGGCTAGTAAATTGTGCTGATAATTGTTCAAATAATTGCATTCGGCAAAATAATAATTACTTCTTTCTTTTAGTTCTTTCTGTTATACTTTTTTGTGATAAGGTTTCATCCGCTCCTACCACCCACTCATAATCTAATTGGCGTTTGGTTAAATTAGCAGCCACTACTTTTATTTTTACCTTATCACCCATCCTAAACTTTTTTCCGCTACGCTGGCCCACCAAGCAATAATCCGTTTCCACATGTCTAAATTCGTCATATTCTAATAAGCTGTTTACACTTACTAATCCTTCGCATTTATGCGCTATCGTTTCTACCCAAAAACCAAAACTAGCCACCCCGCTAATAACGCCTTCAAATTCATCTCCCAAAAAATTTTTCATATACTGCACCTGCTTATATTTATTAGCAGCTCTTTCGGACTCCATAGCAGCTCTTTCTCTTTCGCTGGTATGCTTACATTTTTCTTCTAACTTTTTATCAATCGTAATTGAATTATTTAAAATAGCAAATAAAATACGGTGCACTTGCACATCTGGATAGCGGCGAATAGGAGAAGTAAAATGACAATAATTTAAAAAACCCAAACCATAATGCCCTATGTTTTCTGTGGTATATTTTGCCTTAGCCATGGTGCGTATACCTAATTGTTCTAAAACATGTTGCTCTGGCTTTCCTTCTACATTTTTTAATAGTTGATTAAAAGAAGTAGCAATAGCTGCTGGCGAGGAGGTGTCAAACGTATGTCCATATTTTTTGGCAAAAGCAGCAAATGGCAATAACTTTTCTTCATCCGGTTCATCATGAATACGATAAGGAAAAGGCAATGGCTTATCACTAACTTTAATTTTTGAAACATGTGCCGCTACGGTTCTATTAGCTAGCAGCATAAACTCTTCTACCAACTGGTGCGATTCCTTACTCTCCTTTATCATAATACCAATTGGATCACCTTTTTCATCAAGTTTGAATCTTACTTCTTGAGATGAAAAATTAATTGCGCCACTGTTAAATCGGCGTCTACGAAACCCTTTAGCTAGATCATTTAACAACAGTATATCTTCAACGTATTTGCCCTGCTGGGTTTCAATAATTTCCTGCACATCCTCATACGTATAACGATGGTTGGAGTGTATAATAGTTTTGCCCAACCAATAATCTTTAACTTCACCTTTTGGCGTTAATTCAAAAATGGCAGAAAAGGTAAGTTTATCTTCATTTGGCCTTAATGAGCAGAGTACATTTGAAATATGCTCTGGCAGCATAGGATTTACTCTGTCGGGCAAATAAACAGAGGTTGCTCTTATATAGGCTTCTTTATCCAATGCTGAATCTGGTATTACATAGTGGCTTACATCGGCAATATGCACCCCTATTTCATAATTACCATTCTTTAATTTTTGAATTGAAATAGCATCGTCAAAATCCTTTGCATCTACAGGGTCGATGGTGAAAGTAAGTACCTCTCGTATATCTTTTCGTAGTGCTATTTCATCGGCGCTAATGCTATCGGGAATCCTCGCAGCCTCTTCCATAACATCATCAGGAAAGCTTAATGGAAATCCCGCCTCCAATAATATTTCTTTCATGGCCGCATCATTGCTATTTTCAGCATCTAACACGGTAATTACCTCTCCTTCGGGGCGTTTACTATCACTATCCCATTTTAGCAGCCTTACTACTACTCTATCATTATCCTTTGCCCCTTTTATACTATGTAATGGAATAAAAATATCGGGCATAGGTTTATCCATTTCTGCAATAAAAAAAGCAAATCCTTTATTCATCTGTAACTGTCCAATAAAATCAGTTCTTTTTCTTTGTACCACTTTTTTTACCACTCCCTGTATACGCTTGGATTTAGTACTGCCTTCTTTTATCATCACTAATACTGTATCTCCATGTAGTGCGGTATTAAAATCGGTAGGGCGCACTAATATATCTACTTCCATTCCTTCCGCTATTACAAAGCCCATACCCGACCTGGTAATGTCTAAAACCCCTTTTATTGAATGCTGGTGAATTTTTTCTTTTCCGTCTTTATTTTTCTTTTTTGAATTCTTTCGTCCCATATTTCGTTTAATTGATTTTATACTGATTAATAAAATCAGTTATTTGTGTATCAAATTTTTCTCCCTCATTAAATAAAAAGCGGTGCTTTATCGGCACTACATAAATTGGCCAATCGAGTAATTCTTTTTTAAATTTTACGAGCCTTACAGCGTCTTTTTCTGTAGTTAGCATTATTTTATTTGCCGTAGTAATTTTATTAAACCGTTTTTTGATTTCGGCCAAATCGTCAACTGTAAAAATATGATGATCGCTATATTGCAAAAGTTGATAGCTGGGTGTTTGCTCTTCCACCATTTTTTGTAGGGGTTTAGGATTGGCAATGCCCGTTACCAGCAATACTTCTGTTTGAGGATGCCACTTATATTCCATTTGAGTGAAAAGGTGATAGATAGCCCCATATTCTATTGCTGTAAAGTACACTTGCTGATGGGATAGCGGTTTTATTTCCTTTATTAAATTTTTTTTTTCTGTGATAGCTAAATTGGGATTACATTTCGTTATCACAATTATATGCGCTCTTTTGTAACTCGATTTTAAATCTCTTAAATCACCAGTTGGCAAATAAAAATCACGGGTAAATAGATTGCTATGCTCAGTTAATAAAATATTTAACCCCGCATTTACCGAACGGTGCTGCAGGGCATCATCTAAAATAATTACCTCTGTGCTAGGTTTATCCTGCAAAAGTTGTGGAATGGCTACTAATCTTTCTTCTCCCACTGCTACAGCTATTTCGGGAAATTTTAAATAAAACTGCATTGGCTCATCGCCAATTTCTAAAGCTGTATTAGCTTCATTGGCCAGCGTATATCCTTTGGTTTTTCGCTTGTAACCACGGCTTAGTGTAGCTATTTTATATTTTGATTTTAATAGTTGAATTAAGTATTCCACCATTGGCGATTTTCCGGTACCACCTGCAGCCAAATTGCCAACACCAATAAGCGGTAGTGCGAAACCGCTGGATTTAAAAATATTTTTATCAAATAATTTATTACGGATAACGATACCCACCCAATAAAGTAATGAAAATGGAAACAGTAATATGCGAAATGATTTTAGAAAGAAGTTAGAAAGCATAAATTGTTTCTGGTGTAATACAATAGTTTAAAGGTACATCAAATTGATTGGTATCTGTAATTTCGTCTAACGGGTCGAAATATGAAAATCCAATTTTGATACAGGAAGCTTTGCAGTTAATTAAAAAGCGATCATAAAAACCCTTTCCATACCCTACACGATAGCCTTTTTTATCAAACCCTAATAAAGGTACCAATACAATATCTAATAGTGCCGCTTCTAAAAAAGAAGTGTTTTGTGGCTCAAATACACCATAAGCATTGGGGATAAAAGTAGTATCATGTTTCACAATTGCAGCTTGCATGTAACTGGTATCAAACTGGCATATAGGATAGGTGGTAACCACTCCCGGGTTAATAAATTCTAAATAATTAGTAAATAAATGGGTGTCGGGCTCATTACTTTCGGGCAGGGGCCAATAATTCATAAAAGCAGCAATAAAGGGTAGCGGCAGTTGCTGTAATTGCAGCAGTAATAATCCATCTAACTTTTGTTTTTCCAAAATGGAAAGATGGTGTCGTTTTTCTTTATAAATTTTTCGAATGGCGGATTTGGTCATGCTTCCCTGTTCTCTATAAAGGTAGTAAAAACAGTAGTGCCATAATTTCTTTCTGTTTTATAATAAGGAAAGGCCTTATAATCGTTACGTGGGGTGTGTTCTAATATAAACCAGCCATCTTTATTCAATACTTTTTTTTCAAAAATGGCCCGCGGCAAATCATCAATAGTAGCCAAGGCATATGGTGGGCCTGCAAAAATGAAATCAAATTTTTGTGTACAGGAATCTATAAACTTAAACACATCCGACTTTATAACTTTAAAATCAGCGAGCTTTAAAACTGCGGCCGTTTTTTTAATAAATTCGTACATGGCTGTATCTTTTTCTACTATAGTAAGATCAGGTACTCCCCTAGAAGCCAACTCATAACTAATACTACCTGTACCTCCAAACAAATCGAGGGTTTTTAAGCATTCAAAATCAAGTTTATGTTGCAATACATTAAATAGCCCCTCCTTTGCAATATCCGTTGTGGGACGGGTATAAGGCATATTGTTAGGAGGGTTAAATTTTCTTCCCCCATGTTCGCCACCAATTATGCGCATAGAAATAATTCATTAAGCGAGGTGAAAAAATGAGCTGGATACTCGTCTTTTGTTATCCAATTTACATCACATAAATGTAATTGAATAAAATATAAGTACATTTCTTTATATAATGCCGAGTCTTTATCAATTAAGCCTGTAACATATACGCTTACCGTTTGCTGCGATAATGAAAACTGCTGGCAGCATTTCAACAAATAATATAATACATCTGCAGCGGTAGTATACTCAAAAGTTTGTGCCAGCAATAATTGTTTATGTGCTGTTATGAGTACTGTAAACGTACGTTGGCGAAATTCGACTTTTAGTATAGGAGCTGCATTTTCAATTGCTGAAAGTTGTTGTGTAAACTGATTTCGCCATTTAGCAGTGGGGAACTTTTGATCGATAAAATGCTTTACACTTGCTGGTACCAAATACGTGTTTTGTAAAGACCAATCCTCAATTGTTTCTGTAATGATGGTTTCGTCGTTTGCAGGCCCAAAGATGTTTTTCAACCAATCAGCATTATTTTCAATGCTTAAGCTAGAAGGATGTAACGAGTTTTTTTTAAAATCAAAAGCTATTTGTACTTCATAAAAATATTGTTGTAAACTGGCTTGTTGATGCCAAAAATGTAACAATATATCTTCGGTGTACTTTTCCACTTCAAAATAATACAGTTCATGTAAGGTGGCATTGCTTTTATCTGCAATCGCATAGCTTAAATGCTCATCACCTAACCTTAAAACCAGTACCGGTTGTGTGGGTTTTTCAAGTTTGTTCTTTATTAAAAAAATTTCTTTCACTTTTATTGCAATTCTATAAATGCAATAATAGACAAATTTTAATTATTGTATGTTTGCTAGCTGTTACTATGTCTAATATAACCACAACCACTAAAGATTTATTAGTGGCTACCTCCTACCGGCAAATTTTAAAAATGGCGCTGCCCATTAGTCTAGCTATGCTGGTACCACAAATAAATTTTGTAACAAACAATATCTTTTTAAGCCAGCTTGGTGAAACAGCCTTAGGCGCAGCCGGTATTACTGGTGTTTTTTATTTAGTATTTGCCTTAGCAGGCAACGGACTAAATAATGGATTGCAAGCCTTAATGGCCCGCCGTGCAGGCGAGCAAAGACCGGATGAGATTGGTAAACTTTTTGGACAAGCAGTTTGGATAGCGCTGTTGTTTGCCGCGGCAGGTATGTTTATTACATACTTATTTGCAGCTACCTTTTTGCAGCAAGTATTGCATTCGGAAATGGTAAAAAAAGAAGCCATTCACTTTTTACAAATTAGAGTGTTAGGACTGCCCTTTCTTTTTTTATTTCAATTGGGAAACGCTTTTTTAGTTGGCTCTAATAATAGCCGGTTGCTGAAATATGCTTTCATTGTGGAAACCATCATTAACATATTGCTTGATTATCTTTTTATTTTTGGCCACTATGGTTTTCCTGCCTTAGGATTTAATGGAGCAGCCGTAGCCTCCGTTATTGCTGAGGCAAGTGCAGCAATTATCATTTTTTCTATCATTTACTATAAAAAATTTCACCACCGATTTGGTCTGTTTAAGTTTATGCGATTTAATGCCTCGCTTGCGGGGCTTATTTTTAAACAATCGGCACCGCTGGTTTTGCAATTTTTGTTAAGTATTATCGCTTGGTTACTCTTTTATATTTTGATAGAAAATACTGGAGAAAGACCCTTGGCTATTAGTACTACCATGCGCAATGTATTTGGCGTGCTGGGTGCCGTTACTTGGGCTTTTGCCAGTACCAGTAATGCTATGGTGAGTAATATAATTGGACAAGGATTAAATGATAAAGTGGAGAACTTAATCATAAAAATAATGCGGCTAAGCCTTTTATTTACTTTTTTTGTATGCCTGCTTTTGAATGTTTTCCCTACCACTTTCATTCATTTATTTTCAGAAAGCAATGTATTTGCTGCTGATGCGGTGCCGGTTATACGTACTGTATCTGGCGGTGCATTATTAATGGCAATGGCTACCGTTTGGCTCAATGCTGTTACCGCCACTGGTAATACTCGTTTTAATTTATTGATAGAATTAGTTGCTATTACACTCTATACTATTTATGTGGTATTAGTAATAGCCAAATGGCGTTTAGGTTTAGTATGGGCTTGGGGGTCTGAGTTATTGTACTGGAGTAGCCTGTTGTCACTATCCTACTTTTACATTAGAAGTGGCAAATGGAAGGGAAAAAAGATTTAATACTCCTTTGCATAAGTTACGGAGGTACTTCCTATAAAATGGGTAATAGGGGGGTTCTTTTTCTCAATGGTAACTGTTATATGTGTTACAAAAGGGAATGAGTTAATTATTTCCCGATGCAGTTCCATAGCTATGGTTTCCAATAAAGGGGTTGCTTTGGCCATTCTCTTTTTTACTATTTCGTAAAGAGTGGCATAATTAATTGTTTCTTCTATTTTTTCAATAACATCTTGTTCTGGTAAATAAGTTACCGTTAGGTTTACTTCAAACTGCCCTCCAATTATTTTTTCCTCGGTAAATAAACCGTGATGGGAATAGAAAGAAGCATTATTTATTGAAATGCTGAGCATTAAAAAGAAAAAAATAAATGATTAACAAGGGAGATTAGCCAAAACACCATTAATGTAATCCTTTTTCACCTAAATATCTTTCTGCATCTAAAGCCGCCATACATCCACTACCGGCTGCTGTTACGGCTTGGCGGTATATTTTATCCTGCACATCGCCAGCGGCAAACACTCCCTCTACATTCGTTTTAGAAGAGCCGGGAATTGTTTTGATATATCCCGCCTCATCCATATCTAACCATTCTTTAAATATGGCGGAATTAGGTTGATGACCTATAGCCACAAAAAAAGCACTAACCGGCACTTCTTGTTTTTCGCCTGTTTCATTATTTTTTATTCGAACAGCCTCTACTTTTTTGTCGCCCAACACTTCATCTGTCTCACTATTCCAATAAATAGTAATATTGGCAGTAGCCTTTACTCTATCCTGCATTACTTTACTGGCCCGCATTTCGCCACGGCGCACAATCATATGCACTTTTGAACAAATTTTAGAAAGATAAAGCGCTTCTTCCGCCGCTGTATCGCCAGCACCTACAATGGCCACTTCTTTTCCTTTAAAGAAAAAGCCATCGCAAACTGCGCATGCACTTACCCCATATCCATTTAGCCGTTGTTCGCTTTCTAAGCCCAACCATTTGGCAGAGGCACCTGTAGAAATAATAACGGAATCAGCTTCAATCCATTTTTCTTCATCTATTTCTACTTTTAATGGCCTTACAGAAAAATCAACTTTAGTAGCAAGGCCATAGCGAATATCAGTACCCATGCGGGCAGCTTGTTTTTCAAAATTCACCATCATATCTGGCCCTTGTATACCTTCAGGGTAACCGGGGTAGTTCTCTACTTCTGTGGTAATGGTTAATTGCCCACCGGGTTGAATACCCTGGTATAAAACAGGGTTTAATCCTGCCCTGCTGGCATAAATTGCGGCTGTATAGCCAGCCGGTCCCGAACCTATAATTAAACAGTGTACTTTCTCTGTATTACTCATAATTTAAAATATCATACAAAAATAATTAAACTTAAAGATTAAATGTTTCGAATTTTATTCTAAAAAATCCAAACAACCACATTATATAAGTTGGTATCAATACAACATCCTCACCTTAATCGTTGCTTTTACTTCTTTTAGTAGCTGTAAGGCTTTTGCAGAAAGTTGTTTGTCTACATCCAGTACCACATAGCCAATTTCATCGTTGGTTTTTAGATACTGCGCCAGTATATTTATTTTATTTTTTGAAAGCTGCGTATTTATTTCAGAAAGTACACCGGGTACATTGCTGTGTATATGCAATATACGGTGGCTGCCTTCTTGCGGTGGCAAAGCCAACGCTGGCACCGTATGCGACCCAAAAGTGATACCCTTTTCCAAATAATTGTATAACTTAACACTCACATCTTCCCCAATATTTTGCTGCGCCTCTTCTGTACTGCCACCAATATGTGGGGTTAAAATAACGTTGGGTAAATCCTGCAAAGGTGTTTGAAAACGGTCGCCATTTTTTTCTGGCTCCCATGGAAACACATCAATCGCCGCTCCGCTAATATTACCTTCTACCATGGCATTACGCAGTGCATCAAGGTCAACCACCTCGCCCCTGGCATAGTTTATTAAAATAGCTCCTTTCTTAAAATGTTTAAGATTGGCTTTGCTAATCAGGTTTTTTGTTTGCTTTGTTTCCGGCACATGCAGCGTTACTATGTCTGCTTTGCTAAGTACTTCTTTCAATGTTTTACCATCACTGGCATTGCCCAATGGCAGCTTTGTTTCAGTATCATAAAATAACACCTTCATCCCCATTGCTTCGGCCAGCACACTTACCTGGCTGCCAATATTACCATAGCCAATAATGCCCAAGGTTTTTCCCCTTAGTTCAAAACTTCCTTTGGCCTCTTTCATCCAAATGCCTTCGTGGGCAGCTTTGTTTTTATCCGGTATGCGGCGTATAAGCATAATGGATAAGCCAATTACCAACTCTGCCACACTGCGGGTATTAGAGTACGGCGCATTAAATACTACCACTCCATTTTTAGTGGCCGCTTTTAAATCTACCTGGTTTACACCTATGCAGAAGCAACCAATAACTTGTAGTTTTTTAGCGGCTGCCAACACTTTTTCGGTTACTTGTGTTTTGGATCGTATGCCCAATATATGCACCTCTTTTACCGCTTGTATCAACTCTTCTTCTGTAAGGGCTTTAGTAATTTTTTCTACTTGTGTGTAGCCACCTTTTTTAAAGTTGGCCACTGCCGTATCGCTAATGTTTTCTAAAAATAAAATTTTAATTTTTTCTTTAGGATAACTTGTATTGCCAGATTTTGCCATGTAGCAAAGATACTTTTTTATGCTATTAACATTTGTTTGGATATTGGGGAAAACTAATACCTATGGGGCATGGTTACCCGTTTATTTTTGTAAGCATACAAAAAAAAGTAGGTTGAAAAATTTAGTTCGCTTAGTAATCTTCATTCTTGTTTGTGCGGGGTGCAAATCTGCCACAACTGAAAAAAAAATAGCCGAGGATTCTTTGCTTTACATTCCCCCCATCCCAAAAGAAATTGACAAAGCCTCTTTTCAAGAATTATACAACCGCATCAGCATATTTTATGATACGGCTTTATTACAAAAGGGCTTTAATGGAGGTTTGATAATTGCCCAAAAAGGAAACATTATTTTTGAAAAATACCAGGGAAAAATTGACTTTAGAAAAGATAGCCTTAATAATTTAATTAGTGATAGTACACCGCTACATATAGCTTCTACATCTAAAACGTTTACCGGTGTGGCCATTATGCGGTTGGCGCAAGAGGGCAAGCTTTCGTTAAATGACTCGGTAACCAAATTCTTTCCAGCCTTTCCTTATAAAGATGTAACGGTACAATCGTTACTAAATCATCGCAGTGGATTACCCAACTATCTTTATTTCATTTCCAACAGTAATTGGGATAAAAATAAATTATTGACTAATGAGGATATGCTCCAATTTATGGTTGCCAACAAACCCGATGTAAGCTATCCTGCCAATACCCATTTCAGCTATTGCAATACCAATTATGTGCTATTAGCGATGATTATAGAAAAAGTTACCGGTAAAACGTTTCCAGCGTATATGCAAAGCAAATACTTTGGGCCTTTGCAAATGAAGCACAGTTATGTGTTTACCGTAAAAGATACGGCTACCGCCAATATGAGCTTTAATAAAAAAGGCAGTCTTTGGGATTATGACTGCATGGACGGCACTTATGGCGATAAAAATATTTATACCACACCCCGTGATTTATTAAAATGGGATCAAGCATTGTATACCGATCAGGTATTAAATAAACAAATGCTCGATTCCAGTTTTAAAGGATATAGTAATGAGCGGCCCTCTATACATAATTATGGATTAGGTTGGCGGTTGCAGTTTTTACCCAATGGTAAACGGATAGTGTATCATTTTGGCAAATGGCATGGCTTTAATGCCGCCTTTGCCAGGTTAATAGATGAAGAAGCCACCATTATAATTTTAGGCAATAAGTTTAATAAAACAATTTACGGTAGTGCGCAATTAGGGTACGATATTTTTGGAGCGTATTTTCAAACCAAAATAATGAATGATGAGCCCGGTTCGGACAGCCTGCAATCTCCAATGCCGGGTAGGGAGCCAGAGGTACAGGAAAAAAAGAAAGAAGCAAAACTTAAAAAAAGAAAATAGTTTTAAGATGCTGAAAAACAGTTTTTTAACCCTAAAAAACTTTGGAAGCGAAAGCTTTACCCTAAAATCATTTTCCCCTATCTTTGCCGCCCTTGAATGCCAAAAACCTGGCATAACTATACTTATTTTTTAAATTAGCTGATTAAGAATCAACACTATGGACAAATTAATCTATCTCGTCCCCGTTATGGGCCTGATTGGTTTACTTTACACTCTTGTAAAATATAACTGGGTGTCAAAGCAAGATGCGGGTACCGACCGCATGAAAGAAATTAGTAACTACATTGCCGAAGGTGCTATGGCTTTTTTAAAAGCCGAGTGGAAAGTATTGGGGTATTTTGTAGTTATTGTGGGTATTTTGCTGGCCATCATGGCAAAGGCAAATCCCCATTCTCATTGGTCTATTGCCGTGGCCTTTGTAATTGGTGCAGTATTAAGCGCCTTAGCAGGTTTTATTGGTATGAAAGCGGCTACCAAAGCCAATGTAAGAACGGCACAAGCAGCAAGAACTAGTTTGGGCAAAGCATTAAATGTATCTTTTACTGGCGGTGCTGTTATGGGTGTAGGCGTAGCGGGCTTAGCTGTATTAGGATTAGGTGGTTTATACATTGTATTAAAACAAATGTTTGCGCCAGATGCTACGGTTAACGCTGATGAGATGTTGAAAACGATAGAGGTATTAACCGGCTTTTCATTAGGTGCAGAATCAATAGCCCTATTTGCAAGAGTGGGCGGTGGTATTTATACAAAGGCAGCGGATGTAGGTGCTGATTTAGTAGGTAAAGTTGAAGCTGGTATTCCTGAAGATGATCCAAGAAACCCCGCAACAATTGCCGATAATGTAGGCGATAATGTAGGGGATGTAGCTGGTATGGGCGCCGATTTATTTGGCTCATATGTGGCTACCGTTTTAGCAACTATCGTATTAGGACAGCAAACCACCGTAGTGGGTGGTGAGGATTTGCTTAATGGTTTTTCGCCTGTGGTATTACCTATGTTAATAGCTGGGGTAGGAATTTTATTTTCTATAGTGGGCACACTCTTTGTTCGCATTGGAGAGTCGGCTGGTATTAATACCCATACCGTTCAAAAAGCATTGAACATGGGCAACTGGGGTTCTATGATATTAACAGCCATTGCTGCGGCAGGCTTAGTGTATTGGTTAATGCCTGAGGCTATGGATTTAAGAGGCGTTGTATTTACTAAGTGGGGTGTATTAGGTGCTATCGGTGTAGGCTTGGCAGTAGGTGCTTTAATGAGTATCATCACCGAATACTACACTGCTATGGGTAAGCGTCCCGTTAATTCAATTATTCGTCAATCCTCAACCGGCCATGCGACTAACGTTATTGGCGGTTTAGCAATAGGTATGGAATCTACTTTTCTTCCCATTCTTGTATTAGCGGGTGGTATTTGGGGTTCTTATGAGTGTGCTGGTTTATACGGCGTGGCAATTGCTGCAGCTGGTATGATGGCTACTACGGCTATGCAATTAGCCATTGACGCCTTTGGCCCTATTGCCGATAATGCAGGTGGTATTGCCGAAATGAGTGAACTACCGCCAGCTGTAAGAGAAAAAACAGACGTACTTGATGCCGTGGGTAATACTACAGCCGCATCTGGTAAAGGTTTTGCCATTGCCTCAGCTGCTTTAACAGCGTTAGCTTTATTTGCCGCCTTTGTGGGTGTAGCAGGCATCAGTGGTATTGATATTTATAAGGCAAATGTATTAGCCTGTTTATTTGTTGGTGCGATGGTACCGTTTATATTCTCCTCTTTAGCTATACGTGCAGTAGGCGAAGCCGCAATGGCCATGGTAGAAGAAGTTCGTCGCCAGTTCCGTACCATTCCTGGTATTATGGAAGGCACTGGTAAGCCAGAGTATGATAAGTGTGTAGCTATCTCCACACAAGCTTCTATTAAAAAAATGATGTTGCCTGGTGCTATAGCTATCATCTCCCCTATCATTATTGGTTTTATGCCCGGCTTGGGTGCAGAAGCACTAGGTGGATTTTTAGCTGGGGCTACAGTAAGCGGTGTATTAATGGGTATGTTCCAAAACAATGCGGGTGGCGCATGGGATAATGCAAAAAAATCGTTTGAGAAAGGCGTAGAAATAAATGGTGAGATGTATTATAAAAAATCGGAACCACACAAAGCATCCGTAACGGGTGATACAGTGGGCGATCCTTTTAAAGATACATCAGGCCCATCTATGAATATTTTGATCAAATTGATGTCGATTGTATCTTTGGTTATTGCGCCTACATTGGCTCAGCTTAACCATAAAAAAGTGGAAGCCCCTGTAAAGGCCGTTATTCCAGAATCAACAAAAATTTTAAAAGCAACAGATAAGCCAATTGCACAAGCAAATACGGCTTCTTATCAATAATATTTAACTGCTTAATCAGAACCATTACTAAGTCCCTCTGTTTCTACAGGGGGGCTTGTTTTTTGGGGAGAAGTAGTGAGGAAGTAGTGTGAAGTAGCACTCAAAGAAATAGTAACCAATCGTTGATGAATGTAATAGTGGCGTATGTATCTTAGTTGATAAGCGAATTTTTGATTTTTCACTATTGATAAATTTCTATTAAACGACTAACTTAACCTTTCAATTATAAATCTTAAATTTTAATTTTTTATGCGATCCGCTTTTTTACTTTTTGCAATTTGCTTTACAGTAGTATCACAAACAAAAACCTATAACGGAGCTTGGTTTGATATAAAATACCCGTCTACGTTTACAGCAAGGTCTGGTGAAAAATCGGCTACCTTGTCAACAGGATTTGAAAGTGCCTTTTTTTTATCGCCAGATAAACAAGTGGAATTTTATGTGTACTCTCCACAATGGAATGGCGAGCCTTCGGACATTGATGTTACTAAAACAGAAAAAAAAGCTGCCACCTCAACAAAAAAGAGAGTTGAAATTACCGGCGACGAAATAGAAGAAAATTGGTGGACTATTACTGCTAATGATAAAAGCTATGTACGTAGCTACTACCAATACATTAATAATACGTTGAATACCACAAAAATATTTGGCATAAAGTATAAAAACCAAAAAGCGCTTGACAAATACAAAAAGCAATATGCCGATTTTAAAAAATCATTGATACAATACGCAGATTGATAAGGAAGAACCTGTATTGATACGATTGTTATACTGAAGGCCTATAAAAAAGTGTAACTATTTTATTTGTCACAAAAAACGACAAATTGGATGAAAACATCAATCCTGCATCGCTTATAACTCACAAATCAAATCGATGGATTATTCAACTAATGGCATAATCACACTAGAAGAATTTATAAAAAAATTTGATAAGAAAAATGCTATCATTCTGCTGGAAGGTAAAAGAAATGTTTTAAGCGAAGACAAAGAGAAGTTGACCGCATTAGCCAAATTGTTAGCCTCCAAAAGCAAGAAAATGATTTTTAGAAGTGGAAATGCAGAGGGCTCAGATCAACTATTTTCGGATGGTGTAACAGCGATCGATTATACAAGATTACAAGTAATAACACCTTATGCAGGCCATAGAAAAAAAAGCAATAATGCTTATGAAACCATCTCTTTAGACGAAATTAATATTGTAGCAGAACCTGAGGTTGTTTATCACTCCAAAAGCAATAAAAAAACTAAACTACTGGTAGATCAATTTGTAGCAGGTAACAAAAACCATTACTCGATAAAAGCTGCATACATTATACGTGACACTATAAAAGCCATTGGCACAAAAGTGATAAAGCCGGCTAGCTTTGGTATTTTTTACGACGATAAAAGCAATCCTCAGTCAGGAGGAACAGGGCATACAATGAATGTTTGTAAACAAAATAACATTCCTTTTATCGATCAACAAATATGGTTTAACTGGCTTAAAGAATAGTATGACAAACCTTTGCATTTTGTAAGTTGTTGAAATGATTAAAAAATGAACTTTATAAACGCATTCTCATAAATACTTAAATACAACTCAATAATATTCATGAAACAAAAAAAGCCTCCAGTCTTTTCTGGAGGCTTTCGCTTACTATTGAAAACGATGGTTAATTCTGACTATCTTTTAAATTACGGAAGTCAACCGGAACCAGTTTACTTACACCTGGCTCTTGCATCGTAACGCCGTAAATAACATCTACGGTGCTCATGGTAGTTTTGTTGTGGGTAACAATAATGAATTGTGAGTTTTCGCTAAACTCACGAATCATATTGGTAAACTTGCTTACGTTGGCATCATCCAGCGGAGCATCCACCTCATCCAAAATACAGAATGGTGCCGGCTTAATTAGATAAATGGCAAACAGCAAGGCAGTGGCTGTTAAAGTACGTTCTCCGCCACTTAATTGTGTAAGCGAAGATGGTCTTTTACCTTTAGGTTTGGCAATTACATCAATACTTGTTTCAGAAATATTCTCCGGATTTTCCATAATCAAATCGCACTGATCATCGTCGGTAAATAATGTTTTGAATACTTTCTGAAAATTATCCCGCACGGCATGAAAAGTTTCTAAAAACTTTTGATTGGCTGTTGCTTCTACTTCTTCAATGGTTTTTAATAAACTATCCTTGGCGGTTATTAAATCCGTTTTTTGCTCTACAATAAAATCATAGCGCTTTTTCATTTCGGTAAATGCTTCGATGGCCGTAGGATTTACTTCGCCCAAATTTTCGAGGCGCTTCTTCATACGGTCGGCTTTTTCTTGCAGCTCTTCTACTGGCACTTCCCCTACCCTGGTTTCGCCTAAAATCGTTTCCAAATCAATACGGAACTCAACATTCATACGCTCCTTCATACCTGCTAATTGCAGCTTTAACTCATTAAGCTTATCCTTAATAGCAGCTAGCATATGCTCCACCTGTTCCTTATCTTTTACCTTATGGCGGATGACACTTTCCTTTTCGCTTAGTTGATTACGTAGGTTATAGTAAGACTGATCGGCTTCATTCAACTTTCTTTCTTCCTCTTCTTTACTTCGCATTAAGGTTACTAATGCTTCCTCTAATTCGGCTAGTGCCTGTGCCGATTGCTGAATGTTACCACTGGTATGGCTTAACTGTGAAGTATTGCTTTCAATCTGCTGACGAAGATCGTTTAGTTGGTTGGTTTTAAAATCTAACTCTTGTTTTAAGGCAGCAATTTTACTTTGCTGTTTGGTAACGTTTAGGTTAAACTCATTATACTGGCGAGAAGCTTCTGCATAATGATTTTCGGCTACTTTAAAAGCTTCTTCGGCTTCTGTAAGCTTACCGGTATTCATTTGCAGCAATTCGTTAAACTCGGCCAATTGATTGCGAACGCCGGCTACAGACTCATTGGTTTGTTGCATTTGCAATTGCAATTCCTCTAATCGGTGTTGGCTAGTATTTTGAGTGGCCAACAAATTTTCTAACTTGTTGTGCAACGCAAATACTTCATTAGTTAACTGCTGTATTTCTCTTTCCGTTTCTTTAATTACATTTTCCCGAAGGTCTTCATTAAAAGCAATTACTTCATTATGGCGAGTTTGTATATTGCTTCGTAGCGCCTCCACAATGGTGGCTTGTGCATTTATTTGATCGGCAAGTTTTTCAAGATTTTTTACACGGCCTATTTTTTTTCCTTCTATTAAGCCCACGCTGCCGCCGGTTAAGGAGTATTTACCTTTTACGTATTTACCTCCTTTTTCAATTACCACAAAGCCGTTACTGTTTTGCAATGCTTCTTCATTATCGGCAATAAAAACATTGCCAAGTAAATGCTCTGCCAGTTTGCGATATTTTTCTTCTACTTCTACTACACTCAAAGCGGGTATTGCACCAGCTAAAGAATGAGCCGCCATATTGCTTGCGGCCACATTTACTTTATCGAGTAAAAAGAAATTGGCTTTTCCTTTTTTATGATCGTTTAATAAATGAACTGCTTGTAAACCTTCTTGTAAGTTGCCCACCACATAATAGCTTAGATAAGGCTCTAGCACATTTTCTAGCGCTGTTCTGTACTCTTCTTTTACATAGAGTACATCTGATAAAATAGGCGATTGGTGGTTCCAACCTTGATTGTTATGCAAAAATTTAACCGAGTCAGGATATCCTTCCATGGAGTCGATCATGCTTTTCAACAAATCATGTTCGTTTGTTTTTGCATCTAGCTTTCTATTTTCTTCTGCCAGTTCATTACGTAGGGCATCCAACATACTTTGGGTTTGCAAAATTTGCTCCTTCGTATTATCATGGTGCTGCTGTAGCTGTGCTAAATCTGTTTTCTTAATGCCTAGGCTTTTTTCTTTTTGTTCTTTTTCTATTTCTAGGCGTTGGCGTTGTTCATCTCGTTGTTTTCTTTCTTCCTCAATTTGGCCTATTAAGCGCTGTATATTTTGTACCGATGTATCGGCCACTACCACTTTTTTTTCAGCATCAAACTGGTTGCGTTGTATTTGTTGGTATTCGCTGCGTAGGCTATCTAAATCGCGGCGTTTTTCATCTACAATATTTCTTTTATCATCTGCCTCTGCTTTTAGGGTTTCTAGCTGCTGGCCCAATCCCTCCAGCGATTTTGATTCTTCTTCTAATTGTAGATTGCTAAAACCAATACTTTCGTCAATGCCTTTTAATTGGCCTCCTGCTTTTTCTAAAAAGGCAGTAAGTCCGGTTTCCTTTTCTTTTAAGTGCTCCAACCGCTGGGCAGAAAGGTTTTTATCGTTTTCTTTACTGCGTACTTGCTGTACCATTTCATTAAAGGCGTGCTGCATACTTTGCAACTGCCTTTCTTGTTCAATGAAAGCTACTTTTTCTTGTTCCAGTCCTGCTTCGTCGTTGGCAATGGCAGCATCCAGTTTTACCTTTTTATCGGTTTCAATATCTTGCTGTTCATTCAATTCTTTATACGAGAGGTTGAACCCTTCTAAGGATGCTTTAGCCAGTTCTATACTTACTTCTCGGTATTCTTTTTTTATTTCATGATACTTTTCTGCTTTTTTAGCCTGGCTTTCTAAAGCCTTTAATTGATTGTTTATTTCAAAAAGTAAATCTTCAATTCTGGCCAAGTCAGACTCGGTAGCATCCAATTTTTGGCGGGCTTCCTTTTTTCTTGTTTTGTAGATGGATATACCAGCGGCCTGCTCCAGCATTCGGCGGCGGCTATTGTCTTTATCTTTAATTAAATCATCCACCATACCCAGCTCAATAATGGCATAGCTATCGGTGCTTACGCCGGTATCCATAAAGAGGTTTTGGATATCCTTGAGTCGGCATTGCACATCATTCAATCGATATTCGCTTTCGCCGCTTTTGTAAAATTTGCGGGTAATGGTAACGGTGCTAAACTCGGTGGGTAGTAGATTTTTGGTATTTTCAAAGGTTAGGCTTACTTCGGCAAGTCCAGAAGCGCTGCGGGTTTTAGAGCCATTGAAAACAAGGCTATCTAAGTTTTCGCTGCGGAGGTGGCTAATTTTTTGTTCGCCAATTACCCAGCGTATACTATCCACAATATTTGATTTGCCACAACCATTGGGGCCAATGATGCCAGTAACACCCTCATCGAAATTGACAATTGTTTTGTCGGCAAAGCTTTTAAAGCCTTTAATTTCCAAGCTTTTTAGTCTCACGGTTTCTATATTTTCTAAGTAATAGTAGGGCGGCGAATATAAGCCAAAGCCACAGAAAAGCGGGTGTGAATAACGGGCAGTTATTCACATTAAATTGGGGAAAAGCTGGGGAGAACAAGCGCCATTGAACCGGCAATAAAAATAATTTATTTTTTTCGTGTTGTGCTGCATCCTGTGTATTGCAACTAATAATAAGGTTTTAGATAAAATTTTGTTTAAACTTATATAAATAGGCTTCTTATTAGGCCTGTATAGCATATATTATACTTACAGAAAACGTATTAATTCTGCTTTAAATATGCCCTTATTCTGGACTAAGGCTAGACAGATATATTAAATTGAGATTTTTTAATTTATATAAAAATCTAGCTGATTTGTTATTTTTTTCCGTTGGGATAGACATAGTATATTGGCGGTTTACATTGCAAACCTTTTTTTTTGAATTGAAGGGAAAATAAAGGCAAAAATACACTGTGTAGTTGAACAAACAACTGG
Source organism: Bacteroidota bacterium (assembly GCA_039796695.1). Lineage (GTDB taxonomy): Bacteria > Bacteroidota > Bacteroidia > Chitinophagales > Chitinophagaceae > JJ008. The sequence goes on from JBDKJF010000003.1 coordinate 63,710, forward strand.
CAAAAAACTTTGACAGTTAAAAGATAAAAAAGGAGATGAGTGTTTTTTTTGGTGGTGTGGTGGTGTGGGGGAAATAAAAAAGCCCCACGAAACGCAGGGCTAAGAAATTCTTCGGCTTATAGCCTTATTGTGATTTGCGGAACAAATATAACAAATCACAACATACAATCTAACATTGTACAAAAAAAGGCTAAGTAAATCCAGAGATAGTGTAGGACATCTAATCTCAACATAAAGTGCACTTTTTGCTTTTGCCACAGTAAAAGTAAATAATTTTTATATATAGATTGTATTTGTCCAAATTATTTTTTATATTTGTTTATTTAATTTAGAAATATGCACAAAATTTTTGGTCTTGACCTTGGTACTAATTCAATAGGATGGGCTTTAAGAAACCCAGATTTAACAGATAACCAAATTGAAAAGTTTGGCGTATTGACTTTTAATAAAGGTGTAGGACTTGGAAAAACAGGCGAATACTCATATGCTGCTGAAAGAACAAGAAAACGTTCTACCCGTCGTCTTTACCAATCCCGTAAGTATAGGCTATGGGCAACTTTAGAAATATTAATTAACGAAGGATTTTGTCCACTTTCAATAAATAATCTTAACAAATGGAGAAAGTACAATAAAGATGAAGCTATAAAAAATAACAATGGCGGTAGAGCATACCCAGTTGATGATATTTTATTTGACCAATGGATTAAACTGGATTTTAATGGAGATGGCAAACCAGATTATACGAGCCCCTATCAGCTTAGAAAGGAACTTGCTGAAAAAATACTTGATTTTAATAAAGAAGAAAACAAATTAAAACTTGGGAGAGCTTTATATCATATAGCCCAAAGACGTGGCTTTAAAAGCAGCAGGAAAAGTGCAGATGATGCAAGAGACATAGAAACCAAAGATGATGATACTATTGCCGATTTACAATACTCTGAAAAAAAGAAAAACAAAGGGATTATTGAATATTTTGAAAAATACCCAGAAGCAAAAACGGTTGGCTGGCTTTATGCTTTACTTGAAAAAGATAATATCCGTATAAGACAAAGTATTGCACAATATGCAATAAGAGAAAATTACAAAGATGAAATAAAGTATATTTTCCATTTTCAGCAATTAAGATTACTTCACCCATTATTTAATAAGTTAGTAGAATCCGGCAATAATAAAAATGACGGCAGTATTTTTTATAAACGACCTCTACGTTCACAAAAAGGGTTGATTGGCAAATGTACACTAGAGCCGAATAAATACAGGGCTCCCATAAGCCATCCAGCATTTGAATTATTTAGAGCATGGTCTTTTATCAATAACATAAAGTATAAAGAATATGATAACGGGTATTGGCAAACTTTGCCTTTAGAATTAAAAAAAGCAATTCTTCAGGAAAAGTTTTTTAGAAAATCAAAAGCATATTTTCCTTTTGCTGAAATAGCAGAGTTCATTTCTAAAAAGGGATATAAGTGGCAACTAAATTATACACTTAAAACAACTGTTACAGGTTGCCCCGTTTCGGCAAGGCTGAAAGATATTTTTGGAGACAATTACCTTCAAATAAAAATTGAGAAAACCAAGGCTGCAAAATCAGAAAAAGCATACTACGATTTAGAAGACATCTGGCATATTTTATTTTCGTACGAAGACCAGGAGTATGTAGAATCATTTGCTGAACAAAAGTTAAAACTAAGCCCTGAAAATGTAAAGCAGTTTGTAACTGCATGGAATGCGTTGCCGGTTGGTTATGGTATGCTGAGCCTTAATGCAATTAATAAAATTAACAGGTTTTTGCAAAAAGGATTAATTTATTCCGAAGCGGTGTTATTAGCAAATTTACCCGAAGTAATTGGAGAAAACTTGTGGGATGGCAACGAAGACTTTTTCATTGGCCACATAGCTGGTATAATTGAGGAAAACAGGAAACAAAAAACAATTTTGAATATTGTTAACAACTTAGTGTCACAATATAAAAATCTTGATAAGAAGTTTGGCTACAAAAATGGCGATTATATATTAGACGATGATGATAAAAAAAATATACAGCAGGCTATAGAAGAAACGTATGGTGCTAATAAATGGAATGAAAAATCTGAAGAAGAGAAAAGTAAGACTGTAAATACTGTTACTAATTGCTACCAAGCTTTTTTTAAAACAACAGGTCTTACAAGAAAAGATATAAATGGTGAAAGGCATTTTGAGGTACAATCAGGCAATAACATCTATTATAAAAGCGATTCAGGATATTATCAGTTGCCAAAGCTGATTGATACACTTAAAGAATTTTTACTTACTCATTTTGAGTTAACAGAAAAGCAGCTTAATAATATATATCATCCATCAGAAATTAATATTTATCCACCAGCTAAGCCAGATAAAGATGGCAATACAAAGCTTGGAAGCCCAAAAACCGGGTCATTTAAAAACCCAATGGCAATGCGTACACTACATGAGTTACGTAAGCTTATGAATTACATGATTGAAACCAATCAGATTGATAGCGATACTAGAATTGTAGTAGAGGTTGCCCGAGAATTAAATGACGCAAATAGACGATGGGCTATTGAAGCATGGCAAAGGCAACGGGAAGCAGAGAATGCAGAATTTGCTTTAGCAATTGAGGAGTTAGTAAAACAGAAAAGCGTTAAAGCAAGCAGTCAAAGCAATAGTGATATTGACAAAATGCGTTTGTGGTACGAACAAAATGGTGAAGAAGGAATACCTCCAATAACTGATTTAAAAAAAGAAGTAAAAGGAGTTAGATGGACTGATGCAAAGAAAGACTCTTATAAACAGATTGCTGCTCAAAAATCGATGATTGATAAATACCGGCTATGGATTGAACAGGAATGCAGATGCATTTATACCGGAAAGATTATTAACATAACCGACTTGTTTAATGATAATGTTATAGATTTTGAACATACAATTCCCCGGAGTATTTCTTTTGACAACTCTCTTGCAAATCAAACTGTGTGTTATGCAGATTATAACAGAACAATAAAGAAGAATAACATCCCATACCAACTCCTTGATTACGATAAAATCGTAGAAAGAATTGACAAATGGAAAGAAAAAGTTGAAAGAATAAAACAACAGATTGACTTCTGGAAAACCAAATCAAAAAAAGCATCCGAAAAATCATGGAAAGATGATGCTATACGTCAGCGACACTTATGGCAAATGGAGTTAGATTACTGGAAAAATAAAGTTGACAGGTTTACTATGAAAGAAGTAACAATAGGGTTTAAAAACAGTCAAAAGGTGGACACACAATTAATTTCTAAATACGCCTTTCACTACCTAAAAACTTATTTTGAAAAAGTGGATGTACAAAAAGGAAGCATTACAGCAGAGTTTAGAAAAATATACAAATTGCAAACTCCAGACGAAAAGAAAGATAGGAGCAGACATTCACATCATGCTAAAGATGCTGCTGTACTTACTTTAATTCCTTTGGCTGCAAAAAGAGATGAAATATTAAAAACATATTATGAATATAGAGAGCAGCGGAAAGAAAATTATACAATAGAACCTTATAAAGGATTTAAAAGAGAATTTGTTTGGAATATTGATGATAGTGTATTCATAAACAATGTTAGCAACAATCAAAGCCTCACTACTGCCAAACGAAAAATTAGAAAAAGAGGCAAAGAACAATATATACCCGGCACAAATAAACCTATGTGGGCTACGGGAGATTGCATCCGTGGACAATTACACCAAGAAACATTTTATGGTGCAATTAAGCCGGCCAAAAGGGATGAAAAAGGTAATATCATTAAAGATGAAAAAGGTGAAATGATGTTGGAAGATAAAATCAGGTATGTAGTAAGAGTACCTTTTCAGTATAAAAAAGATTCTAATACTCCTGGGTTTAAAACACTAGATGAGATATTAAAGCAAGTAGTTGATTTCGGACTAAAACAGCAAATAGAAAAACAAGTGAAAGATGCAGGTGGATTAAAGGAAGCTTTTGAGAAAAAAATGTACTTACTTGATAAAAATGGGAAACCCCACGGAAACCCCATTAGGCATATAAGAGTATGGGCAAGTGTATCTGAGCCTCTTAAAATAAAGAAACAAACAAATCTTTCTAAAGCAGAATACAAGCAACATTACTATGCAGGCAATACCTCAAACAGCTACTTTGCTATATACCTTGGCGAAGGCAAAAAGGACTTTGATTTCCGGAATCTTCTTGAAACTGCACATGCCTTATCTACCAGCAATATAAAGAAGCCTGTAGAGTTATTTTCCTCACATACTACAATCACAAAAGCCAAAAAAGAAACTCAAGTGCCATTGGTATATATTCTTGAAAGTGGCATGAAAGTAATTTTTAAAAAAGACGAACAGGAAATATTACAAGACATTCCAGAAAAAGAACTGCTAAAACGGCTATATGTATATACAAACTTTGAAAAGGATGGCAGGTTAAATTTAAAATATCATTTAGAGGCCAGAAATAAAATAGAAGAAAAATACTCCGAGTCTGAATTTGATTTTATAAACCCAAAACCAACACTTCGTTTTAGCTATGCTAAATATGACTTTGCCGTGGAGGGCTATGACTTTATTCTTGAAATGGATGGTACTATAAAATGGAAATAAATGATCAAACGCACCCTTTACTTCGGCAACCCTGCTTATTTAAAAACTGCCAATGAGCAATTAGTGGTGGAGCTTAAGGATGCGAAGGAACCTAAAATAATACCGATAGAAGATGTGGGTTTGTTGATACTAGACCACCAGCAAATAACCATTACCCAAGCCTTATTAGCCAAACTGCTGGCCAATAATACGGCCGTTATTAGCTGCGATGATACCCACCACCCCACCGGTATGCTGCTAAGCTTAGATGGGCATAGCCTGCAAAGCCAAAAATTTAAAGCCCAGGTAGATGCCACTGTGCCGCTAAAAAAGCAACTATGGCAGCAAACCGTAATGGCCAAAATAGAAAACCAGGCGGCTATGCTGGGCTTTAGAAAAGAAGAAAATAAATTACTCACTAACCTCGCTGCATCCGTAAAAAGCGGGGATAGCGAAAATGCAGAAGCGCAAGCGGCCGCTTATTATTGGAAAAGGCTATTTCCTGAATTTTTAGATTTTAGAAGGGAACGCTATGGCCCGCCGCCCAATAATTTATTAAACTATGGCTATGCCATACTACGGGCATTAGTAGCCCGCAGCCTAGTGGGTAGCGGATTGTTACCCACTTTAGGCATATACCACCGCAACCAATACAATGCCTACTGCCTGGCTGATGATATAATGGAGCCCTACCGCCCCTATGTGGATTATGTGGTGTATCAACTAGTGCGCAACAATGGAAAGTTTTTAGAAATGAACCCCGCTATGAAAAAAGCGCTATTGGAAATACCGGCTATGGATGTGGTGATAGATGGCAAAAAAAGCCCGTTGATGAATGCGGTACAACGCACCACGGCCAGCCTGTGTAAATGCTTTGAAGGAACTTCCCGTAAGATACTGTACCCTATGTTTCATATTAAGTAGAGAAACGTTAACCAGGGTGGTCAACCTTTTTATGCTTGACAACACTAGCAAACTATATGCGCCACCGCCTTAATGCCTATAGAATTATGTGGGTACTTGTACTGTTCGACCTACCAACCGAAACCAAGAAGGATAGGAAACTCTATGCCAAGTTTCGTAAGGATATAATGGCAGATGGCTTTAACATGTTTCAGTTTAGCATATACCTGCGCCACTGCCCTAGCCGAGAAAATGCAGATGTGCATATACAGCGGGTAAAAAGGATGCTACCTCCTAAAGGTAATGTAGGTATTATGTGCATTACCGATAAGCAGTTTGGGATGATGGAAATTTTTAGGGGAAAGGAACCTACATTAGGGCCTACTGGTACGCAACAACTAGAATTATTTTAAAATAGGAATGAAAAAATGGGACAGAAGGTTCATTTTTTCATTCCTATTCTGCAGCTAAACCATATAACAATCAATAGTTTATACACAATGAGTTGTATAAGAGCTAAGCTACATAAAAATTTGGAAGCAAATCACAACTTATTACCATCCGCAGCACCACCACCACCAGTTGTATAAGAGCTAAGCTACATAAAAATTTGGAAGCAAATCACAACTATGTTTCTCTTCGCATCATTCATAGCATGGTTGTATAAGAGCTAAGCTACATAAAAATTTGGAAGCAAATCACAACTATGGTATGCAGCGATTTTGTCGACGATAGGTTGTATAAGAGCTAAGCTACATAAAAATTTGGAAGCAAATCACAACAATTTTAAAAACGTTTCGCATAACATAGTTGTTGTATAAGAGCTAAGCTACATAAAAATTTGGAAGCAAATCACAACTGGTTTTAATGACTGGCTTAGTTTTCGCTAGTTGTATAAGAGCTAAGCTACATAAAAATTTGGAAGCAAATCACAACTATACGCCAATAGTGGGTGCTAGGTACTAGTTGTATAAGAGCTAAGCTACATAAAAATTTGGAAGCAAATCACAACTCGAAGTTGAGTGTACCAACGCCAGTGGCTGTTGTATAAGAGCTAAGCTACATAAAAATTTGGAAGCAAATCACAACAAGTGGTTGCATCCATCGGGAGCAGTTGCAGTTGTATAAGAGCTAAGCTACATAAAAATTTGGAAGCAAATCACAACTGCTTCCGTTGTGTACCTGCTGCACACTTGTTGTATAAGAGCTAAGCTACATAAAAATTTGGAAGCAAATCACAACTCTCTAGAACGTTCTAGAATAACCCCAAAGTTGTATAAGAGCTAAGCTACATAAAAATTTGGAAGCAAATCACAACCAAGAGATGGTGTATAGTGGGGTGGCCGAGGTTGTATAAGAGCTAAGCTACATAAAAATTTGGAAGCAAATCACAACAATGGGTACTAATGCACCATTACTACTCGAGTTGTATAAGAGCTAAGCTACATAAAAATTTGGAAGCAAATCACAACTAGTCTGCATAACGACTAAAGCCGAATTATGTTGTATAAGAGCTAAGCTACATAAAAATTTGGAAGCAAATCACAACTACACATGTTTTAGTTGAAGCTAATTACTGTTGTATAAGAGCTAAGCTACATAAAAATTTGGAAGCAAATCACAACTCCGCCTAGCGGGTGCCCACGGCCAGCTCGTTGTATAAGAGCTAAGCTACATAAAAATTTGGAAGCAAATCACAACCCCTTCGTTTCTACGGAGGGGCTTTTTTTGTTGTATAAGAGCTAAGCTACATAAAAATTTGGAAGCAAATCACAACTAGTATCTTCTACACTTGCAACCACACCAGTTGTATAAGAGCTAAGCTACATAAAAATTTGGAAGCAAATCACAACCATAGGGATTTCACGTTGGCGAAGCAGGTGTTGTATAAGAGCTAAGCTACATAAAAATTTGGAAGCAAATCACAACTAGATAACTTTCTTTCCATAGCTTGACTTTGTTGTATAAGAGCTAAGCTACATAAAAATTTGGAAGCAAATCACAACCCCTTCGTTTCTACGGAGGGGCTTTTTTTGTTGTATAAGAGCTAAGCTACATAAAAATTTGGAAGCAAATCACAACTAGTATCTTCTACACTTGCAACCACACCAGTTGTATAAGAGCTAAGCTACATAAAAATTTGGAAGCAAATCACAACCATAGGGATTTCACGTTGGCGAAGCAGGTGTTGTATAAGAGCTAAGCTACATAAAAATTTGGAAGCAAATCACAACTAGATAACTTTCTTTCCATAGCTTGACTTTGTTGTATAAGAGCTAAGCTACATAAAAATTTGGAAGCAAATCACAACACAAAGCCCCGAACAGATCAAATTTGAACAGTTGTATAAGAGCTAAGCTACATAAAAATTTGGAAGCAAATCACAACGTACAGAGGATAGTAAAGAAGGTCCAGCGTGTTGTATAAGAGCTAAGCTACATAAAAATTTGGAAGCAAATCACAACGAAGGTGAGAGGCTTATTTGACAGAAGCTAGTTGTATAAGAGCTAAGCTACATAAAAATTTGAAAGCAAATCACAACAACGGTCAAGCGTATAGCGGGTTTATTAAGTTGTATAAGAGCTAAGCTACATAAAAATTTGAAAGCAAATTCCTGCTACTTTAACTAACCCTAAAAATAAAATTAAAACCTTGGCTATCCTTTTTGACAATCGATTTTGGATTTATATACAAAGTTCAAATCTATTGGCATTTTATTAATCTACTTATATACGCAATATTCATTACCTCCCCCCTTTTGCCGTTTGTATATTTTTTAAAAGGTGGCCTTGTGCCACATTCATTACCTTTACGTTACTTTAATAAACCCTGGCAATGAATAATTTTTTTGAACAAATTTGGTTTGATAATAGTATTCAACATTATGCAATTGTAGCAGGTATAATTCTTGTTGTTTGGTTGCTAAAAAAATATATTTCAAGGTATATTGCTAGCCTTTTATTTAAGCTTGTTCATAAAGTTTGGGGGCAGGTAGATAAAAGGCAATTTATCAATTTAGTAGTGCAGCCGCTTGGTCTGTTTTTAACCATTATGGTATGCATCGTTAGTTTACATAAACTTCATTTTCCCGCTATTTTAAATGTAGAAATCTATTATTTAAAGGTTCAACAGATAGTGTATTGCATTGGCACCAGTCTTTTTATTGGATCTTTTTTTTGGTTTTTAATGCGCATTATTGATTTTATTGCGCTTATTCTAAATCACAAGGCAGATAATACAGAAACACTTTCCGATAATCAGCTAATCGTTTTTTTTAGAGATTTTATAAAAGTGATTTTGGGTATTATTGGAGTATTGATGATTTTTCGGTTTGCCTTTGGTTATAATATCAGCAGTTTTATAACGGGGCTTAGCATTGTGGGCGCTGCTATTGCCCTTGCTCTTAGAGAAAGTATAGAAAACCTGATAGCCTCATTCATTATTTTCTTTGATAAACCCTTTACTACCGGCGATGTGGTAAAAGTAAATAACGTTACCGGACAAGTAGAAAAAATTGGACTGCGCAGTACTCGCATTCGTACTGAACAAAAAACATTTGTTACCATGCCTAATAAGCAAATGGTAGACAGTGTGCTTGACAACCTAAGCTTGCGTACACAACGCCGAGCAGAATTAAAACTTGAGCTTTCGTTACATACCCATGCCGCCCAAGTACAAGCACTAATAGCCGCCGCTGAAAAAATAATGAGTAGGAATGAAATATTACAGTCTAAAGTATTTTTTGCCGACATTACCCATCGAAGTTTTTTGGTTAAGATAGAATATTTTACTAACCCCATCGAAGCTGATGCCTTTGATGAATTACAACACGACATTAACCTTAAAATGCTGCAACTGCTTGAGAAAAATGGTATAACGATAGAAAGTAATGATCGTACTAGTAATCAACATCGCACAGAAGAAAAATAATTGACATAACATTTTTGAATGCTATGCAGAATACATTAAAAAAAATTACAGATTCACTTTTATCTACTACATTAAGCTATTTGGATATTCGTAATAATTGTATAGCACTGTCCGAATTGTTTTGTTCGATTACACAGTTTGATGAACATGCCACTACCCACCAACAGCATGTACTAACTACAGCAGGCGAAGCTGTAAGCCCTGTAACCGCTATGCGATGTGTAACGGATATGATGCGAACAAAACAATTTCTTTGCGGCATTAACAAAGCAATTGAAAATAAATTAAAAGAAAAAAAAGAGGCACCCGTAGTGGTTTTTTATGCTGGCACTGGCCCCTTTGCTACCCTGCTTACCCCACTTACAACAAGGTACACCCCCGCACAATTACAGCTAGTATTACTGGAGATAAATCCGATAAGTATTAATTATTTAAAGTTGCTAATTAAGCAATTGGGCATTGGGGATTATGTAAAAGAAATGATAGAAGCAGATGCTACCAACTATTTAATACCTACTACTTATCAACCAGATATTCTCGTTTCAGAAACGATGAAGGAAGCTTTGAAAAAAGAGCCGCAAATAAATATAGTGGCTAACTTAATGCCCCAATGCGGAGAAAACTGTATTCTTATTCCTGAAGAAATTAAAATTAACGCCAGTTTAGCGGCAAACCTAGCCACTTGTACTAAGCCCGATACTATATTACAAACATTACTCATTTTAAACAAAACAGTAGCACGGCAATTAAAAGCCAATGCACCATCCATTCCAGTAATAAATGATGGGTTGATAATAACCATCCAAGAAATAGCACCGCACCAACAATTAATATTGGATACAGCTTTAAAAGTGTATGAAAATTTTGAGTTAGGTTTTCGAGAGTCGAGCCTTACTTGCCCTGTATTATTAGATAGTAAAATGTTAGTTAAATGCCCGGCTCGTTTGCGTTTTACCTATCAATTAGTAGATAAAATTGGTTTTAATATAGAAATACTTTAAACTGTTGCTATCCTCCAGATTTAAAATTAGTTCAATTCTAACATGATCAAATCGTGGAGCTATTAATTCCAATTACAAAATTAGTTTAAGCAATGCGAGTATTGAGTATATAATAATGATTAAGCTACCACAATCGCATTTTGCTGTAGCGAATGATTTTTTTGCGGAACGGTATTAAGTATATGGATATGATTTTTTAGGCCATTTTTATCAAACCCAAATTCCACTTTTCCAAAAGCAGCATCATTTGCAAACGAGGATTGCAACACTACTTCATGCTGAAGACTATTATGCAGCACCATCGTATTTTTAGTGCAATTATCTGCATTTGTTCCAATAAAAAGATCTATGCCGGCAGATGCTTCTGCTAATTGTTTGTCGCAGCTTTTTGTTTTGTGGTAGTACCCTAAAGATGAAACGCAAATAACGACTTTACACTGCTGTTCACTTTTTAGCTGCATTGCTAAATCGGTTAAAGCAGCTGCGGAGTATATATTCGCCTTATTTAAGTAAATAATTCCTGTTTTAATTCCGCCTTGTGTTATAATTTCAAAACGGCTTTCATTGCTTGCTTCAGTATTTACCAATAATGCACGGTTGGTTTTGCGTTGAATAGCACTAATAAATTGGCTAGTACTAGTAGGTAAGCTTTGGGCGGGCAATGCAGTGTGCATAACCACTAAATAAGGTGACGCTGTATTTGCAGTAGTAAATGTACCGCTACCGGCTATTGCTTTAAATGGATTAGTAGCAAGGATGGCGGCTGCAGTAAGAGAGCCGTTTACTATAAATTTTCTGCGTGTATTCATATCGGCGCTTATTTGCTTGTGGTAAATATAATCCAAAGTACATTAATCTTTGATAAATTGCAAACAAATGAAAAATACCGCTGAAAATTCGGAGACAATGCTTGCTACATGTATTCAATTTTTATACAGTATTGGAATAACTGTTATAAAAAAAGAAACGTCTGGCGCTACTTTCTTGCCAGGCTTACAAATTATCGGTAGTACCATTATTATAAATGAACAGGCCCTTGCCTTTCCTGGAGATATTTTGCATGAGGCTGGGCATATAGCTGTAGTACCAGCTGCAGAAAGACAAACCCTCACAGGAGAAAATATTTCTCAAAGACAAAATAGAGAGGCCGAAGAAATGATGGCCATTGCATGGAGCTATGCCGCCTGCCTTCATTTAAATATTGATCCTAGTTTCGTATTTCATAAAAATGGATATCAAGGAGGTGGAGACGCCATACTGGTCAATTTTAAAGAGAAGCGATACTTTGGCCTACCAATGCTGCAATGGGTAGGTATGACCTTTGACGAAAAAAATGCTGCTGAAAAAAATTTATCTCCCTACCCTACTATGCAACAATGGATGCGAGATTAACTTTTTAATCTTTAATATTTAATCTATTATTTTTACACCTCACCATCTCTAACTATTAACCGTTGGCAATGACTATAGGATTATTGTTTCCCCGATCAGATGTATACCCTTTAATTGGCGCAGAATTTTTAGAAGGCATTAAAACCCAATTGGCGTTAACCGAAAATGCAAATAAAATCAACTTTATTTCTGAAAGCATAGGATTTGGTGGCGTTGAAAAAGAAGTGTATGGCAAAACTGAAAAATTGTTGATGATGGACAATGTTGATTTGCTAATTGCTTTTATGGATGAAAAAATATTAGAGCTAATAAAACCATTAATATTAGCAGCCAATCGTATTTGCATAATTGTAAACACTGGTGCTAACTATCCTATAAATTGGGTAGCACAACCCAATATTATACACCTAACATTACAGCATTCTTTTTTATGTGCCGTAATCGGCTCTACTGCTGCTCAAGGACAAAAACATAAAGAGGCGGCCGTTTGCAGTTCCTTTTATGATTGTGGCTATATGCATCTTCTATCAATGGTAAATGAGTTTGTAAACGGTAGCGGTGTTATTAAACATAATTATATTAATAAACAAACGCTAAAAGAAGAATTGGTGTTTCCTGAGCTATTTCAGTTTTTAAACGATAACAAATCTGTAAAAACCTTACTTTCTATCTATGACTCAAAAATAGCATCGGCTTTTTATAAGCAGTTAAAAGATTGGAGTCAAGCTGGTACATTAGAAGTATATGTATCCCCTATGATGTTGGAAGAAAAAGCTTTACTGTCGCATCAAGATGGTTTTCCGTTTTCGGTGGCGGGTTATGTACCCTGGCATAGCAGTGCCCCAGGTAATGCTAATACTACATTTATTTCCACTTATCAAAAGAATTATCAAAAAGTTCCCTCCATGTTTTCTTTATTAGGCTGGGAAACAGGTTTGATTTTGCAAGCAATAATAGATACAAAAGATGTTAATTATAGAAATGCGGAGGAGGTAATTGTAGGATTATTATCTAAAAAAATAGCAAGCCCTAGAGGAGAAATGATATTGGATGAAGAAACGCTTTATTATTTAACACCTGCCATTCGATGTTTTAGTACCCCTGGTTCAAACGAGCTAAAAAGGGAATATGGTATTGACCTAAAAAGCGAGTGGGAAGAATTTAGCGCTAAGAATATAGAAGGAAATATAGCTGGCTGGACAAATACTTATCTCTGTTATTAAAGATGGAAAAAATAAAAACACTATTGCTATGTTGTAGTCGATTTGCCTTTCCGGCCATGCAGCAATTAGCTTATACCGGCATACTTGGTGGAGTAATTATTCCAGAACAACATACGAAACTAATAGAAGAAACGAAAGAGTCGTTAGGGGTATCTAACATCCCCGTTGTAACGGTTAATAAAAAAAATTTTGAAGAAATTGCCACCCGATTTATAGCAGATAATAATATAAATTTAGGCTTGGTAGTTACTTTCAATTTCACCCTTCCTAGCACATTGTTTGCAAAACCTACCAAAGGGTTTTATAACGTTCATCCAGGCCCCTTACCACAATACCGAGGAAGCGATCCTATTTTTCATCAAATTAAAAATAGAGAAAAATACAGTGCGGTTACCATTCATCAGTTAGATGAAGGGCTCGATAGTGGTGCTATTATTTTACAAGAAAAAATTGGGTTGCTTCAAACAGATACCTACGGCTTGTTGGAAGTTAAATTGGCAAGGCTGGCCCAAAAATTAGTAGAAACACTAACCAAAATAATAGCGATGGGCTTTAATCCACCCTCACGACCACAAGAGGAAAGTAAAGCCATTTGTTATCCAAAACAGGAAGCAAAAGAATTTACCATAGATTGGAACAAGATGAAGGCTGATGCGATAATTGCTTTGACCAATGCTTGCAATCCGTATAATAATGGGGCGGCAACCCTTCTCAATCAAAAATTAATTCGATTTCTGCATATCGAAAAAACAGAAAGTGCAGCCCCTCATCAAATGCAGCCCGGAACTATCCTATTTATAGATGCAGATAATTTGGAAATAGCAACCCTAGCGGGCGAACATATAAATGTAAAGTTTTTGTATACAGAGGAGGGCTACTTAACACCTGCAAGTCTACTTGCATTAGGGGTTACAAAAGGGCTTTGTTTTAAGCCAACCGTATTTTAACAGAAAAAAAATAAATTATTTTATTAAAATATTAAAGTACATTAGAGGATAGTTAAAAAAAACATAAACTTACGTAGTACATATATTTTATGTACCATATCTTAATGAAACGCTTATGTCAGGTCAACCATATGTAGGAGAAATCAAACTTTTTGCTGGAAATTTTGCCATTCTTGGCTACGCCTTTTGTGATGGAAGTTTACAATCCATAGCAGATAATACCGCTTTGTTTTCATTGATCGGCACCATCTATGGAGGAGATGGGCAAAACACTTTTGCATTGCCCGATTTAAGAGGGCGTGTACCCATTCATTTTGGACAAAGCTTGGGCACAACTAATAAAGTAATAGGAGAAATGGCAGGTACGGAAAACGTAACCTTAGTGAGTTCTCAAATTCCAGCGCATAATCATACACTGCTTGCCTCTTCTACCGTTGGCCATGTTACCGATCCAGCAAACAATTTTTGGGCAGCACAACCTTCATTGCTACAGCATGAGAGTACTGCAAATGGTGCCACAATGAAGACAAGCAGTTTAGCAACAACCGGGGGTAATCAGCCACATGAAAATATGCAGCCCTATTTAGTTATAAACTATCTTATATCCCTTTATGGAGTATTCCCAAGCCGGGATTAATTTTAAAAATTAGTAAATCTGTTTTATGTCAACAGAACCATTTATCGGACAGATAAAAATATTCGGATTTAATTTTGCGCCTCGTTTTCATGCGCTATGCAACGGGCAAATTATGCTAATAACGCAAAACACAGCCCTCTTTTCCTTATTAGGTACTACTTATGGGGGTAATGGTCAAACCACCTTTGGATTGCCTAATCTGCAGGGAAGAGTACCAATTCATTTTGGCTCCAATTTAGGCCAAGGAAGTTATAGTCTTGGTGCAAATGGCGGGGTTGAAAATCATACCTTAACACTCGCCGAGATTCCTATGCATAGTCATTTGGCTGTTGCATCCAGCAATCCAGCAAACCAGCTATATCCCAATGGAAATACCTGGGCCGACGATAATAGTGCCCCTAACTATAGTACTTCTAGTAATGGAACAATGGCAGCCTCCTCTGTTTCTTCTGCAGGGGGTAGCCAACCTCATTCTAATAGGTCCCCTTATTTAGTAGTTAACTACTGTATCGCTTTACAAGGTCTATTCCCTTCAAGAAATTAATAAAAAAAAATTATGGCTATACAACCATATGTCGGAGAAATAATTATAGGTGCATTCAATTTTGCTCCTACAAATTTTGCCATGTGCAATGGTCAATTATTACCCATTTCACAATACACTGCTTTATTTTCAATTTTGGGTACTTACTACGGTGGAAATGGCCAAACTAATTTTGGATTGCCCAATCTACAAGGAAGAATGGCGGTGGGTGCAGGACAAGGTCCCGGATTATCAGATTACCAAATAGGACAGATGGGCGGTGTAGAAAATGTAACCTTGCTTACTAGTGAAATGCCAGCCCATACCCATTTAATACAAGCAAATAGCGGCGATGGAACGCAGTCATCACCTAACAACAATTTCTTTGCAGGTGCGGGTGCGGATAGAGATTTGTTTAGCTATAATGCGGCCACAAGTGGAAGTACTGTTAATATGAACCCTAATGCTGTAAGTATAAATGGAGCTAGCCAACCGCATAATAATATGATGCCTTATTTAGCATTAAACTATTGTATTGCATTAGCAGGTATTTTCCCAGCTAGAAATTAATCAATATTAAGCATAGCTATTCCTTTTTAGTTGACCATTATAATTCATACTAAATCTTATTCTTTATGAATTTCATTTTTACCCAAAGCAAAAGCATAACAACCTCTTTTAAAAGTGTAAGATATTTGCTTACACTTATTTTATTTTGGGGTTTATCTTCCTATAGTTCAAATGCTCAAATTGTCAACATAACTACTACTTTTGATGAGATTGACGGTAACACAAGTAGTATTAGTGCACTAATTACCACACCTGGTGGAACGGGTATTAGTTTAAGAGAGGCTATTCTTGCCTCCAATAATGAGCCGGCCGGTTCTGTTATTACAATACAGGTGCCTGGATTAAATCATACCCTAAACATTACCGGTTCGGGCGATAATTCGGGAATTACTGGCGATTTAGATATAAACCATTCTGCGCCAGGAAATAAAACGATCAATATTATCGGCCTTAACCCGAGTATATCTATAATCACTGGTATAATCGGAGACAGAATTTTTGATGTACATGCAATTTCGGGAGCAGGCGCTTTTTTGACGTTTAATATTTCCAATGTTACCATTGTTGGTGGCAATGTGACTGGATCTGGCTCGGCAATTTTGGCCGGAAGAGCGGGTGATGTAACCAACATTACAAATTGTATATTCTTAAATAATACAGCCACTGTTAATGGAGGTGTTATTTCTCAAAGTTCGAGCACTAATGCACATAATCTTACTATCACCAATTCTACTTTTATCAATAATACTGCTAGCTCTGGGGTTGGTGGCGCTATTAACTATAACGGTATAGGTGATGTGTCTATAACAAATTGCACCTTCACTAATAATTCCGCTGGTACACAAGGCGGGGCAATAAATATAAGCGGTAACGGCGCTGGTCCCCTTACCACTGTTATTTTACGTAATTCTTTTTCAGCTAATACTGCACTTGGCGGCACTTTCGGTGGTGCTGTGCTGGCTGTTACAAATGCACAAGGCGTAAGTGTAAACTATAATCGAATACTTGGAAACAATACTGCTGCTAATGTAACTACAGGTAAAAAAATAAGCTCTGGCGGAGGAACCATAGGTTTATTCAATACGGACAATAACTGGTGGGGTGTAAACTCCGGGCCTACCTCATCTAATGTAGATGTTTTGGGATCATCTACTACTAATTGGTTACAATTGAAGTCTTCCGCTTTGCCTACAACAATATGTTCAGGAAGTACGAGTACTGTTACTACAAGCTTTTTAAGTAATTCTGAAAACTCGACTATTTTACCCGTTAACCTTAGTGCCGTTATAGGAACGCCGGTAAGCTTTTCCGCTACTTTAGGTACTCTTAGTTCTGCAGAGCCTAGTATTCAGCCTAGTGGTACCGCTACGGTTACGTATTCCGCTGGTGGTGCCACCGGATCGGGTACGGTAAATGCGGTAGTGGATAATGTTCCTACAAACGACCTTACAGCAAGAGCAAATATTACTATAGCAGGCCTTTCACTTACTACTCTTGCATCTACAAATGTTTCATGTAACGGTGGTAATAATGGTACTGCGAGTATAAACCCTGCTACAGGCGGTACGGGCCCTTATACCTATAATTGGACACCAGGCAATCCTACTGGTGATGGCACTACTTCTGTTTCTAGCCTAGTAGCTGGAACTTGGAGATGTACCGCTACTGATGCTAATGGCTGTACTGGGTTTGTAGATATTATTATCACTCAACCACCTGCCTTGTCTCTTACTTTTCTTACGCAAAACAATATTGCTTGTAACGGCGGAGCTAATGGAACGGCAGCAGTAAATAGTGCTACAGGCGGTACGGGACCTTATACCTATAATTGGACACCAGGCAATCCTACAGGTGATGGCACCACTTCTGTTTCTGGCTTAACTGCAGGTACTTGGACATGCACTGTTACCGATGCAAATGGATGTACACAAGCTGTAAATGTTACTATTACACAACCAACCATTTTAGCTGTAACCACTGCATCACAATCAAATGTTACCTGTAATGGTGGCGCTGACGGTGCGGCTAGCATCAATACACCTACAGGCGGTACTGCCGGATATACTTATAACTGGACCCCAGGTAATCCAACAGGTGATGGTACCACTTCGGTATCTGGTTTAACTGCTGGCACTTGGACATGCACTGTTACCGATGCCAATGGCTGTACACAGGCTGTAAACTTTACTATTACACAGCCCGCTTCCAGTGTTATAGTAACTAGTTCCTCTAGTACAAATGTTACCTGTAATGGTGGCGCTAATGGACTTGCAACAGTAAACGCTGCTACTGGTGGTACCGGACCGTATACTTATAACTGGACACCAGGCAATCCCACTGGGGATGGTACTACTACAGTATCTGGTTTAACCGCTGGAATTTGGAGATGTACCGCTACTGATGCTAATGGCTGTACTGGTTTCGTAGATATTACTATAACTCAACCACCAGCCTTATCTCTTACTCTTCTTACTCAAACCAATGTAAGTTGTAACGGCGGAGCTAATGGAACGGCAGCAGTAAATAGTGCTACAGGCGGTACGGGCTCTTATACATATAATTGGACACCAGGCAATCCTACTGGTGATGGCACCACTTCTGTTTCTGGCCTAGTAGCTGGAACTTGGAGATGTACCGCTACTGATGCTAATGGCTGTACTGGGTTTGTAGATATTATTATTACTCAACCTACCGCTATATCAGTTACCGGTTCGCAAACTAATGTAAGTTGTTTCGGTGGTACAAATGGTAGCGCATCTGTTACACCAAGTGGAGGCACTCCATCTTACACATACAGTTGGGCACCCTCTGGTGGCACAAGTGCTACAGCAACTGGTTTGGCAGCGGGTACTTATACCGTTACCATTACTGATGCCAATAGTTGTACTGCAACAAGACCTTTCAACATTACTCAACCTAGCACTGCTGTTACAGGCACTAGAGTGATTACAGACGTGGCCTGCTATGGTGGAAATACTGGAGCAATAAACCTTACTCCTTCAGGTGGAACACCCGGATATACTTTTAACTGGGGCGGTGGCATTACTACTGAAGATCGTACAGGACTTGTTATGGGAGCCTATTCTGTCATTATTACTGATGCCAATGGTTGTACTGGAACTGTTAATGCACCGGTTAGCCAACCTGCTGCCATTACAGTAACAGCTGCCTCTCAAACCAATGTTGCATGTAATGGAGGAACTACAGGTGCAGCTAGCATTAATACACCAACGGGTGGAACAGGTAGCTATACTTATAACTGGACACCAGGCAACCCAATTGGTGATGGTACTACAAGTGTGAGTGGATTAACCGCCGGCATCTGGACATGTACAGTTACAGATGCAAACTTATGTACTGCTCAGCAAACATTTACAATTACTCAACCTACTGCTATAACAGTTACCGCTGCTTCTCAAACCAATGTAAGTTGTAACGGCGGAGCTAATGGAACGGCTAGTATCAATACCCCTACAGGTGGAAGTGGTAGCTATACTTATAACTGGACGCCTGGTAATCCAACGGGTGATGGTACTACAAGTGTGAGTGGTTTAACAGCCGGCACCTGGACATGCACTGTTACCGATGCAAATGGATGTACACAAGCTGTAAATGTTACTATTACACAACCGACCATTTTAGCTGTAACCACTGCATCACAATCAAATGTTACCTGTAATGGTGGCGCTGACGGTGCGGCTAGCATCAATACACCTACAGGTGGTACCGCCGGATATACGTACAACTGGACCCCAGGTAATCCGACTGGTGACGGTACCACTTCGGTATCTGGTTTAACTGCTGGCACTTGGACATGCACTGTTACAGATGCCAATGGCTGTACACAGGCTGTAAACTTTACAATTACCCAACCTCCAGCATCTCCTACTGCAATAGCAACTCCATCATCCCAAACAATATGTAGTGGAAACAATATCTCTACCATTGCCCTTACAGGTACTGCTACCTCCTATAATTGGACCCGTGATAATATGGTAAATGTATCAGGCATTACTGCTAGTGGAAGTGGAGATATTACTGGTTCACTTACCAATACTACCAATGCGCCTATTACAGTTACCTTTACCATTACCCCTTCTATTGGAGCTTGTATTGGAACCCCAATTACTGCAACTGTTTTAGTAAACCCTACTCCCAATGCAGTTGCTACGCCGTCATCGCAAACAATTTGCGCTGGGCCTATTACTTCCATTGTTTTGAGTGGCGCTGTTAGTGGTACTACTTTTAATTGGGTAAGAAATAATACGGCGGGTGTAACGGGCATTGCGGCAAGTGGTGCTGGAAATATCAGTGGTAATTTAATTAATACAACTGCTAATCCAATTACGGTAACCTTTACTATAACGCCAGTTGCAAATGGCTGCTCGGGTACACCCATTACCGCTACCGTATTAGTAAACCCCATTCCAACGGCTGTGGCTACGCCAGCAAACCAAATTGTATGTTCAGGCCCCATTACAACTATTGCCCTAACGGGTGCTGTAACAGGTACTACTTATAGCTGGACTAGAGACAACACCGTAAACGTAAGTGGCATTGCGACAAGTGGTGCTGGTAATATCAGTGGTACTTTAACTAATAATACGTTGGTTGCACAAACTGTTACATTTACTATTACACCAACAGCAAATGGATGTACCGGTACGCCAATAACAGCAACGGTTTCAGTTCAAGGGCTTCCAACTATTCTTTGCCCGGCAAATTTAGTTTTAAACAATGATGCTGGTCAATGTGGAGCTGTTGCCACTTATGCTAGCCCTACAACCGGTATACCTGTACCCACCATTACTTATGTATTCAGTGGCGCTACTACGGGTACCGGTACTGGCAATGGTAGTGGATCAATATTTAATACTGGCCTTACTACCGTGGTGCTTACTGCTACCAATGCTTGTGGCACTACTAACTGTTCATTTACTGTAAGGGTTAATGATACAGAGGCACCAATAATTACTTGCCCTGCACCTGTAACAATAAGTTGTGCAGCATTGGTACCACCAGTTAATATTGCTACGGTTACTGCAGTAGATAATTGTCCTGGAGTAGTTGTTACACATGTAGGTGATGTAATTAGTAACCAAACTTGTGCTAATCGGTTTACGTTAACACGCACCTACCGTGCTACAGATGTTGCTGGCAACGCAAGTACCTGTACGCAAGTCATTACTGTTAATGATGTAACTGGCCCTGTGCTTACTTGCCCTGCTAATATAAATGTGAATACACCGGCTGGGGCTTGCACAGCGATTGTAAACTTTGCCCCTATCGCTACCGATAACTGTGGTGGTACGGTTAGCATTGTTTCTGTACCAGCTTCGGGATCTGTATTTGCTATTGGTACTACAATCGTAAATGTTACCGCTACAGATGCATGTGGCAATACTTCTACATGTTCCTTTAACGTAACGGTAACCGATGGACAATTACCTGTAATTACAGCACAACCTACGCATACCACAGTATGTTTGGGTGCCAATGCTACCTTTAATGTGGCAGCCATTACTAGCCCCAATGCAAACGGACCGTTAGCCTATCAGTGGCAACAATGGAATGGTAGTGCTTGGGTAGATATAAGTGGTGCTACAGCTACTAGTTACACAATTAGTAATGTTAGCCTTGCGATGAATACCAATACATTTAGGGTACGCATAACAGGATTGTGCACAACAATCTTCTCTAATGCGGCTACATTATTTGTAAATCCATTGCCTACCATTAGTATAGATGCAGTGGCAACCAGCAGCTTATTACCAGGGCAAAGTGCCAACCTAGTGGCTACTGCCAACCCATCGGGTGGTAATTATGCGTGGAGGATTAATGGCAATACCATTAACAATACTACTGCAGCTACTTATGGCCCATTATCGGTTGATAATATTGGTGCTTACTCAGTCGTGTACACCGACCCGAATGGTTGTGTAACTACTTCTAACTCCATCAACCTTACAGGATTGGCCAGTACTAATGTATGGTTATACCCTAACCCTAACAACGGACAGTTTCAAGTAAGATTCTACAATCAACTAAATGAAAAGGCTACCATAATGATTTTAAATGCCGCCGCTAAAGTTATAATGCAGAAAGAAATAAATACAGCTACCGCTTACAGCCGAACAGATATCGACTTAGGTAATACGGCCGCTGGTGTTTATATAGTAAAAATCGTAACGAGTGATGGCAGAGAACTTAGCAATCAACGAATAGTAGTGTATAGATAATAAACGATGTAATTTTTAAGTAAGGAGCTTCTTTGCATGCAGAGAAGCTCCTTTTTTTATTTCTATTTTTTTGAAATAAAAAAGGATAGTTAGAAAAAGTACCTTTTAGTACACGACGATTCACTTAATACTGTATATAGTTTTAGCATAACAAAAATTTTATTTGTATGCTTAAAAGAGTTTAATATCATTCTATGATGTAATTAAGTATGTATATACTATTATGCCTTAAAATCGTAATGTGGATGTGTGATGACACTTAATGACAGTACATCAATGATCAAAGCAAAAAGAGTAAGCTATTTTAAAGTAAAAGGAACGGCTATGCATATAGCAGCTTTTGAAAGAAGTGATCTAACGATTAAAAACGCTATTGTAGATTCATTAAAAATTCTACAAGGTTTATTTCTGTAGGCAATTCTAATTTCTTTCGAAGGCGGTAGCGGCTAATTTCAACTCCTCTAATAGAAATGCTCATCAAAGGCGCTATTTCTTTACTGCTTAAATTCATGCGCAAATAAGCACAAAGCCTTAATTCATGTGGTTTTAAAGCAGGAAATTTCTGTTTGAGCGCAGTTAAAAAATCGCCATGTACCTTATTGAAATGTTGCGAAAAATTATTCCATTCTACATCTAATTTTTCTTCTTCTGAAAGTACTTTAATTAATTTTTTCAATGCCGGACTATCAACCACTACGTTTGTATTTTTCTGCAACTGCTGTAACTCTGATTTGAGCTTTAAGATAAATTCTTTTTTCTGCACCAGATTCATGGTTGTACTGGCTAGCTCTGCATTTTTATGATTAATCTCGAACTCTAATTTTTCCTTTTGCAACATCACAAGTTCTTTCTCTGACTTGGTTAATGCTAATTGATGTTGATATGCTATTTGTTTTTGCTCTTCTTCAAATTTAAGTTGGTCTGCTTTTCGGCGAGTTTCCTGTCTTTTTTTATATCGCAATGATTGATATTTAAACAAGGCATAAAGGGTGCCTACAGCAAACAAACAGTAAAACAAGTATGCCCATATCGTTTTATACCAAGGCGCATTTACGGTAAAGTAAAATGAATGTATTGATGATTCGTGAGAAGGACTTCTTCTAGCTTTTGTTTTGAAAATATAATCTCCAGGGGGTAAGTTAGTGTACTCTTTATCTACATTTACACTCCAGGTACTCCAGTCATCATCAAATCCTTCTAAGAAATAACTAAACTCCACACCACCTTGTTGGCCGTATACAGATGCCGCATAAGAAAACAAAAGTGAGTTTCTATTAAATGGTATGCTAATTTTTTTTTGTGTTGGTGTATCGTCAAAAATATATCCACCAAATAAAAGGCTATCGCTTCGCCCTGTATTTTTTAACAGGGTTATATAAGTATAAAAGGGCTGTATACTTTCTTTATATTTTTCATAATCTAAATGATAGAACCCTGCCTCCGCACCCATTAAAACATTTCGACTATTATAGGGAAATATGTTTTCGAACCCACTCAGAATTTTATTTTTTAATTCCGGAATGTAGTGAATCGCAGGTTTGGTTAAACTAAAATCAGCCACCCCAACCATCTTTTCTTGTACAAACCATATATTGCCATTGGGGTCTTCTTTTAAATATCTTATTGGCATATCGCCAAAAATAGCCTCATATTTAGCCGCTTTTACTATTTTGTCGGTAGCTGCGTTATACTCATAAATGCCCTTAGCTGTAGCAAACACAATACTTCCATTTATTTTAAAAACATGGTTATCTAGCTGTGTGGGCAGCCCCTCCTTTTCAGTGTATAATTTTACTGATTTATTAATTCCGTTAACTTTAAAAATACCGCGGTACGGATGTGATATCCAAATATTCGTTTTATCTGTTTCAATATAACGGCTGGATTCAGCAAAATCATTTAGTTTACCGGCCGGTACAATGGATCCATTTTTTTGTTCAAAAAAATGAACACCTAAATAGTTACCTGCGGCAATAGTAGTATGGGGTGTATCGGTTAATATGCGGCAACCCCAATAGCCTGTAGCAGTTTCAATCCCTTTCGCTTGATAATTTTTAATCGTAAACAAACCATCATCTCGCCCTGCTAGCAGTTGGTTATTAATAACGGATAAATTCCAACTAAGCCCATCCTTAATAACCATTGGCTCTGGAATGGAATTACTAACATCTAATATTGACTTTAGCGGTAAATATTGAATACCGGTAGAAAGCGCAAAATACAAATCCCCATTTAATGTTTCTACATCATACCCTGCCCCATTATTAAATATAGCGGGATTAATTTGGCGAAGCGTATTTTCATATTCAAAAAAAGCTAACCCATTGTCTAAGCCAGCCCAAGCTTTATTAAAATGGTCTGCATAAAGACAACGCACTGTATTATTAGGCATTTTATTCTTTGCGCTAATATGTTGAACCACCCTACCCTCTTTGGTAATAAGATAAACGCCGTTATAATAACTCCCTACCAGAATGTGTTGATTGTTTAATTTAAAAAGCGAAGTAAAATGTTGTTTCGCCTGTAATGCATTGGGTTGAAAATTAAAAGGGATTAATTTATTTTGTGTAAGCCAATACAATCCATGTTTGGTAGTACTCACCAAACTCGTATCGCTTGTAAACGATACCATATCAGTAATAAAAAAATCAGTTGGCAATGCCTCCTCATTAATAAACGATTGCCATTGCTTATTCTTGTAGATAATTAACCCTTTGTTTTTTTCATGGGCAATTACATTCGCTTGATGTTTATGTATAGAAAGCCAGTTGGTAACCGCTGGATAAACTGTCATCTTGCCTTCCGAAAGCTTAAATATTTTGGCATCGGTTCTAAAGAACACCTCTTCTTCTGCAATTTTTAATTGCCATACATCATTAAAGGTTCTATCGGTAGCTGGTAATAGCGTTTTTAATGACGTAAATTGTAATCTACCTAACTTATCTGGCCCAAAAAAACCTAACTCATCCTGAGCACCTACATACAATTTTCCGCCTTGCCCAAAGCCGAGTGATCTTACAATAGTTTTATTAGGTACTGGGTATAACTGCCATTTTGATCCGTTATATACCAATAAGCCTTCATTATTAGCTATGTACAAACGATTGTACTGATCTTGTGTAATAGCCCAGTTTTGTGTACCCGCACCATAGTTACTTCTGGTAAAACTTACTACATCATTTTGACCGGTAATTGATTGACTTAAGAGTATTGAATTAAAAAAAGCAACCAATAAAAGAAAAAACAATGTTTTTACACTGTTTGGTCGTTTTAAACAAAAGTATGGTATTAGATGTAGTATAGATGTACTTGTTTAAGGCTAAAAATAGGCTATTTTATAAATGTAGTAGTAGTGATGTGGCTTTTTTTTTGGAAATATTGAAAGCAACTCCCTACTTTTAACTCGCTTTTTTGCACCAAAACAAATTGTAATAGGGCGGTATATTTCTACTTCAATAGTTAATAGCATTTGCTCTATTCAATTTATTAATCGTCAACTAAAAATTGCCATATGAGAAAGATCATTGCAGTATTTCTGCTATTGTTACTGGCCAGTTTTGGCCTATTCGCACAGGCGGACAAGGTAACCGTCAAAACGTCAGGAGATGGTTTCGTTATGGAAACCAACGGAAAAGAGTTTTTTATTAATGGTATGAATTGGGATCATTTTCCCGTTGGTACCAATTTCAACTACAGTTTATGGAAGCAATCTGATGCCGTAATTAAGGCGGCTTTAGATTACGAAATGCCCCTTTTAAAGAACATGGGTGTTAATACCATAAGGCAGTATACCGGTGTACCGGCCCGCTGGGTAAAGTACATATTTGAAAACTATGGCATTTATACCATGCTTAACCACTCGTTTGGTCGCTATGGCCTTACCGTAAAGGGAAAGTGGCAACCTAATACCGATTATTCATCAGCTATCGTAAGAGAATTATTGCTAAAAGAAGTTAAGCAAATGGTTAGCGAGTATAAAAACACTCCCGGTCTACTACTTTTTCTTTTAGGAAATGAAAACAATTATGGACTATTTTGGAGAGGCGCCGAATCGGAGAATATACCTTTGGCTAACAGGCAATCTACTAAAGATGCACAACATCTCTATAAACTTTTTAATGATGCGGCTAAGGAAATGAAAAGCCTTGACGCTAACCACCCAATGGCTATTTGTAATGGTGATTTACTTTTCTTAGATATTATTGCTAAAGAATGTACCGATGTAGATATACTGGGCATTAATGCCTATCGTGGTATGACCTTTACAGATTTATATAGTCGTGTAAAGAAAGAATATGGCAAACCGGTAATCATGACTGAATTTGGTGGTGATGCTTACAATACACAAGCGCAAAAAGAAGATCAAGAGTTTCAGGCTAAAGTTTTAGTAAGCAACTGGAAAGAAATATATGCTAATGCTGCTAGCATGGGTAAAAATGGTAACAGCTTAGGCGGCTTTACCTTTCAGTTTAGCGATGGCTGGTGGAAAACGGGTCAAACTGTTAACCTAGATGAGCATGACGTAACTGCCTCTTGGACAAATGGTGGATACCAAAACGATTTTAAGCAAGGTGAGCATAATATGAACGAAGAATGGTTTGGCATTTGCGCAAAAGGCAAAACAAACGAAAGCGGCCAATATGAACTTTACCCTCGTGCTGCCTATTATGCCCTAAAAGATGTACATCAGTTTAACCCAACTAGAACTGATGCCAAAGGACAAATGGCTATCTTAGATAATATACAAATTGCTGATGCCGCATTAAGGGCAAGAGGTGATAAAGCAGCATTACAAACCACCGACAAAGGAAAACTTTATTTAAGTGATCTACAGGCAAATTTTAGCACCTATAATACCGGTGGTAGTCTTATTGCTACACCAAGACAAAATGAACCCGTGGTTCCGGGTAGCTTTCCTAATCGGTTAGGTTTTGATCATATGCAATCTTTCAATATTGGTATTACTGCCAATCCTGCTCCAAATATGACAGCCAATGTTCAATTTAATGTATTGGGCAATGTAGCAGAAAATCCAATTGATGAAATTTTTTATGAAAACCGTGGTAGAAAAATAACTGTAAATACCCCTACTGGTCCTACTTTAATAAATTCAAACAATCGCATTCAATTATATAGAGCTAGTTATAACTGGGATGCCAAATTATTTAAACTAACCGGCTTTTACAGAACAGGCCATTATCATTGGGGATATGAGGGCGATTTCTTTGGGCTTTATCCAGAAGCTAATTATGGTCCCAACATAGATATTTATAATGGTGAAGCTCCTTTCGGCTTTGAAATAGAAGGTAAGAAAGCAATTAAAGGTTTAAAAGTGGCATTTGGTCCAGAGCTTTGGTGGGGAGCCAACCCTGCTTTTCTTGCCAAGTATACTCGTAGCATTGCCAAGTTTAATGTAACCGGTATGTTTCATGAGGATTTAACACAGCGCAATGGCTTACAAAGTTCTTTTGCAGTGCCGGTACCCAAAACTAGAAAAGCAGCACTTGCAATCGCAAGAAAGTTTAACAACTTTGGCGTTGAATTAGGTGGCTTGTGGGCCGGACAGCCATTGAATGGAAGGAACTTTCAATTAATGCGCAATGGTACTGTGTATCAAAGCCAAATTAATAAGGAAGATAATTTTGGTGGAAAAATAAAGCTAACCTATAGTAAAGGATTAGTGCAGTGGTATGGCCTTGCTTCTTACATGGGCTTAGTGGCCAATGGTGGAGTAGATCAAACTAAAACATTTACAGGCTGGAGATTGAAAGATGTGGGCAGCGGAAATATGTATAATGTATTAAGTGGCTTTACCGTTAATGTTGGCAAATTGCAAATTGCGCCCAACTTCTTATATCAAAAACCTATCGAAGGGCCTATACCAGCGGATGTATTAGCACCGGGCAGACCTAGAAATATTTTAGACGATCCATTTGCCGTTCGTTCAAATAGAGAAACAATAGGTGGTGAGCTTTTATTAACCTTCGACCCTACCCCAGCTACCTGGATGTATGAGTGGGATAATGACAGAGCAGAAGATGCAAAATTTGCCGCTAGTGTTGATTTTATTTATCGTCATTTACCTACCATTCAAGATGCGGCAATTGGTATTTTGGCCAATAGAAATTTGTTTGCCTTTCCAGGATCGGCGCCCGCAGAAGATTTGTGGGAAGTAAACACTAGAATCGTTTCAAAAGTAAACCCAGACTTGGGCTTCATTGCCAACCTTTATGCGGGTAATGGCCAAGCTACAGGTAGTGATAAGCGTACCATCAACAGGTATGGATTTGATTTAAGAAGTATTTATAAGAAAACTAAATTTAGCGCAATTGGCAAGTTTAATGACTGGGGGCCTTTCGATTATCATCGTGATTTTAACTTAACCTTCCCATTACAGTTAATAGCGGATATATCAACCGAAATTGGAAAACCAGATTGGTTTATGCTACCCGGTACTAAAATTGGTATTCGTGGTACCTATCGTACATTGGATAAATACTCTCCAAGATACTCACCCATCAAAACATTAGATGCAGGGGGTAACTGGGTACCCGATCCAACAGCTATAGGTTTCCCTAATGGAAATGAGTGGGAGATTCGTACATACATACAAATCAATTTAGGAAAATAAACTGCTTGCTAACAATAAAGACATTAAAATGAAAAAGAAATTATCAATCTACAATTTATCTTTTAGTATGCTAGTAATAGCAATGCTATCAGTGGTGGGATGCAAGAAACGAGATGTATCCGATCTGCAGGCCCCCTCTTTTCCAACTACCGCAGAAGTTTTTTTAGATGACTTTACGGGAGATTTAGCCTATGCCGCTTTTGGCGGTTCCGATTTTAAAGCCTTTCAAGTAGAAAATCAATTGGCTTATGGCGGTACTCGTCAATCAATGCGGTTCGAAGTACCGGATGCTAATAGTCCTAATGGATCGTATGCAGGCGGTGTATTTTTTAGTAAAACTGGAAGAAATTTATCCGGTTACAATGCACTTACTTTTTACATCAAAGCATCGCAAGCGGCCACTATTGGTGTAGTGGGCTTTGGTAACGATTTAGGGGCTAATAAATATCAAGTTTCCTTAAATAATTTGCCTGTAAATAGCAATTGGAAAAAAGTAATTATTCCTATTCCCAATGCCGCAAAATTAACCGCAGAAAAAGGATTGTTTTATTACTCAACTGGGCCAGAAAATAACAGAGGTTATACTTTTTGGATTGATGAAGTAAAATTTGAAAAATTAACTGACCTAGGCACTGCTACCGCTACCATTTTAAATGGCGTTGACAAAACGCAATTATCATTTAATGGTATTACGAATACAATTGATGGTTTATCTGCTACTTATAGCCTTCCAAGTGGCATTAACAGTACCATTAACCTCACACCTTACTACTTTAAATTTACTTCCTCTAATGCTGCAGTTGCTTCGGTAAGTGAAGCTGGCTTGGTTACTACGCTTAGTGCCGGTACCGCAAAAATTACCGCTACATTAGATACCATACATGCTAGTGGTAGCCTTACCTTAAATGCGTCTGGCGCTTACGTAGGGGCACCTGTACCTACTAGAGACCCTGCGTATGTAACCTCTATTTTTAGCGATGCGTATACCAATATCAATGTTGATTATTATAATGGTTACTGGCAGCCTTGGCAAACAACCCAGTCGGCCGACTTTCAAGTAGGAAATGATAAAGTGTTAAACTACACTAATTTTAATTTTGTGGGCATACAAGTTACCACTCCTACTATCAGTATTGCTAATCGCTCTAATTTGCATTTGGATCTTTACTTTCCTGATAATATAAACCCCGGCGCTACATTTAAAGTAAGGGTATTAGATTTTGGAGCCAATGGAGCACCTGGTGGCGGCGATGATGTAAGCGATATTGTAACACTTACTAATCCTTCTTTAACTGCTAGAACTTGGCTTAGTTTTGATATTCCATTCTCCAGTTTACCGGGTTTAAGTACAAAAGCACATTTTGGACAAATAATTTTAGAAGGTTCAAATATTGCTAACTTTTTTGCCGACAATATTTATTTCTGGAGCAATTCCATCGTTCCACCTGTAGCCGCACCCGTGCCTACTGTATCAGCGGCTAATGTATTCTCTATCTTCAGCGATAGTTATACAAACCTTGGTGGAACTGACTTTTTCCCTAACTGGGGGCAGAGCACAGTGGTTACGCAAGTGCCGATTAGTGGAAATAATACCCTTCGTTTTACTAATTTCAATTATCAAGGATTTCAATTTTCAGCAAGCCAAAATTTAAGTACTTATCAATATTTACATATAGATTACTACAGTGCCAATGCGGGTACTTTTAATGCTTATTTAATATGTCCTCCTGGTTCACCCGGCGGCCAAGCCCCTTGGGAAAAAGCATTTAGCCTTTCTGTACCTACCTCCGGTTGGAATAGTATAGATATACCACTTTCAAACTTTACGCCGCAAGTAGCATTGGGCAGTGTATTTCAATTTAAATTTGATGGTGGCGGGGGTAGCGATATCTATTTAGATAATCTTTATTTCTGGCGCATACCTACTGTACCAACAGTAGCCGCACCTACACCTACCTATCCATCGGCCAATGTAATATCTATTTTCAGCAATGCGTATACTAATGTAAGTGGTAGCGACTTAAACCCTAATTGGGGGCAAGCTACAGTGGTAACACAGCCTTCTATTGCGGGTAATACTACTTTATTATACACCGGCTTAAACTACCAAGGCCTGCAATTTGGAAGTAACCAGGATGTATCAGGAAAACAATATTTACATATTGACTACTATACAGGCAATTCTACTGCTTTAAACATCTACCTAATTTGCCCTCCAGGCTCACCGGGTGGCCAGGCCCCTTGGGAAAAAGCCTATGCCCTACCAGTACCCACAGCCAATGGTTGGAATAGTGTAGATATACCTTTATCGCATTTTGCACCACAGGTAGCCTTAAACAATGTGTTCCAGTTTAAATTTGATGGCAACGGCACCATTTATATTGATAATATTCTATTTAGATAATAATGCCATTGCTTCATTATAAAAAAAAATACAATGAGATTTTCCATTTATAAAAAAATAAGCCAGGTTTTAATGCTATCAGGCATTACTATGGCCGCCGCAATAGCTTTAAACGGATGTAAAAAAGAAGCCGTACAAACATTGCCCGAAAGAAAATGGTCATTAGTTTGGAGCGATGACTTTACTGGCACCGCCGGTAGTGCTCCCGATAATACCAAATGGGCATTTGACCTTGGTGGTGGCGGCTGGGGCAATAATGAGCTACAAGTGTACACTAATAATGTGAATAACGTAAAGTTAGATGGCGCAGGTAAACTTGTAATAACTGCCATTAGCAATCCCGCAGGTTTTACCAGTGCAAGATTAAAAACAAAAGGCAAGTTTGCACAAGCTTATGGACGATTTGAAGCACGCATTAAAACGCCTACTGGCCCGGGTATATGGCCTGCCTTTTGGATGCTAGGTAGTAATATTGATACTAAGCCTTGGCCACAATGTGGGGAAATAGATATAATGGAACAGCGTGGACAACAACCTACCATAAATTATGGCACCATACATGGCCCTGGTTATGCCGGCGGTAATGCTATCGGAAAATCATTTGCTTTGATGAATGGCAGATTTGATACTGATTTTCATATTTACGCTGTAGAATGGGGTAAAGATTATATTGATTTCTTCGTAGATAATTTTCTATATCACCGCATCACACCCGAAAAGGTAACCGGTGAGTGGGTGTATAATCAACCATTTTTCCTTTTATTAAATGTTGCAGTAGGCGGAAATTTTGTAGGATTTCCTACTACGGGCACCCCCTTTCCACAGTCCATGTACGTGGATTATGTAAAAGTATATAAGCAGCTTTAAACCTGTTGACAACGAAAACTAAAGCATGTTGTTTTAATTTTACAAGATTAAAACAACATGCTTTTTTTTGCTCAAAATTTGCCTTGCTTTATCCTTAATGGTTTTGGCTAAAGCAAATCAATAATGTAGAATATTGCTACCATTGCTTTGAATTATTATTGGAGGTACGCAATATTAGAATGCTAGGGTATGTTATTTTATCCAGCGCTTTTTTAAAGTTAACCCTTTCTTACTAGTAAGTGGCAGTAGTGCTGTATGCCTTTATTGCGGTATTATTAATTGATGATATTGTGCTCCATAGCCACCAAAATATCCTAATGCACCATTACTAATATTGCTCAACACTTTTGTAGGAGTAGAAAAGGGATTACCAACGCTAGCATAACTAAACTCCATTGTACGCCAAAAATCATAAGTTGACTTGTTAATATTTGCCAGTTTTAGCGAAACTGTATCGCCCTTATTAAAAAAACTACCTTCCTCATCTAGCCCACCATCTCTGGGTCTTCCTCTTTCTATTTGTACGGTATAAGATTGCCCGTCTATAACTTGATCATCATAAACAGAATTTAGCCCGGGATAAAATGGCTCTCCATTTCTTTTAGTGTAATAGCGAATATAATCTCCAAACCCTTGTCTGTCCTTAGCAGTTATCATTACTACTACTTTATTTGCTGAATTACCAGCCGGTGCTGGCTTCCAAAAAAGCGAATCTACCTGTCGGGTTACAAAAGGTATACTAGTGCTAGCATTATACTCCTGCCCATCCGTAATTATTTGTAATGAATATTGCCCACCAAATTGGCCTGTAAAAAGTGTACCCGGTGTAGATGGATCTGCAGAATAATAATAAAAGGTATAGCCACCCGCAATGGGTAAAGTATATTCCTTTAACCGGTGTGTTTGTGTACCGTTAGAAACATAAACGGCTGCATGATGTACAAAACTATTTTGTACCACCCCTGGGTTAATATTGGAAAAGTACCCCATACTTTTAGAAAGGTACACGATAGGATATTGACCGTTTTCTATTGAGGCTTCTACCACTAATTTTGGTGCCACCGTTTCTAAATCAAATTCAATAGCCTTCTCGCAGGAGGAGCAAAAAAAGATGGTGATGAATGTGTACAGACTGAATTTGAATTTCATAGCTAACAAAGTTAACAAGCCTGTTTGTTTTTTTGTTCACCACTTATAAAAAAAGAACTCCGGCTGTAAAAGCCGGAGTAAACTAAACCCATCGTAATATATTTGATTAACCAAGATAAGCTTTTAAAGCACTGCTGTATCTAGCTTTTTGTAAGCGCTTAATTGCTCTTTCTTTAATTTGGCGTATACGCTCCTTTGTAAGATCGTATTTGTGGCCAATTTGCTCTATCGTTACTCCATTTTCACCATCCAACCCAAAGTAAGCATTTACTATTTCAGCTTCACGTGGAGATAATGATTTTAAAACTCTTCTAATTTCATTTCTTAAAGAGTCTTTCATTACATCATCATCCGTATCATCGCTACCTTCTAGTAAATCGCCCATGGCTACATCTTCTGCCTCATGTACTGGTGCATCTAATGAGGTGTGGCGGGTATTACTTTGAAAAATATTATTGATTTCCGTTTCGCTCATTTCCAAAAGTTCTGCAAGCTCCTCGGTAGATGGCTCTCTTTCATGTTCTTGCTCAAAAGCCATGTAGGCTTTGTTTGCTTTATTATAGGTACCAATTTTATTTTGAGGCAGGCGAACTAAACGGCCTTGCTCAGCTAAAGCCTGTAAAATAGATTGACGAATCCACCATACGGCATAAGATATAAATTTGAAACCTTTAGTTTCATCAAAGCGTTGTGCGGCTTTAATTAATCCAAGATTTCCTTCATTTATTAAATCGCTTAAAGAAAGACCCTGGTGCTGATATTGCTTTGCCACAGAAACCACAAAACGAAGGTTTGCTTGCACTAACTTATCTAACGCTCTTTGCGAGTCAACAGGATTTTTATTAAACATTTTAATACGCTGCGCAAGAGTCGTTTCCTCTTCCGGCGTAATCATAGATATTTTAGAAATTTCCTGTAAATACTTTTCTACCGCCTGCGAATCTCTGTTGGTAATCTGTGTAGCAATTTTTAACTGCCGCATAATTCTAATAGTTTAAGGTATCAAACAAATAATAAACATTTTTTAGCAACAAATGTTGCAAAAAGATAGTTAATTGCAGGATATAGAAATTTTTAGGGAACGACACAAAGGTAGAAAACGATTGCCGCATCTCATAGCTTTTCCAGTTTTTTCTCCCTTATAATTAGTTGAAAGCCCCTAAACTGTGGATAAAGTCGAATATATTAAACAAAAAAAGCATATGTTAATTCACTTTTTGAAGCCTTGCTTTTTTACCTAACATTATCCAGATTATAACCCCAGTTATAAATAAAAAACTGGAAATTAACTCAGCTTGAGTGGGATAAAAACCTAAAAAGTTAACCTTTACATTTACCCTAATTTTTTCAATTAAAAATCGTTCTAATCCATTAAAAATAAGATACAATGCAAATAACTGGCCAGAAATTTTGATCCTTTTTCTAAGTATCCACAATACGCCAAAAAGTAATGCACAAGCTATTACTTCATAAAAGGGAGTGGGGTACACTCCATGTGCTAATTCAGTACAATACTTGCCTACACAATCAGCCATTTTTACGGTACCCTCTTCATTTACATTATGTGGATAAGTATAAGACCACATCCAATCGGGCAGAAAGGAAGGCTTATTGGCTAAATTACTCTCAATTCCCCAATCACCATCCCCTGCTACTTGACATCCAATTCGGCCAATGGAGTAGGCAAGCATCAAAGCAGGTGCTGCAGCGTCGTTTAAATGCCAAAAAGGTATTTTATGATTACGGGCATAAATCCATATAGCTATGGCTGCACAAATTAAACCACCATACATGGTAAGTCCGGATGGAGAAAACAAATAAGCTTTAGGATTTTTTACAAACCCCGACCAATTTTCGAATATATCGAATAGTTTGGCTCCTAAAAGTCCAAAAATCAGCGCTATGATGGTAATTTCTCCTACCCTATCCTGTGGCCAAATTCTAACTATTCTTTTTTCTGGTTTTGGTAATTGTTGTTTCTTTTTTTCCCACCATTTCATACCGGCAAATAAAAGACCGATGGCTATACCAGCTGGCCAACTGCCCATACCAGAGAAAATAAAGGCCTGCGGATCGTCTGTAGCCGCACTATCCAGTATAAAAAGGGCTAAAATTTTATAGCCTAATAAAAAACCTAACAGAAAATTTAAGGCTAACTCTAGTATCGAAGCAGATTCGCCCACCATGGTTTGCATTTCTACGGGCTGCAATAAGCCCTGCTTGCTTTTACGACCTAGTTCACTAGCTAAAATGATAGCTCCTACTATAAAAGCAATGGCTACAAAAAAGCCAAATGAGTTTACGAAGCGCAGAAATGGTAACTCTATTCCAAAAATATCTTTAAATGCGTAATATAAATTTGGATACATATTTTAAGTTATAAGTTGGCGAATATACGTGTAAACTTTTGACATATTTGAGTTTAGCACTTTCTATAAAAACAAAAATTGGCAGGAAGTTAAGGAAAAACCTCTTGCCAATTTTTAATGTTAAAAAAAGATTAGTTACAATGTTGCTCAAAGGCGCCTATCAAATTTTGTGCAATCATTTGAGCCGACCTTCCTTCTATTTGATGTCTTTCAATAAAATGTACTAGCTCTCCATTTTTAAATAAGGCAATAGCTGGAGATGAAGGTGGGTAGGGTGCTAAGTGCTGACGCAGCGTGTTTACTGCATCTATATCAAAACCCGCAAAACAGGTAGTTAAAAAACTTGGCTTTTTAGTAGCATTTGCCACAGCTAATAAAACACCTGGGCGAGCTGTACCTGCAGAGCAGCCACATACTGAATTAATCATTACTAATGTGGTTCCTTCTTTAGCCATTTGATCTTTTACTTCGGCGGTGGTTAACAACTCAGAAAAGCCATTGTCTGTTAGCTCCTCTTTCATGGGTATTACAATTTCTGCTGGATACATATTTTATTTTTTAGTTTACAAAATTAAACCAATTAATCTGAACCGTTATTGCGATCTATCCATATCGGAATTTATGACAGTATTTTTTCCTCAAATCGGAAACAATGTCTTTTAGCGGTAGGCACAACTGCTAAGCTTGTCAGGTATTGCTGCAATGGTACATGCTTTGAAATTGGTATACCGTAATTAATTATTAAAAAAAAACTACTAAACATGACAAACTTAAAATTAAACGTAAGACCTTTTGAAGGCACATTCAGCAATTTGGTGGACAACCTTTTTACAGACCTGCCCACTTTATTAAAAAACGAAATGACTATGCGGGATGGTAAAGGTTTTGCCCCTGTTAACATTAAAGAAACAAAAGATGCTTATGTATTAGAAATTGTGGCACCTGGTTTTGTAAAAGAAGATTTTAAGGTAAAATTAGATCAACAATTACTTACCATTACTGCTGAACATAAAGCAGCGCCTATTGCTGAAAACGAAAAGCAGATTCGTAAGGAGTATCATCAATCTTCCTTTAAGAGAACTTTCACAGTTGATGAAAAAATTGATCCAACTAAAATAGCGGCTTCTTACATCAATGGTATACTAGTATTAAACCTTGCAAAAAAAGAAGTAGTCAATACATCAGCCACATATATTGATGTATTATAAATATTAAAAATTTTCTCATAAGCAGTTGGTTTTGGTTTACCCCCCATCGTATCTACGATGGGGCTTTTTTTATTCTAACTTTATGGATGATATTTGTTTTCACATTAGCTCAATATTTTCATCCTAATCCATTTAGCTCATTTCTACCCATATCTTGTGATTTTTGAAAAGATGCGTTTATAAAATGCTTCCATAAACAAAACACCCCATTGCTAGCAATAGGGTGTTTTTTGAATGATTTATATTTTTCGTTTATCGTACCTGCACTTTTATAGTTTCTACTCTTATTCCATTCGATAATTTAAGGGTGTAATGCCCCACGGGCAGGTTCGCTGTGCTAATGGTTTCTATTTGGTTGGCACTGCGTTGTTCTTTTCTTACAATTATTTGCCCTAGTTGATTATAAAGTGTTATCTCTACTGCTTTACGCTGCCAGCTCTCCGGCAACTGTACATTTACTGTACCCGTTGTTGCTGGATTTGGAAACACAATTAGCTTGTCTTTATCATCAAACTTTATCATTCTTACGGCACTGTATTCTATACTACCATCCAGGTTTTCTACCCGTACACGGTAGTAGTTTAACCCAGCTGCAGGCTGCACATCATCTCTATTATACGTGGATGCACCGGTTGACGTAGTGCTGTATAATGGCTGGTAGTTAATACCGTTTGTTGATCGCTCTAATACATATGCATGTACATCTCTTTCTGCTGTTACATTCCATACAAGTACCGCCTTGGTATTTTGTTTGGTGGCGTATAAATCAATTTTTACAGGTAGTGTAACAAAACCAACGATTCCTGCATCAAAACTTAAATTAGATGTGGTGGTAGTTACTACTATCCCTAATATACTACTGCCAATTACATCACTATCGTTTTCGTCAGGAGTAGGGCCACCGGGATTTACATTAGCGGTTGTAAACGTACTACCATTGGGTAAATTACTAAAATTAAGGCTATAGGTACCTGCTGCTACATTGGGGAATAGGTACCGGCCATTAGCATCGGTAATGGCTACGGACACTACATTACCACTAATATCTATTAATGACACTACAATACCTGGGGCTGCTGGTTCTGTAATTTGCTGTACACCATCTGCAACCGCATCTACCCACACATAGTTACCTATTACGGCTCTTGGTTTAAACAAGCCTGCATCTACAGTAAGATCCACTTCTCCGGCGGCTAATATAAAACCAGTGGTTCTACCCTCTGCGGGATTGCCTGCAATAGGGATAGCATCGTTATTGGTATTATTGCCATTATCTCCCGGTACGTTTCTTTGTGTAAAACCAATACCTGAAGGAAGAGTGCTAAAGGCTACTTCATAAGTTCCGGCTACCAGATTGCTGAATAGATAATTACCGTTTTGATCGGTTATCATCGTAGCTACTGGTAATGCATCATCTGCATTAAGTGCTATACCATCTAAGCCAAAACCTGGGCGATACAAGGTAACAGTAATACCTGCTACACCTGGTTCACTTGCATTATTATCCTGCACACCATCGCCATCGGCATCTAACCACACTTTATTACCTAAGGCTGCCCTGGTACTTACCATACCTAAATCGAGGTTGGCATTAAATGTATTGGCTACAATACTCAATGCAGGGGTAAGGTAGCTAGCAATTTCTCCATCACTACGATTATCGTCTATACCGCCAACACCCGCTTTAACAGAAGCGTCGAAGCCTGTGGGTAAATTAGAAAACCTAACGGCAAAGGATGCACCTGCCTGTAAATCGGCAAAGGCATAATAACCATTGGCATCGGTAGTGGTTACTATGGGAGTGGTTGTTAATGCACCTGTTCTATCTACCGTTTGACCGGCTGCATTTACTAATGTTACCATGGCACCTGCTACACCCTGCTCTGTTCCGTTTTGAATACCATCGTTGGCCGTACCGCCGCCTACTCCATTATCAAACCATACTCGGTTACCCAAGGAGCCCTTCGCTGTATTTACTAATCCAAGATCTACCGAAAGGTTTTCTTCGCCAGTACTAAGTACATAAGTACCCGTTGTAGATACGCTAGCACCAGTGGCATTGGTAACTGTACTTCCATCGCTATCAATGGCATCATCGGCTCCGGTATTTTGCGCAACAGTGCTGCTACCAGAGGGTAAAGTGGTATACCTTAATCGGTAACTACCTGCTACTAGGTCGGTAAACATATATTCTCCCAAAGCATTTGTAGTAGCTGTTTTATAAGCCGCTTCGCCGGCATCGGCAAAATCACCATCGCCATTTACATCAAAATCTAACTGAACGCTTACACCTGGCACACCCGGCTCGCCAGCATCTTGCACACCATTACTAGTTACTACATCCCACCAAACTTTATTACCCAAACTGCCCAAACCACTGGATACACCGGCTATTAAACCTGCATCTAACCCTGTAAGTGTAGTGGCCGCTGGTAAGGCAAACAGTGTGGTAGTACTTGTACCAGGGTTTACATCACTATTGGTAGTGGCAATACCGCTAGTGGTACCTGTACTGCTAGTAAAGCTATACCCTGCAGGCAGGTTACTAAAGCCTACACGGTAATTACCATCCACAAGGTTAGGGAATAAATATTTTCCGTTAACATCGGTAACGGTAGTAGCTATAACGGTACCACTACTATTATACAATGATATCATAACACCGGCTACGCCAACTTCGGTAGCATCTTGCACACCATCTTTATTCGCATCAAACCACACATAATCCCCAATGGAGCTATTGCCAGCCGGGCTGTTTTCTGTAAGACCAGCATCGACACTCACATTTCGTTGTCCACGTTTTAAAAAATACATTTGTGTTAATCCATCTAACGGATCTGCATCACTATCAGTAAAATCATTAGTAATTGCATTGGCTGTTACAAATGAGAAACCAGAAGGAGCAATAAAGCGCAATTGATATACCGTACCTGGACTTATAGATGCAAGCAAATTATTAAATACGTAATTACCGAATGCATCCGTAACCGTACTAGCAATTGGCGTTACCAGTTCCGCCCCATCAATTACCGCATTGCCATTGGCATCTTGAAATAAATGTACCGTAACACCTGGCACACCCGGCTCATTAGCATCTTTTACATTGGTGGTGCCACCCGGTAAATCTAACCATACCCTATCGCCAATTGAGGCAGAAATATTAGACTGTTGAATAAAGCCCGCATCGATACCCGTAATTTGAGTACCAGCAATACCGCTGTTGATCATAGTAGTTTTAAACGTACTAACATTAAAATCGCTATTCGTGGTGGCATTGCCAGTAGTGGTGCCGCTGGTAGTGGTTAGGAGCATACCCACAGGCGGGGTAAGGCCTAATATGAAGTTGGTAGATGCAGGTAAGCCGGTGAAAATATAATTGCCACTAGCATCAGTAACAGTAGTGGCTATTACAGTAATACCGTCACTAGCATATAAAGTAACGGTTACATCATTCATCGGTGCTTCGTTAGCATCTTGTATACCATCAAGATTAGCATCAAACCACACTTTATCTCCAATGCTATTTGCAATTGGTTGGTTAAAAACAAGACCGGCATCTATATTCGGTTCATACTCGGCAAGTGTGAGCACAATATTGGCGCTGCGGCCCGTAATACTATTTACATCGCTACCATTAGCAGCCGTAGCGCCACCCGTTAAAACGGTATTATCCGTATTATTTGTTTGTGTGGTAAATGCATAATTAGGAGGCGCTGTAAATCCAACCTGATAAGTACCAGCGGGAAGATTATCAAAGAAGTAATTTCCATATCCATCTGTAACGGTAGCACCCACCATAGCACCGGCATTATTGTATAAGGTTACTGTAACACCTCCTACCCCCGGCTCACCTACATCTTGTATGCCATCTTTATTATCGTCTCTCCATACCCGATCTCCTAAGAGTACTAAATTTTTAAATCCAAAGTCAAGGTTATGATTGTTTTGCCCTCGCATACCGGTGGAAAATCTTATTTGAGGTATTGCATTAAAAATGAATGCATCATTATCACTAAAATCAACAGCACCGTTACTTATCTTATCAACTCTTGTTGGTCGCAAACCGGTTAAATCTGCAACGCCTAATCCACCTGACCAATCTGCATTTGCTACTCGAATAATATAGCTTGTGTATTGGGCAATGCTAACACCATAATCAATTCCTGTTACATCTGTTCCTACAGCTGTAGTAAATAAATAATTACCGTTAGCATCGGTGGTAACCGTACCTATCGCACCTGCATCGGGAACCCCATCATTATTAGCATCTAAAAATAATTCTAATGTAACACCAGCAATGCCCAGTTCGTCCGCATTTTGAAGTCCATCTCCATTGGCATCATTCCATACTCTATCGCCAATTTCAAGGGGTGCTTCGGTACTAGCTAACTCAATATCCCCTAAGCCATTTCCATTTCTAAAATAAGCATCTATGCCAGTGGCACCGGAATTATAAAGTCTATAACCTTCACTTGATACGCCGTTTCCAGTAGAATGTTTTATAACTCCGCCTTGATTTAATAACCCTGCATAAGGAAAGGCTGCTGTGGCGAGAGGGGCAACAACTGCAGCAAGCACTGTATTATCTCCTTTTAATACTGTAATGGACCCTTGCATGGTTTCTTCATGATCTAAGGGAATATTGCCTGATAAACCACCATCGTCATCGGCTCTAAAAAATTCGCCATATGATCCTGTATAAGCGTTTCCAGCACCTGTAATAGTAGCTGGGCCCTCACTATTAAGTGGCCCAGGGGCATTAGCCGTTCTAGTAATTCCTTGTGTAACTATGGTACCATTAGCTTCTAATGAAAAGGAACCAGTATTACAATTTCTACCGGCAATAAGTAAATCGCCACCCGTAGCAAAGTCTACGGTAGCAGTAGAATTTTGTAAATGCCTATAATTATCGTTGCCAAATTGATGGCCAGATCTATCAGTAAAAGCCATCATTAAAGCACCATTGTCAGCAAAATCAATATTAGAAAGTATGGGCGTAGAGTATGCAATGGTAGTACCAATCATAGTAGGTGCGCCAGTAGTATTTGACCACGGGTACCATTTGTTTGAATTAGAAATAGAGGCCCAAGCTAACCCTTTATAATAGTTTAACGGAAACTTTAAAACAGGTGTGGCATTAAAACTTGCAGCACTAGTAGGATTAAGAAGTTCAAAAACATAGCCAAACATTTGTGTTGTGCTAGCCAATGTATTTGAGGCTCCATTTTCGCCCGATGCCACTGCTCCCACATAAAGTTTATTTTGATGAAATTTTAGCGCAAAAGGCCTTAGTACACCGTTAGTAACTGTTACAGAGGGCAAAGCATAACTAACTACGGCCGTTACTCCAGTAGGATTATATGCATCGTTTAACGTAAGCCGAAATACCCGTCTACTATATAAATTCATAACAAATAAAAACCTACCATCTGCACTAATTTCAATATCACCCAGTCCTACTTTTCCCACTTGTTCAAAAGCAGCGGGGTCATAACTCTCATCAGTAACGTTTGTTCCTACTCCTCTTTCTGCGTTAGTCCCTACTACCCCTAACCCATTAGGAAAGCCCGATAAAGCGTCGGTGGCACCTAAAAAATTTAAACTAGTATCTCCGGAAAAATTAAATGAGTTGCCCGCACCATATGTACCGGATGCAGCTCTGGTTCTATAGCTATTTGCATCCATATCATAAAAATTCGATACGGAAAAAGAAGTAGCTGTGGGTGTAAGTAAATAAATACCTCCAGTACCTAGTGGCCCTAGCCCTACATGCCTTTTTACAAATGCTGCTGTAAATATTTTTTGTGCTTGTTTGCTGTAAGCTACCCCCCATACCGATCCTAAGTTAATTCCATTTACTGTTTGGGTAGGGGTAGTGGTTCCAGTATTATTATATGGAAAACCTAAAAACCATGACTCTGTACCCGCATTGCCACCCCCAGTAGGATTACCTTGAATAAACCTTGGTACAAAAACTCTTGGATTTGTGGAGCTTGTAAATTCTTCTGGATTATTAATGCCAAAGTTAATATTACTTGTAGAGGGGCCAGCTGTTAAAAACCTAACGGAACTACCTCCACCAAAAAAACTTGGAAAATCGGCGGTACTTACACCACAACTATTGGATGGGATTACAAACTCTAGCCGTACAGGAGTGCCAGTTGGTACAAATCCAGTATTGGAGCCAGGAGTACCGTTATAAACCGTACCTGTATTCGGTATTGAATAATCGCCGTATTCATCAGATGTAAATGATGCAATAAGTTGCTCGGCAGCATTGAAAGCGTTAATGCGTATACCTAGTACACCTGGTTCAAGGTTTGGTACTGCATTTCCCTTCACTCCATTACCGTTATAATCTCGGTAAACGGTTCCAGAAATTTGAGCTTCTGCCTTCAATAATAGCAAGTTCAATGCTATAGGCAATAAGTAGCATAAACGGTTTTTCATGGTACTTGAATTGTTTTTTGAAGAGGGAAAGCTGGTAAAGATTGCACATAAAGGAAGAAACAATACTTAACCATTAATACCCCCGGTACAAAAAATATTGGATATATATATACAAAAATCCCGAAAAAATATGTGTGTGAGAAAAAAAAATGATGATTTTTTTAAAAAAATGAAAAGAATAGTATTGTTACTACGTATTAGTCATTTTTATAACACTTGAATATTATTATTAACAATCAAATTGTTAATTAGTTTAGCCAATTGGGTTTTTAAATACGCTTGAATAATATAAGCTTACTATTCCATGTATAATAGTTTTTGTAGAGAACATGTATTAGAATGAGACAACAACAACTTCAATATTCACCTAAAAACAACCTTTTTTTCTTCGGGTGTCTATTATAGATTGAATCTTCCAGCTATTACTCACCCATATTAGCTGAAACGAATTAACGCCACAATGGCTAAAATTGCCATTGAAATAAAACTGATAGGGCGTCCAAACTACAGCAAGTGGGCCATCTATTTTAATGGTTTCATAATCGAATTTTTCATCTGCAGCGCCGGCCGTTAATACCCCAATTGCCTGTAAGAAATCTTGCGGCTTTTGCGCCATTACTGTATTGTTACCTATTTTGTCCGGTACAATTGTGTGTAGTTGCATATGATCTGCAAAGAAATTTTTTAGCGTAATGGTATCGGCATTTTTCATGGCGCTAAAAAAAGTATTAATAGTACGCTTTACTCCCTCTTCGTTCGCTTGACTAATTGCCTTAAATGCTCCGTTAGTATTTGTTAATAGTAATAAAAAAAACACTTTGTTAAAAGGTTTTGTGATTTTGTGGCAAATGAATTGAAACATAATAAATAGATTTTTTGCTTAAAAATTTATGTAATGCCTATACAAGTTACCCGGATAATACAAGCGGCTATTTTAATGCTCATGATTGCTTTAGCGGCAAGCTGTAGCAGCGCTAAAGAATTTATCGGCAAAATTTTTCAAGCCAAAGATACAACATCCCATACGGCTCATCTAGC
The DNA here is from genome assembly GCA_039796695.1 of Bacteroidota bacterium. Lineage (GTDB taxonomy): Bacteria > Bacteroidota > Bacteroidia > Chitinophagales > Chitinophagaceae > JJ008. The sequence goes on from JBDKJF010000003.1 coordinate 107,781, forward strand.
GATAAAACAACCTAGATTTTTGGAAATAAATAATAGTGAATTGGATTCCATGAGTTGGTTACCCAGCAAACTATATTCTGCTAACGATACAATAATTAACACATCCGTTAACATTGTACAAAAAACCGCGCCAGCTATCATAGTCGATTCAAACAATAAATTTTCTGGAAAAAAAGAAAGGGCCCCAGTAGAAATTGTAAACAAAAACAATACTGTAAGAAGTAAAAAGATAAGAGACTAACTATTTTTTTTAACAATAAATATTAAACCCATGGATCGAAAGACACACTTCTTATTGCCTTCTATTTTTATTTTGGGCTTGTTGGCAACAGGCTGTAAACCTAGTCGTGTATGGTCAACCAAAAAGAAAGAAAATAATGAAAAGGAAACGCCTATTGTACATAACAGGCCGCCTGTAGCACAACCAGCTCCACCGCCACCCCGGTATTACAATGCCACCCCTTTATTAATTACTCCCACCCCGGGTTTTGTAATGAAACAAGATAGAGATGGTCGTTTTTTTCATCGAACTCCGCAAGGACTTTTATATTGGAAGGGTTATGACAATCGTTTTTATTTAGATAGTTATTATCTAGCTCAAGTTAGCTATCGAACTAATGAATACAACGATTGGAATAGATACAGGAGAGCTAGTAGATAAAAAAAAAGAGGTTGCTTGATTTGCAACCTCTTTTTTTTACGATTTTTTTGGTAAACTATTTCACCAGCTTTATACTTTGTAACAGTTCTCCCTGTTCAGTTGTTACTTTTACTGTATAAGTGCCTGCTGCAAGTTTACTTAGTTTATTTACAGACAATTGATTCGTTCCTCTAACTACGGTGTAAGTACGGCGTTCATAAATACGCCCCATCATATCCATTATACTTACGGTAATTTGTGTGTTTCTATCTGCTTTCAGGCTTATGCTTATTTGGTCAACAAATGGATTAGGCCATATCTTAACCTTACTTCCGGCATTAATGTTAACAGTTACTATGTTTGAATACTTCATTTTTCCATCGGCCTCTACTACCTTTATTCTATAGTACACTTTATTAGTTAAGCCGGCTATATTATTGGGCAGCGTATACGTTGCTTCTCCTGTGGTATTACCGCCAGCCGCTAATTGACCTATCTCTGTAAAGTTAGCACCGTCTATACTTCTTTCTACTATAAAGTGGCTCGTATTTACTTCGTTTTCTGTAAGCCAATTAATTGATGCAACATCTCCCGCTAAGGTAGCAGTGGCTAACAATTTTGAAATAGGAAGTGTTCTAAAATTAATAATCCCTGCATCATAGTTTAAATTAACAGTGGTAGTTAATACTAAAATTCCTGAAATTGTAGTACCAATAACATCACTATCATTAATATCATTACCACCGCCCGTTGTAACTTTGGGGGTAGTAAAAGAGGTACCATTTGGTAAATTAGCAAAGGATATTGAGTACGTACCTGGTGCTACATTAGGAAACTGATAAAATCCATTACCATCTGTTACGGCTATTGCTACAACAGTTGAAAGGCTATTTATAAGCGAAACGGTAACAGCTCCCGCACCTGGCTCTCCTGCATCCTGTATACCATCGCTATCAATATCGGCCCAAACATAGTTGCCAATTACCGCTCTAGGCTTAAACAATCCTGCATCGATGGTAAGGTCAACTTCCCCAATAGCTAGGGCGATGTTAGCCGTTCTGCCCAACGTTGTGTTACCCACCACTGGCACTGCATCACTATTGGTATTATTTTGATTATCACCTGGAGAATTTTGTTGGGTATAAGATAATCCAGAAGGAATGGTACTAAATTCCACTTGGTAGGTGCCTGGCATTAAATTACTAAATAGATACGCTCCATTTTGATCGGTAATCATGGTAGCTACAGCTAGATTATCATCTCCGTTACCCGCTATACCATCCAAACCAATGCCTGGCCGGAATAAGGAAACGGTAACACCTGGTACGGCTGGTTCGCCAACGTCTTGCGTTCCATCGCCATCATTATCTAACCAAACAAAGTTGCCGAGCGAGGCCATTGTACTACTAATACCTGCATCTAAAGTGGTATTATGCGTATTGGCAACGATGGTTACAGTTGTCGTTAAGCCTGATATGAGATCTACATCACTACGACCGTTGTCGCCACTTCCAGTTCCTGCTTTGGTGGTAAATTCGTACCCTGCCGGAAGGTTACTAAACTTGGCCGCAAAACTAACAGTAGCTGTTAAATCGGCAAATGCATAGTATCCATTTGCATCCGTAGTAGTTACAATGGGAGAGGTAGTTACATTTCCTGCTCTATCAATGGTTTGGCCCGCTGCATTTACCAGGGTTACCATTACACCTGCCACACCAATTTCTGTTCCATTTAGTATACCATCGTTTGCGGTACCACCGCCTATTCCATTATCGTACCATACCCTATCACCAAAGCTTCCTTTGGCCGTATTGCGTATGCCTAAATCTACGGTAAGGTTATCCTGGCCTACACTAATGTTGTAAACCGCTGTAGTTGACGTTCCTCCGCTAATAGCGCCGCCATCACTATCTATAGCATCATCTAACCCACTATTTTGTGTAACAGCTATAGCTCCAGCTGGCAATGTAGTGCCTGTACCAAATTGTACTGCATAGTTACCAGCGGGTAACCCGCTAAACAAATACTCGCCCAATGCATTTGTAGTAGTGGTGCTAGATACGCCATCATCTGCATTACCTATTACACCATCTAATCCGGCATCAAGTAATGTTACTGTTACACCTCCCACACCTGGCTCCCCTGCATCTTGTAGATTGTCGCCGTCTAAGTCCCACCATACTTTATTACCAACACTAACTAGCCCACCAGCCACACCAGCTACTAAGCCTGCATCTAATCCCTGTAAACTCTCACCGGTGGCTAAGGCAAAAGTGGCTGTTCTACTAATGCCAGGATTCGCATCACTATTAATGGTAATAGTAGAGGGGGTGGTTCCGGTAGAAGTGGTTAAACTATACCCGGCGGGTATATTACTAAATGCTACACTATAATTACCTGCGGGCAAGTTTGTAAATTGATAATTACCATTTATATCCGTAGTTTGTGAGGCAATAAATACATCTGCGGTAGGAGATCCCACTAATGCACCCGTAATGTTATACAAGGTTACTGTAACACCCGCCACTCCCACTTCTCCAGCGTCTTGATTACCATTTTTATCGGCATCAAACCAAACTCTATCACCAATTCTACCGGAATTAGGAGATGTACTTACGTACGCAGCGTCAATACTTAAATCTCTAGTGCCAGCTAATAATGTAATCAAAGAAGTTCTACCTGTGGCCGGAAACACATTATTATCGTTATATACATTACCGCCCAAAAATTGATTGGTACTTCTATTATAGCCTGGGGCTGTACCAAAACTAAGTACATAATTAGCAGCATTTAGATTATTGAAAATATAATAACCAAATGCATCGGTAGTAGTGGTGGCTAGTACAGTAGTACCATTACCCGCATAAAGGGTTACCAATACACCTGGTAGACCTGGTTCGCCTGCATCTTGCACACCATCGTTGTCCACATCAATCCACGCTTTATCACCCAAGCATCCAGTGATGGCGGTCTGTACGATAAGACCTCCATCCACATTGGTATAATTCACACCAATCGTACTGGCACTTGCTGCATCTAAATTTATAATATCAGTTTTGCTGAAATTGACTCCGGTGGTATTTACATCGCTATCTGTCATACTATCGGTGACACCTCCGCTTATATTATCAGTGCCCTTTGCAGTAAATAATAACCCGGCTGGCCGTGAAAATCCAACTCTGTAATTACCATCTGCTAAATTAGTAAACAAATAATTGCCATTTGCATCAGAAACGGTAGTAGCCATCACGGTTACACCATCAGAAGCGTATAAAGTAACTGTAACGCCGCTGACGCCTGCTTCAGTCGCATCTTGTATACCGTCATTATCAATGTCTAACCAAACCCTATCGCCTATGCTATTGACATTTGGTTGATTAAATTGAAGACCCGCATCTGCTCTTCGTTCGGCCTCTCCTGCAGTTAACCAAAAGCTACCCGTACGGCCTGTTGTTGTACTAGCATCACTACCGTTAGCGGCGGTGCTACCTCCAGTGGTGGTAGTGGTATTTGTGGCATCGCTGGTACCGGTAACCTGCGTGTTTGTTTGTGTAGTAAATTGATAATTGGCGGGTAAAGTAAAGCCCACACTATAGCTGGTAGCTGCATTGGTACTAGGGGATAGATTATCGAATAAATAAATACCATAGGCATCCGTTACTGTGGTGCCAATGATGATGTCATCGGTATTGCCAGGTACGCCATCTGTACCGTTTTGATATAGCATTACCGTTATACCTGCTACGCCTGGTTCTCCTGTATCTTGAATGCCATCTTTATTATCATCTCTCCATACCTTATCTCCAATAGAGGCTAGGGTTTTAAATCCAATATCGTAATTGTGGTTAATGTTACTGGTGTTAAAAATCACAAATGCATTGGCACCGTTGAGTACAGCATCGCTATCAATATGATCTTGCCCATTAGAGGCCGCATCTGTTTTAGTTAAGGAGGTGCCCGTTGGTGTGGCTACTTCTATTCTATACTCATATCCTGGTAAAAGTGTATTCCCAATTCCAGTCCAACTTACGGGTTTACGGTTATCGCTACTACTTAAAGCACTAAAATAATAGTTGCCACTGGCATTGGTGGTGGTAGTCCAAGTTTGGTCATCGCCATTGCCGTAAATTCCATCTACACCTGGGCTTCGCAAAGTTACCGTGGTACCCGAAGGAACGCCAGCAGTTGTTTCCCCTGCTTCTTGTATGCCATCGCCATCAGTATCTAACCATATACGATTACCAATTTGAATGGGTAATGGGTCTGACAATATTTCTATATCTCCCAAACCGATTGATTTACCAAAATATTCTGGAGTATTTCCTAAAGCGATTGTATTTCCATAAACCTCATAGCCCTTTAATTTTAAACCATTGCTGGCATTTTGAAAAACAAACCCACCGGCATTTAAGTCTGTATAGGGGTCATAATTTGTTGAAATAATGCTATTGTAACCTTTATGGGAGGCTAAAGATCCAAAATTAGTTTCGTCATGAAAATTACCTGGGCTTGATATATTGACATTATCAGCATAAAAATTTTCACCGCCATTTTTTCCATTGTACGCATACATTGTAGTAGGTAAGCCTCCCGCTTGTGATTGTGCGCATCCAGTAGCTTGTCCTTCTACAGTAAATACACCTGCTCCATTATTACAAATTTTAATAAGATCACCACTGGCAAAAAAGTTGGCTAGTTTAGTGTCCGTCAAATCAGGCATAAAATTACCATATCCCATTTGATGACCACCTCTATCCATTAATGAGACGATCATATTATCTCTTTGATCGAATGCGATGTCTGACAATATGGGTTGTGCTAAGGTGATACCATATGCAGCTACTGCTTCGTAAACGTGCCAATCACTTAAAGTTGTATTATCGTTCCAGGCCTCCCAAGTGGCGATTAGTTCAAGATTTGCAGGGCCTCTTACAGCATAATCTCGAATATAGTTTAAGGGAAATGAACTAACTGAGGTAAAACTGAGACCGTTTAGTTTATATATGGTAGCACTTAAATCTTCTCTTAAGCCAGAGGTTTCTCCACTACAAACGCCCCCCACATATACCTCGCCTTTATTAATACCTATTGCCCAAGGTCTAAAATCGTTGGCGGCTGAACCTGGCACCGTAGCCACATTTTCAATTTTAATGCCACTAATTAAAGGTGTAAAACCTGAAACCCAGCTTATGCCAAGATTTAAAGCTCCATCGGTTACCGTTACGTTAAAAGTCTGCTCATTACCAAAAGACCCAAAACTTCCAAAATTACCATTATTGCCCCCTACACTATTCAAATTGAGCCACCCCCATTTAGCGGCATTATCTGCTATTATGTCAAAATTATTTACTCTTGTTACTCCTTCTGCCAATATATCAAAAACTCTGGTTCCGGGTGAATTTAAATATTCTCTAAAATACATGGTTACTTTATATGTACCATTGGGTGTGGATGGTATGTTAAATGCCATATTATTTCCTAAAGCAGCATTCTTAAATAAAGTATCGGGTGCTGAAGTGGGGTTAACATCTAATCCAATACTTGTTGCAGTGCTGGTGATACCAGTTGCGATGGCAGATCCATTTTGCCAGTTTAGGCCTAGGCCGGTATATGCTGTATTAATACCAAACCGATAGGCAGCAACATAGGTATTATCTGAATTAGTACATCCTGGATTGGGAATCGTAATATTTGCAAGTAGCGCTTTATCTGAAATTCTTATTTTTAGTAACTGCTTTGCGTTTAAATTAATAACGTAGAGAGTATCTCCATTATCGGAGATATCTAAATCGCCAAGAGAAATTTTACCTACTTGCGCAAACGAAGGAATATCTCTAGTATGCACATTCGCATCGGCATTTAAGCCTGTATGTGGATTGGTGCCTGTATTAACCCCTAATAATGTATTTACATCTAACCATAAAACAGGGGTACCCGGAGCTAATGGGTTAGAAAAATTAATGGCGTATATACCTCCGGTAGTAGGGGCCGTACCTGCTGTATTAGGGCCAAAGCCCACATGTCGCTTATGTACCGATGAAGTGAAAATAGTTCTAGTTTTTCTTTCGTAAGCAACACCCCATGTGGCGCCTATTCTCCTCGCTTGCGATAGGTTAATATTATCGCTACCATTTAAACCAGTGCCTCCATAATTATACGGGGCAGCGGCAAATGCATTTAACGTACCAGCAGTACCGCCACCTAAAGGATCGCCGTTTACAGAAATGGGTGTTGCTATATAAGGGTTAGTCTCCATGTAATCGTAGGGGTTAATAACCGCATAGTTAATCGTGCTATTGGGTGCTGATGTAAACTGTACATTGGTACCATTTCCGGTACCACTGCTACTACTAAAGTCGCCTGCACCTAATCCAGAAAACTCTATTCGAACAGCCGTTCCAGGAGTTATTTCGAGGTTGGTAAAGTTATATGCCCCATTTGCATCCGTTACCTTTGTTGCCCCAATTTGCACATTAGCTGCATTATAAGCCCTAACACTAATGCCTTGTACAAAAATTTCACTATTGGGGGCAGTATTATCTTTAGCACCGTTGCCATTATAATCCCTAAAAACGGTTCCGGATATTTGAGAGAAGCTGTTTTGGCTGTAATAAAGTCCTACGAAAAATAATAACAAATACACTAGTTTGAGTTTCATAATATAGGCTTTTAGTTTTTTGTACACGCTTTTCTAAAACTAGAACTTTTAGGTGATTTTTTTTTCTACTTTTTTTACACAGAGATAATATGTTGATTTCATTAATAAACTAATGAATCGCATTTTTTCCCAATGAAATTTCCATTTATTAAAACAAAAAATCGTTTGCTAATGAATGTGGATAACCTCACTTATAGTCTTTATACTACAAGAAACTGGTAATTGTTTCGCTACTAAATCAGAAGATGTTCTGTATTGTATTTTGCATGCTTTTTTAGGTTATATCATTTCTTTTTAAAAAAGAAACACCTCTCTCTCCTACCTCATTCGTAAAATTTCCAGCATACTTTGTATACAAACTGTTGCGCTAGCTGGCCAGATTGAAGAATCTGTAAATGAATAATACTTTCACTATTATTCCAATTTGCCATAGTGGCAACTATAAATTTGTTTAAATAGGGAAACGAATGGTTGTGTAACTAATAAAGTTAAGGTGCAGCTATTCAGAATGCCATTTACCAATTGCTAATGAAGGACTATCAGACAACAAAAAAGGTTGTCATTATAAAATTACAACCTTTTTTGTTTGAAAAATCATATGAGTTATTAAAGCTATTTATAGCCCAATATTTTTAACATACTTTGAGCCGTTTGTTGCTTGGCATATACCCAATCTACTAGCTTTCCATTTTTATCGTGACCTACAATTACATGTTTAGGAGATGGTATAAGGCAGTGTTTGATACCTCCATAACCGCTAATTTGATCTTGATAGGCACCTGTATGAAAAAAGCCGACATATAATGGCTCGTCTGTACCGTTTGTTTTGGGTAAAAACACTTCATTAATATGTTCTTCTGAATCATAATAATCATGACTATCGCAAGTAATACCACCTAATACTACCCGTTGATAATCTTGATCCCATTTATTAACGGGTAGCATTAAAAATTTTTCTCCAATACCCCAGGTGTCGGGTAGTGTGGTAATGAAAGAGGAGTCTATCATGTACCAGGTTTCTCTATCGTTTTGTACCTTTTCGGCAATTACACTGTAAATATGTGCCATGCTTTCGCCCACCGTATAACTACCAAACTCTGTAAAAATATTTGGCATGGGTACTTTGGCTTTTTTACAAGCCAGCTTTATGTTTCTAACGATTTCATTAATCATAAATTGATAATCGTATTCGAAACCTAATGAATGTTTTATAGGAAACCCACCACCAATGTTGATAGAATCTAACTCAGGACATATTTTTTTTAATTGGCAGTACAGGTTAATTACTTTATTCAATTCACTCCAATAATAAATATCATCTTTAATGCCTTTATTTAGAAAAATATGTAGCATTTTTAGCTGAAACTTACTTTCGTATCCTTCAATTCTATCTACATAAAATTCTAAAATATCCTTTGCTCTTATGCCTAGCCTAGAAGTATAAAAAGGGAAATTTGGCTCTTCTTCGGCTGCTACTCTAATGCCCAATTTAAATGGCACTTTAACCGAGGTGGCATAATCTTTTAATTCATCTTTATTATCTAATACCGGTATCACATTAGTAAAGCCCGTATTTAAAAGTCCCGCTATACGGCGGGTGTAGCCTTTTTGTTTAAATCCATTACAAATGATATGAATATCTTTTGTAATTTTTCTTTTTGCGTATAGCTTCTTTATTATTTCAATATCGTAGGCATACGAAGTTTCTAAATGTATCTCATTTTTCAAGGCTTCTTCTACCACAAAACTAAAATGCGAACTTTTGGTACAATAACAATAGTAATATTTTCCTTCATACTTATGACGCTTAAAGGCGTTTTCAAACATGGTTTTTGCCTTTCTTATTTGCATTCCTATTTTGGGTAAATAAGTTAGCTTCATAGGCGTGCCATGTTTGGCAATAAGTGCTTTCAAATCCAGGTTGTTAAATTTTAAACAACCGTCGTTTACTTCTATCCCTTCTTGTGGAAAGTTAAAAGTTTGCTTTACCAGGTCATGATAAGAGTTTGTCATTTTACCAAAAAAGTATTCGTAATAAATATATTAATGGCACAAAAGTATACCATTGGAGAAAACAGGGGCAAAAAATTTTGGAATGATCATGCGGCTACTTGATTGTAGACTTTTACTAAGGATTGCCATTAGCTAAAATGCCCTGTATGAATTACTACAAATGGCCACCCTTTACTATAAACGAGTAACCATTTTGAAGCGGGTGAACAAGTGTTTTAGTCTTTTAAACAAAGTATAATAGGAGCAGTACTTTAGTTTTTGGCTCGAATAGTAATTTCGTTGGCTGCGGCACTTAGTACAAAACTGGCCTTTGAAAAGCTTGGCGGCCCAAACATGCCCATTACATTATTAGAAAAACCATACCCTTCGGTAGGAATACCAAAGAAATTGGTGTTCATTTTAAGATCGTCGTTTTCATCATGTAAAATAGCGGCAGCATAGGATCCTGTTTGTAAACCCGTAAACACCACCCAGGCTTTATTATCCTTAATCGTAATGCTAGCTTTACGTACAGCTTTTTGTGGCTTATCAGGAAATCCCTCCTTTGAGTGGAATAAACTTACCAATACATGCCCTTTGTTACTTTCTAAATTTTCAATCCTAATTTTTAAAGAGCTGTTAACGCTGAAATGACTAACGCAATTGAATATATTGGTGACCTGAAAAAAAAGTAGTACTAGTAATGCATGCATGAGATATAATTAAAAAGATTTTAGTTTTTTGGGGGGAATGGTATTATTAACTGCCTCTACAGTGAAGCCTTCTTTTTGAAATAATTTAATTACACCTAGCTCACCTGGTAAATGCCCTGCCCCTACTGCAATCATCAAAGAATGGTTTGCCATTATTTTTTTTAACGAAGCCACCCAGCGCTTATTTCTATTATTGAGCAAAAGATCTTGATACTTGCCCATACCGTCGGTATCGGCATTAATCATTTGCGCTAGTTTTTGTAAGTCCTGCTCTTTATAGGCCTTCATCATTACCGCAAATTCATTTTCTGCTGCCTTTTGTGTACCCTCTTCAGCAATCATTTTTAATAATGCTTGCGCTTGCTCTTTGTAGGGAATACTATCCAAAATACTCATTTGAAAAGCCGTGGTTTCTAGGCCTTCAATTTTCTTTTTATTTTTTTGCGCTTGTTCCATTATTACCTGCTCCATTGATACCTGCTCCTCACAGGGCACCGCTGCTTCCATTAGCATAGAGGAGGCAACAAATGGTTTATATTTTTGCAACGTATTAAACGGGAGTAGTCTTTTTTTGGCCTCAATATAAGATTTTACTTTTTCATAATCGGCTTTGGTTAACAAATCGGCTAGGGTTGTGTCGTTTCTCATTTTCATTCGGCTGATGGCTCCTAACATATCCAGTACATTATCTAGATCTAATTCAAAGTACACTTTATCTACATGAGCTAAAGCCAACTTAAAATTTTCACTTAATCCTGCATCTTGTTTACATATAAGGTGCATGGTGCCGAATAGGTAACTAGGGTTTTGTAATCCATTACCGCTAATTTTCCAAAGTAGGCTATGCTCAAGTTGCGTATCCGATTTTTTATGCTTTTTTAGGCTTTGACCGTTACCATTTATCGTTACGAATGCCAATAAAAATGCGATACCTATTTTTTTCATTTGAACCCTTTTATAGTGTTTGCTAAAGTGCATTTAATAAACTTAAACTTTCCTTACAAAAAGCTTTAGTTAGCTACCGCCTCCTCGCCATACATTTGCGATTTAAACTTTAACGAAGGTGAAGCAATAAACTCACCAATACCTAATGTACTCCATTTATCATCTACTGCTTTTATGGTAGCATCATTGGCTACAATTATGTTTGGCCAATTTCGCATAAACCCATCTAATTCTTTTGTTTTCATTGTGCCGTCCAGTCCCATACAGCTGGTGTAAGGATTGCTTGTTGTTTTGTATAAATGAAAATCTCTCTTGGGATCTAGGTTATTACAAAAACGCCACAATGCTGTAGGTAAATCAAGTGCATTGATGGTATGTTCTACATAAAGAATCATTTTAACCGTAGCCATTGCTAGATGCGCACAAACTTGCGTATGTAAAGCGCTAATATGACCAGGCCTATTTTTTTGCACCGCTATCACAATACAAGGAATATCCTGCAGCAGTAAGGAGGTGTTGATGCTATGTACTTCGGGGTATAGTTTAGCTAAGCCCTGTATAAACTGGATATCATTTTCTGTGATTGCAACGGGTTGGTATTGCTCATCCGTTTCCTCCTCACATTTACTTGTACCATCAATGCACATTTTTCCGCCAAAACCAAGTTTACTACAACTATGATCAAGTACGTCCATGGGGCCAGTAGAAAAAAAGATATCTGTGGCGGGATTTAGGTTTTTAAATACATATTTTGCAAGGGCTTGATAATCCTGTATGCTAACGCCTTCGTCCGCCATTACTAAAATTTTATTAAACATCATTTGTCCTGCCCCCCACATTGCATTCATTACTTTTTGCCCCTGACCTGCATATTCTTTTTTTATTTTAGTAATTACTAAATTATGAAATACACCTTCTATGGGCATATCCATATCCGTTATTTCTGGCACCATCGTCATTTTTATGGGAGCTAAAAAAATGCGTTCTGTCGCTTTTCCGAGCCAAGCATCCTCTTGCGGTGGAATACCCACAATAGTAGCAGGATAAACGGCATTTTTTTTATGCGTAATGGCAGTTATGTGAAACTTTGGGTACCAATCGGGTAAAGAATAATATCCGGTATGATCGCCAAAAGGGCCTTCCCAAATAAGCTCATCAGCAGGAGCTACATAGCCTTCAATTACAAAATCAGCATCGCTAGGTACTTGAATAGCAGGCTGTGTAATACAGTTTACAAGTTCTACATTTTTTTTGCGTAGAAATCCAGCCAACATATATTCATCCACATTTTCAGGTAGTGGTGCGGTAGCAGCGTAAGCATACACTGGATCGCCTCCTATGGCCACTGCTATCGGCATTTTTTTGCCTAGTTTTTTATATTCAGCAAAATGCTTAGCGCTTACTTTATGTTTGTGCCAATGCATACCTGTAAGCGTAGGGCCGAAAACCTGCATACGATACATTCCCACATTGCGGCTATTGGTGTTAGGATCTTTGGTATGTATTACCGGTAGTGTAACAAAGGGCCCGCCATCTTTAGGCCAGCACGTAATGACTGGTAACTTTGTTATATCTGGAGTGTCCATTACTACTTGCTGACATTCGCCTCTACCCTTTTTTACCTTTGGCATCCAACTGGCAAATTGGCCTAGTTTAGGTAATAATTTGAGTTTGTCAAAAATATTTTCTTTAGGTGATGATAATAGATGAAAAAGATTTTCAATTTCTTTGGCTACATCGTCAAGATGATGTACTCCAAGTGCCATACACATTCTTTTTTCGCTACCATAAGCATTCATTAAAACGGGAAAATCATACCCCGTATTTTCAAACAAAAGTGCTTTGCCTCCGTTTCCCGATTTGCTTATTCTATCCGTAATTTCTGCAATTTCTAAATTTGGATTAACATACGCTTTGATACGAATTAACTCTCCCGCTGCTGCTAATGCGTCTATAAACTGCTGTTGATTTTTGTACGCCATGTGTAGTTATAAGATTAACAAAGTTAGTAACTTCTATTCCCTCCATTAAAACAATGGGAAGTTTAATATGTTCTACATCTAGCATTTATTTTTTTTGCTTGATAATGAATACCGCTGGTATAGGCCGTTGGCCCGTTTTATCTGCTACTTTAATTGTGCTTTGTCCATTTACAAGCATACAACTACTACCGCCTCCATCTAAATTTAAGGCCTCTATGCAACCGATATCTTTCATTATGGCAGCTAATTGTGGCAATGATGCGCCTTCAGCTTTACCCGGATTTCTACCCTCTACTACCAGTATTACTAATTTATTATCGGCAGTATAGCCCATTGCTGTGCGTGGGTGCTTGTCATGGCTAGCCTTGCCTACAAATTTTATTTCTTCGTTATTAGTAATTTTTATTTCGCTATTTTGAACTAAAACTGGGCCACCTCCAATAGCAGTTTGTAGTTTTGCTTTTTTAATTTTTTGGGGTGTAGATTTAGTAATTTTTTCTTTTAAATAACTAAACGTAGGAAAAGCTACCGAATCCTTCAGTGGAGTAAAAGTATGTTGACTTACGTAGGGGTAAGACCGCATGCTATCGGTTAAGTACCAACCGATATCTATTTTTCTATTTCTAAAAATACCGAGGGCGCTACTAATGGAATGTCGGTATGTGAGTGTATCCTTGCCTCTGCCAGCAATTGTATGCACATTGTAGGCAAGTAGCTTACCGCCCTTTACTACTACATTCAAGTTTTTATTACTTTCAAATGAAAAGAAAGTTCCATTTACCACCACAAAGGGATGATTATTTTTTTCGTAAAACTGGGTAGGTGTTAGCCGCCTATTAAAAGTAGTATCTACATCGAACTGTAAATTTTTATCTTTAAAATCGGCAATAAGGTAATAGGCTTCAAACTTTCCAGTATCAATTGGCGTATTGGTACGGTAAATATGAATGGAGGATGGAAGAGGCTGAAAGAGGGAATCCACCTTTTCCCATTTCACTTGTGCAGAAAGAAAAGTAAAAAAAAAGAGTTGTACACTGAGTAAAAGAAATGGTATTAGCCTTTTAGTGAATACAGCAGCGAATTGCAATTGCGGTACTAGGTTATTTTTTTTCTGCCAACCATTTTTGTATGCCATATCCTGGAATTACATGTTTTTCGCTGTGGTAAGAGGAGCGAACTAATGGCCCACTTTCTACATAATCCAACCCAATGCTATAACCAATTTCTCGGTAGTCGGCAAACTCGTCCGGATGTACAAAGCGGTGCACTGGTAAATGCTTTTTTGTAGGCTGAAGATATTGCCCGATTGTAATAACATCGCAACCATTATCTTTTAAATCTTGTATAGTTTGTATTACTTCTTCTTTTGTTTCACCTAGGCCCAGCATGATGCCACTTTTAGTACGGGCACCCCCATTTTTTAGGGTTCTTATAACCTCCATACTTCGCCAATATTTTGCTTGTATGCGTACTTGTCTTGTTAATCGCTCTACTGTTTCAATATTGTGGCTTATTACTTCTGGCCCTGCTTCTATTAACCGTTGTATATTTTCTTTTTCGCCTTTAAAATCGGGTATTAATGTTTCCAATGTAGTTGTAGGGTTAAGCGCTTTCACTGCTTTAATGGTATTATACCAAACGATAGAACCGCCATCTTTTAATTCATCTCTATCTACAGAAGTTATAACCGCATGCTTTACCTTCATTAAATGGATAGCTTCTGCCACACGTTGAGGTTCGTCCCAATCCACCGGGTTAGGTTTGCCTGTTGCAACTGCACAAAACCCACAACTTCTCGTACAGGTGTTGCCTAAAATCATAAAAGTGGCGGTACCAGCCCCCCAACACTCACCCATGTTAGGGCAATTACCACTTTCGCAAATGGTATGTAGTTTATAATTGTCTACCAAACTACGTACATGCTTATAATCTTCGCCAATGGGAAGTTTAACCCTAAGCCAATTGGGCTTTTTTATATTGCTATTTTCCGGCACGGAGGGTATTACAGGAAGCTCGGTCATGGGGCAAAAATACAGCCATTATTTGCGCTGTCCAAAAAGCAAGGCTATATACCCTTGAAAGAAGAGTTGTTTTTCTTTTTGCCCGAAATAAATAGGTACTTTTTGGGCATAAAATTCGGTACTAAGGCCTATTTCAATACCTGTTACGGTTTCGTTAAACCGGCCATAATCAAAGCGCAATGCGGCCTTTGCAAATACACCAGGCTTTAACTTCATCTCATTAAATCCTTTAAAAAGACCCCCACGGCCCACAATAGCGCTGGAGTTTAAAAAAAGTGCACTGTCAGCTTTGCTATAAGTAATAAATTTATTTTCGCCAGTAGTAGGATCTTGCACCTCTAAATAATAAGGGCGTAGCAAGCCCAATGCTAATCCACCATTATACACGGCAGTTACTGCCACACCGTTTTTATTTCCCTTTTGCCCCAAAATGCGCTGTTGGCCAAAGCTTAGTGAAGCCTGATAAAAATTATTTAGTTTACCATAAATAAACGTATTGCTAAAAAAACCTTTAGACGATTTTTCTTCTTTTTGACTTTTAATTTCCGTAATATCAATACGATAAAGATTGGTGGTATAATTGGTTTTCATTTTGCCCAATTCATAAAAAATACCATAGCCATTACTACGCCCTTGTATACCAAATAGGTGTTGCTTATGATATACCAATACCCCCTCTTCAGATTGCTTTATCAAATCGCTTACCTTACGTAGCCGTTCGGCTTTTTTTTCTTTTTTACCAGTACTTGTGGTTTCCTGTGCAAGCACAGCTACCGTTAAAGTGCTTAAAAAAGTAATGAATAGTAGTTTTCTCACAGAAATGATTATTAAGTATAAGGTTATTGTAATAAAGTGTTGATGAAAGCCATAAATATCAAACAAGCTAATAACTATAAACGTAAATTTAGGGCAAAATTTTGATACATGACTGCGAATGTAATTTATAACGGAACATTAAGAACCACCTGTACTCACTTACAAAGTGGTAGCCAAATAGAAACGGATGCCCCCATTGATAATAACGGTAAAGGAGAACGATTTTCGCCTACTGATTTAATGGCTACTAGCTTGGCCGCCTGTATGATTACTGTAATGGGTATAAAGGCCAGCACTATGGATGTACAGCTTGATGATGTAAAAATAGAAGTATTAAAAATAATGAAAGCCGATCCACGCCGAGTGGGAGGTATCGCATTAACTTTTCATATACCCGATCGCTTAGCTACATTAGATAATAAAACGATTAACATTTTAAAAAACACTGGAGAAACTTGCCCCGTAATTAAAAGCATTCATCCAGACATCGAAGTAACCATCGACTGGGGTGCTTGGACATAAAAAAAGCTGCTATTCTAATTTAGAATAACAGCTTTAACCTTTGGTTTTTACTGGCAATTATGCTAATTCAAATTTTATTAACGTTCCGGTTGCGCTATAGGTAGCCTCATACTTTATTGTGCCTCGCATAAAATGGGCTTTCCATGTTCCATCGTTTCGCAATTTCCATTCATATACATAATCGGCAGTAAAACGTTGACGAAAAGCCTCCAGCACCACTTGTGGTACCGGTCCATCGGTACATTGAATAATGTGCGATGATTGACGGCCATTATCATCAAAGCGAGCTGAATGACGCTGATGATTATAATTAAATTGTGCTTCAAAGCTACTACTGCTATGTCGTTGCCATTCTATTTCGCTGGCGCCTGAAAAATTAGTAGCTAATGCCGTACGGGTAGCTGGCGGTACAGTTGCTGCGGCTACTATTGTTACGTTGCCGGTACCACTATCCTCAGTTGATGATTTTGTACAACTGGTGGCTATGGCCATGCAAAAGAACATTGGAAAGATTGCATTTTTCATTTTTATAAATTTATTTATGAATGTGTAAACAAAAAGTGGTAAATTCAATAAACAGAATTGTAACCAGCGAATTAAAAAAAAGTACATTCGCATAAATTAACTGGAAATGAAACTATTTGTTGCAGGCTTACCTTATGACATGGACGATGCAGAATTAGAAGAATTTTTTGAAAAATTTGGAACTGTAGCCTCTGTAAAAGTGGCGATGGATAAAGAAACGGGTAAAAGTAAAGGGTTTGCTTTTGTGGATATGCCTTTAGAAGCAGAAGCCAGAGAGGCTATCGAAGGATTAAATGATTTATCCATAGGTAAAAAAACATTGGTGGTAAAGCAAGCCGAAGACAAACCCGGTGGGGGAAGTGGTTTTAGACCCGGTGGCGGCGGCGGTGGTGGTTATCGTCCCGGCGGTGGCGGCGGTGGTGGTTTTAATAGAGGAGGTAGTGGAAGCAGTGGCGGCGGCTATAACAGAGGTGGCAGTAGTGGCGGGTATGATAGAGATAGAAGAAGATATTAAAGTATTACATTACTATAAAAAAAATCCCTGTACTATGATACAGGGTTTTTTTATGTTTGTTATTTTTTGCTTCATTCAATAAAAGAAATAAAGTATAAAGGCACTGCACTATTCCTTATTAATTGTTTGCACATAAAAAAGTTGAGTTGGGTATAACTAATTTTCAAATAAACACTAAAGCGAATTATTGTCAACTAAATAATGAGCATCCAATAAAAAAACTAAGCATACATTTCCGCCTTTAATGCTTTTACCCTTTCATCTTCAAGGTATTCATCAAAAGTGCATAAACGGTCAATAATACCTTTGGGGGTTAACTCTATAATTCTATTGGCAACCGTTTGCATAAAGGTATGGTCATGGCTGGTTAAAAGCACGATGCCTTTATAGTCCGTGCATTGCTCGTTAAAAGATTGAATACTTTCTAAATCGAGGTGGTTGGTTGGCTGATCTAATAAAATAACATTTGGGCTTTGTAGCATCATACGGCTCAACATGCACCTAACTTTTTCGCCCCCGCTAAGCACATTCGTTTTCTTAACCACATCATCACCACTAAAAAGCATTTTACCCAAAAATCCGCGGAGGAAGGGTTCATCTACATCCTTTACATGCTCAGGTACATATTGGCGTAGCCAATCCATCAAGTTATCATTACCATTAAAGAACTCACTATTTTCTTGCGGTAGGTAAGCATGTGTAACAGTGCTTCCCCACTCGTAAGTGCCACTATCTGCTGTTGCTTGTCCGGTAACGATATTAAAAAAACTGGTTATAGCTAAGGGGTCTTTACTTAATAATGCAATTTTATCTCCTTTATTAACGGTAAAGGTTACGTTATTAAATAGGTTTCTTCCATCAATAGATTTAGTAAGTTTTTCTATATTCAAAATTTGGTTACCTACTTCTCTTAATTGCTGAAAAATAATACCGGGATATTTGCGATAGCTAGGTTCTATTTCTTCTATGGTTAATTTTTCCAATGCCTTTTTACGTGAGGTAGCTTGTTTACTCTTACTGGCATTTGCACTAAAGCGAGCAATAAAATCTAAAAGTGCTTGTCGTTTCTCTTCAACTTTTTTATTCTTATCATTTACTTGACGAGCCATCAACTGAGATGATTGATACCAGAAAGAATAATTACCCGTAAATATTTTTATTTTCTGTCTATCTACATCCGCCACATGGGTACAAACTGCATCTAAAAAGTGACGGTCGTGACTTACCACTAAAACTACATTTTCGTAATCGGCTAAAAAATTTTCCAACCAACTGATCGTTTCTATATCCAAACCGTTGGTAGGCTCATCTAATAGCAGAATATCGGGATTGCCAAATAGGGATTGTGCTAGCAACACCCTCACCTTCATATTAGATGGAATATCTTTCATTAAAGATTGATGAAACTCCTCACCCACTCCTAATTCGCTTAATAAAGTAGCGGCATCGCTATCGGCGGTATATCCGCCCATTTCGCCAAACTCGGCTTCTAACTCACCCGCACGCATGCCATCTTCTTCTGTAAAATCGGCCAATGCATATATAGCTTCTCGCTCTTTAGCTACTTTCCATAAGCTAGTATGGCCCATCATAACGGTATTGAGTACCGTTTCTTCATCAAACTGAAATTGATTTTGCTTTAGTACGGCCATACGCTCTCCAGGGGTAATCTCTACCGTACCCTTGTTTGGCTCTATTTCTCCGCTTAAAATTTTCAAAAAGGTACTTTTGCCCGCACCATTTGCACCAATTACTCCATAACAATTGCCTTTAGTAAAATTTAAGTTTACATCCTCAAATAATACTCTTTTTCCGTAGGCTAGTTTTATATCTCTTACGCTTATCATACAATTAATTTTACACTTTTACCGTATTAAAAGTGGCCGCAAAAGTACAACAACTAAAGGAGGCTAAAAAGTAAAATGTAAGCAATAATAATGCGCCTTGAGAACAGATTATATACCGGTCATTAATAAGGTTAGCAGGTATATTTTATTTCTACGCTCAAAACCCCTGGTTTTTTCCGGGTACTTCCAAAAAAGTAGCCGTTTACACAACAAAAAATATGTAATGGACAAGAAGAAGATTAGGCTTACTGCGTTTTTTTTAATGGATCAAAAAACTTAATTAATAAAAGCCCTGCCAAAAATCCTCCAATATGAGCCGCATAAGCCACACCACCTGCGCCCCCATTGCCGCCGAATAAACCAAGGCCACTTACCACCTGCATTAATATCCAGCAGCCTAATGCGATATAGGAAGGCACTACTATAACCCCTCTGATGATAAACATTTTAATTTTTCGACTCGGAAAAAGCATTAAATAGGCTCCTAAAACACCTGATATAGCACCGGACGCACCCAAACTTGGCACTAAAGAATTTTGTGTGGACATAACCGTTGAAAATACATGACTTAACGATGCGATGACACCACATACTAAGTAAAAGAGGACGTACTTTTTGTGCCCCAATCGATTCTCGATATTATCGCCAAATATCCA
The DNA here is from genome assembly GCA_039796695.1 of Bacteroidota bacterium. GTDB lineage: Bacteria > Bacteroidota > Bacteroidia > Chitinophagales > Chitinophagaceae > JJ008. The sequence goes on from JBDKJF010000003.1 coordinate 127,612, forward strand.
TAAATAAAGCATGTTACCCGCCAAATGCATCCAACTGCCATGCATAAACATGGAGGTGATAGTGGTAAAATAAACAGGTATGGGGGTTACACCAAGTCCAGGAATTAAAAAAGTATATCCGGTATTGGGATCTATATATTGCTGCGGATTTGTTACTAAATCTTTACCCGTTAAAATTTCTGCAGGCACTGTGGCATAGGCATAAGTAAAGGCACTATCACCACTCATGCCTTGAAAAACTAGCCAAACTAAAATATTGAGACCGATTAGTATATAGTTTACTAATGGTTTTATGGTTCTATCAGAATTATCATCACCTATAGGTATAAACATAAGGAGTTTTTAAAAAAGGAAGTTATTGATTTTTTTACAGTACAAAAAAAACCCCGCTGTTGCGGGGGGTAATGAGAGTACGGAAACCATTAATCAAGAAACCAAAACCTCGTTGCAAGCCATCAAGCAATGCAACTTTTTCTTAAGTGAGAACCCTGCTTGTAAAAGGGAAATCAAAAGTACTTTTATATTTAGGGGTTTTAGGCAAAATTCGCCCAATGCCTACTTTTAGTAGTTATAATGGCCTTAAATTAATATTGGTGCCTACGATAAGGATGGCTGACCTATCTTAAATCGTTATTATGATTCGTATGCACTGAGCGAATTACTGATTTTTTACATATAACCCTTGGTAATCGATGCCAAGTCCGGGTTTTGTAGAGCAGGTTACTACGCCATAATCGTAGGTAATGCCAGTGGCTAAATCTTCTTCCAATAATAAGGGGCCGTCCATATCTACATGGTCAATAAAAGGTAATAAATGTGCAATAGCTGCCGAGCCAATGGTGGATTCGTTCATACATCCCACCATTACCTTTAGGCCAAGTTGTTTTGCTTCCTTTATCATTCTACGGGCTGGCGTTATGCCGCTGCATTTTGTAAGCTTTATGTTTACACCATGAAAATGATTTTTACATTTTGCCACATCTGCTTCCTTTACACAGGCTTCGTCTGCATATAAAGGCAATGGAGATTCTTTATACAATATTTGCATGCCTTCCCAATCGTCTTTTGCCAAAGGTTGTTCTACTAATTCTACTCCCAAATCTTTTAATACAGGAATTATTTGCAAGGCAGTCTGTACATCCCATGCCGCATTGGCATCTACTCTTAAGATGGCATTTGTATTTTTTCTTAATGCTTTAACGATGGCAACATCATCTGCAGTACCTACTTTTACTTTATAAATAGGCCAAGGTAGTTCTTTCATTTTGGCCACCATTTTTTCTATGTTGTCTATTCCAATGGTATAGTCGCACACCGGATTATTAACGCTTTTACCACCCCAGATTTCATACAATGGTTTTTTTTTCATTTTGCCATAAATATCCCATCCGGCCATGTCTAGGGCACAAACTAAAAATGAATTTTGAGGAAACAAATGATGTAAATAATGCCAATACCTTTCTGGATCAGTAAAAGCAAATTTTTCGAGCAATGGTCTTTTTGCTTCCAAGTCTTCAATCATTTTTTCAACTGGAATATGGTAATAAGCAATAGCGGGAGCTTCGCCATATCCCTTTATACCAAAATGCTCCAACATAACTATTAAAGTAGGTTGATGCGTTTTAGTACCTCTTGAAATAGTAAAGGGGTGACGAAACTTTAAATTGTACGAAAAATGTTTTACCTGCATAAATCAACAATAAGCGGTTAAAAAAAGGTTGTTACCTTCTACTTTCTTGAATATAACTTGAAAACTCTTGTGTAAACGCCTCTTCTTTCAACAAATCTTCTAAAAACAGGTGCATGCGATATTGCCAGTAATGTTTTGGATTGGCAGGTACATTAATTCTTTCTGCCAAAGGATTGGTATGCCGTAGCGGTTCGCTAATACTCAATATATCTTGTAATTGAAAAATACTCCACATGGCTGGAGAATGTAAATGTTGCAAAATAATGGCTTTACATATCCATGCTTCGCAGCTGTCAGGCGCTGCTCCTACTTGTCCAAGTACCTGATTGTAGAATTGTTGGGTAATGTTTTTATTTTCTTTCCACCATTCCCGTAAAGTACTCATATCATGTGTGGATGGAGTAATTACAGATAAGTAAGGTGCTGCTGATGGAATAAAGAAATCTACTCCGGAATTTTTGGGCATGCGCTGAATTTCTAGGCTTAATATACCCAGCTGCTCCATTACTTGCGGCACACAGTCCGGCACCATACCTAAATCTTCTCCACATATTAGCATATTGGTAGCCGCTTTTAGCATAGGCAATTTATGTAATGCCTCTTTGCGCCAACAATCATCTTGCCGGGTATAAAAATAATGTAGATAAAGTTGTTTAAGTTTTTCTTGTAAATGCGGTATTAGGTTTTGATAAGATGATGTTTTTTCCATCCCTATACGAAAATGAAATACAGGTTCGGCGGCACCCTCTTCTGGCAACAAAATTACATTTGCTACCAAATTTAATAGGCCCGATTGAATGGAGGCATCGTTTGCCTCTGGCGATTTTTGATTAAAGTAGGCTACAATTTTTTGCTGTGTGTCAAAGGTGGGTACAAAAGCATACATACCTTTTTCATCCATACTAAAAAAATGTTTTACTACTTTTTCGGTGGCCTCTCCAAAAGTTTGATGTAAAATTTCGGCGGTTATAAAGGGTTTACAAAAGCGTTCATAATCAAACCAAATTCCATTGTTACCAAACTCATTTATATGAATAGGTATACAGGGATGAAAACGACCCAAAATGCCTTGTACTTGTTCAATAGGTACGCTCCAAATTCTAAAAAAACCTAGAATGTGGTCTATACGAAATGCATCAAAATAATGGGCCATTTGTTCAAACCTTTGCTTCCACCAGGTATACCCATCTGCTTGCATGGCCTCCCAATTGTAGGTGGGGAAACCCCAATTTTGACCTGCCTCGGCAAAATCATCTGGGGGTGCGCCTGCCTGCCACTCCATATGGTAAAGCGAGGGGGCTACCCATGCATCACAACTGTTTCGAGAAATACCAATTGGTATATCTCCTTTCATCACAATATTTTTACTGTGTGCATATTCAACAGCCTCTTTTAGCTGTAAATGCAACTGGTATTGCGTAAAAAAATGAAAACCAATGGCCTCATATTCTGGAGATTTTTTATGGCACATATCCTCCACTTCTTCCGCATGATAAATAGATAGCGTTTGCCACTGGTTAAAAGCTGCCGTTTTATACTTATCTCTAGCATAACAAAAAACGGCATACGGATTAAGCCAATGCTTGTTTTTTTTATAAAAAGATTTAAACTCTTTGCTGGCCAAAGTAGCTGCCCCCATCAACCCATATAGGTGCCGAAGTATTTCTAATTTAATTTCCAATACCGCTTCATAATCTAGTGAATCGGACTCGTTTAGCTTTTTTCTTACTTTAGTATATTTATTTAATAGAGCGATATGCTCATCATTGGCTACTGCATGAACATTTAAATAAATAGGATGAAGTGCAAAAGCTGATACAGCGCTATAGGGATATGAATCTTGCCAGGAGAAAGAAGAAATTGTATCATTAACGGGTAATAATTGTATAAGTTTTAAGCCAATATGATTAGCCCAGTCCACCAGTAATTTTAAATCGGTAAACTCCCCTACTCCAAAACTTTGATGGCTACGCAAACTAAATACAGGAATAGCAATGCCAGCCCCTCTCCAAGTATTGTTGGGCATTTGAATAAAGCCATCATGTATAATAGTGAAGTCGGTTTCTTTAATTAACGATACACTTAATGTTCGGTTATCGCCCCCTTCAAAAGCAACAAATTTTTGATGAACGACATTGTAAATACCATACTTGTAAAATACGTTTTCTTCCTCTAGTGATAGATTTACCTTTATACTCCACCAGTTATCTTTCTTTTCTAACAGTAATGGTTGTTGATGATTCCAATTGCCCCATTTTTTGGCACTGCCAAGTAAACAAACCACCTCCCCCTTTTGCAGTAACGGCGCTTTGACTTTCAAGTAATGTGTAGCGCCTTTTTCATGATTAGGTTTGTAAGTAGGCGTTTCATTTTTAAGTAATACCTGCTGAAAAGGAATGGTAAAAAAAGTATTTTCAAAGGCACCAGCATAATTCCAGCAATCCACCACATCAATAACAGGCAATTCTTTTTTATCTAGTTCAATGATTCTATCGCCCTTCCATTCCTCAACTATTTGCCCATCTTCGTTTTTTAAAAGATAATAATAATTGATGCTTTTTATCTTGTCGGCTTTTTTTATTTTAATTTCCACTTGCCAGTACTCCTCATTAAGGTATAGCATGGGCAAAGCTTCGCTAACCATATTATTGCCTAAAGCGGCTATATTGCCACTCATCCATAGGCTTTGACCGTACTTTGTTGAAAATCGTACCCTAAATCGTATTCGCATTTATAATTCATTAAGAAGTGATGTGAAAATAGCACATTGACCTTAAAAAGCCTACATCGAAACAAAGGATTTTATCGCCAAAAATATCACTATAAAAAATAACCTTAAGTAGTATGCTTTTTTTTCCATGCACAGTTCGTATTTTTGCATTGGCTTAGCCGGTTGGCAGCTTCTAAATTTTTGAATATTATGGAACAGACAAAAAAATACAAAGGCCTTTGGTGGATGCTATTTTTTGGATCTACAGCCTTATTACTTTACATGATTTTTTCGCACAATGAATGGCTTACTTTGGTATTGCCATTTCAAACTACTGCATTTGTAAAAGCGATGGATATTATGTAAATGCATTACTTCAAAATATTGTACACCCCCTTTGCCAGCAAGCATTGGGGGTTTTATTTTTTATACATTTCCCCAACTGTGGAAAAGAAAACATATTATAGTTTTATAGAAAGATGATATTGTGCCATAATCAATTCCATGGAAACAAACCGGGAAATAAATGCCTTGCTTACATTGCTTGACGATCCCGATGAGGAAATTTTCTGTGTTGTATCGGAAAAAATAGTGCACTATGGTAGCCCCATTATTCCTAATCTAGAACACCTTTGGGAAACAACGGCAGACGAACACACTCAAAACAGAATAGAATTACTTATTCATCGGTTGCATTATAATGATCTTACCGACGATTTTCAACAATGGGGCTTGGCTGGTCATCATGATTTAACGCTGGGTGCATTACTTACCGCAAAATTTCAATATGCAGAAATGGCTACTGCGCCAGTATTACAAGAAATTGAAAAAATAAGACGTAATATATGGCTGGAAATAAATAACTATCAAACCCCTTTAGAGCAGATAAATATAATAAGCAGTATTTTATATAGTTATTTTGGACTTAAAGGCGGCGAAACTAATTACGAACTTCCCAATCAATTTTTTATTCATAAAACATTGGAGGCCAAAAAGGGCAACCAAATTAGCAATGGCATTATCTACTTAATCGTTTGCGAACTGCTGGATATACCTGTTAAAGCCATTCAAATACCCAAACAGTTTGTATTGGCGCATTTTAAACCTACTTATGGCGATGAAAAATTAGTAAATGCACAGTCCAAAATTGATTTTTTTATAGACCCCACTGCAGGGCATATATTTTCGCAACAGGATGTAGATGCTTATTTTAAACGAATATCGGTACCACAGGTGGGCTCTTACTTTAAGCCACAAAATAATAAGCAAGTAATACAATCGCTATTAGAAGAATTGGCTAAATGCTTTACGGCAGATAGAGAATTATATAAACAAATTGAATTACGGAACTTATCCAGACTATTGGATTAAACACCCTTACCAACCACTTGCCAGCACATCGGCCAGGTGCATGGTTTTTAATTGGCTACCTTTTTTATTAAGATAGCCTTGCAAATGCATTAAACAAGAAAGATCGGTAGATATAAGATAATCGGCACCTGTATCTAGTGCATGTTCTACTTTTTGCTCGCCCATACCAATGGAAATGGCATCAAATTTAACGGCAAAAGTTCCCCCAAATCCACAACAAGTGGTTACTTCATTCATTTCAATTAAGTCGAGGCCTTGTACCTGCTCTAATAACTTTCGGGGCTCCGTTTTGATATGACATTCTCTTAAGGCAGCGCAAGAGTCATGATAGGTGGCCTTGCCGGGTAAGACAGCTCCTACATTTTCTACTTTTAAAATATTTACCATAAACTCCGAAAACTCTACCACCCGGCGACTTAAGTCTTTAACTTGGTTATGTAAAGAAGAATTATCAAATAATTGGGAATAATAATTTTTTACAAATCCTGCACAGCTAGCACTAGGGCATACAATATAATCGCTACCGCTAAAATCTTTTATAAACTTAGTGCATACCGCTTTTGCTTCATCCCAAAAGCCCGCATTAAAAGCGGGTTGTCCGCAACAGGTTTGGGCCGGATTGTAAGCAACCGTGCAACCTGCCTTTTCCAATACTTTCAACATGTTAAAACCCGTATCGGGATAAAGTTGATCAACAAAACAAGGTATAAATAACTGTACGTTCAACGCTTTTCTATTTATAAGGGTTGTGTTAGTTCAATCATTTTTAGCGCAGTAACTGCCGCTTCCTCTCCTTTATGTCCATGTTTTCCGCCTATGCGCTCCATTGCCTGCTCTTCTGTATTTACGGTTAGTACACCAAAAATAGTGGGCACGGGCAACGTAAGGTTTAACTGTAAAATGCCATCTGCAACCATTTTACATACATAGTCAAAATGGGGAGTATCGCCCTTTATTACACAGCCAAGTGCAATGAAAGCGTTAGGCTTATTTTTTTTACCTGCATTATCCCAGTAATTTTTGATAGCAAAGGGAATTTCCACCGCTCCGGGCACGGTAATTACTATCGTTTCCTTTACGCCAGCTTTTTCTAGCTCAGCAATGCACCCCCTTTCTAATTGGTCAACCACCGGCGCATTCCATTCTGTTTTCACTAAAACAATACAGGCATCCTGCGAAAGAATGCCTGCTGATTGTAATAATGTACTGTTGCTGATATCAGCCATTTTTAATCTTTTGTATTATAAACACCCATTTGGGCAAGATAAGCATCTGCTATTTGCGACTGCTCTGTATTCGGGAACTTTTCTTTTATTTCGGTGTACAAAGCAGTAGCACTTTTTACATCATTCAATGATTTTTGAGCAATGTAGGCGGCTAAAAATAAAGCTTCCGCTGAATTGGGAGCATCATTTTCAAAATGATGGCCTGACTTTTTATAATAGTCAAACGCTTCTTTGTGTTTACCTAAATCACCATAGGCATCGCCCAAAAGCTTATAGGCTCTTGCTTGTGTAGGTTTTGAATTACTGCTAAACTTTTTTAGATAACTAATTGCTTCATTATTTTTATCTAATTTGATATAACATGCGCCAATATAAAAATTAGCACGGTTAGCGGCCTCGGTGCCGCTATAGTTTTTGGCTACTTTTAAAAAACCAGGATTAGCCGAAGTACCATCACCATTCAGGGCTAGGGTTACCGAATCTAATCTAAAGTATTCTTCGGCTTTAAAGATGGCATCTTCTGCCTTTAACTCTTTGGGCTTTTTTACAAAATTTTTGTATACGTACCATCCTCCCGCTAAAAGTATAACGGCTATGCTAGCAATAGTTAACACTTTGCCATATTTACTCCAAAAATCTTTTGCTTTACCAATTACCACATCACTGGTTTCTAATTGAGATGCGATTTTATTTTCTGCCATTTTTTTAATTTAATATAAATAAGATTCGTTTAAACAATAAAAATCAACCATTTATTAATCCACAATAAAAGGATAGTTTTGATCTACATACACATCTTTAAGTACTTCGTCATCATTAGGCCATGGACTTTCTTCTGCAAACTTTACCGATTCGTCTACAATAGCATCTACCCTTTTATTGATAGCTTCTATTTCTTCGGCAGTAGCAAATTTATTATCCAATATTGTTTGTAACACTAATTGAATTGGATCTTTCAATTTATACTCGTCCACTTCATCTTTGGTTCTATATTTTTGTGGATCGCTGATTGAGTGACCTTTATAACGGTATGTTTTAATTTCTAATAAAGTAGGGCCGCCTTTTTCTCTAGCTCTCTTCACGGCTCGTAATACGCCATCATGCACCGCTTCTGCACTCATACCATCAATAGTATCGGCAGGCATTTCGTAAGCATCCGCTAATTTATATATATCTACTACATTAGAGGTACGATTAACGGAGGTACCCATTGCATAATTATTATTTTCGCAAATAAAAACTACGGGTAGCTTCCATAGCATGGCCAAATTAAATGTTTCATGCAGCATACCCTGACGGGCGGCCCCATCGCCAAAAAAAGCTAAGGCTACATTATCGGTGCCTTTATATTGCTCTGCAAAAGCCAGGCCTGCACCTGTACCAATTTGTGCACCAACAATGCCATGCCCACCAAAAAAGTTTTGCTCTTTTCCAAAAAAGTGCATACTTCCACCTTTTCCTTTTGCACAACCGGTAGCTTTACCATAAAGCTCAGCCATACAACTATCTACCGATACACCTTTAGCAATAGCTAAACCATGATCTCGGTAAGCGGTTACAAACGAATCTTCTGCACGAGTGGCCGTCATACAACCAGCGGCAATCGCTTCTTGTCCAATATACGCATGGAAAAAACCTCGAATTTTTCCTTCCATCTTATATTTTTCTTCAGCCATTAATTCAAACTGACGAATCAGTTGCATTAACTCGTACCAATAGAGGTAAGTTTCTTTAGAAAATTTAATAGCCACAGGCTTAGTTTTTGAATATGATAATACTCTTTTACGGGGTGCAAAAATAAGGGGAAACTGGGGAAAAGGCAAAAGGATTAACCACCTACTTTCCAGCAACTTAAGCCTAATCTTTTTAATATGCCCCTTAAAGCCTGTACGATGGCCTTACAGCTTTACCCTTAACTTGCAGTATGCTAAGGCTAAGCCACCTATCCCTATATCAATTTAAAAATTACAGCAACCGTAGTTTTAACTTATCTGCGAATGTTATAGGTATTTGTGGAAAAAATGGATCTGGCAAAACAAACTTGTTGGATGCCATCCATTACCTCTGCTTTACAAAAAGTTACTTTTCTCGACAAGATGCCCAAACCGTGCAGCAAGGCGCAAATGGCTTTAGGCTGGAGGGCAACTTTGAACTACACCAACAAACCGAAAAAGCCGTTTGTATACTTCGTGAAACGGGCAAAAAAGAATTTTTATTGAATGGAACTGCTTATGATAAATTTTCATTGCACATAGGGCGTTATCCCGGTGTGGTAATAGCGCCAGATGACGCCACCCTAATAACGGGCGATAGCCGAGAAAGGCGACAATTTATCGACACCTTACTTTGTCAGTTAGATGCTACTTATTTGCAACATTTAATAAGCTATAAAAAGTTAATTGAACAAAGAAATGCTTTACTAAAATCCTTTGCCGAAACGGGGCACAAAAATGAAGCTTTGTTAGATATTTTAGATGAGCAACTAATACCCAAGGCAGATGCCCTATTCGAAAAAAGAAAATCCTTTTTATTTTCCTTTTTACCATCCGTAACAAAAATGTACACACAAATAGCTGGAAGCCCAGAACAGCCAGAAATAATTTATCATTCCAGCCTACTGCAACAATCAATGGCCCATTTATTAGCCGCTAATCGACATCGAGATTTTTTTTCGCAACGTACTACCGATGGCGTTCATAAGGATGAGTTAGAAATAAATATGGGTGGACAGCCCTTTAAACAAACTGCCTCTCAAGGTCAGCGAAAAAGCTTACTCTTTGCCTTAAAGCTAGCCGAAAGCGATGTTTTAAAAAAAGAAAAAGGCTTTACACCATTACTACTATTGGATGATGTTTTTGAAAAATTGGATGAAGAAAGAATTACCAACCTTTTAAAAAATGTATGCAACAACGAGGGCCAGGTATTTATTACAGATACCAATATGGATAGATTATCAGCGGTTTTAAACCACCTAAACATTCCTTTTCAATCTATTTTACTTTAGGCAGTGCCAGTAGCTATTATATTGTGGCCACTCAACTAGCTCATAAAAAAGGCATAGCCAACAACGATTTCAGTTCAAATAAATTCACTCCGTACCAGTTTAGTATCTTTACCCAATGGGAGAGTATTCATTAGGCCAAGCCATGCAAGAATTTTTAAACCGTAGCCGTATTAAGGGCGACATTCAGGCATTACAGATTGAAGATGTATGGGAGGAAATAATGGGCAAAACAGTGGCTCGCTATACCGATAAGTTACAAATTATAGGCGACAAATTAATCATCACCACTCAAGTAGCCCCGCTAAAAAACGAGTTAAAATATCAAAAAGAAAAAATAAAACAACGAGTTAATGAAGCTTTACAACAACGGGTAATTAATGAAGTAATTATACAGTAAATATTTATCAATACAATCCTCCTATTTTTGCTAAAATCAATTTTGTAAAAATGGAAATTACCTACCTTAGCCTTATCATTGCCATAATTTCGTTATTCATTAGTCTTGCTACTTTTTTTAAAAAGGCAACCGTTCAAACTACTGTTACTACAGGCGATAAACTCAACACCTCCTCTTTAAGATTACAAGCATATGAACGATTGGTGCTTTTAACCGAGAGAATTGCCTTACCTAACTTAATCGGCCGTCTAAATCAACCTGGCATTTCAGCGGTAGAAATGAAATTGATTTTAACTGAAAATATTAAACAGGAAATGGATTACAATAGTACGCAGCAGCTTTACGTAAGTCAAGGTGCGTGGGATGCTTTAAAAAATATGAAGGAGCAAAATATCATGCTCATTAATCAAGTAAGTGGCAGTTTACCTGCTACAGCATCATCTGCTGATCTTAATAAAAAATTACTTGAAATTTTGCTCAACCAAACCGGAAGTGCAATGCATGAAACTGTATTAAATGCGCTAAATGCCGAGGCTAAACTAATAATGGGATAATGAAATACTGGATTGCAATAGGCCTACTCTTTTTTTTTCATTGCAATTCATATTCACAACGCCATAGAATAAAGGCGGGTTTTATTGGCTTTCCCACAGTTTCTGGCTTTGGTATAGGTACAGTTGGGTATGAAATAATGAACAAAGCGTTTACAAAATCATGGCAAATACATATAAATGGTGCGGGTGGTGCAATAGCTACCGATGTAGGTACCGTTGCAAGAAAATGGTTGACGATTGAAAGAGCTTATTATCATTTTACCATAGCAAAAAAAATTTCTTGGTCTTATTCATTTTTTACTGAATTAGGCAATAGAACAAAAGAAAATGGCGATAGAGGTAGAGATAATTCCCGAATTTTGGATAAAAGAAAAACTATTGAGCTAAATCCTGGCGCTCAATTAGGCATGCAATGTAGGGTAGGTAAAAGTTGGGGCATAGAAATGCAGGCAGGGCCTAAATTAATTATAGCAACTGGGAAAGCTTATTATTTAGATATGTCGCAAGGAGCGCCATCCATACAATTTACCGAAAGAGTAAGCGAAATAAAACCAGGCTATAGTTTAATGGGTAAGGTTTATATTCAATTTTAAAATATGGAAGAAAACCAAAGACATACGGACTCCGGTATTGAAATTAAAAAATTATATACCGCCGAAGATGCCAAAAATGTAACCGATACGAAGCCTGGCTCCTATCCATTTACCAGGGGTGTGCAAGAAGATATGTATCGGGGCAAATTATGGACGATGCGTCAATATGCCGGATTTTCTACAGCCGAAGAAAGCAATAAGCGCTATCATTATTTATTATCGCAAGGTGTTAGCGGTTTAAGTGTGGCTTTTGATTTACCTACACAGATCGGCTACGATAGCGACCATCCACTTGCCGATGGTGAAGTAGGCAAAGTAGGTGTAGCTATCGATTCAATAGAAGACATACAAACGCTTTTCAATGGAATAAAATTAGAAGAAGTAAGCACCAGTATGACCATAAATGCCACTGGCTATATCTTACTGGCATTTTATGTAGCATTGGCTAAGCAACAAGGCGCCGATTTAAAAAAGCTAAGCGGCACCATTCAAAATGATATTTTAAAGGAATATGCGGCAAGGGGTACTTACATTTATCCCCCACGCCCTTCAATGCGTATCATCACCGATATATTTGAGTGGTGTAGTTTGGAACTTCCAAAATGGAATACTATTTCCATTTCTGGATATCATATAAGAGAAGCAGGAAGCAGTGCCGTACAAGAAATAGCATTTACACTTAGTAATGGCAAAGCTTATATAGAGGCTGCATTACAAAAAGGCTTAGATATAAATGTGTTTGGCAAACGCCTTTCATTCTTCTTTAATGCACATAATAATTTATTTGAAGAGGTAGCTAAGTTTAAAGCCGCTAGAAAAATGTGGGCTAAAATAATGAAAGATGCGGGCGCTACAGATGAAAAAGCCATGATGTTACGTTTTCATACGCAAACAGGTGGCAGTACACTTACCGCACAACAGCCCCACAATAATATAAGTAGGGTAACTGTACAAGCGTTGGCAGCCGTATTGGGCGGCACACAATCATTACATACGAATGGATATGACGAAGCCCTTAGTTTGCCTACTGAAGAAGCAGCACGCATAGCTTTACGTACACAACAAATTATTGCGTACGAAAGTGGTGTTACAGATACTGTGGATCCATTAGCTGGTTCTTATTATGTAGAGGCACTTACTAATGAAGTGGAAGCGCAAGCTTGGAAACTTATAGATAAAATAGAGGCATTGGGCGGAAGTGTGGCAGCCATTGAGCAGGGATTTATACAAAATGAAATAGCTCGTAGTGCATATGATTATCAAAAAGGTATTGAAAAAAATGAAAAAATAATAGTAGGCGTAAACAAATTTCAAGTAGCCGAAGAAGCCCCAATACCACTCATAAAAATAGATGATAGCATACAACGAACACAAGCAAAAAAATTAGCACTGTTACGTAAATCCAGGGACAATGCTAAATGTGATTATCTTTTACAATTATTAAATGATAAAGCCTGTGGAAGCGAAAATATAATGCCAACAGTATTGGCAGCCGTAGAAAACAAATGCACTTTAGGCGAAATAGCCGACACTTTAAGAGAAGTATATGGCGAATACAAGTAAAAGTGCTCATCATTAAAATTCCAATACCCTCGACCGTTTTTGAGCATTAAGACGAAAGAAACTTATACACTACATAAAAAACAAAAGTGGCAACTGCATTACTAAATATATTAACTACATCGTTCGTACACCAATAGTAGCCTTTCATTTTTATGGTGCCGGGTATAAAGTGGTCCATCAACCCCGTATTATCTTTTCCAAATTTTACCTGCCACCTGCTACCTATTGCACTATCCAATAACATACCCAATACACCAAACAGTATACACACAAATAGAAAATGAACTTTTAAAGGCCATATAAAATAACTAAAGCATGTAAATAAAATGCCGCCAACCAATCCGCCCAATGTTCCTGCAAAACTAATACCACCAGAAAGCCCTGGCAATACCCGCTTAAACGTTAACACATCTCTTGTGGGTTGCTTAAAATAAACTCCTATTTCCGAACTGCATGTATCCGTCATGCTTATACAAAACGAAACTATACTGCAAAACAAAAAAATAGGTACTGCTGTTAATTTAAATACTAAAAGACAAGCAACTCCCACCAGTCCATTCGCAAAAACTTGAATAGCATTTCTGCCATGTTTTTCCTTACCATGTTTATTTAATTTGGAAACTAGAGACCCGCAGATGAGGAAAAAAATCGGTATAACAAATCCGTGCATTCCTCCAGCTATAAAAATTAACTGCGCCATCCATAGCGCAGCAATTGCGCCAGAAAATGTTAACCATTTACGTCGTATGAATAGCCAACATGCTAATACTAAAAAAGGATTTAGAAAAAGTAAATAAAGCAACTCATACATCGACAAAGATCTTACTAATAGTGTGGTAACGGCTGCTACAATGGGTACACTTAAATTATCACTTCCTTGCTTACTAAACAACTCCGTTAAGGCAATAATAAAAGCAATAGAAAACCCCGCAACTATTCCATTATAAGAATACAATTGAAAAAAAACGATTGCTAAAATGAAGGAAGCAAGAAAAAAAGTTAAAAAGCCTACCAACGTTTTTCCTTCCGACCAAAATATGATTTTCGTTTTGCCAATGTGCTCCCCTACTATACCAGCTAAAGCATCACAAATAGCCAAACAAAGGGCAGCAAAAACAATATCGTTAATTGGTATTAAAGGGCAAACTAAAAGCAAAGCAAAGGCCAAAGGGAAAAAGGCTATGCCATAACTAATACGATGGCTTACTTGCAGCCATTTTTTGTGTACAACAAATACTAATGCAATAAAAAAAAAGGCAAACAGCATAGCCAGTAAATATCTATCCGAAAAATTAGCAATGCAATAAGCACAAGTGCTAATAGCAATGATATGCAAAGTCTTTCTTCCAATTAGCTTCGAAATACAGCTATAATAAATTAGTAATTGAATAATCGTTACGGCAATGGCAATAATCAAAGCACAAAAAAAGGCGATATTTAAATCCTGTTGCAATAAATACGTGTAAATTGTTGTGTAAAAATAAGCAATGTTAAAAGAATTGGAAGATTTTACATGGTTTCCTTCATTACTTCGACAATATCAACTTTCCTATATAGGATGCGTAGTAAAGTGGCTAAACATCTATAAACCGATAGTACCCATTTTAAAACAAATGCAAACATTCCCAAACATAAAAAATATTGTAGATTTATGTAGCGGAAGCGGAGAGCCAGCAATTTTTTTACAACAGCAAACTGGCAATAGTTATAGCACATTATTAACAGATAAGTTCCCATCGCAAATAATTTCATTACCGTACATTAATTACCATCAAGCACCTATTAATGCTTTACAAATAAATCCAAAAAATGATACGTTGTATAGTATGTACAATGCCTTTCATCATTTTTCAACAAAAGAGCAAACGCAATTAATAGAGAATATTGTACAAAACAATTCGTCTATTATTATAGTTGAAATTTTAATGCCATTTATTTATAGTTTCGCAAGTGTACTATTCGCTGGCACATTGTTGCAGTGGATTATAACTCCCTTTATAAAACCCTTTAGCATCAAAAGACTTTTTTTTACCTATATTCTACCAATAAATATTTTTACGGTAGTATATGATGGAATTATTTCTGTGCTTCGATCAAAGACGCCTAGCAAATACAAAACACTTGTAAATAAAATACATACCATAAATTACAATATGGAAGTTCAACCCATAAAGACATGGAAAGGCACTCTTATTTGCATAAAAATTTATCCAAAATGCAAATGCAAATGAAAACACTTTGGCAGTTTAGTAGGCCTCACACCATTATAGGCAGTATATGTAGCATTACAGCGCTCTATTGTATTGCATTAGAAGGTAGCAGCTTTATACAATATATTCTTTTGTACATTCAAACACTTTTGGCAGCTTTAGCTTGTAATATTTTCATAGTTGGTTTAAATCAAATTGTTGATGTAAAAATTGATGCAATTAATAAACCATACTTACCAATACCCGCTAAGCGGCTTACAGAAAGGCAGGCTTATGTTATTATTTTTATAGCTTTAGGCTTATCACTTTTAGTTTCTTTTATTACGTCGATATTTCTTTTCTTTCTAATAATTAGTATACAATCGATTGGTATTGCATACTCAGTTCCGCCATTGCAATTAAAAAAACATCATTTACCTGCTGCAATTGCCATATCGGTAGTAAGAGGTATTTTAGTCAATATTGGCATGTACTATCATTTCAACAGTTCGGTACATAATCAACAAATGATACCGCAACACATTTGGCTGCTTACCATTTTTATAACGGCATTTAGTATAGCTATCGCTTGGTTTAAAGACTTACCAGACACCGATGGCGATAGGGAATTTAATATTAAAACTTTAGCAATACGGTATACAAAGAAAAGTGCATTAATTTGTGGCAATGTGTTTGTAATATTTGCCTATTGTATGCTTTTGGCTTGGGGATATAAATACCTACATCCTTATTCCCCATTTTATATAGTAGCGCATTGGCTTTTGCTACTATTATTTATTATAAATGCCTTTACTATAAAAATAGAAAGTCAAATATCAATAAAGCGATTTTATATGCGATTCTGGATATTCTTTTTTGCCGAATATATCACATACATCGTTTGGACATACATTAAATTATAATTTTTAAAGAAGTAAAAACAAAAATAAAATAGGCAAACAACTAAAAATAAAATCTTTAGAATGCTGATTATTTATAGTAATAAAAATAAAATATGTAATTATACAAGTGTCAAACGCCTTTGACAAAGATTTTGTAGAGTAGTTTTAATTTTGGATAAGCTAAAAAAAAAGAATTTAATTATATCTCAGCCGAAATATTTTCTTGTTTGATAAAACTACAAAATTGAAAATTCTGTAAAGTGCCAAAGGGCGTAATGTGATCTTCCTTTGAACAATGTAATTTTTTAAAACCATTTTGAAATTCCCTAATTAAGTTTTCCTCACTATAACGATTAATAGTAAGGCCGCTACATTTTAGTGGCCCAGTTTCAGAAAAGGTTCCAACTGTTAAAAAACCGGCTACGTAATTTCTTGCTATATTAAGGTAATGAGACTTTTCTTCGTCAGTAGTTAGAAAATGAAAGGTTGCCCGATCATGCCAAACATCAAATTTTCTTTCCGGTGTATATTTTGTAATATCTCCAACTACCCAATTTACCCTTGAAGCATTTCTACCTAATCGCTTTTTGGCTTTCATAAGCGCTTTTTCAGATATATCTAGTACGGTTATATTTTGGTATGCTTCTTGTAATAGGTAGTCGACAAAGTAACTATCACCGCCGCCAATATCAATAATGCTAGCGGTTTTATTTAAATTAAATGACCGAATTAATTCTAAAGAGATTTTAGGAACGTTTTGTGTCCAACTAAATTCATTAGATGATTTTGTAGCGTAAACATCGTTCCAATGATTTTCAAATGTTTTGTTCATAACACAAATTTCGGACTCTAATTTTTGTAATATGTGAGAAAAGTTACTTAACAATAAATAGCGTTACATAATATATATACATAGAAATACAGAATCATTATTAGTGTAGATTACATAGGAGATTTACGATGATCAATACGTTAATTTTCTAAAATAAATACTGCTATTCTAAAATTTGGAAAAAATTAATTACTGATTTGATATTAAATTATTGAAAAACAATTTATTAGTTTTTGGCATGCAAATAGTATTGATGCATGTAACAAAAAACTACCAATGAAAACTACTATTTACAAATCAATCCTTTTCGCTCTTACAACATTATCGTTTACATCCATCTCTGCTCAAACCATTCTTAAGATGGGTAATCAAGGTGGCCCTGCAGGTACAGGTCCGGCTACAACTAATAAAACAGTTGTTTTATATCAAAATGGTAATACTACGTATAATTCTATGCTTAGCGTTACTTATAGTTTTTCGAATCAACAATATGGTGCTGGAAGAGTAGAAGGTGTTGTTGATAAACCAATGATGAATTTTGGTGGTGACATTAATGGTGATAATTCTACTATGGGTGAAAGACCGTTTTATTCTTCAATGAATGCCATTAGTAACCCACAAAATAATATGTTCAAAGCCTGTTCTACCTGCACTGGCGGAATAGATGTAGCTACCGATAAAGCAATAAGTCTTTTTAGCTGTACTGATGCTTTTATAAGTTCTACAAACGGTACTAATTTAAAATCATTAACAGCAAGAGTTTATATTGGCGACCTTACAATTAGTTTTAATCAACCAGTTACTAATCCTATTTTACAATTGGTTGGTATGGGTGGTACTACTAGCCTTACAAAAAATAACAAATATTATGACCTTGGCTTTACTACAGAATTCGATTTAATTGGAACTAGAGTTAGTTTGAGTAAAGTAGCTGGTAATAAATATTTAAGCGTAACTAACAACAAAATATTAAACAACGCTACAGCATTAGGAACCGCTTCTCAAGGATTTGACCATAATGGAATTATACGTTACGCAGCGAGTGGAAGTGTAATGGTAACTGGTACTGCTATAACATCTGTTTCTTTTAAAGTATATATGAGAGGTGATGGTGGTCGTGTAAGCAACGGTTTAACTTCTACAAGTCCGGATAATGGATTAACTCCATTATGGAGTTTTGGAAGTCCTAATCCTTTCAATGCTAACGCAGGTGTGAGTGGTGATTTAATGTTGATGGGTGTATCTGTAGCTAGAACGAACATCGCTTTACCTGCTCATGTTTTCGAAGCTTCGGCAACGGTTAATGCAACAAAAGTGGTATTAAACTGGAAGACAGAAAATGAAACTAATACAAGCCGATTTTTAGTAGAACGTAGAATGAATAATGGCGCTTTTGAAACAATTGGCACACAAGCAGCAGCTGGCAATTTTGCAGGTATTAAAAATTATTCTATTAATGATGATATTGCAACAATACTAAGCAGCGCAATACAGTATAGAGTTAAACTAATTGATATTGATGGTAAAGTTTCATATACGAACATCGTTACTTTAAATACAACTGCCATTGAATCAGTAAAAACATGGCCCAACCCTTTTACATCAAATATAAATATAGCCTTACGTTCAAGTGTAGCTACAACCGTTACTACTCGCATTTTTGATATGTCTGGCAAGCTTGTAGGCCAAACAACTAATGTAATTTCAAAGGGGAATAACCAACTAAACATTAGCAATTTAAATAACTTAAATAAAGGATTTTATATGCTACATATAAGTGATGTAGCCGGTAACATTAATTACACCGAAAAAATGATTAAATAAAGAAGGTAGGTTTTTTGTAAGGTAAATACTGCGGTGCTTTTTGCATCGCAGTTTACTTTTTTGTAGTAGTCTCTAATTTCATAACCAAGTGAGTTAAAAAAGTAATTATAAATACTTAGTTGAAACCCGACCCGCTCTAGGAGTTTTACGAATTTCCAAATAAATATTTACTAAACTGTAACCATTTTATTTTGTTTTGATAAACTATATTCTAATTTTAATTTAAAATATTTAATTACATATTGATATTTTTTGGCACGTATTTAGTAACTCTGATTATACAAAACACCAAAAATGAAAACTAATTTTTACAAACTATTTTGCTTAGCTTTTGCGGTGATCGCTTATACCGTAATTGATGCACAAACCATTGTCAAAATGGGTAGTGGAGGTGGCCCCATTGGTTCTGGTCCTGCCGTTACAAATCAAACATCTATTCTTTATGAGAATGGTACTACTCCCTCTACACTTCGTGCCACTTATCAAATTTTTAACCAACAATTTGGCGCCGGCAAAGTGGAGGGAAACCCCACTGTGCCAATGATGTCTTTTGGTGGAGATCTAAATGCAGATAATGCGCCAATAGGGTCAAAACCTTTTTATTCGCTTATGAATTTAATAGGTGGTGCTACAAATGCGATGTTTAAAGCTTGTGGTATTTGCACAGGTGGAATAGATATTACAACTGACAAAGCGATAAACATATTTAGCTGTACTGATGCTTTTATCGATACAATCAATGGAAGTAATTTAAAAGGACTTTCTGAGAGAGTTTACATAGGTGATGTTATCATTAATTTCAACCAGCCAGTTACTAACCCTGTTTTACATTTTGTGGGCATGGGCGGTACTACCTCTTTAAAAAGGAATAAAAAATTCTATGATTTAGGATTTAGTACTGAGTTTGATCTATATGGCACTACTGCCACATTAACAAAGTTATCAGGCAATCCTTACTTAAATGTAAGTGGCAACTCAATTGTTAATACAGCCCCATTACTTGGTTCTGCTGCTGAAGGCTTAGCATTAAATGGAGCTATGCGTTATTCTGCAGCAGGTAGTATAAGGATTACAGGTACTGGCCTAATGTCAATCAAATTAAGGACATATATAAAAGGTGATGGTGGGCGTATTTGCGATAGTGCTAATACTAGTGTCATTGTTACAGGAGATACTGGTATAACCCCGCTTTGGAGTTTCGGTAATAATAACCCCCACTCTGTTAAAGCAAGTGTAAGTGGCGATTTAGTACTAATAGGAATATCTACCTTAAAGCAAAATATAGCCGTACCTGTACACCTATTGGAAGCCTCTGCTACTGTTAACGATACAAAAGTTACATTAAATTGGAAAACAGAAAATGAAGTTAATACGAGCCGCTTCTTTGTAGAACGAAAGGTTAATAACGGGGCTTTTGAATCGATAGGTACACAGCCCGCTGCAGGTGATTTTCCTGGAACTAAATATTACAGTATCTATGATGATATAGAAACAATATTGAGTAGCGCCATACAGTACAGGGTTAAATTAGTTGATATTGATGGAAAGGTTACTTACTCAAATACAGTTACGCTTAATACTACTACCAAAGAGTCGGTGAAAACATGGCCTAATCCTATAACCTCTAATCTAAATATTGCTATACGTAGTAACGCTGCTACGATAATTACCACTCGCATTTTTGATCTCTCTGGCAAATTAGTAGCCCAATCAAACAACGAAGTGGTAAAGGGAAATAATCAATTAAATATTGGCAATTTAAATACCTTAGCAAATGGAACCTATATGCTACATATTTCAGATGCAGCAGGTACCATAAACTATACACAGCATATAACGAAATAAAACAAATCAAACTTTTTTAAAAAAAACTGCGGCGCTATTGCACCGCAGTTTTTTTTATGACTAGCTATATCAACAACATTCAAAAAAATGAATATAAAATAATTCTATTTCTTCCATCCATCTTTTAAAGTAACTGTTCGATTAAATATTAATTTATTGGATGCAGCCTCTTTATCCAAACAATAATAACCTTTTCTTATAAACTGAAAACGATCGCTAAGCGAAGCATTAACCAAGGCTGGTTCGGCATACGCCTTAACGATGTTAAGACTATTTGTATTAATATACTCCTTAAAATCTCCCTCCTCACTACTTGGGTCTTCTACTTTAAATAATCGATCGTACTCTCTTACGGCTATAGCTACTGCATCCGCAACACTAACCCAATGCAGGGTTCCTTTTACATTTATACCAGATGTATCTGCACCGCTTTTACTATCTGGGAAATAAGTACATTTTAATTCTATAATTTTCCCATCCGCATCTTTCAACACTTCATCACATCTAATGATATATGCTGATTTTAAACGAACCATTTGGCCGGGTGCCAAACGAAAATATTTTTTTGGAGGATTTTCCATAAAATCATCCTTTTCAATAAATATTTCTGCTGAGAAAGGAATTTCACGGCTCCCTCCATTTTCGTTTTCAGGATTGTTTTCACTCATTAAAATTTCATTGTTGGCAGCATAGTTAGTAATAACCACTTTAATGGGATCGAAAACAACCATTCGACGTAACGCAATTTTATTCAAATGCTCCCTTGCACAAAATTCTAATAATCCAATATCTGCAATATTTTCTCGCTTAGCTATACCTGCCCTTTCACAAAAATCTCTTATACTTTCCGGTGTATAACCTCTACGACGCAAACCACTTATGGTGGGCATACGAGGATCATCCCAGCCACTTACATGCTTTTCGGTTACTAACTGTAGTAGCTTACGCTTACTCATTACAGTATAGTTAATATTTTTACGAGCAAATTCGTATTGATGTGATGGATATATACCCAATTTTTCAATTAACCAATCGTACAACTCTCTATGTGGTACAAATTCTAAAGTACAGATAGAGTGGGTAATTTGCTCCAGCGAATCGCTTTGGCCATGTGCAAAATCATACATTGGATAAATGCACCACTTATTGCCGGTACGGTGGTGATGCGCATGCTTAATACGATAAAGTATGGGATCTCTCATCAACATATTTTGATGAGCCATATTAATTTTAGCTCTTAATGTTCTGGCTCCATCTGCAAATTCGCCGTTGCGCATTCTAGTAAATAAATCTTTGTTTTCTTCAATGCTTCTATTTCTAAAAGCATTGTCCGTACCTGGTTCGGTAGGCGTACCTTTCATTGCTGCCATTTGCTCACTGGTACTATCATCCACATACGCTAACCCCTTATCTATTAATTGATGAGCGTAATCATAAAGCGTATCAAAATAATCACTAGCGTAGCGTTCGTTTTTCCATTTAAACCCTAACCATTGTACATCTGCTTTTATACTATCTACATATTCTGTATCTTCTGTTACAGGATTAGTATCATCAAATCGTAGGTTTGTATAACCTGGATATTTATTAGTAAGGCCAAAGTTTAGGCAAATAGTAGTAGCATGGCCTAAATGCAAGTAACCATTGGGCTCTGGCGGAAAACGGGTTACAATCTCTTTATACTTTCCAGCTTTTAAATCCGCTTCAATTATTTCTTCTAAAAAGTTTAAACTTTTGCCCTCGGCTTCTGAATTATGACTCTTTTTTATTTCTTCTGACATAGCATACAAAGTTAAGAAAAGGAGGGCTTATGGAAAAGCTGTTATTTGTAGCAAAAACTTGGCTATATACATATTGGTATTGGCATAAAGCCATTAACAAAAAGTACTACAAATGCACCATTTTATATACCACCTAAAACACACGCTTGGCCTCCGAAAAGCAAAAGCCTATTGACCAGTATAGGATATAGAAACGATAGCCCATGGCCTAAACAACTACTAAATTCATTGCATTTACAATTTATATTTTTCTTTTTTACTACATTAGTAGTACAAAAGATGCCGCAAAATAATACTGATACATTTTATACCAACCTTCCGATAAACGAATTATCGTTACCGGATTTGTTAGCTGATGCCGCTTTATTTTTTAAAGTGCCTGAAAATTGGGTGGTTATAATTACTGATGTAAAAAACAGTACCAAGGCAGCCGCAGCGGGGTTACAACAAACCATTAATTTAGTAGCCACGGGTAGCATTGTAGCCGTTTTAAATCTTGCCCATAAACGGGATATAATGGTACCCTTTTTCTTTGGCGGAGATGGGGCCACTTTTATAATTCCGCCCCTTTTATTTGATACGGTTTTGGTGGCGCTACAACAGCATCAATCAAATGTATTACAAAACTTTGGCTTGCATTTAAGAGTAGGTCATGTGTCGATGACAGAAATTTACCAAAATGAAAAAACCCTTTTGATTAGCAAAATAAGGGCTTCCCCATTATTATTTATTCCAGTAGTATTAGGCGATGGACTACAATTTGCAGAAACGAAAATTAAATCAACCGCTTATAGCCCCTTAAGTATAGCTGTAGATGAAATGAGCGAATTAGACATGTACGGCATGCAATGCCGCTGGGATAAAATACCACCACCAGGAGAGGACAAAGAAATTATTAGCTTATTAGTAATTGCTGCCGATGCAGAAAAACAAGCAGCTGTATTTGCTATCGTAATGCAAACTATCAATGAGGTGTACGGAAGCGAGCAGCAGCGACATCCCATCAGCATTCAAAAGTTACAACTACTGGCCACTTTAAAAAAAATTAGAGACGAAATGCGGGCTAGATTTAGAAATCAAAAATGGGGCTACTTATTAAAAACCTGGGCCACCACTTTTATTGGCAAACTGTATTTTAAAACCAAAAACGGAAAAGTTTATTTAGATAAATTGGTTGATCTATCTGACACATTGGTTATAGATGGAAAAATTAATACAGTAATTACTGGTAATACGGCCCAACGAAAGCAATTGATAAAAGCCTTGGATATACTTGAAAAGGACAAAGGCATATTTTATGGATTGCATATTAGCAAGGCCTCCATCATGTCATGCTATGTACGTAATATGGATAACGACCATATACATTTTGTAGATGGCGATGACGGCGGATATACCAAAGCAGCTATTATGCTAAAAGAAAAAATAAAAGCAGCCAATCATTAAAAAGCCTTTTTGGGTTGTTGTACCCCACCAGCGCCTATAACGGAAGATCCAAAAACTTTTATTTCAGCTTTAATAAAATCGCTTTCATCCGCATTGTAAATATTGTCTACATACTTTTGTGGATTTCTATCAATATATGGAAACCAACTACTTTGTATTTGAATCATGATGCGATGTCCTTTTTTAAATGTATGTAATACATCTTGTAAAGGAATATTTACATCTGTAGGTTTGCCAGGCACAAAGGGCTCAGGTTTTTCAAAGCTATTTCTAAACCTTCCTCTAAAAACTTCACTTCGTACTAATTGTTGGTAACCACCCATTTTAATATTGCTTGGATTATGCGAATAATTGGGATGATCTGGAGGATACACATCAATAAGTTTTACAATAAAATCCGCATCGGTAGTGCTAATAGCTACTTTTAATTTTGCCAAAATTTCTCCAGCAATCGTCACTTCATCAGCCAGCACCTCAGTTTCAAATGTAAGCACATCTGGCCTAGTAGAGGCATGACGTTGATCATCACTCATAAACTTTCTTGGTGTAAAAGTGAGCCCCTCAGTTTCTGAACGGTAAGGTACTGGTTTTGCCGGGTCGCTTATATAATCAAATATCGCTGTTTCTTTTACCGCTTTGTTTATCGTTAGTTTTCCGTTTGCTTCAAAACGTAATTGTAATGGTGGCACATCTACTGGCGGCCATACATCAAACTTCTCCCATTTTTTTTTGCCAGTATTATACATATAAGCTTCTGGCAAATTATCTATTTTCTTATCTTTTAGATGATGAGAAAAAAAAGCGAACTCGATATCCTTTTGAAAAAATTGATTGATGCTATCGCCAAAGTATATATGATTGTGTGCATATTTTACAGTAGTATCTGCCCAATCTCCATGGCCCCAAGGCCCCATTACGATGGTGTTTTTAGCGCCAGGGGTACTTTTTTCAATTGTTTTATAAATATTTAAGGGGCCATATAAATCTTCAGCATCAAACCAACCACCCACTGTTAATACGGCTGGCTTTATATTTTTTAAATGGGGCAATAGGCTCCTCTTTTGCCAAAAACTATCATAGTTTGGATGCGCTACTATTTGTTGCCAGAAAAAATTATCCTTCAGGTATTTTTTTGTTAAATTTTTAAGTGCGCCTTGCCTCAAGTAAAAATCATACCCATTATTTACTGGGCTACCAAAAAAGTGCATTAGTGCTGGTAAAAACCAATCATCACGGGTAGTATCATTTTTTTGATATCCAAAAACACCAAGCGCTGCCGTATAACTTTGTAAGTAAGCGCCCATGTGGTGAAAATCATCAAAGAAGAAATCGGATATGGGGGCTTGTGGAGATACTGCTTTTAAAGCAGGATGCGCCTCTGGCAGTGAAGCTGCGGCATAAAAACCCGGGTACGAAATACCAAAAATTCCAACCCGTCCATTGTTGTTCTTAATGTTTTTGATCAGCCAATCAATGGTATCCCAAGTATCGGCACTTTCGTCAATATCTTTTTTATTTTTGGTATCATTACCAGCAATATTAGGTGTCATATTATTAAATACACCATCACTCATATATCGTCCTCTTACATCTTGAAAAACTAGAATGTAACCATCTTTTACATAATGCATAGATGGATGATTTCCTGTTTTAAAATCGCCGTAAGAAGATGCATTGTAGCATGTGCGATTCATTAATATTGGATAGGCTTTCGTTTTATCCTTCGGGATATAAACCAGTGTAAACAATTTGGCCCCATCCCTCATGGGTATGCGATATTCTACTTTTTCGTAGTGTGTGTGCATGTATACAGAGTCGGCCTGCACTTCTTGTGCCATTAATGAAGGAGCAAAAAATAATAGCAAGAAAAAAAAGGGAATTCTCATGTGAACGGTTTTTTAGAGAAGATAAAATTTGGTTCGGCTTTATTTCTGTTCTTTATCCTGTATCAAAAAATAATGCTAAAAGTAAAAAACGATACAATTAAAGTAACGCTAGTACAAAATTAAAATGGTGCGTTTTTAGTGGGTATATCCATTTTAGGAAATAATGCAGCTACTAACATGATAATAGAAGCTAACAACACTAACCACAAACCCCATTGGCGACTCGGGCACTCCCCGCCCCTACAAACTGCTATTAGAAAAAAGTTACGAATAACCCAAGCGGTATTAATGGCTACTACTGGCAAATTTGCTCTTTTAGCCCAAAGCTTAGGTATTAATGTAAAAAGGATATAAAGCAACGCAAGTACAAAATGTAAATAACCCGGTTTACCAAACCGAGTACCAGAAGTATTAATGCCGCTTATGGTTATTTGCTGGCTTTCTATTACTACCCAAGGTATAAAGCAAGAAAAAATTAATAATAGTGCTGCAATAACACCTATCCATGTACTGTATTTCATAAAGCAAAAATAGTAGCTTATTTTAAACTAATCCTTTTACATAGTTATAAATCTGCTGTTGGGCAGCTATACCCTCACCGTAAGGGTTGGGCGATGGCATTACATTTTCTGCGGCACCCAGCATTGTAGTGCATTTTAATGTACAGGCCTTGGCATTATCTTCTAATTGCAACTGCAAAATGGTCGCTAACTCTTTAGTAAGAGATGCATCATAAATTGGGAAAATAACTTCTACACGGCTGTGCAAGTTACGGTTCATCCAATCGGCGCTACCCATGTAGTAACGGGTATCTCCATTATTGTGAAACACGAAAATGCGGGCATGTTCTAAATACCTATCTACAATACGGGTAACGGTAATATTTTCACTTTGTCCTGGCAGCCCTGGTGCCAAACTACAAATGCTTCTAACAATTAATTGTACTTTAACCCCTGCCCTACTGGCTTCGTACAGTTTTTCAATCATTTTTCGCTCTTGTAAATTATTTAGCTTAATAATAATGGATGCAGGTCTGCCTTTTTTGGCATGTTTTATTTCCCGGTCAATTAATTTTTCAAACCTTTTAATCATATTAAACTGCGATACTAACAAATGCTTAAAGCTAATTTTACCGTATAGTACTGGTTGCGTTCTTGATTGCAGGTAGGTGAATAGTTGTTCTAGTTCTTCTCCAAAAAAAGGCTGTGTGGTAAAAAAAACATGGTCGGTGTAAAAACGGCCGGTGGCCTCGTTAAAATTTCCGGTGGCCATAAAGGAGTAATAATTTACTACTTTACTTTCTATTCTTTTTACCAAAGCTACTTTGGCATGCACTTTTAAACCTGGTATACTGTTAATAATTTTTATGCCCGCTGCTTTCATTTTCTTACTCCACTTTAGGTTATTGGCTTCATCAAACCTAGCTTTTAGTTCTACAAAAACGGTTACTCTTTTTCCATTTTTAGCGGCACTTATTAATGCGTTTACGATGTGTGAATCGGCCGCTACTCTATACAGCGTAACAAAAATTTCTTTTACCGTTGGATCAATGGCCGCTTCATTAAAAAACCGAAGGATGTAATTGTAAGAGTGGTAAGGCAGGTGTAACAATTTTTCGCCTGCGGCAATACTTTCAAAAATAGAATGATGATTATTAAATCCGGGATGAGGTACGGCAGGCCAAGGCGTTTGTGCTAGTCTTCCATTTAATGGGTTGGGCAATGCCATCAAATCTTTTAAATTATGATAGCGACCGCCCGCCACCATTTCTTCTGGCTTTAATGCTAAATATTTTTGCACAAACTCATAAGCACCTAATGGCATTGCATTATCGTATAACAAACGGGTAGCATGTCCCCCATCTCTTTTCTCAAGTTGCTTTTCAATTTTTTCGGCTATATCGCCTGTAAATTCATCTTCCAGTGCCATTTCGGCATCTCTGGTTAACTTAACAGACCATGCCCCTTTAATGGCAAAACCCGGCAATACCTCTTTTAAATTTTCTCGTATTATATCATCTAAAAAAATTAGGTAATGATCATCGCCTATCATTGGTAATGTTAAAAAACGAGGTAAATTACTTGAAGGAATATT
Organism: Bacteroidota bacterium; assembly: GCA_039796695.1. Taxonomy (GTDB): domain Bacteria; phylum Bacteroidota; class Bacteroidia; order Chitinophagales; family Chitinophagaceae; genus JJ008. The sequence goes on from JBDKJF010000003.1 coordinate 155,519, forward strand.
CACCAATACATAATTGGGTTTTCCTCCTACCTCGCTGGCTTCGGTTTCTACTATAAAATAAAGTGCATTGTTTTCTAAAAATACCGCCGACTGATTTTCTTTTTGCAAAAAAATGGGTTGTAAAAAACTGAGTGCCTTTGATAAAAAATAATCTTTGATAACATCGGCATGCGCTACATTTATAGACTGGTTATAATATAGGCATATATGATTGTGTGCTAACTCCGGAAGTATTTGCTCTCGTAAAATTAATCCAAACTCTTCTAACTGCTCATGCACCAATGCTTGTACCTGTTGCACTAAATTTTTGGGGTATTCGTCCCTAATGCCAATTTTCTTTGCTTCGTCAATGCTGGTAAAGGCAAAAATAGACGGCATTCTTACCCTAAAAAATTCATCTAAATTAGAGGAGAAAATAGATAGGAAAGAAATTCGGTTGTAGAGCGGAACATTTTTATCCGTAGCTTCTTTTAATACACGATGATTAAAACTAAGCCAAGTTAAATCTCTGTTTAAAAAAACATTTTTTTCAACTGCCATAGTGCTTAATGGTTTATTGACTAAGATAAATGATTAGTAGCAAAACGCAGTATTTTGACTCGGTTTATATTCAATTTAATTTTAATAACTATTTTTCAGCCTTCATCAAGCTTCCAACTTACTCTATGAAAAATGATTAAGCTATAAATTACTCTCCAACATTAAATGGCTTTAATTTAACCTCCAAAGAAATAAGCCGGAGCCGCCTTATTGTAGCGCTTTTTTTTAATCAGCAATAAACATTTGTAAATACCCACATTAAAAACAGCAAGTGGGTGTATTGGTGTAGGCCTTTCTTAAATGTGTACCGATTTATTAAATAAAAGCAGTAATAGCAATAAAAAAAGGCTACCCCAAGGTAGCCTCTATTATAATGATATAGTTTTTTATCAACCTCTTTTTACTTTAAAATTACAGTTTACGGCTTTAGTAGTTCCAGAAAAATTCATTTGTATATTAAAACTTCCTTCAATAAAACCAGTAATGATTGGGCCAAATACGGTTGTGTTTACCACAGGGTTTGCTGTTAATATTTGATTGGAGGACAAGCCACTTAAATTTAAATTAACTAATGTAAGGGGTAAGCCACTACCGGGTGCCTGATTATTTCTAAACTCAAATTGAGTAAAGTTCGTGTTGCCAGCAGACTGTCTATTGGCATACACAATTGTTTTGTTTGGAAAAGGTAGAACATCTGTAGAATCTATTGCCACAATTTGATCGGGTGGCGATGCTAAGTTATAAGGGGTACCATCAATTAACCACTCTATGTACTCTGCACTGGATGTACCGCATGCTTGAACTGTACCTATGTTAACGGTACCAGAAGTACCGCTGCCGCCTACCAATACGCTTTGTTGTAAAGTAGCATAATCAACCCCTAATGCAGAAAAGTTTACAGGGCTGGCATTACAACGTAATATGGGCTGAGAAAACGTACCATTGGTAACAGGAATATTGTAACTATACCCACCCGCCATGTACAAAATCAATACGCCATTGGTAACATTAGTAGCTGCACAATTTTGCAAAGTGCCCGTTATGGTTAATAAATTGGCCGTGGGTATGGTGGCATTAATTGTACCTAAACTAGCATCGGCAGTAAATGGGCCTATGTTTTGTGTAAATACAGGGCTATAGCATTGATCTAAAACTTCTAAAACCAACGCTTCGTTTTTAGGTACTTTACCACAAAGATTACCAGCAGAATCGGTATAACCGCTAGCCGCATTACCATTAGCTCTCTTTATTCGAATATGCGCATTACTTAATGGGTTATTACTATTCCCATTCATAATATTCATGCATAAATTGATCAACGGGAAAGGTGCATCACAATTCCAGAAAGAAAAATGACTTACCTCCGCTTCATAGTTAGCACCAGATTTGGTAGCTGTTCCTTCCTGTACCCATCTTCCTTTTACTTCATCAAAATGCCATAAATCAATAGTGGTAGGTGCACTGCTTTGTAAAGCCGCGGGTATAGGAAATGTAAGTGCCGCTTTTTTGCCCGCTGCAATTTTTAATTGCTGCCCAGAAGGGCTTGTCATTTCAACTCCCAACATACCAAAAGTTTGCAAGCCTCGCTCTTCTCCTGCAGTTGTAATACCTCTAAGGTCGCCCATTACTCTATCAAATAGGTCAGTAGCGGTAGGGTCTATCCAAGTCATAGCAATATTTACCTGTCCGGTATAAGCATTGCCACTTGCATCAGTTATAGCATTGGCTGGCATTACTAATTTACCGCCACTTGCCAGTGTAATAGTACCGCCTGTGGTGGCTGTAAAATTACCGGTGTAAGTTTTCCCAATTAATTTAATGCGAACGTTATGTGTACGTCCTGCCGTGGATGGAAATGTTCTGTGGCCTGTAAAAAATCCTTGTTTTTCTATTTGCACATGTCCATTTTCTTTAGAAAGGTTGATGTTTAGAAAAGAAAAAACACCATATCTATCAGTAGTAGTTGTGTTGGTACCACATTTTACTGTAGCGCCTATAATGGGTTGATTTGATTCATCGACCACTATACCCCTTACCCCTGCTCTTACTTGCACATTATCATCTATCGGTGTAGTATTATTAGTGCCGGTAGTGGGGTTAGGTTCTTGTATAGATCGTTGGCAGGCAACCATACAAAATAACATCAATACAAAACTGGCATTACGACAGTAAAATAAAAGTTTTTGCATATACTTTATTTAATGAACAATATTAGCATAAAAAAATAAACAATAAAATCGTAAATTGACTACTGGTTTTCCAACCTATTTTCCACCTGCCGCCAGTTAATCACCTGCCACCATGCATTAATATAATCGGCTCTTTTATTTTGATATTTTAAATAATAGGCATGCTCCCACACATCTAATCCTAATAAAGGTATTCCTTTTACTTCACTTACATCCATTAAAGGGTTGTCTTGATTTGGGGTAGATGTAACTATTAATTTACCCTCCTTATTTTTTACCAACCATGCCCATCCACTACCAAATCTATTTTTACCAGCCTCCAAAAATTGTGTTTTAAAAGCTTCGTAGGAGCCAAAGTCTTTAATGTATAAATTGGTTAATTTTTCACTAGGTAGATTACTCTCTTGTGGAGATTGCATGCTTTTCCAAAAAAAAGCATGATTATAATGTCCTCCTGCATTGTTGCGCATCTTAATACTATACATTGAAATATTGGCCAAAAGCGATGATAATTTTTGCGTACTGGTATTTATTCCCTCTGCTTTTATGGCATCGGCTAAGTTTGTAGCATACCCAGCAGCATGTTTACTATAATGTATTTGCATGGTTGTGGCATCAATAGCGGGCTCTAGCGCATTGAATGAATAAGGTAATGGCTCTTGTGTATATGGTATCTCCTCCACTCTTGGTAATGTAGCTAGTACGCTGGAATGTACGCAGGCCCAGGAGGGTAATACCGCTGCTGCCACACCGGCGGTAGTAGTAGCTGTAATAAACTTTCTTCTATTCATTTTATTATCCATAACGATCCTTTTTAGACATATAAAATTACCCTATTTTGCAACGCTATGTAACTATTTGCACATGCATTTAAAAGATTACTTTCAAATTCTTGATTTACCGCCTTCGGCTACTATTGTCGACATCAAAAAAGCGTATCGAAAACTCGCCCACACCCATCACCCCGATAAAAATCCTGGTAACGCCTATGCTGCACATCATTTTGCAGCCATCAAAGAAGCATACGAAGTATTGACCAATCCAATCAAAAAAGAATACTATTTGCAGCAGCGGTGGTACGAAAAAAGTATTGGAAAAAAAACAAAACAATCCATCATAACACCTGCCAGCATGGTACTGCAATGTGTGGAGCTAGACCAGTATGTAAGCCGGCTAGATGTATTTAGAATGGATAAAGAAGGATTACGAGACTATATTTTAGCATTACTACCCACCACCACTATACAGCTGCTAAATGAATATAAAGATGAGGAAACAAATAAGGAGATAATAAAATTAATACTAAATGCTATGCAACCACTACCAATGGCATTTACCACACCCATACTTCAACAATTACAGTTATTGGCAACCAGTAGCCCGCCATCGCAAGCAGCTATTAAAGATTATGAAAAAAGTGGCTCGCAACAACACAATGCCCAGCGGTACACCCTACTCTATATTGTTTTAATAACCCTCGTTTTGTGTACCTTAATCTGGTTATCAACTAGGTAAGGTATATTTGCAGCATGCACTACGTTTCCGTTGAAGGTCTTACCAAAAGTTTTGGAATACAACCCCTGTTTGAAAACATATCCTTTCATATAGAAGAAGGAGATAAAATTGCCTTAGTAGCCAGGAATGGAACAGGCAAGTCAACCTTATTAAAAATATTGGCGGGAAAAGAAATAGCCGACGAAGGAAAGTTATGGGTAAATAAGGACGTTGATGTTGTATTATTTGAGCAAGATCCTGCATTTGAAGAATCAAAAACTGTTTCTGAAAACATATTCTTTCACAACCATCCGGTAATTAACGCCATTAAAGAATATGAAGCTGCTAGCGAAAGCAATGACGAAACCCTCATTGGCGAAGCGATTATTAAAATGGATGAATTGAATGCCTGGGATTTTGATGCAAAGGTAAAACAGGTACTTGGCAAACTAAATATTCATAACCTTAACCAAGCCGTAAATACACTAAGCGGCGGACAACGCAAAAGAGTAGCACTTGCAAAAACCTTAATTGATATAGGGTTTGAGCATAAACATGTATTGCTGATAATGGACGAACCTACCAATCATTTAGATGTAGAGATGGTAGAATGGTTAGAACATTATTTAGATAAAGAAAATGTAACACTGCTACTGGTTACCCACGACCGTTATTTTCTTGATGCGGTTTGTACAGAAATTTGGGAGTTAGATGAAAGTAATTTATTTGTATACAAGGGCAGTTATGAAAATTACATTACTAAAAAAGCAGCCCGTATAGAAAGCGATGCTGCTAGTATAGATAAAGCTAAAAACCTTTATAGAAAAGAATTAGAATGGATGCGTAAGCAACCCAAGGCTCGTACTACTAAAAGTAAAAGCCGCCAAGATAATTTTTATGAAGTAGAGAAAAAAGCAAAAAAGCAAATTATAGACGAACAATTGCAATTAGATGTAAAAATGAGCCGGCTGGGGGGCAAGGTAGCCGAATTTAAAAAAGTGTATAAATGCTTTGGCGAAAAGGAAATTTTAAAAGGCTTCGACTACACGTTTAAAAAAGGCGAACGCATAGGTGTAGTAGGTAAAAATGGCGCAGGAAAATCAACTTTTTTAAACATACTTCAAGGCATAGAACAGCCAGATAGCGGAAAAGTAAATATTGGCGATACCGTTGTATTTGGCAATTACTCCCAACAAGGATTACTTATAAAAGAAGATGTAAGAGTGATTGAATTTGTAAAAAATATTGCCGAAAATTTTCCTTTAGCAAGTGGCGGTTCTCTAAGTGCCGCTCAATTTCTACAATTATTTTTATTTAATCCAGATAAACAATATACCTACGTAAGCAAGTTAAGTGGTGGAGAAAAAAGAAGGCTTCATTTATTATCTATACTTTTTAAAAATCCAAATTTTTTAATTCTGGATGAGCCTACTAATGATTTAGATTTACCAACGCTAGGTGTATTGGAAAATTTCTTAAGCGATTTTCCTGGGTGCTTGCTCATCGTATCGCATGATCGGTATTTTATGGATCGATTAGTAGAACACCTTTTTGTATTTGAAGGCAACGGAAATATTAGAGACTTTCCTGGCAATTATTCTTTGTATAGAGATGAAAGACAAAAGATGGAAAACTTGGGAATGAAAGAAGAAAACCTGGTGCCAACAGCAAGTGCAGCAGCTAATATAAACACACAAAACACACCTACTAATAATAGCAGTAAAAGACAATTAACCTACAAAGAAAAAAGAGAATTTGAACTGTTAGAACAAGAAATTCCGGCACTTACAAAAGAAAGAGAGCTAATTACGCTACAATTAAATAAAGGAGATGCCCCCTTTGTGGAATTACAAAAACTATCTCACCGCATTGGGGAAATAGCCAATTTATTAGACCAGAAAGAAATGCGGTGGTTAGAACTTAGTGAAATACAATAACTAGGAAAAATACGATGCTCGTAGTTTTCCTATAGGCTAAAAATTGTAAGTTCAAAAAAGGGGTTATACATTTGTGGCTGTTTTACATCACTCCTATTCTTCTGATATACCACTTCCTTACTTATTGAAAAACCTGATTCGTATTTTTTAACAGAAAAAATCAGGTTATGAAAAAATTTAGACTTCAATTTAAAGAAGAAGATGTTCAAGTTCGTATTGTAATTGCAGGATTTATCATGGGCTTTACATTGCTTGCTATTTTCTTTTTTTAAGAATCAGCCGGGCAGAGTATTTGTTTTTATTATATATTCTGCTTGGCTCTTTGCAACAAATCTTCCACATTAATTTTCTCCATGCATTTAAAGTGGCCAAGGGGACATTTATTATACCCAATTTTACTGCAAGGGCGGCACCACATTTTTTTTGCTTGTAAGATAACATTTGCCACCATTTTGGCACCATAGTAGGGTGTCATTCCAAAAGCAGGTATGGTGTTTCCCCATATAGAAATGATAGGCTTATTATATGCCGCCGCTATATGCATAAGGCCGGTATCGTGGGTAATTACTAGTTTGGCTTTTCGAATTAAATCAGCACTCTCGTTTAATTTAAATTTACCACAAGCATTGTACACTTTTATATCATCCACCCCGGCTATAGCATGGCCAGCAGCTGCATCTTCTGGGCCGCCCAATAAGATGATGGGATGAGGCATAGCAGCACAAAATGCCGACCATTTTTTTATAGGCCATTTTTTAGTGCCATGTGCCGCACCTATTACACACGCTATATAACCTGCGTGGTGTGAAGCAGGTATATCTTTCAAAGTAGTTTCGTCTGAAGGGGTAATAAAATAATCAAGCCCCTTGCCATCATTGCGCACCCCAAAAGGTTCTACCGTTTTCAAATAGCGATCTACAATATGCTCATTGGGAAGGATATTTATTTTAAAAGCGGTTAACAGGTATTTTTGAATATTAAGTTTATAATACGAATGCGCTTTTACTCCCAAGGCTTTTTTTATGCGCAGTGTTTTTGTATTGTGGTGTAGATCAATAATAGCATCAAATTTTTCAGCTTTCAGTTCAGCTATCATTTGTTCTTTATCGGCTGAATAAAAATGTAGTTTGTTGATATAAGGATTATATTTAACTACCTCTTGAAACTGAGGCTTCACCAAAAAGTGTAATTCAGCACCCTGCACCTGTTGTTGTAAGCAACGGATAACCGGAGTAGTTAATACAATATCACCAATGGATGAAAGACGAATGATGAGAAATTTCATAACTAAATTTACTCTTCGATATAATTAAGGTCTTTGTGATAAGTTTCTTCTGTAAAGTAGGCTGCTACTAATGTAATCAACATAACTATTGAGCCCGTAATGATTGCACTATTTACAAATGAAATGCCCATGTTTTTTTGAAAAACATTTACGAATAACAAATTAATTAATGGAAGAGAACCTCTAACCATATTGGGAATTGTAGTAGCAGCGGTAGCACGCAAATTAGTACCAAACTGCTCTGCCCCCATTGTTACAAAAATGGCCCAAAAGCCAGTACTAAAACCCAGCATGGCACAAGCTACATACATAGATGAATCACTACTAATGCTGCCACTAAAAAAGTAAATGGCAGAAGCAATAGCCATTGAATAAAATAAGAATAAAGCCTTCTTTCTGCTCTTAAAATATTGGCTGACAAATCCAACTAAAATATCTCCTATCGCTATGGCAGCATACGCATACATTATTGAACGTCCAGACTCAATTTCATTATTACCGTAAAATTCTGTTGCAAATCGATTACTAAGGTTTACAAGTACTCCAATTACAAACCATGTTGGCAATCCAATTAATATTGCTAATAGATATTTTTTAAACCTTTTTGTAGAAGTAAAAAACATTAAAAAATTGCCCCTCGATACATTCGTTTGTTTAGTTTCATTAAACATCCCACTTTCGGCAACTTTAATCCGTAAAAACAAAAGCGTTATTCCTAATACTGCTCCTATTTTGTAACAAAGGCGCCAATCATCAGTAAACTTAAAAGTAAAATAAGCAGCTACTGCGCCAAACAAGCCAATGCCGGCAACTAATGAAGTACCAATGCCTCTTTTCTGCTTTGGAAGTAATTCACTTACTAATGTAATGCCTGCTCCTAATTCTCCAGCAAGACCGATGCCGGCTGAAAACCTGGCATAAGCGTATTGGTCAACAGTTTGCACATACCCTGTAATAAAATTGGCTATTGAGTAAAGAATAATCGAACCAAACAAAACACTAAGCCTGCCTTTTTTATCTCCTAAAATGCCCCAGATAATACCCCCTATCAATAAACCCCACATTTGCCAGTTAATAACTTTTGTACTAGCAGCTATAACTTCTAACTTGTTGGACAAATCAACTCCTAACCCAGCAAGGCTTGGTTCTCTTACTATAGTAAACAACAACAAATCATAAATATCTACAAAATAGCCTAGTGCAGCTACTATTACGGCTACATTAAATATGGAGGGTTGTTTAGGTGCATTCATTGGATGAAATGATTATGCTGGTGTTTCATTTTTTTTCTTACCGCCCGAAAGCATTTTAATAATAACGGGGGCAGTAGTAATTAATACAATACCCAATACTATTATTTCAAGATGTTCTTTTAAGTCGAAATTAAACTGTTGTAAAATCCATCGTTGTAAAAAAAATCCGCCTAAAACCATCGTGCCAACCCATGTTATGCATCCTACTACATTATAAAAATGAAATTTTTTCGCATCCATTTTTACAATACCCGCAACGATGGGCGCAAAAGTGCGTATAAACGGCAGAAACCTAGCGCCAATTACCGCTAACCCACCATGCTTTTCATAAAAGTCATGCGCTTGATGTAGATATTTTTTCTTGAATAAAAAACGATCTTTCCAATGGTACATGGCTGGGCCTACTTTTTTTCCTGTCCAATACCCCACTGCATTACCAGCAATACCACATAGGGTGATGAGTGCAATTAAAACTAGCAAATCGAACCAATAAGAATAATGTGGGTATTCAAATCCAAACCAATTTAGCACTTGATTTCCTAGGCCCGGTTTTAATAGACCGGCTTTTGTTTTAATTTCATGCGCATAAATACCGGCTACAAATAAGAGTGAGTCGCCAGGTAAAAAGAAGCCGACAAACAAACCTGTTTCTGCAAAAACAACAAATAACAAAAGCCAAAGTCCCCCATGCTCTACATACCATTGTGGTTGCAATAAATCTGTCCAATTAAAGGCATTTATTAAAAACAATTCCATAATGTACCGCTAATTTATGTTTAATGATTGGTGTTTACATCCACAATAGCATCTGCCTCATGCTCATTAAAAGCCAATGCTTTTTTATCGTCAAACTCCCCTTCCCAACGGGCAATTACGCAACTGGCCAGTGTGTTGCCAATTACATTTACCGAGGTGCGAGCCATATCCATCAATTCATCTATGCCATAAATAGCCATTATGGGCCAAAGAGGAAAGTTAAAAGTGGCAGCCGTAGCAATTAATATAACCAACGATGCCCTTGGCACTGCGGCCACCCCTTTGCTGGTAAGCATAAGCGTAAGGCCAATCATCAGTTGCTCACCAAAAGATAAATATATGCCAGCCGCCTGCGCCACAAATACTGATGCAAGTGATAAATAAAGTGTGGTGCCATCCAAATTAAAAGTGTACCCAGTTGGTATTACAAACGAAACCACCTTGCGGGGTACACCAAACCTCTCCATATTTTCCATGGCTTTTGGTAACGCAGAATCTGAACTAGTAGTGGCAAAGGCAATAGATACAGGTTCTCTAATGGCCTGTACAAATTTTTTGATGGGTATTTTTATAAAATAAGCTACAGGCAACAATACAATTAAAATAAAGGCTATTAATGCCACATATAAAGTAGCTAATAATAAAAATAGATTCTTTAAAATATCAACCCCCAAATGCCCCACAGTAACCGCTATGGCAGCACCTACACCAAATGGGGCAAAGTACATTATAATATTGGTGAACTTAAACATTGTTTCCGCCAGACTTTCGCAAAACTCCAGCATTGGCTTCTTCTTTTTATCGTTTAAAAGAGCCAAAGCAATACCAAATATTACACTGAAGAACACAATGGGCAGCACATTACCTTCATAAATTGACTTTACGATATTTTCTGGAAAAATATCAATAATATGATCTTGCCAGCCTTTAGGTGGCGCATCTGGTAATTTTTTTAATAAATCCGGTGTATGTTGCACTCCCGCACTATCTAATACCGCTATCACTTTCGATTGCAATTGTTTTTCAGGAGATTTAGGCAATTCTTTCAATAGCTCTTGTGGCACAGTAATGCCCTTACCAGCTCCTGTTATATTGATTGCCACTAAGCCAATGACCAAAGCTAAAGTGGTAACTATTTCAAAATATAAAATAGATTTCCACCCCATTCTCCCTACCTGTTTTAAATTAGCATGGCTAGCAATACCCACCACCAAAGTGGCAAATAATAATGGAGCAACAATTGTTTTAACTAATCGAAGAAATATTTTACTTAAGAAAGAAAGCTGTTGCGAAAATTCTTTAAAATCAATACCTATCTCCACTCCTATGGCCATAGCTACCAAAATCCAAGTAGTCAATGATTTTTTATAAATGGCAAATACAACAAGTGCGGCCACTACCACCCACCGAGAAGTCATTAAAATATTATCACTAAATGATGAAACATTATTAAAATGCAACACATGCAATAACGCCACAATAGTAAAAAGGCCAAGGGCAAGCAATCCCGTTTTAGGTTGGTTCATAAGTTTCTAATGCTAAAAACCAAAACTAAAGGTTTCCCTTCACATATTCATCAAACCCTAAAAACCACTGCATTACCGATGGTGGATAAATTTGCGCCCATCGTATGAATATTTAATTACTTTAGGCTTTTCCTATTATCTTTCCAACTCATAAACCAATACTGCATGAGTAAGCATCTAAAAAAATGGGCAGCCTTCATTGCGATGAGCATCCTTCTACCCCTTTCTGTTGTAGCACAGGATAGTACTGCCGTTGTAAAAAAAGGGCTCGACCAACGCATTAACGAAGCCTTTCAACCAGTAACAGATGCGACCAATAAAGTAGTTTTTTTTAAAGTAAATCTGTTTGGAACAGAGGTTCCTTTTATAGTAGTGCTATTAGCACTGGGTGCTTTGTTTTTTACATTGGCTTTTAAATTCGTTAACCTACGCCAGTTTGGATTGGCTATAAAAGTGGTAAGAGGTAAGTATGATGATTTGGAAAAAGATGCTCCAGGAGTACAATCAGCTGGCGTAAATACTGCCAATGGCGATATTGTGGATACCATCAAAGATGAATCGCACCATGGAGAGGTGAATCACTTTCAGGCATTGGCCACGGCTGTTTCCGGTACGGTGGGCTTGGGTAATATTGCTGGGGTGGCGGTGGCTATAGCTATTGGCGGACCTGGTGCTACTTTTTGGATGATCGTTTGCGGATTAATAGGAATGAGCAGCAAATTTGTAGAATGTACATTGGGGGTTAAGTATAGAGATATTGATAGTAATGGAGTTGTATATGGCGGCCCCATGTATTACCTTAAAAAAGGGTTTGCTGAAAGTGGTATGAGTGGTGTAGGTAAAGTATTAGCTGCACTCTTTGCCATACTTTGTGTAGGTGGTTCATTTGGTGGTGGTAATGCTTTTCAAAGTAACCAAGCTGCCCAGCAAATTGTATCAATGACGGGAATGACGGGCTCCTCTTCTGGGTTTATAGTTGGATTAGTTTTAGCGGCTATTACAGGTATCGTAATAATTGGAGGTATTAAAAAAATAGCCACCGTTACAGAAAAGATAGTACCCTTTATGGCCATTCTTTACATTGTGGCCTCTTTGATAATTATTTTCGCCAACTTTAGTTTTATTGATGATGCTTTTAAAATGATTTTTACAGAGGCCTTTTCTCCTAGAGCTGGCTTAGGTGGCTTAATGGGTGTATTGATAATAGGCTTTAGGAGGGCCGCTTTCTCCAACGAAGCTGGTGCCGGTTCCGCCTCGATTGCTCACTCTGCTGTAAAAACTAAATATCCAGCATCCGAAGGTATTGTAGCACTTTTGGAACCCTTTATAGATACAGTGGTAATTTGTACTATGACGGCCCTTGTCATCATTATGTTCAATAAAGATGGTGTAATGTTTCCTTATGGTGGAGATGGTAAAGGGGCGGTGGTATTAAATGCCAACGGCCAATCTGTAAGCGGGGTAGATTTAACTTCTATTGCTTACAATGAAGTAATTCCACATTTTTCGTATGTATTAACTATTGCTATTGTTTTATTTGCTTTTTCTACTATGATTAGCTGGAGCTATTATGGCTTGCAGGCATGGAAATATTTATTTGGCAGAAGCAAAGCGGCAGATATTAGTTATAAAATTCTATTCCTGGTATTTATTGTTATTGGGGCTTCGGTATCCCTAACGGCCGTCACAGATTTTTCGGATGCCATGATACTAGCAATGGTATTTCCTAATATGATCGGACTTTTCTTCCTATTTCCCAAAGTGCGAGAAGAGTTAAACCGTTATCTTGCAGCTATTAAAAATTTCAATAAAAAATAAAAGAAACCAAAATCAACTGTATGAGTTTATTTGTAAAAAAGCCGATTGATGCTTTAATTAACGAGGCATCAGAAACCGGGGAACATACGTTAAAGAAAACCCTAGGAGCCAAAGGGCTTATTGCATTGGGCATAGGTGCCATTATTGGTGCAGGTTTATTTTCCATTACGGGAATGGCTGCCGCTAACCATGCTGGGCCAGCAATTACTATTTCATTTATCGTAGCTGGTTTGGGCTGCTTATTTGCCGGATTATGCTATGCCGAATTTGCCTCGATGATACCAGTTGCGGGTAGCGCTTACACCTATAGCTACGCTACTATGGGCGAGTTTATGGCATGGATTATTGGTTGGGACTTAGTGCTTGAATACGCTGTAGGTGCTGCCACCGTGGGTATAAGTTGGAGCCGTTATTTAGTTAAATTTTTAGATGGATTTGGAATTAGTTTACCATCAGAGCTTACCGCTGGGCCATGGAGTGGTGGGTACATTAATCTGCCCGCAGTATTCATAATTATATTGATGAGTTTGTTGCTCATCAAAGGCACTAAAGAAAGCGCATTGGTAAACAGTATCATTGTTATCGTAAAAATTGCAGTAGTATTAGTTTTTATCTTTTTGGGTTGGAAATATATCAATAACGATAACTACGACCCATACATTCCCGATAATACAGGGAAGTTTGGCGACTTTGGCTTTAGTGGAATTATAAGAGCCGCCGCCATTGTGTTTTTTGCTTACATTGGATTTGATGCGGTAAGTACCGCAGCGCAAGAAGCTAAAAACCCTAAAAAAGATATGCCAATAGGTATTTTAGGTTCGCTTTTAGTTTGTACTATACTTTATATTTTATTTGCCCATGTTATGACAGGGGTAACCAGCTATACTACTTTTGCGGGTAAAGATGGCATTGCTCCTGTAGCAGTGGCGATAGACCATATGGGAACAGCAGATGCAGCTGGCTTGATAAAACCTGATTACCCATGGCTAAACAGGGCTATAGTAGTAGCTATATTGTTTGGTTACGCATCGGTAATTCTAGTTATGTTGATGGGACAAAGCCGTGTATTTTTTAGTATGAGTAAAGATGGATTGATTCCTAAAATTTTCTCTTCTGTAAATCCTAAAACACAAACGCCAGCAAAGAATAATATGTTCTTTATGATTTTTGTGAGTTTGTTTGCCGCTTTTGTTCCGGCAGATGTAGTGGGCGAAATGACCAGTATTGGAACATTATTTGCCTTTATACTTGTATGTGTGGGTGTTTGGGTAATGCGGAATACAATGCCAAATTTACCTAGAGCTTTCAAAACACCAATGGTGCCTTTAGTACCCATTTTAGGTATTGTTACCTGTTTATTTATGATGGTTTTTTTACCAATGGATACTTGGATTCGTTTGTTAGTTTGGATGTTAATTGGTCTAGACATTTATCTTGTTTATGGTGCCAAAAACAGTAAACTAGGTAATGGCACAGATAGTAGAAAAGGGATGAAAACGGCAAGAATTACAGGAATTGTATTAGCATTGTTATTAGCCATTGTAGGATTTCTTCATCAAAATTCAGTAGGGTTTGATGCTAATAAAACTTTATTGTATATCTCTTTGGTTTTTGCGGTTGTACATGCTGTACTATATGCCAGTAAACTAGGTAATGCAGAGGACAAATAACTGTCATATATTTTTGAAACTAAAAACCGCCCTTAAATAAGGCGGTTTTTCTTTGCCCCACTTGTCCTAAATTTGCAGCCGCTTCATTAATCTACTCCTCTCCTGCTGATTAGCGTTACTGCTGTACAAGAGTGCGACGCAAGGGACGATGCTCAAGGAACTGAAGCTGGCAAAGTAAATAAACATTTTTATGGGAAGAATATTTGAAGTACGTAAAGCATCGATGTTTGCCCGCTGGGATAAGATGGCAAAAAACTTTACCCGTATTGGTAAAGAAATTATAATTGCTGTAAAAGCCGGTGGCTCAGATCCTAGTTCTAATGCCGCCTTACGTAGGTGTTTTCAAAATGCCCGAAGCGTAGGCATGCCAAAAGACCGTGTAGAGGCCGCTATTAAAAGGGCGCAAGGCAAAGAATTAATTAATTATGATGAAATTTTATACGAAGGGTATGCGCCGCATGGTGTTGCGCTACTGGTAGAAACAGCTACGGATAACCATGTAAGAACAGTGGCCAATGTAAAAGCCATTTTTAATAAGGGCGGTGGCACATTGGGCAATAGCGGCTCTGTGGCATTTCAGTTTAAAAAAATGGGTGTGTTTAAATTAAAACCCGAAGGGCTGAATGCAGAAGACATGGAACTAGAGTTGATAGATTTTGGCCTCGAAGAATTAGGAGAAAGCACCGGCGAAAATGGAGAAGCTATTTTGGTGGTACGTTGTGGTTTTACCGACTTTGGAAATATGCAAAAAGCACTAGAGGATAAAGGCATAAACCCTACGAGTGCTGAACTGGAGTGGATACCTACCGTAACCGTGCCGGTAAACGATGCACAGGCCGAAGAAATTAGTAAACTAATTGAAAAATTAGAACAAGATGATGATGTGCAAAAAGTGTTTCATAATATGGGCTAAAGAAAAGATTAATATTTTTCCTATACAAACCTTCGCTGTACCTTTATAATTAATATCATTGGTGTATCCGAGTTAATATATATGGCAGCATCAAAAAACTATATGCACAAATCCTGGTGGAAAATTACAAGTGTAGTGCTGTTGGTATTTACTTTTACGGCTGGATTGCTTGTAAAAATTCCGGACTTGCCCGCCCTAGAAGAAACAAGCCGCAACTTATTTTTTCACGTAGCAATGTGGATGTGTATGATGGTATTGTTCACCATCTCCTTTGTAAATGCCATACGCTATCTTAGAACGTTTAATATCAAATACGATATATACTCCCGCAGTTATGCGGCAGTAGGTATTGTGTTTGGCCTATTGGGTTATGGCACCGGTGCCATATGGATGAGCTATACTTGGGCCGACCCTAACAATCCCACCTTTCAATCTTTTAATGCCATAGCTAGAGAACCTAAATTAATTGGTGCAGCCATCGCCCTGCTAGTATATTTTGCTTATATGGTACTAAGAGATTCCGTTACTGATATGGATAAAAGAGCCAAAATAAGTGCCGTTTATAACATATTTGCTTATGCCATTTTGTTTCCAGCCATTTGGATAATACCGAGGGTACTACCCAGCTTGCATCCAGGACAAGATGGTAACCCTGCCTTGAATTTTAAAGATGTAACTCCTACCCTACGCATGGTGGAGCTACCCGCTTTTATAGGATGGACACTACTGGGCATTTGGATTACTACATTAAAAATTAGATTGGCTTTATTAAAAGAAAAAAGATTGACGCTATGATGCATCTATTAAAAAAAACAGGCCTTTTTTTCTTCTTACTTATTACTAACACTCAACTTATGGCACAACAAGTGCCAGCGCAAAGTTTTATGCGTAGCAGCGGAAGAATATATGTAGTAGTAGCGGTTATGCTTACAATATTGTTTGGGTTGCTATTCTACATTATACGGATTGATCGTAAGTTGACCCGTTTAGAAAAAGATAACTAAACTATAAAATACAAATCTTGCTATAATAATAAATTATCGATTGCTTTAACTAAAACCTTTATCATGTCAGATCAACATTACAGTTTCTTTGGTGCAGTGGAAAAAAGTTTCGACAAGGCAGCCAAATTCACCAAATGGGATGGTGGCACACTGGAGCAAATTAAACAGTGTAACTCCGTATTAAGAATAAACTTTCCTGTTAAGATTGGCGAAAAAATAGAAGTAATAAAAGCGTACCGGGTACAGCATAGCCATCACAAAGCTCCCTGTAAAGGAGGTATTCGCTTTGCTACCTCTGTTAATTTAGATGAGGTAATGGCATTGGCCGCTTTAATGACGTACAAGTGTGCTATTGTAAACGTACCCTTCGGTGGTGCAAAAGGTGGGATCAGCATCGACCCCAAAAAATATACGGTATACGAGTTAGAAAAAATTACTCGCCGCTATACAGCAGAATTGATTAAGAAAAATTTTATAGGCCCTGGTACAGACGTACCTGCCCCCGATTACGGAACAGGTGAAAGAGAAATGGCTTGGATATTGGATACCTATACTTCCATGCGCCCCGGCGAAATAGATGCGGCTGGTTGTGTAACCGGTAAACCCGTAACACAAGGAGGCGTAAGGGGAAGAAGAGAAGCAACAGGACTTGGTGTTTTCTTTGGTTTAAGAGAAGTTTGCAACATGCCAGATGTGATGAAAAAACTAGGCTTAACATTAGGTGTAGAAGGAAAACGAGTAGTGGTACAAGGCCTAGGTAATGTGGGTTATCATTCTGCCAAATTTTTTCAAGATGCAGGTGCTAAAGTAGTGGGACTAGCCGAGTACGAAGGCGCTATATGGAATAATGATGGCCTTGATATTGATGCATTATTTGCACACCGCAAAGCCACCGGTTCTATTTTGAATTTTCCGGATGCTACTAACTTTGAAAAAAATACCGATGCATTGGAAATGGAATGCGATATTTTAATTCCAGCTGCTTTAGAAAATGTAATAAATGGCGACAATGCAACAAGAGTAAAGGCAAAAATAGTAGGCGAAGCGGCTAATGGGCCACTTACCCCAGAAGCAGATGAAGTACTTTCCAAAAAAGGAGTACTTGTGGTTCCCGATATGTACTTAAATGCTGGCGGGGTAACGGTTTCGTATTTCGAATGGTTAAAAAACCTAAGCCATGTACGCTATGGCCGCATGGAAAAACGCTTTACCGAAAACCTAAACAGTCATATACTTGGACAAATTGAAGAGTTGAGCGGAAAAAAAGTAAAAGATTCTGAAAGAGAATTCATCATGCATGGCCCAGATGAAGTGGACTTAGTGTACAGCGGATTAGAAGAGACGATGATAACCGCTACCCATGAAATTATGAATGCATGGAAAGCAGACCCTAACATACCTGATATGCGAACTGCTGCCTATGTAGTGGCCATCAATAAAGTGGCAAACAGCTATGCTGAGTTAGGTATCTTCCCATAACAGTTTAAAACTGATAAACTTTAATAGCCGCCTATACATTAATCACTTAAGTATGGGCGGCTTAATTCTTAATTGCAAATATTGAAAATTATTTTTCGCCAACCGGCTTGTTCATAAATTTTGTCAAGCTAGCGCTGGCATTTTTTTGAATTTTTGATTTCATAAAGTTAGTCCAGCCAAATAAAATTCCGGGCAATCCTAATGCTTGTGCCGCCCATTTACTAAGTTTGAAACCATCGCTGTGTTCAACAATTTTTCCCTCTTTTAATTTCATAAAAGCTTTGATGTTGTTTACTACTTTTCGGCCAGTTTTAGAAAAAGTGTAAGTAGCTGTCCAGTTGCAGGTGGCATATTCTTCATCCAATAATTGAATATTGGAAAACTGAAGCGAAAAATCTTTTGCATTTTTACAAAGCATTTCCCACATACATTTTACCTCCTCCCCATGCAGCAGGCCAAAAGCCGGATCGCTGAACACAATATCATCGCTGTAACAGCTATTCATAGTGGCATAATCACGCTGCTGAAAGGCGGTGTAGAATTTGGTAATTACTTCTTCATTAGTTGGCATAGCGTTGTATGGTTGTATTTAGCTAAATTAGCCTATAAAATTTATACCATGAGAATTTGGTTAACAATTAGCTTGCTTACGGTTTGTAGCTTTTTAAAGGCGCAGGATGTAAATATTATCCCAAAGCCGGTAGAGATGAAAATAAACAAGGGCATATATTTTATTACGAACAAAACAGTAATTGCATTTGACAATGAAACACAAAATGCAGCATTCTTTTTAAAAAATTATTTAGAAAAAAACTACAACCTATCACTGCCTACAACGATGCACAACCGGGAAAGTTTTCCGGCAATCTATTTAAAATATACAGGCCAACGAAATACTTTTAATAGCTACAATCTAGAAATAAATAAAAGCAGAGTATTTATAATGGGAGACAGAGAAGGTGTCTTTGCGGGCATCCAAACCCTTATCCAACTCCTACCTACCACAACATCCAACCTCAATTCTCAAACATCAAATATCCAACTATCAATTCCACAACTAACGATAAACGATTACCCAAGATTTCAATACCGTGGTATGCACTTAGATTGCAGCCGCCACTTTTGGTCTGTTGATTTTGTAAAAAAATATATTGATTACCTCGCCTTGCATAAATTCAATAAATTTCATTGGCACTTAACAGATGATCAGGGCTGGCGCATTGAAATAAAAAAATATCCAAAGCTCACTACTGTTGGTGGATGGCGAAATGGCACCATCATTGGCCGCTATCCCGGCACCGGTAATGATGGTATAAAATATGGCGGCTATTACACACAGGCGCAAATAAAAGAAGTAGTGAAATATGCGGCCGACCGGTACATTGATGTAATACCCGAAATAGAAATGCCTGGCCATGCCTCAGCGGCCATTGCTGCTTACCCCGAACTTAGTTGCTTTCCTAATGAACCTACTATAAAATATTTTCCAAAGCAATGCACCTGGAATGGTGATAGTATTGGCAAGCAGGTGCAGCAAACTTGGGGAGTGTTTGATGATGTATTTTGCGCCGGTCAGGAAAAAACTTTTTCATTCTTACAAGATGTAATGGATGAGGTGCTCGCCCTTTTCCCTTCCAAAATAATACATGTAGGTGGCGATGAATGTCCGAAAGAGAACTGGCACCGCTGCCCAAACTGTCAGAAAAGAATGATGGATAACAAACTGAAAGATGAACATGAGTTACAGAGCTATTTCATTCAGCGGATGGAAAAATATTTAAACAGCAAAGGCCGCACCCTAATGGGTTGGGATGAAATACTAGAAGGTGGCCTTGCGCCCAATGCCATGGTAATGAGCTGGCGAGGCGAAAAAGGCGGTATAGAAGCAGCACAGCAAAACCATGATGTGGTAATGACACCCGGTAACCCTGTGTACTTTGACCATACACAAAGTGAAAATGAAGACAGTGTAACCATTGGTGGTTTTAACCCTATTGAAAAAGTATATGCTTACGAACCCATACCTGCTGCATTAAATGAAGAACAAAGTAAACATGTGTTGGGTGCACAAGCCAATATGTGGACAGAGTATATGAAGAATACAATGAAAGTGGAGTACATGCTCTTTCCCCGCATGGCTGCGCTTAGCGAAGTATTGTGGAGTAAAAAAGAAAGTAAAAATTGGATTGATTTTGAGAAGCGTTTGCAAAAACAGTTTAAGCGGTATGAATTGTGGAAAGCCAATTTTAGCAAAGCTTATTTTGATTTAAAGGTATCGGTAATGCCAACGAATAACTTTGATGGCATACTTTTAAAGGTAGAAAGTAGAAATGCTGCAGACAGTATATTTTATATACAACATAGTGCTTTGCCAAAAGCAATTCCTTACACAGCACCAATACAAATTAATAATTCTTCTACTAAAGAAATTATAAAAGTCATCAATCAAAAAACAGTTTCAAAATTCTCACAACAATTCTACTTTAACAAAGCAACCGGAAAAAAAATTACTTTAGAAAAACAAGCTTCCAAAAGTTACCCCGGTGATGGGCCTTTTACATTAGTAAACGGTGTGCAGAACACAAAAGGCATGAGCAAAACCAAAGAATTTTTGGGGTTTAGTGGCGAAGATTGTATGGCTACCATTGATTTAGGAAAAGAAGAAAGTATCGCCTTTTTAAAAGTCCATTACCTCCACCACCCAGGCAGTTGGATACATCAACCTACTTCTGTATCTATATCTGTTTCAGTAGATGGCGCTAGTTATCAGCCTGTCGCCATTGCTAATCCCACTATTAGTAACAACGAAGCTATTAATGAATTTGTACAACCTGCTAAAGCAAGATATATCAAAGTACACATCGCCAACTTTGGTAAAATACCTGCTGGTAATGCTGGTGCTGGCAGCAAAGCATGGTTGTTTGTAGATGAAATAGAAGTAGAGTAACCGCAGAGGTACAGAGGCGCAAAGATTATCAAAACCAAAAACAGCATAAAATGACAAAAGAGGAACTAAACCAACTTGGCAGAGAAATACTAAATGCCTTTATTAATGTACATAAGGAGTTTGGGCCAGGTTTACTTGAATCGTTTTATGTTTCTAACTTAAAATATGAATATAACTAAAAGAGAGATAAGCAGAAACACAGGTATGAATTAAATTACATTAAAATGGGTATTACGCAGGCAAATACTATGCTACTGACTTAATAGTTGAAAAGGGAATTATTGTTGTAGTAAACAATTGAAATAATTCACCCCGTCTTTGATGCACATTTTATTAGTCATTTAAAACTAACGGAAAATAGATTAGGTTATTTCTTCAACTTCAATGTGCCAAGATTAGTAGATGTATATATACCCTTCCCTCTATAATTTCTGACAAATAGTGATTTACGTTTTAACTTAAAAGTCGCTTCGCTTCTCCATGGATGAGGTTAGCAACCGCATAAACCCGCAATCAACTTGACTTTCATTTTTTATCTTTATACTTCAATCTTTTTTCATGGCTAAAAAAAATGCTTCGTTTAACCTCGCTGACAGTTTTGAAAAAATTCCAGTAAAAATTTTTCCTGCTCCAAAAGATGGCGCTGTTTATGCTGCTCAACATATAGCTGCGATTATTCGGCTAAAACAAAAGTTAAAACAAAAGTGTGTGTTAGGTTTAGCTACGGGGTCCACTCCCAAAACGATGTATGCTGAATTGGTAAGAATGCATAAGGAAGAAAAGTTGAGTTTTAAAAATGTAATAACCTTTAATCTGGACGAGTATTATCCTATAGATAACCAGGCGCTGCAAAGCTATTACCGCTTCATGCATACACATCTATTTTCGCATGTAGATATCAATCCAAAAAACATACACATACCCAATGGGGAAGTTAACAAAGAAGATATTAAAGATCATTGCCGGCGTTACGAGCAGCTGATAAAAGATACAGGTGGTATTGATTTACAAATTCTTGGTATTGGCAATAATGGGCATATAGGCTTTAATGAACCAGGCTCAGGTATCTATTCCAAAACTAGATTGATCACTTTGGATAATTCCACCAGGCTTGCAAACGCCTATGAATTTGCAAACATTGCTGAAGTACCAAGGCTGGCCATTACGATGGGCATTAGCACCATTCTTCAATCCAAAAAAATATTGTTGATGGCCTGGGGTAGTGCCAAAGCTCCTGTTATAAAAAAAGCAGTGGAAGATGATGATAGCGAACAAGTGCCTGCATCATTATTGCAAAATCATGATGACGTAACTTTTATTGTAGACGAAGCGGCCGCTGCAGCGTTAACCCGCAATAAATCGCCATGGCTTACCGGTGATTGTGAATGGACACCGAAGATGATTAAGAAAGCCGTAGTAAATATGGCATTGAAATTAAAGAAGCCAGTATTAAGCTTAACCAATTCAGATTATAACGAATATGGACTAAGTGATTTATTAGTAGAAAAAGGAGATGCGTATGAAATAAATTTGCAAGTGTATTACATGCTGCGGGATTCTATTACCGGCTGGCCCGGTGGCAAACCCACTCCTCTACCTAATCCACCAGAAAGAATGGAGCCTTTCCCCAAACGTTGCGTTATTTTTTCGCCGCACCCGGATGATGATATTATTAGTATGGGTGGCACTTTTCAACGATTACATGATCAAGGACATGATGTTCATGTGACATACCAAACAAGTGGCAATATTGCCGTTACCGATGAATTTGTAACCAGGTTTTTAGATTTTGCCGTAGGCTTTGAAGAAATAGCAGGTATAGATACTAGCAAGTCGGGAAAAATTGTATTGAATGCCCACCAATTTTTGAAAAAGAAAAAATCCAACCAAACTGATACACCTTTTATCCGCTCAATTAAAGGACTAATACGTAGAGGAGAAGCAAGAGCCACCTGCCGCTATGTAGGCATAAAAGAAGAAAATATTCACTTTCAAAATCTACCCTTTTATGAGACGGGCACCATAGAAAAAAAACCAATGAGTGAGAAAGACATAAAACTCACCATTGAACTGTTACGTAAAATAAAGCCACATCAAGTATTTTGTGCTGGCGATTTTGCCGACCCCCACGGCACGCATATTGTATGCTTTAATGTTGTAATAGCAGCGTTAAAAAGAATTCTTCAACAAGCTAAGCATAATAAAACAGATGAATGGATAAATGACTGCTGGCTTTGGTTGTATAAAGGTGCTTGGCAGGAATGGAATATAGAAGAAATTGAAATGGCCATACCTATGAGCCCGGAACAGGTAATAAAAAAACGTCACGGTATTTTTATTCATCAATCACAAAAAGATATGGTTCCATTTCAAGGAAGTGATGCTAGAGAATTTTGGCAACGTGCAGAAGAAAGAAATGCAGCAACTGCTGCTTTGTATGCCGATTTAGGATTAACGCACTATGCGGCTATGGAAGCATTTGTAAGATGGCATTATTAAGTTATGGAATGGATATAGTTTATCTTACCTAGTTTGAAAAATAACTAGAAATGCCCCCTACTTTAGTTGGCAACTACCATAAAGGAAACAATTGCATAATTGCAATATTTTTTTGCCTTCAAAGAATGTAATCTAACAAAATATTTTTCGTCCATGAATAAGTTGAACCATCGAATTAAAAATGAAAAAGGCCAACGTAATTGTTGACCTTTTGTGACCCCGTCAGGATTCAAACCTGAAACCTTCTGATCCGTAGTCAGATGCTCTATTCAGTTGAGCTACGGGGCCATTAAGATTGCAAATTTAAAAATTAAAATGCAATCTCAAAAACTTACTTTACAGAAGCTACTAAACTTTTGAAAGTTGCAGGATTGTTCATTGCTAAATCAGCTAATACTTTACGATCCAATTCAATTCCTTTATCAGCCAATTTCTTAATAAAAACAGAATAGGTCATCCCTTCTTCTCTTACTGCTGCATTGATACGGGCAATCCATAATGAGCGGTATTCTCTCTTCTTCAATTTACGGCCTACAAACATGTAGGTCATCCCTTTTTCTACTACGTTTTTGGCAACGGTTAAAACATTTTTACGCTTGCCATAAAAACCTTTGGCTTGTTTTAATATTTTTTTGCGGCGGGCTTTAGAAGCCACAGCATTTTTTGAACGAGGCATATTTTAATTTTTTTAAAATGAAAGATGATAAAAAGTAAGCTTAAAAGAATCTACTAATAAATTCTTAAATTGAATTACTTACTTAAGACGTAATAAACGCTTTACAAAATGCATGTGCGAAGCAGCTACTTCACCATCAATGCGCATGTTGCGTTTACGTTTCTTTGATTTTTTCGTTAAGATGTGACGCTTGAAGCTTTTCTGATGCGTAATTTTTCCGGTGCCGGTTACTTTAAACCTTTTTTTGGCGCTGGAATTCGTTTTTACTTTAGGCATTTTACCTGTAGTTTTAAATTACACCCTTGAGGCATTCCCCACCGGGGGACCTTTTTCGAACCTCTTTAGGCAATATGTTCTATTTATACAAGAACTACCGTTTTTTTAACGGGTGGCAAAGATAAGCTGTTACCACCAGCTAACCAAAGGTTTATAAAATAAAAACAGCAGTACAAGTGTACTACTGTTTTTATGAATATTTTTAAATGTTCTAGTGTTAGTCTTTCGCATTCAAGGCGTTATCTATTCTTTTAGCCAAATCTTGCAAATGATATTTAGACATGGTATCAACTATGCTGTTAGTTGCCCCTAATATTTCTGATTTAAGCTGGCCTAAATGGCCTCTTACCACACTTTGTATGTCATTTTTATCTGTTCCGCCAGAAATAATAATTACAAACCCCGCCCCTCCTGTTGGGTAGGAGGGATTTTTTAATAACCCCAGTAAATTACTTATGTAAGATTTTTGTAGGTTTCTGCGATAAATATCTATTGGCTTACGTGTTACTAATTCGCCCCAAATACCTTTTTTTAAGTCTGCAAAAAGTTCGGTAAGCTGATAGGCTTTATCTCCAGCAGCGGCCTCTCCATTTAACAGTTTGGTTAATGTAGCAGCATTTAACAAACGGCTCAGTACTCCATCTTGTAAATAACTAATGCTGGCTGGCCCATTTAAACCCGTTTTATCAAAAATAGATTGATTTAAAATCCAAGTGGGCGTAGCAAATAATTGTTTGTTTAAAAAATCGACCGCTTCTTTTTGTTTGGCTTCAGATACATGCTCATATACTGCACCTTGCTCTTCCACTTTTTTGGGCGTTTCCATAATACCACCTACATACTTTGCCACATGTCCTAAATACCTTCTAAACTGATCTTGTACGGTACTATACATGCTACGGAGGTTATCATAATTTTCATTGGCCTCTTTTGTCCATTCAATTAAATTGGGAACGATGCGCTGCAAATTTTTTATACCGTAGGCACTACCTTTCATAGCATCATCACCTACTTGCTCACTTTGGCTACGTGGATCATCAGGATTGGTTTCTGTACCAAACCAAAGACGATTATTTTGTAGTCGATCTATTACCCAACGGTTTAAGTAGCCAGTTTCTTTTTCGGGTGAAGTATATTGGGGAAATACTTTATAACCCCATTCAATGGCCCAATTATCATAATCGCCAATACGAGGAAAAATGCCTAATCGACTTACATTATCCTCCGGCTGTGCCACATAGTTAAATCTAGCATAGTCCATAATGGATGGTGTGTGGCCATTGGCTTCTACCCATGCTTTATCTCTTAATTTTTCAACTGGCACGGTACTGCTTGATCCATAATTGTGGCGCAAGCCCAATGTGTGACCTACTTCATGCGATGATACAAAACGAATTAATTGCCCCATTAAAGCATCATCAAACAACATTTTTCGAGCACCCGTATCAATGGGGGCTGCCTGTACAAAATACCAATCTCTTACTAATGACATTACATTATGATACCAATTAATATGGCTCTCCATAATTTCACCACTTCGTGGGTCTGAAATACTGGGGCCGCTGGCATTTGGAATATCCGAAGGTTTGTACACTATCGCCGAATGTCGAGCATCTTCTAAGCTCCATGTACTATCTTCTTCTTTTGTAGGCGCTAGTTTGGCCATAATGGCATTTTTAAACCCTGCTTTTTCAAATGCACTTTGCCAATCGTTTACCCCTTGCATTAAATAAGAAACCCATTTTTTAGGGGTAGCTGGGTCTATGTAAAATACAATTGGCTTTGCTGGCTCTACTAATTCTCCATTAATATATTTTTCCCATTCGCCAGCTTTAGGTTCCAATCTCCAACGCTTGATCATGGAGATATTTTTTACTCCTTGTGGGTCTGCATCAAAATCAGTATACCCTACCGCAAAGTAGCCTACCCTAGGATCAAAGTAGCGAGGCTGCATCGGTACTTTAGGCAATAATACTAATGAGCTATTCAGCTCCATCGTCATATTTCCACCACCAGCTCCGCCCATGCCTCCGGGGCCAGCGGCACCCACTGCAGGCATGCGTGAATATGTTTTAATAGTTTTAATTTCTACATTAATAGGATATGCTTTTACCGAAACGATATAAGATTTATCTGCCTGTACCATTCCTAACCTTAAAGTACTTTTAATGCTGCTATTAAAATTAAGCACATCATTATCACCATTAATATAATCGGTAACATCAATAACGGCACCACTCGAATCTTTACCCATGGATTTAATTTCAAAAGATGCAGCAATGGGTTGCACATTTGAATTAGATACCGATGTAAACATAGGCGAAGTAGAATCTTTCGCATATTCGGCAAATGAGATGGTGCGTAAAAAAACTTTATTATTGGGGCCTTTTTCAAATCTTATTACGCCTTGCCCTATTTGATCTCCTCCATACCCAAAAAAACTACCCGTACGCATACCCGCAGCCGCTTTGGAAATACGATTTACTACCAAAATTTCTCTGTTAAATAAACTATCGGCCAATTCAAAAAAATATTTATCATCCACTTTATGTACCCAAAATAAACCTGCATCAGATACTGCCTTGCTTGTAATTACCTCTTTATAAGGCTTTAGCCCGTTAGCGGAACCCTTACTGCGAGTAGAGTCTGTTTTAGGTGCATTACCCGTGGATATTACTACTTGAGAAAATAAGGCACTCCCTACTACTGTAGCTAGCAATAAAAGAGAAATACGTTGGCAAATGATTCGCATAATTAGCTTGTTTTTATAGCTGCTCAAGATACGGAAAGCATGTAGTTAGCAGCACAACTGTAAATTTTTTTTATGAATGGTAAAAGTCCGTAACTATCGATTTGCTTAAACTTACTACCCCTTGCAGCCATATACTATTCTTGCCATTAGCAGCTAAAATTTCAAGTATACAAGCATAAGGGTCTACTATGGCATTTTCAAAATATCAATTTTTTTACCGCATTATGGGTTGTATACATGCCGCTAAATAAGTAACAAATTTTAATGTTAAGATGAGGCACCGAAGCATGCACCATTTTTACATTCAAAAGTAAACTACTTTTTCTCTCTTTTAAATTTGGGGTTGGGCTTGCTCCAAAGTTCTAGTAGCTCACTATATCTTTCAGGTCCTAAACTTTGGTTATTATACTGACCACTATTGGTACGCTGGCGCAATGCTTCGTATAAAGTAACAGCACATGCCACACTAATGTTTAATGACTGTATAATGCCCATTTGCGGAATGATAAAATTACCATCTGCCAATACCCTTATTTCTTCGCTTACACCACTATGTTCGTTACCAAATACCAAGGCTATCGACTGGGTCATATCAATTTCATATAATCCTACTGCATCGCTGCTAAGATGGGTGGTTAAAATTTTTGCGTAGTTTTTTCGTAATGAGGCAAAGCACTCTGTTGCATTTTCGTATTGATGAACGGTTAGCCATTTAGCCGCACTGGAGGAGCTTTTAAATCCCCATTTTTTATGCCGCGGAATTTTTGTATTGAGAATATAAATATCCTGTAAGCCAATAGCATCTGCAGTACGCATTACGGCTGAAATGTTATGCGGGTCAAAAACATTTTCCAGAACAATGGTAATATTGCTTTGTCGTTTATTTAATACATCTGTCAATCGCTTATATCGTTCGGGCGTCATTGAAATTGATTGCTTTAGATTGCAAACTTCGTTAAATTAAGTATATTTATTGTTGACTTAATTGAATTTTATATTGTACTATATAACCACAAAATAAACAAAGCTGTACAAATAAAATTTATAGGTATTTAATTTACCTTATATTTTATGTGGTACTTAGTCTTACTTAAATAAAAGAGTGTGAAATATGAAATACCCTTGCATACATAACTACATCAACGGAAAATTTGTACCAGCATCATCAACGCAAACCATCAAAGTAATATCACCGGTGGATGGCACACACCTTTCTGATGTACCTCTGTCCACGGCCAAAGATGTTGATGTAGCCGTAGCTGCTGCCAACCTCGCCTTCCCTAGCTGGAGTAAGATGCCAATTAAAGAAAGAGTACAAGTATTCTTTCGCTATAAAACTTTATTGGAAAGAGATTTGCAGCAACTGGCCCAACTCTGCAGCGAAGAAAATGGCAAAACCTACGGTGAATCAGTAGCCGAAATAGAAAAATGTATTGAACTTACTGAATTTGCTACTTCATTACCCCAATTAGTAACCGGCGAAATATTAGAAGTAAGTAAAGGTGTAGAATGTAGAACCGAACATGTGCCGCTAGGAGTTGTTGCCTCAATTGTGCCGTTTAATTTTCCAGCCATGGTACCCAACTGGACTATACCCAATGCCATTGCCCTAGGAAATTGTTTGATAATAAAGCCATCGGAAAAAGTTCCGTTGTGTTGTGGCAAACTAGCTGCGTTATTAAAAGAAGCCGGCTTACCTGATGGTGTTTTTAATATCGTTCATGGTGATGTAGAAATTGTAGAAGCCATTTGCGATCATCCCGGTATTGAAGCAGTATCCTTTGTTGGTTCTACTAAGGTGGCAAAAATGGTGTATCAAAGAGCCACACAACATTATAAAAGAGCATTAGCACTTGGTGGAGCAAAAAATCATTTAATGGTATTGCCCGATGCAATTCCAGGAATGACCGCACAAAATGTAGCTGCCTCCATGAGTGGTTGCGCAGGCCAACGATGTATGGCTGCAAGTGCAATGATAGGTGTAGGTAATGTGGATAGCATCATTGATAAAATATGCGAAGAAGCGAGAAAAATTATTCCTGGAGAAAATCTCGGCGCTGTTATCAGCAAAGAATCCAAAGAAAAAATTGAAGGCTATATTACCGAAGCAGAAATGCAAGGAGCAAAAATTTTGGTAGATGGTCGCCATGCCATTGTAAAAGGGAAAGAAAAAGGAACCTATGTAGGCCCTACTGTTATTGATTATGTAACACCCGATATGAGTGTTGCCAAAGAAGAAATTTTCGGCCCCGTTATTTCTATTATGCGTACCAACACAGTGGATGAAGCTTTGGCCATTGAAAATGCAAACCCTTATGGCAATGCCGCATCCGTATTTACACAAAACGGGGGCATGGCCCGTTACATTATTGACCGTGCCAGTGCCGGTATGATTGGTGTAAACGTAGGTGTACCCGTACCAAGAGAACCTTTCTCCTTCGGTGGCTGGAATGAAAGCAAATTCGGCGTTGGTGATATTACTGGAAAAAGTTCCATTGAATTCTGGACAAAGCTGAAGAAGAGTACAACCAAGTGGAATGCGAAGGCGGGGGTAAATTGGATGAGTTGAGTGGATAGTTTAGAATTAAGAGTGAAGAGTTTATAGTTACGAATTTTGGTAACTTAACCTCCTTGGAGAGAGGCGAATTGAGTAAATAAACTGCTTTAATGAGTTGGGGTGGGTCAGAATTATGTACCCAGCGACATTACTACTATCAGCTTCCTTGCGCTGTGCCCCGGCCTTAGACGGGGTCGCACACTTGTACGTTCTGTTCGCTATTGAGCAAGACATCAAAGAAGCTTATATTTATTTAAAATGCTTCAATATGACAAAAAGTAGTACAATTCTGGAATTTAAAACATAACATTAAACCAGATAAATGAAAATTATCAAAAGCATTCAAAACAAAATTTATGAACTCCGTGGTGAACGGGTTATGCTCGACTTTGACCTCGCTGCCCTTTATGAAGTAGGTACAAAAGTTTTAATTCAGGCAGTTAAAAGAAACAGTAATCGTTTCCCTAAAGATTTTATGTTCCGGTTAACTACCGAAGAATGGGAATATATCCGGTCACAATCTGTGACCGCATCACAAAGCAAACGAAATACGAAGATTACACCATACGCCTTTACCGAACATGGCGTAGTCATGCTCAGCGGCATCCTGAACTCTGATAATGCCATTGCCATGAACATTGCCATTATGCGGGCATTTGTGGAAATTCGACGAGTGCTGATACAGGAAAGTGATTTGAAAGAACAACTACGATTAATAAAAGACAGAATTGGCGAACATGATATACAACTAAACCAGTTGTACGATGCAATGGAAAATTTATTGGATGAAAATGCAGGGAAAAAGAAATGGGAAGAGAGGGAAAGGATTGGGTTTAAATAAAAATTTAAAACTCGGATAGCTATTACAAACATTTTACTAATGAATTTATTTGCCTTCATTTACGGATACCGACGTCATGGAAAAAGTGACTAACTAGCTCTTTTAGGACTCTGGCTAATATGCTGAATAGTGAACAGAACCACGAAGAGTTCCTCTGAAAACTGGATTTACTATGCGACCCCGTCTAAGGCCGGGGCACAGCGCTAAGAAGCTGATAGTAGCAATGCAGCCGATTAAATAATCCGCCTTCGTCTCGTTATTAACGAGACTACTGCGGACAAGAAAAATAGAAATTATGAATACAAAAACAATTTCCAATCCATCAGACTCCAAGAACCCTCCTTCGGAGGGCAGGGAGGCTGCTGAGATAATCGACAACAGCCAGGAATACACTCTCTTTAGCTGGAGCAAACAAAAAGGCACCAACCCTATCGCTGTACAAAGAGCCGAGGGGGTGTATCTCTACGACTATGACGGTAACCGCATACTTGATTTTTCGAGCGGGTTAATCAATATGAATATCGGTCACGGTAACCAACGCATAACAGAAGCGGTGGTAAAGCAAATGCAGGAAGTGGCGTATGTAACACCAAGTTGTGTTACGAAAGTAAGGGGTCAGTTGGGTAAAAAGCTGGCAGAGATATGTCCGGGTGATTTGAATAAATCATTCTTTACCTTATGTGGCGCTACTTCTATTGAAAACGGAATTAAACTGGCGAGGTTATATACAGGCCGGCATAAAATATTAACCCGTTATCAATCTTATCATGGAGCCACGATGGGTGTTATATCTGCCAGTGGAGACCCCCGCAAATTGCCGGTTGATGCGCAACAGGCGCCCAACTTTGTTCACTTTGATTTACCAAATTTATATCGCTGGGAATACGGCGAAGAAAATTTATTGAAAGAAGCGTTAGCATCATTTGAAAGATTAATTGCGTATGAAGGGCCGAATAATATTGCAGCTATTTTGTTAGAAGGAGAATCTGGAACATCGGGTTGTTTACAATATCCAAAAGGATATTTGAAAGCGGTGAGAGAAATAACAAACAGGCATGGCATATTAATGATTATGGATGAAGTAATGAGCGGCTTTGGGAGAACAGGGCAATGGTTTGGTTTTCAAAACCACGACATAGTACCTGATATGATTGCGATGGCAAAAGGATTAACCTGTGGTTACTTACCATTCGGCTGTTTGCAGATAAGTGATAAAATAGCTGCGAAGTATGATGATGCGGTTTTGCCGTTGGGTTTAACTTACTCCGCCCATGCAGTTTGTTGCGCTGCTGCATTGGAAACATTAAAAATTTATGAAGAAGATAATTTGCTGGCAAATGCAAGGGAAATGGGCAAGTATATGGAACAGCAAGTAGAAAAGTTAAAAATAAAACATCCGTCCATTGGTGATTTTAGAAATACAGGTTTATTAGGATGTATTGAATTAGTAAAAAACAGAACCACCAAAGAACCAATGGCGCCCTTCAATGCAAAGCCCGATGAAATGGTGGTGATGAATAAAGTGGCTGCTAAATTAAAAGAACTCGGCATGTACACATTTGTACGTTGGAATTATATTTTTTGTGCGCCACCATTAATTGTAACCAAAGCACAAATTGATGAGGGACTGGAAATTATAAGTAAAGCATTAACGATAGCGGATGAACATACTACACCATTCTAAAAAGGTTCAATCATCAAGATTTCTAAATGATTATATTTTCAACATCTTATTGATGGTGAAACGCAAAAAGCGACTCATGCATCAATTCCAATAGGTTCCATCTAGTCCCACCACCATACCCATCCATAAAGCAATTATAAAAACTAGCCCAGCCAAAAGGTACAAGGCCATTTTTTTCCAACCAGCATTTGTTTTTATAGATACAAGCATGCTAAATGCTATAGCACCTAAGGCCCCGGCAAGCGGAACAACTAACATAGGCTTTAACCACCAGGCAGAATTCCACTCTGTATTTGGTTTACTGGCTGTTACTAAAAAAAATATTACAAATGCTAAGCCTATACTTGTGCCTATCAATATGCGATTGCGATTAAACATCTATAGCATTATTTAAAAATTAAGAAAATGATGGCTGCACAAATGTATATTTTTTTTAATCGCTTAATTTTATAGGCCAAAAAAATTACTTTTACGCTCATAAAAAATGAACTATGGAAATTATAATTCGGCGTGCAGTAGAGCAAGATTGTGAAAGATTATTGGAACTGGTAAACGAATTAGCCCTATATGAAAAGGCTCCGCAGGAGGTAACTGTTACGTTAGATCATTTTAAACAAAGTGGTTTTGGGCAAAATCCTGTTTGGTGGGCTTTTGTGGCTACATCACCCAATCCTCTTAATCAATGGCAAGAACAAATATTTGGCTTTGCCCTTTATTATATTCGGTATAGTACATGGAAAGGGCAGCGTATGTACCTAGAGGATATATTAGTAACCGCGGAAGCTAGAGGAAAAGGTATAGGCACTTTATTAATGAACCGCTTAATAGTAGAAGCAAAAGAAAAAAAATTTAGTGGTATGATGTGGCAGGTATTAGATTGGAATGAACCGGCTATTAATTTTTATAAAAAATATAATACCACGTTTGATGGAGAGTGGTATAATGTAACCCTACCGTTTTAAATAAAAAAGCCGTCGCACAATTAAGAGGACGGCTTTTATAATAATATAGTACTGTTAACTTACGCCAACTACCGTCATTTCTTTATTAATTTTTAGTATTAACCCTTGCAATACTTTTCCGGGTCCTGCTTCGGTAAAGGTGGAGGCTCCATCTGCAATCATAGATTGTACACTTTGCGTCCAGCGTACTGGGCCAGTCAGTTGATCTACTAAGTTTTGTTTTATCTCGTCTTTATCCATTACCGCCTTGGCTACAACGTTTTGGTAAACTGCGCAGGTAGGGTTATGAAATTTAGTGGTTTCTATTGCAGCAGCTAGTTCTTCTTTGGCCGGTAACATAAGTGGCGAATGAAAAGCACCCCCTACAGGTAATACTAAAGCTCGCTTTGCACCGGCAGCCTTCATCCGTTCGCAGGCTATTTCAATACCTTTTTCGCTACCACTAATAACTAACTGGCCTGGGCAATTATAGTTAGCTGGCACTACTACTTCACCCGTTTCATTTTGTATTTCAGTACAAATACCTTCTACTTTATCATCTGCTAAGTTTAATATAGCAGCCATTGTAGAAGGGGCTATTTCGCAAGCTTTTTGCATAGCTTTAGCTCGTATGGATACAAGCTGTAATGCATCTTCAAAACTAAGTGTGCCATTGGCTACCAGTGCTGAAAACTCACCTAAAGAATGGCCTGCCACCATATCAGGCGAAGCACCTTCAATACTTTTATAGGCCATTATTGAATGTAAAAAAACAGCTGGCTGTGTTACATTCGTTTGTTTTAAATCATTTTCTGTACCGCCTATCATTATTTCGGAAATACGAAAGCCGAGCAATTCATTAGCTTGTTCAAATAATCTTTTTGCAAAGGCGCTATTTTCATAATGCTCCTTGCCCATACCTGGAAACTGTGAACCCTGACCCGGAAATACAAATGCATGCTTCATGTGTGAAAATTTGTTTTACCCCCCTATCCTACCGGATGTCGCCAAAAAAAAATGATTGAATTGAGTAGTCAATCATATGTAAACATTGCAAAGATAACGTTTAGTGCAAATCAGCACTGATTAGTTTCAAAAACTCGTTTCTGCTGGAATTTTTTTCAAATTCACCATAAAATGCGGATGTAGTGGTAGAAGAATTTTGCTTTTGTACACCTCTCATCATCATACACATATGTTTCGCTTCAATTACTACAGCCACACCTAAAGGATTAAGCGTTTCTTTAATTGCATTCATAATCTCTACTGTTAATCTTTCTTGTACCTGCAATCGGCGGGCAAATACATCTACCACCCTTGCCATTTTACTTAAGCCTGTTATCCAACCGTTAGGTATGTATGCTATGTGTGCTTTGCCAAAGAAAGGTAGCATATGATGTTCGCACATGCTATAAACTTCAATATCTTTTACTACAATCATTTCACTTACGGGCTCATGAAATTTAGCAGAGTTTATAATTGCTTTGGCATCCAATTGGTAGCCTTGTGTTAAATACTGCATAGCCTTTGCCAATCGCTCGGGTGTTTTAATTAATCCCTCTCTTTCTGCATCTTCGCCTAAGAGCGATAATGCTTGCTTATAGCTTTGCATTAATCCTTCTGTAACATGCTGATCGTAATGTTCAATTTTTTTGTAAGCCATTCAATTACTTTTAAAATTTATACAACCGGATATTCTACAAAATTACGCGGAGTTTCATAAAGCCTTACCTGTAAGTCTAACGAAAGGTCGATGCAGGGTCTTAATAGCTGATAAATAACAATAGCAATATTTTCCGCTGTTGGGTTTATATCTTTAAATTCGATAGTATCTAAGTTAAGATTACGATGATCAAACTTTTCTACAATATTATTTTTAATAACATCGCTTAACACTTTCATATCTATTACATAACCAGTATCAGGATTGGGCACACCTGTAACTTTTACTATTAAATCATAGTTATGGCCATGATAGTGTGGCAGCGAACATTTTCCAAAAACAGCTTGATTTTTTTCATCTGTCCAAGCTGGATTAAAAAGCCTATGTGCAGCATTAAAACTTTCTTTTCTATAAACGGCTACTTTATTGTTCATGTATTTATAGTAACGAATCTTATTATAAAAGGTTTAAGACTTTGCCTAATTTTCGCCAAAATACTCTACATATATTTTGGCCGTTTCTACTAATTTAAGGCAATGTAATTGTACAGCCGAAGGTAAATGTGGATTTAATTCATTCCAGATAGCAATTACCAAATTTTCAATAGAACAAAGCTTGCCGCTCATAAAGTCTACATCTTCATTAAGATTGCGATGATCGAGCTTTTCTACAATATGTTGTTGAATAATAGTACCCAATTTTTTGGCATCATATATAAAGCCTGTATTAGGATCAGGTTGTCCCTTTATGGTAACATACAATTCAAAATTATGGCCATGCCAATTTTTATTAGCACATTTACCAAAAACCTCCTCGTTTTTTTCGGATGTCCAATTAGGGTTATAAAGCCTGTGGGCTGCATTAAAATGCTCTATTCTAGTTAAGTAAACCATGCTTTACTTTTTATGACCTTCACAGCAGGTTGGGCGGAAGGTGTTATAATGAAACCAGCCATTTAGCTAGCAGCCGCAAAATTAAGCAAATTGGGGAAAAAAGAATGTTGTAATGCCCTAAACCTTTTATAATTTAATACAAAAATCAGCAATGAAAAAGCACTTTTTTATCCTCTTTGTATCCTTATTTATGGGTATCACCACTAACATTTTGTATTCCCAAAGGATTTTTATGAAATTGGATGGCAATAAATCAGGCGTTATAAAAGATGACGATTTACCAGGCAAGTTCAATGGCATGGTAGAGTTAACCGGTTATCAATTTGAAAGCGCAATACCAAAAGATGTAGCTTCGGGTATGGCAAGTGGCAGAAGAACAAAATTACCTTTATTAATTACCAAAAACTATAGTAAAGCAAGTGTTCAATTATTTGGGGCATTGGTAAACAATGAAGTATTTAATTCTATCGTAATACAGGTATATCGAAAAAATAGCTTAGGGCAAGATGTACACGAACAAAGTATAAAGCTAACCAATGCAATGATTAACTCGTTTAAACAAGGTACAGACCATACGAGAGTAATTAGTACCGATAATAATCCAAAAGATGAAATTCGTATTTCATATCAAAAAATGGAATTAACCTGGATAAAGGGCAATGTAATAGCCGAGGATTAATTTGTAATATCCTTTTTCTATTTTTATGTTATGAAAATTTTAGTAGTAGCCGCCACCGCATTGGAGTTATCCCTTTTTTTACAGCACAAAAAAATTAATGCAAGCCATAAAATAAGTTGCCTTATTACAGGCATAGGCCTTACCGCCACTACCTATACACTTACCAAATACTTACAAAAACGCAAACCAGACCTGATCATACAAGCGGGCGTAGGTGGATGTTTTGACACTTCAATTCCCCTTGGTACGGTAGTAGCTATAAAACAAGAGGCTATAGCCGATCAAAGCGTAATAGAACTGAACAAGCTAAAAACATTATTTGACATGGCATTGGTACCCGCCAATCAACATCCTTTTCAAAAAGGCTGGTTGAAAAACAATAATGATGTATTAAAAAAAATTAAGCTAAAAAAAGTATATGGTATTTCGGTGAATGAAATTACTACCTCCAAACAAAAAGTGCAGTTTTACAAAGAATATTTTAATCCTGTAATAGAATCAATGGAAGGTGCAGCCTTGCATTACATTTGCCTTATGGAACAAATTCCTTTTATTCAATTGCGAAGTGTATCCAATTACATTGCCGAGCGAAATAAAAAGAATTGGAACATGAAAGAGTCTATCATTAATCTAAATAATGAACT
The DNA here is from genome assembly GCA_039796695.1 of Bacteroidota bacterium. GTDB lineage: Bacteria > Bacteroidota > Bacteroidia > Chitinophagales > Chitinophagaceae > JJ008. The sequence continues at coordinate 192,435 of JBDKJF010000003.1, forward strand.
TATCAACCTTTTAAAAAATATATGAAACTTACCATAGGTTTTTCACCATGCCCAAATGATACTTTTATTTTTGATGCATTAGCAAACCAGAAAATTAATACCGGCGATATAGAATTTGAAGTAGTGCTAGCAGATGTTGAAACCCTCAATGAATGGGCTTTAGAAGGAAAATTGGATATTACTAAACTTAGCTTTCCCGCATTCTTTCGATCGTTACAGCATTATACTTTATTAAATGCAGGCAGCGCTTTAGGTAAAGGTGTAGGCCCGCTTCTTATTACGGATACAGCCCATCCCATAACCGAAGCAGAAATCAATCAAGCCTCTATTGCACTACCAGGGTTGCACACTACGGCCAATTTACTTTTTAGTTTTGCCTACCCCGAGGCCTTCGATAAACGTTTTATGATTTTTTCATCTATTGAAAATGCTCTACTTCAAAAAGAGGTTGATCTGGGAGTCATTATTCACGAAAATAGATTTACTTATCATCAAAAAGGCTTGCACAAAATAAAAGACCTTGGAGAATATTGGGAAGATAAAATTGGTTTACCCATCCCATTAGGGGGCATTGCTATACATCAATCGCTAAAGCGTTCTGTAGCATTAGAAATAAATAAGCTGATTAGAAATAGTATTGAATTTGCTTTTAATGCCTATCCCTCTATTCCTGCATACACCAAACAACACTCGCAGGAAATGAGTGAGGAAGTAATGCGACAGCATATCAACCTATATGTAAATGACTATAGTATTGATTTAGGAAACGATGGACAAATGGCTATAGAAACCTTACATAATATTTTTTTAGAAATAAACAACCTAGAAGAAACCGATGACGAAGAAGTATTATTTCTTTAACGCAGCTGCATATACTTCTAAACAACGCTTTCTAGCTTCTTCGTGTACAACAATAGGTTTTGGATAATTAAAAGCCTCAAATTCAGGTACCCATTTTTTTACATATTTTAAATCCGCATCAAACTTTTGCGTTTGTAAGTAAGGATTAAAAACTCTAAAATAAGGTGCAGCATCGCAACCACTACCCGCAGCCCACTGCCAACCACCATTATTTGCCGCCAAATCAAAATCCAATAATTTTTTGGCAAAATAGGCCTCGCCCCATCGCCAATCGATGAGGAGATGCTTGGTTAAAAAACTGGCAACAATCATTCTCACTCGGTTATGCATATAACCAGTGGCATTTAGCTCACGCATGCCCGCATCTACTATTGGATAGCCTGTTTCTCCCCTACACCAAGCATCAAATTCCTTTTCGTTATTGCGCCACTTTATATGGTCGTATGCCGGCTTAAACGCATTTGAAACTACATGCGGAAAATGCCAAAGGATCATTTGATAAAAATCTCGCCATATTAGTTCGTTTAGAAAAGTTTCATTTAAGCCACCTGCTTCCTCAGCCAAACTTCTAATGCTGATGGTACCAAATCGAAGATGCACACCTAATTTAGAAGTACCGTTTATAGATGGTATATCTCGTTGTTCTTTGTAATTTCTAATTATTTGTCCTTTCCATTCATTTTCTGGGAATACCATTTCGGTTGGCATAAAATTCATTGCTTGCAATGAAAGTATGGGCTTAGACTGTTGTTTAAAAAAATTGCCAAAATATTTATGTGTTGCATACGATTTTAAATAGAAAGGGGTAAGCAATGCTTTCCATTTTTTTGAATAGGGCGTAAATACTGTATAGGGCTTCCCATCATCTTTTAATACTTCATTTTTTTCAAATACTACATGATCTTTATAAGAGTGAAAAGTAGCACCATTGGCTTGTAAAAGTTCAGCAATAGCCCCATCTCGCTTAGTAGCATAAGGTTCGTAATCATGATTGGTAAATACTTTTTGAATGGTAAACTCCGTCAATAACTGTTTGTATATTTCTAATGGCTTACCATAACGTACATCAATAGAAGATCCATATTTTGAAAGCGTTATTTGCAATGCTTGTATTGCGGAATGTATAAACGTAACTCTGCTATCCTTTCTGTCTTCTAATTCATTTAATATAGATGTATCAAAAATAAATAGAGGGAGAACCGGACGTTTATCTTTTAATGCATGATAAAGACCTGCATTATCTTGCACTCGTAAGTCACGTCTAAACCAGAAGATATTAATGGAAGGAATCATTTTTTGGTAACAATTGAAAATGGCTAAAGTTTAAAAAACTGATGATAAATTTTTTCTATTTCATGATAAGGATAGCGTACATCACCACACTGCCCCACCCATTGCAACCCCTTAATTGCATTAGTAACAAATACTTCATCGGCAGATTTCAGAAAATCAATGGTAATTGGCATCTGCTTTACTTGATACCCATTTTGTAGCAAAGTATGTATTACATGTCGTCGCATTACACCATCCACGCATCCCTCAGATAATGGCGGTGTTATTACTTCATCTGCTTTTAAAATAAATACATTCGCAATCGTACTATCGGCAATATTTCCCTTGCTATTCAATACAAAGCAATCATTTAATTGATGCGCCTTTGCATACTGTGCCGCTACATTATAAGCAATACAACTACTAGACTTGAGATGAGAAAAAGTATCGCATGCTTTTCGTGCATCCATATATACATCTGTTACTAACCCGTTCACATTCCACTGGCATAAGGATTTACTTAATGGCCACGCTTCTAAAACATATTGCGTAGTTTTATCTCCATCATACAGGCCACCATTTCCTCTAAATAGGGACAATCGCACACGCCCTAAATGTATACAATTATTTTTTTTACATAAATCAAGAATCTGTTGCTGCAATACTTCTACGGTTAGTAATGTAGGTAGATTGAACTGTAAAAGTAAACAACTATTTAAAAGCCGCTCAAAATGATACACAGAAAAAGGTATTACGCCATCTACTACTTTTAATGTTTCAAACAAACCGTCGCCATATCTATAGGAGCGGTTACTAGCTAAAAGCATGGGCTCGTTAGCCGTAAATAATTTTCCATTTAGGTTTACAAAGTTCATGCTAACAAAGTAAAATAAAAAAAGCCATCCCGACTAACCGGAATGGCTTCTTCACTATTTTAAAGTTTTTAAGCTTGTTCTACTAATCCTGCCTTTACCGCATACATTACTAGCCCTGCCATTGATTTGGTACCTGTTTTAGTTTTCAGTTTATCGCGGATAGCCTCTACGGTTCTGGGACTTAAATCAACAATATCTGCTATTTCTTTGGTACTTTTTTCATCGCACATTAGCTTCAAGATGGTTATTTCTTTATCTGACAATTGTACATCCTGTGGCATGGACGATTCTGTAGTACGTTTTGTGCGCAAGCCACTCAATAAAGCCTTATTTGTAAGGTCGTTAAAATGAAAATCGTTTTCATGCACTCCTTTAATAGCGTCGTAAATGGCATCGGCGCCTGACTCTTTTGTAATATAGGAGTTAGCCCCCATTTCCATCATTCTTGCAATAACGGAATGATCATTTAAAAAGGATAACATGATCACTTTTACATTTGGATAAAGCTTTTTTATTTCTGGCAAAGCAGTAAGGCCATCCATAATTGGCATTTGGATGTCAAGTAATATTACATCTGGTTGAATATGGCGCAGCAGGTTAAGTAATTGCATGCCATTTTCAGCTTCTGCTACCAGCTGTATATCTTTCCGCATTTGAAGTGCTGTTTTTATGCCTGTACGAAATACAGCATGGTCGTCTGCAATAGCGACCTTTACGGTGGTTGAAAAATCAGAGTTTCTCATAATTGGATTATTAAATTTAAAAAAGACAAGTATAATTCAATTGCAAGATGGAAAATTCCTGTAATAAATACTATTGTGGAAGTACTCTATTTTGAAATTGCGGAAAATACCAACCGCAAAAGTCCTCATCGCAAACTTACGATACATATATGGTACATCTGCTATAACTGCAGTATTTACCGTTATGTTAAAATTGAGCATTACTGCTCTTGTACACAATAACTGCTTGGTATAATTTTGTATCAGAAAGTTGATCGAATAGCTGGTGTGTACGTTTTAATCATCCAATGTCCAAAACCGTCCGTCCAGAAAAGTTCTTACCAATACCTTTGAAATGCCAAACCGATTTAATCGGCTACATCATCACTAAAGATCAACTTTCTATTTTTTTTTGAAACCGTTTTTGAAATCTAAATACCTAAGAAAACAATTAAATCAATTACCCTAACCCCCTTACTTTTAAAGTAAGGCAATTAAATTAACTTTTTCTTTTCATAACAGTAACGTAAGCCCCGGTCTTCATAACGCCGGGGTTTTTTTTATGTATGTACAGGTTAAGGCTTTTGTGCTACTAAATATAATCGTGGTTCGCCTAATGTAAAATGTTTTTTACCAGGTATACTAAACATTTCTTTTACCTCCAGGCCGGCGGCCGTTAGCATTTGTTCTAACTCATTAATTGAAAAAATATAATCGACTGCTAGTTTAGATTCGGTTACTCCGTTATCGGTGGTAATTATACTTTCGCTTTCCATTCTGGTGGGATGAAATAATATTTTACTATTATTTACGAATACTTTTCCGTCTATTGTGGACTCGCCACTTTCCTGAAAGTTTCTAAATACAATTTCTGCCACCGACCATGAATTAATAAGTAGATGCCCACCGGGGGTTAAGGCTTGGGCTATAGTTGATAATAAAGAAAAAGTTTGCTGGGCATTGAAAAAGTTAAGGCTATTGCCCAAACACATGGCCAACTTGTATTTTTTTGGCGGAATAAAATCTAATACACCTCCGGTAATGGCTTCTATTGGCAAATGCTCTTTTGCTATTGTAGTTTTAATTTCTTCGATATAGGCAGGTAAATTATCTACTGCAGTTACATTTATTCCCTTTCTACCCAATGCTAGCGCATGCCTGCCATAGCCACACATTAGGTCCAATACATCATCTTCCTGCTGTAACGAAAAATAAGATAGTATAAAGTTTATTTCTCTTTCTGTTAAAAGATCGGGTATTATAGCTTTCCATATTTCCTTATAATGGCCATCAAAATACTGGTCGTTTACATTGGCAACGTTCATGCTAATTGGTTGGTTTATTCTAATAATTTATTTCGCATAGCGTACATTACCAACCCAGCAATGGTTTTAGCACCCACTTTTTGTTTCATTGTTTGGCGTATTGTTTCTACGGTTCGTGGACTTAGAAATACTTCTTTCGATATTTCCTCTGTCGTTTTATCATCACAAATAAATTTTAGAATGCGCATTTCTTTTTCTGAAAACTTAACCGGATTGGGATAAAATTGACGTACCGATTTTTTATGCTGTAGTTTAAGTAAAACGGCTTTGTTAACTAATTCATTAAAATAAAAATCATCATTAACACAGGTAAGTATGGCTTGATAAATTTCGTCGGGGTCCGTGGTTTTAGTTAAGTATGCATTTGCCCCCATCTCCATCATTTTTGTTATCATTTCTTGATCGTCATACATAGTCAATACAATAATTTTTACTGCCTCGTATTCTTTACGAATCATATTGATAGCATTTACCCCATCTACTTCAGGCATTCTAATATCCATCAATATTACATCGGGTAATTTAATGGATAATTTATGCATTAAATCTTTACCATCTTCCGCTTCCCAAATTATTTTTAAATACTCTCTATCCTTAAGCGCCATTCTTATCCCATCTCTGAAAATTTTGTGGTCGTCAGCAAGGGCCACTTTTATCTGCTGGGCAGTCATATTTTGGTTTTGAGGTTGTTAATAGATTAGCTATCGAGTAAATCTACGTATTTTAATGCATAAAAAAACATTTAACAACCCTTTTTAGTAGCGTATTTACCCTTCTATCATTATTGCAGACATTTGCTCGATAGATTGATTGAGAAAATTGGGTAATATGTGCGCATAAGTCCATGCAATTTTATCAGGATCTTCTAAATGCGCTAGCATGCTTCGTAGTTTATCTTCGCCATGCGTTTCAATTACGGTTTTTTTCTTTTCTTCTTGTTGAAAGTGATGACTCATCCCTACTGGATCTGCTTCGGGATGAAACTGTGTACCCACCATATAGTTATTAAACCGTAAAGCCATCATTGCTCTTTCGTAGGGAACATGTGGCCGGCTTTTTTCAATACATAATATTTTTGCCCCCATTTGATTTAATAAACCATGGTTGGGCTGTATTACTTGATAATCTCGACTATCAACGGCATAAAATGGATCAAGCAAGCCTTCAAAAATGCGTTCCTCTTTGCCAGCATCTAACATATGTACCGGAAAAACGCCAAACGATGTTGACTTTCTTTTACAAATAAGCCCAGTATTAAAATGCCTACTGGCTAGTTGAAATGAATGACAAATGAAGAATACATGTTTTTTTTGATCGTTACTTGGGTTTGCATTCCAACGCACCATTTTATCTAACCATTTACACCAAGCAATGTCCCAATCATCATATCTAGTAATTAAAGGATCGCCAGGGCCCCCGCTTGAAATGTATATGTCAAATGAAGTATCTGGCAGTTCATTTTTAAGCCTTACTTCAAACTCAGTTACCTGTATTTCAACGTTGTGCTCCAATGCCCAGTGATGTAAAATGGTGCGGATACAACGCATACCTTGGTTAGCTTTACCTTCGTAAAGATCCAAAATGGCTACCTGTACCTGATTTTTATCAAGAACCATTCGGCAAAAATAATGCTTTTTTGATGTAGGTTGAATGCAAACGATTTCGTAGTGTGCCGTTTGTAAACTGCTATTGAATGCGCCACATTGCAGCGCCGAAAATAAATGAACCGAATATTTTTTAAAAGAATAACTTAGACCTACACCATTTCATACAAAAATGCAACACCTAAAAATTTATAGTAAGCAGGAGGTACTTTCTTTAACAAAAATTCGCCGATTTGAAACCAAGCTGGGAGAAAGATTGCAGGTGCTCATAAATCCTGCTGCTATTGCAAACAGCATTGCTCAATCCACCGCACAATATGTGGTATTTGGGATAGCGGAAGATTTAGGTGTAAAGGCCAACTATGGTACCGGTGGTGCGGATACGGTTTGGACACCGTTTCTACAATCATTTTATAATATACAAAGCAATGATTTTTTTGACGGTGGAGAAATATTGATGGTGGGGCACTTTGATTTTGGCGATTTACAATATTTAATTGACACTACTGCAAAAGGTGAAGATGAAAAAGTAGAAGCCTATCGACATGCCGTACAAACGATAGACGATGAGGTAGAGCAACTGGTTAAAATTATTACTGAACATAAAAAAATACCCATTGCCATTGGTGGCGGGCATAATAATGCCTATCCACTTTTGAAAGGAGCTGCAAAAGGATGGCATAAAGCAGGCTGCATACCATTGGCCCAAATAAACTGTATAAATTTAGATGCACATGCCGATTATAGAGCTATGGAAGGCCGCCATAGTGGCAATGCTTTTCGTTATGCTGAAGAAGATGGATACTTACAGAAATATTGCATCGTTGGCTTACAAGAAAACTATTTGCCCCAAAACATTTGGATAGATATTGTAAACAACCCCTTTATTGACTGCATTACCTTTGAAGATATATTCTTGCACGAAAAAAGAAACTTTAGACAGGCCACTGCCCATGCTACAAACTTTACAGATGACACTTTATGTGGAATTGAAATTGATGTAGATTCAATACAATATGCCCTTAGCAGTGCTAGTACGCCTATTGGTATACCCTCGGTTTTAGTAAGGCAATTTGTATCTTATGTAGCGGCTGATGCTAGACCCGCTTACTTAAATATTAGTGAGGGAGCTACCCGTTTAAGCAATGGAAAAACGGATAATAGCACGGGCAAATTGATTAGCTATTTGGTTAGTGATTTTATAAAAGCAATGAAGACGTAATAGATTTAAATTGTTTTCATTAATTCCTTTATTCTAAGATGATGCTTTTCACTAACCTTCCAAACAGGTAAACGAAATGTGTTTTTACAAAGCCCCATTTCACTTAAATATGCTTTAACACCACTGGGGCTACCCTCGGCAAACATACTTGCAATAATATCTATAAACATATAATGAATAGCTTGCGCAGCACTAAAATTACCCGCTAAGGAAAAGCGCACCATTTCAGCATACTGAGCCGGATAGGCATTGGCCACCACTGAAATTAAACCATCTGCCCCTGCAGCAATCATTTGTAACGTAATAGGATCGTCGCCAGAGATTACCATAAAATCGGATGGTTTATCTTTCATTAATTGATTAATTAACTCAAAACTGCCACTGGCTTCTTTTGTAGCAAAAATTTTATTGCAATCGTATGCAATGCGCAGTTGTGTATTGGCGGTAACACACTGCCCCGTACGGCTAGGAACATTGTACATAATAATAGGCAATGGTGTGGCTGCATTTAATGCTTTGTAATGCTGATAAATACCTTCTTGATTCGGTTTATTATAAAATGGGCTTACCGAAAGTATAGCATCATATCCATTTAAGTTAAATGATTCAAATGCATCTACCACCTCTGCCGTATCATTACCACCAATGCCCGCTACCAAGGGTAGCCTACCCGCCACTTTTTCGGCTACGAATGTAAATACCTCTTGTTTTTCGCTGCCATGTATGGTACCACTTTCGCCGGTGGTGCCAAGTACTACTAAATATTCGGTTTTATTTTCAATCCAAAAATTGATTAAATTTTCAAAGCTAGGCCAGTCGATGGTTCCATCCTCATGAAAGGGGGTTACAATGGCTATTCCAGTACCTGTAAATTTTTCTTTTAATGACATTATGCTATAAAATGTATAGTTGATGTTGATGAATACTACAAATGTGTTGCAAAGAAAAAAAGAAATATTAAATTTTTCAACACACTCGACCTTATGATGATAAATGGGTTACGAAAAAAATATTACACACGCTGTTTTTATTTGTTTACGCTTCTATCATACTTCTTCCCAAAAGCCCATATTTCCAAATTTTTTTATTCGGTTTTGAGTACGTTCCTCAGGTTTTTGTTGTTTCAATTCTTTAATGATAGGCAGTAAATGGTTTTTTAATATTTCTGCAGCCTGGCTATAATCCCAATGCGCCCCCCCATCTGGTTCAGGAATAATTCCGTCTATTAACCCAAAGCCCAACATTTTTTCTGCTGTAAGTCGTAGCTGTTCGGCAGCCACCTCTTTTTTATCCCAACTACGCCATAGAATAGATGAGCAGCTTTCAGGTGAAATGACAGTGTACCAAGTATTTTCCATCATAAACACTTTATCTCCTACCCCTATACCTAAAGCCCCTCCGCTAGCGCCCTCTCCAATTATAACACATATAACAGGTACTTTTAGCCTTATCATTTCATAAATATTACGAGCTATAGCTTCTCCTTGCCCTCTTTCTTCTGCTTCTAAACCAGGAAATGCACCTGGTGTATCAATAAGTGTAATAACAGGCTTATTAAACTTTTCAGCCAGCTTCATTAGGCGTAATGCCTTACGATAACCCTCTGGATTGGCCATACCAAAATTGCGCAGCTGTCGCATTTTAGTATTGATACCCTTTTGCTGACCAATAATCATAACCGTTTCTCCGCCCAATGATGCAAAACCCCCTACCATGGCTTTATCATCCTTTACATTGCGATCGCCATGCAACTCAACAAAATTTTCGGTCATTTTATCAATATACTTTAACGTATAAGGCCTGTCTGGATGGCGGCTAAGTTGTACTCGCTGCCAACTACTTAGGTTTTGCGTAATTTCTTTTCGCTTTTGCGCTATACTTTCTTCTAGTTTTAGAATGGATTCTGAAAAATCGATTTTTGTTTTTTCTTGACGATGCTTTACTGTTTCTACCTCATCAATTAAATCTTTGATGGGCTTTTCAAAATCCAAAAACTGTCTGTTGGCATCTGTAGGCATAAATAGTTAAATATGAGTCGCTAAAATAAGAATTATATGCATAACGACAGTTAGGTAAGCCTTTAAAGAAAAAAATGGCATAAATAGAAAAGCTCTGACTTAGTCTCGTTCTTTAAACGAGAGACGGGACTCGAACCCGTCTCGTCCCAACAGACGAGACCGTCACAGGGCCGCATGCTAACTAACTTATTTAGTTTCTAATACCAGATTGAGGCGAGGCTATCAGCCTTTGCAAACTGGCTCTGTTTAACCTTTTTACCTTTTTCTCAAATATTAAAGCCTCTCGCTTGGTTTCAAACAGCTGTACAAAAACTAAATGCCAGCCCTTTTTTGTGGAAGTAAATTTTGATTCTCCTCTATTATGTGCTTCAATTCTTACATACGGATTCTCCGAAAAACCCTTGTACAGTTCTTCATCATCTGTGTTAGCAGCGATATATACATAAAATGGCATAAATAGAAAAGCCCTGACTTAGTTTCGTTCTTTAAACGAGAGACGGGACTTGAACCCGTCTCGTCCCAACAGACGAGACCGTGACAGGGCCGCATGCTAACCAACTTATTTAATTTCTAATACTATTTTGAGGCGAGGCTATCAGCCTTTGCAAACTGGCTCTGTTTAACCTTTTTACCTTTTTCTCAAATATTAAAGCCTCTCGCTTGGTTTCAAACAGCTGTACAAAAACTAAATGCCAGCCCCTTTTTGTGGAAGTAAATTTTGATTCTCCTCTATTATGTGCTTCAATTCTTACATACGGATTCTCCGAAAAACCCTTGTACAGTTCTTCATCATCTGTGTTAGCAGCGATATATACATAAAATGGCATAAATAGAAAAGCCCTGACTTAGTTTCGTTCTTTAAACGAGAGACGGGACTTGAACCCGTCTCGTCCCAACAGACGAGACCGTGACAGGGCCGCATGCTAACCAACTTATTTAATTTCTAATACTATTTTGAGGCGAGGCTATCAGCCTTTGCAAACTGGCTCTGTTTAACCTTTTTACCTTTTTCTCAAATATTAAAGCCTCTCGCTTGGTTTCAAACAGCTGTACAAAAACTAAATGCCAGCCCCTTTTTGTGGAAGTAAATTTTGATTCTCCTCTATTATGTGCTTCAATTCTTACATACGGATTCTCCGAAAAACCCTTGTACAGTTCTTCATCATCTGTGTTAGCAGCGATATATACATAAAATGGCAAAAATAGAAAAGCCCTGACTTAGCAGGGCTTTTGCGGACCGGACGGGACTCGAACCCGCGACCTCCGCCGTGACAGGGCGGCATTCTAACCAACTGAACTACCGATCCATACCAAGCGATTGTTTTATCTCTCGCTTTTAAGGGATTGCAAAGATAACCTTGCTTTGTTTTTCAACCAAATGTTTTTTATAAATTTATACAAGATTCACTACATTTTTTTACTAGCCCATGTTAATTCCTAATTTTATCCTTATCGATTGGCCACCTCTCATTTAAAAAAGATTGCTTTACTTATAATAAAACTTATGCAACGAAAAGAATTTGTAAAAAAAACCACCTTGGCGATGGCCTTAGCTGCATTACCTGGTACCTCTATTTTTTCAAACACACTTAATAAAAAAAACATCCCTACCACAACTAAAAAAATAAAGATAGTAATGGTGGGTGTGGGCTTAAGAGGTCAAAATCATTTGGAATTATTGTTGACAAGAGAAGATGTGGAAGTAACAGCCATTTGCGATATTGATAAACGAATGTTGGAAAGCAGTCAAACCTTGATAAATAAATCGGGGAAGAAAATGCCACAAATTTTTACGGGCGATGTATACGCTTGGAAAAAAATGTTGGAACAAAAAGAAATTGATGCGATTATCATCTCCACCCCTTGGGAATGGCATAAACAAATGATAATTGGAGCATTAGAAGCCGGCGTAAAATATGTAGGTACAGAAGTTATTTTAGGCATTACGCTACAAGATCATTGGGATGTAGTACAGGCCGCCGAAAAATACAATGCCCATGTTTGCATGTTGGAAAATGTATGTTACCGCAGAGATGTAATGGCTGTGTTAAACATGGTACGGCAAGGCCTTTTTGGCGAATTAATACACTTACAAGGCGGCTATCAGCATGACCTACGAGAGGTAAAATTTAATGACGGTACAAAAGCCTACGGTGGCGGTTGCGAAATGAATGAAAAAGGGTGGACCGAGGCTAAATGGCGCACCCAACATTCCGTACATCGTAATGGAGATCTTTATCCTACACACGGCATTGGGCCTATTGCCCATTATATCAATATTAATCGTGGTAACCGTTTTGTAAACCTTACCTCCCACGCATCCAAAGCCAGAGGACTGCACCAGCATGTAATAAAAACATGTGGCGCCGATCATCCCAATGCAAACATAAATTTCAAGCTGGGGGATGTTGTTACAACTTCTATTTCTTGTGCCAATGGCGAAACTATTTTATTACAACATGATACCAGCCTACCCCGCCCATACTCATTAGGCTTTAGGGTACAAGGCACCAATGGTATATGGATGGATGTAGCCAAAGGCATACATATAGAAGGAAAATCGAAAGCACACCAATGGGATGAGGCTAAAATTTGGTTTGAAAAATACGACCACCCACTATGGGCTAAATGGAGCAAGGAAGCGCAAGGGTCTGGCCACGGAGGAATGGATTTTTATGTTTTACATATGTTTATAGAATCTGTAAAAAGAAATTTACCACCCCAAATGGATGTGTATGATGCCGCTGCTTGGAGTGCCATTACCCCTCTTAGTGAACAATCCATTGCATTAGGAAACGAAACGGTACCCTTTCCCGATTTTACCAACGGGCAATGGATGTATAGAACCCCTGTTTTTGCTTTTACTGATAATTTTTAATCTATACTAATTATGCTTGTAAAAGTGTTGGAAGCATTTGGCATTGCTGCGCAAAACGCCTTTACAATCCCTATTGGCCAGGGCTTGATAAATAAAACTTGGAAGGTAACAACAGGTGATAAACATTATATTTTACAAAAAATAAATACCCAAGTATTTGCTACACCAAAAAAAATAGCCCTAAATATTGAACTGATTGATGAATATATTAAACAAACAATGCCTTCTTACTTTTTTGTATCTCCATTAAAAACCCAAAAAGGAGAAAGCATATTATTTATAGATGATGAATACTACCGGATATTCCCTTTTGTACAAGGCTCGCATACGATTACAGCCACTGGCACAGCAGCACAGGCATACGAGGCGGCCCGACAATTTGGAAGGTTTACAAAAGTGCTAGGTCATTTTAATGTAAATAAACTTCAACTAACTATTCCATCTTTTCATGATCTAACGCTAAGATACAACCAATTTGAATTTGCGGTAAAAAATGGCAACCCCGAGCGAATAGTAAATGCAAAAAAACTAATACAGGATTTATTTGCTTTTGCAGATATAGTTAAGCAGTATGAGGCTATTAAAAGCAATCGTACTTTTAAACTACGGGTTACACACCACGATACTAAAATAAGCAATGTACTTTTTGATGAAAAGAACAACGGGATTTGCGTAATTGATTTAGATACCATAATGCCCGGCTACTTTATTAGCGACGTGGGCGATATGATGCGCACTTATTTATGTACTGCCACCGAGGAAGAAACCGACTTTCCGAAAATTGATGTTAGGCAATCATTTTACAAAGCCATTCAGGCTGGATATATGGAAGAAATGAATGGTATGTTAACGCAAACTGAAATTGCGGCCTTCCATTATGCCGGCCAATTTATGATATATATGCAAGCCCTTCGATTTGCTACCGATTATTTACAGACCGATATTTATTACGGTTCCCACTACCCCAATCACAACCTTAACAGAGCTTTGAATCAGGTTACATTGCTTAAGCAATACATACGTGTATGCGCATAGTTTTGGCTTAGTAGATGCTTCAAAGTCTATTTAAAGTTCTTTATTGGTAATTGCGTGCAGGCGTTGTAGCCTTGCAAAAGCTAGCAAACTATTTTGTGTATCTACACCGTTAAGATGATGGTAGTTAGCGCTCCATTCAATCAGTCAGGTACAAATTTTACTTGGAAAAAAAGGCATCAACAATTATTATCTTATAACTCGTTGTATTGTTTTTAAACAAAAAAAGACAGATAAAATCTGTCTTTTTGTAAGTGCCCGAGACTGGATTCGAACCAGCACACCCTTTCAGGCGCCACCACCTCAAGGTGGTGCGTCTACCAATTTCGCCACCCGGGCATCCCTAAAAGGTGGGCAAATATATAGCAAATAAAAATGCTTGCCATCTACTTTACAACGGATGTTACTTTTTTAAAATCATTCTAAATATAGTGCCTTTTCCAAGCTCCGATTGTTTAACAAAAAGCTTGCCTCCATGGTATTGTTCTACAATTCTCTTACTTAAACTGAGCCCTAAACCCCACCCCCTTTTTTTGGTAGTAAAGCCGGGCTTAAATACTTTGGCTATATGTTGTTTAGCAATTCCCTTTCCACTATCTGTTACATCAATTTGGATATGCTCGTCGCTCTCATTCATATCAACGTTTATTACGCCTTTTCCCTCCATGGCATCTAACGCATTCTTTAATAAGTTTTCTATTACCCAATCAAATAATGGTGCCGAAATCTTTGCTACTATTAATGTATGCCTATTTGTATTTACCAAAAAACTAATTTTTCCTGTAGCTCTTTTCTTCATGTAATCAACCATGGCCACTACCTGCTTTATAATGTCTAATTCTTCTAATTGTGGGGTGCTACCTATTTTACCAAATCGGTCGGATACAAGGCGTAACCGATTTACATCTTTTTCCAATTCAACTGTAATTTTATCATTCGCTGGGTTATCCTTCAGCATTTCTACCCACCCTTCTAAAGATGATACAGGAGTGCCTAATTGGTGGGCTGTTTCTTTTGCCATACCAGCCCACACTTGATTTTGTGTACTTCGGTAACTGCTGCGTAATGAAAGAAGCGTAATCGTTATAAATAAAGCCACAATAAATAACTGCACTAAAGGATAGTAACGTACTTGATTTAACAGTTTGGTGTGCCCATAGTAGTAAAAATTTCTCTGGGCCGCATTAAGCGGATCTGCATCAACAAACGGTGGATTTAGTTTTTTAAAATTGTTTAATTCCTTATGCAAATATGTAGGATTGTTAATGGCACTAGCTGAGTCAAGATTAATAAAACCTAAAATACTATCCTTACCATTGGTTTGAATAATAGGTATGTCTGTATTATCTTGTATAATTTTAAATGGCAATCGGGTATCAGTTACAGAAGGATCTAGTAACGAACGACTAGCTTCTACCCATAACTCAACTTTTTTTCGCTCATCTTGAGCTATTTTTTTAGCCAGGTATTGGGAGTAGAAAATAGTTCCGCTTACAATCATTATGGCAATAACTGCCAACAGTGTGCGCCAATGAATTAATTGCCTCAACATAGATCGAATGTAACAAGGATAACCCGGCTTGCCTTATTTTTGGTAAAATATTTTACTTATTTTGAACGAATACCCCTCAGTAGCTATTGTAATTCTTAATTGGAACGGACAAGCTTATCTGCAGCAATTTTTGCCGTCGGTTTGTGCCACTCAATACCCTCATTTTACAATAGTGGTAGCCGATAATGCCTCTACTGATAATTCTGTTTCGTTTTTAAAAGCACATTACCCAGCTATAAGCATCATAAAGCTTGAAAAAAACAATGGATTTGCCGGAGGTTACAATCTTGCCTTACAGCAAGTAAAAAGCGATTATTTTGTATTACTAAATTCTGATGTAGAAGTAACGCCCCAGTGGCTTTTACCAATGGTTGAGCTAGCGGAATCAAATAAAAGCATTGCGGCTTGTCAGCCAAAATTACTTTCCTATCATCAAAAAAATAAATTTGAATATGCAGGCGGCAGTGGTGGGTGGATAGATAAGTACGGGTATCCATTTTCGAAAGGCCGAGTTTTTGACCACTGTGAAGATGATAACGGACAATATAATAAAGCGGAGCCAATTTTTTGGGCTAGCGGGGCGGCACTTTTTATTCGCTCATCTGTTTTTAATCAATTATCAGGTTTTGACGATTATTTTTTTGCTCACCAAGAAGAAATTGATTTATGTTGGCGTATACAATTAGCAGGTTATACAATTTTTTCTTGCCCACAAGCTGTGGTTTACCATGTGGGTGGCGGTACCCTGCCCAAAGCAAATACCAAAAAAACGTACCTCAACTTTCGCAACAATAAAATAATGCTCTCTAAAAACTTGCCCTGGCAAAAAAAGATGTGGATATTACCCCTGCGTCATTTTTTAGACATTATATCGGCTTGTAAAGAATTATGTAGTGGAAATGTAGGTTCCTGCAAAGCTATAATAAAAGCACAATGGGGCTATTGGCATTGGCGTTTTTGGCATAGAAAAAAAACAGCCACCCCTATCAATGGTGATAAACCTTTAAAAGGCTTACTGAATAGCAGCATCGTATGGCACTATTTCATAAAAAAGAAAAAAACTTTCGCCGAAATTGTAAAATAGCAAACGCCGTTTTTTAAACTTCTTACCTTATTTTTGCAACACAAATAAATATCTATGAGTAATCATAACGAATACCAAGAAGAATTAGCTAAAATTCAAGACAAAGATTTTACGCATAACTGGGTATCTTCTTCCGGTTTTTTATTTTATTTACAACTTGCCTGTTTAGTAGCTTTTATATTGGGCGGCTGTTATATGTTGGGCACAAAACGATACAATAAGATCAATGTGCCAGTACAAGAAAGTTCAACTTACACCCCTAAGTACAAATAATTTTAGATTTTTTTTTTTTGAAAAGGTGAAAACCTTATTTTTGCAACCCCAAAGCGATAAGCGATGGCACACAGAGTTCTTTAAATGCTTGATCAAGTATCTTGCAAACGAAAAAAGCGGAAGTAGCTCATTTGGTAGAGCACGACCTTGCCAAGGTCGGGGTGGCCGGTTCGAGCCCGGTCTTCCGCTCAGGAAATCCTTCCCCCTAAGGTGGAGGGATTTTTTTTGGCTGCCCTGGTGGTGGAATTGGTAGACACGCAGGACTTAAAATCCTGTGGCCAGCAATGGCCGTAACGGTTCAAGTCCGTTCCGGGGCACTGTTAAAAGGTGGAATTTATATTCCGCCTTTTTTTATGCCTTTACCTTTCTGTATCAATACACCCCAAAAAACATCTTGCTTATCCTAAAGTACAGTGTCACACTACTTGTTTATTTTTTAAAAAACGCTCCTAATTACAAACTTTGATGAGCGGATTGGTTAACTATTTAGTGTTGCACTATATAAAAAAAGCTGGAAGTTTAATAACCAATAATAGCTTTTAAAATAAATACCGCCCTTTTAATTAGATTTGACATAAAGCAAATAATCAATGCCTGCAGAAATAAAATGCCCCAGTTGTGGCCATGAATTTGAACCTACAGATAGTATAAGAGAAGAAGTGCAAAAAGAACTGCGCACAAAAATGGCCGACTGGCAAAAGGAACAAATGCAAAAATTTGATAAACAGTTTGTCGAAGAAAAGAAAAAAATGCAACTAGAAACAGAAGCATTGATTCGAAAATCGATTACTTCAGACTTTGAAAATAAGCTATACCTGCTTGAACAGAATAATAAAGAAAGCCAAGAAAAACTAAAACAAGCAAGGGAACGAGAACTTGAGTTTCTAAAAAAACAGCAAGCCCTTCAACAAAAAGAAAATGAAATAGAGCTACAGCTGCAAAAGATGCTACTAGAAGAGCGTAGTAAACTTGCCGATATAATTCGTAAAGAAGAAGCAGAAAGATCTGCATTAAAAGAAACTGAATATACACTTAAATTAAAGGAGAAAGATGAACAAATAGAAGCACAACGTAAACTAGCTGAGGAAATGCGTCGCAAAGCAGAACAAGGCAGTATGCAAACGCAAGGCGAAGTACAAGAATTATTATTAGAGGAGATGCTAATATCCTCTTTTCCATTTGATATTATAGCACCCGTAGGCAAAGGTGTAAGAGGAGCAGATTGCATTCAAACCGTGCGCAACAATTTTGGTCAGGAATGTGGTAAAATTATTTTTGAAAGCAAACGCACAAAAGATTTTTCAAACGATTGGATAGAAAAGCTAAAAGCCGATATGCGTAGCCAATTGGCTGATGTGGCGGTAATAGTTACCCATGCTTTTCCAAAAGATATGGATAAGTTTGGCGAAAAAGAGGGTGTTTGGATATGCAGTTTTGCAGAAGTAAAACCAGTAGTACAAATGTTGAGAGATGGAATTATAAAAATTTCCTCGGCTTTAAAAAGCCAGGAAAACCGAGGAGATAAAATGCACCTGCTCTACAATTACCTTACAAGCCGTGAGTTTGCAGAGCAATGGCAAGCCATAAGAGAAGGATTTTTAAGTATGAAGATATCCATACAACGAGAAAGAGATGCCATGGAAAAACTATGGAAACAGCGTGAAAAACAATTGGAGAAGGTACTACTAAACGCCGCTCATGTAAGAGGCTCCATTGAAGGTATATCAGGCACGGACGTAGATTTAAATCTTTTAGATGATGGAAGCTACACAACCATGGAGTAAGCGCATAGCCAAGCCTCTTATTCTACTACTAATTGCGGTATTTATCGGAGGCATTAGTTGGACAACAATAAGCACCTACCATGACTGGTATACTGCCCAAAATGGCACTCCCATTCAATTAAAAGTATTGAATAATAAGCGGGTATGCCGGCTAAAAAGAAAGGCAGTTATTATTGATTATAACGGCCCTTACAAAATAAAATTATACGGCGCAAAGTGTCGAAAATCCACTTACTTAGAAGGTAAATTAGCCACTTTCCGTGTCAGTAAAGAAAACAAGATTGTGGCAGAAGAAAATGCCTACCAATCAAGAATTATTAGACAGTATCTCATAAACTGTGTAAGTTAAAGATATAAGGGTTTAGCTTATTTTTAAAGCTGAACCCTTTTTTCAAACATTGTTAAGAACTGATTAAGGATGATGCCCCAATTTTGTATAGGCATACTCCATTTTTTGGTGGCTTCTCTTAAAGCCAAATATACCGATTTTAAGACGGCCTCATCTGTGGGAAAAGACATTTTGTTTTTGGTGTATTTTCTGATTTTTCCATTCAGGTTTTCTATTAAGTTAGTGGTGTAAATGATTTTTCTTATTTCTAAAGGGAACTCAAAAAATACGGTAAGCTCTTCCCAAT
>JBDKJF010000004.1:0-194002 GCA_039796695.1 Bacteroidota bacterium
CAAAGCTGAGTTAATGTATTTTCCTACTTTTTACGGACGAAATGAAATAAAAAATGTTTCCATAAGTAAGTAGCAGCAATGATAGATGTATATTCGTAATTAGTGGTTATGCTCTTGTGCTAAAGTTTTTTAACCACTAATTTTTTATGCCACCACCAGATACTACCACATCTTACCTGCCAAAAAATAACAGTATAGACACTGCCATTCTTTTAAAGCAAACCGGCAAGCTGATTACTGAGGCAGATGGTCAAAAAAAAATTTTGGCCGATAATAAATCAAGTGAGCATTGGGTGGAGTTGGTAGTAGTGGCTGCTGTTTTTTGGGTAATAATTTTAGTATTTAAAAAAATACAAGGTTTATTTTTAGAAGCAAAACGAAACATTTATCGTGGCAAAGTACAGTTGGTGGTGGAAGATAAAGGAATACAGTATCATGACTGGTTGTTGAAATGCAATCCATACTACGTAAGCCTGCCCAAGGATATGCAAGATGTGTTTATTGGCCGTGTAGTTTCATTTATGCAAAGGAAGCAGTTCCATTTTCATGCCATACCAGAGGAGGAATATATACCTGTACTAATCAGCGGTGCTGCCGTGCAATTAACTTTTGGTTTAAAAAATTATTTGCTTGATTATTTTACAGACATACATGTAATGAAGAAAGAATATGTTCTTTCTTTTGATAATGATACCTACTATGGGCATGTAAGTAAAACAGGCATACATATTTCGTGGAGTCATTTTATGTATGGCTTTAGTGATTATACCGACGCTATCAATGTAGGGCTGCATGAGATGGCTCATGCACTTCAGTTTGATGCGTACCTTGGCTATGAATGCAGCAACGATCGAAACTTTAAATTGAGGCTCAATGATTTTTCAGAAGAAGGGAGACCTGTTTTCCGTGCCATGCGGGCGGGAATGGGTTTGTTTTTTGATGAATATGCTACGACCAACTTTGATGAATTTTGGGCGGTAGCAATAGAAAATTTTTTTGAAAATGCAACGGCATTTAAACAGCAGCTACCAGTTTTATACAGCGAAATGTGCCAACTCCTCAATCAAGATCCTACCACCTTGTATAAAATTATCAATAGAGATAGGGTTTAATTACTAAATAACGCCGTCATCTTTTTTTACTTCTTTTTGCCGTTGCACTGTATAGTAAAACAAAAGTATGGCCGCACCAATAGTAAAAGGGATCAACGCCAAATGTTTTCCAGTAACCCACTTCCACACTATTACTTCATCAAAGCCAAAAAATTCGCTTATCATCCAATAGCCATTAGCGCAAATCCAAAAAGTAATTGCTAAGTTATGTGCTAGTTCAGCTACAATTTTTCTATTTCCCCAAGAAATAGCAATGGCAATAGCCAGTGTGGGTATAAACATGGCAATACCTAATGGCTTCCATATCATGCACCAACTAATATCTTTTACCAGCCAAAAAATAATATGCATGTTTTCCATCCGGCGAAATTTTGCCGGAATACTGTATGGTGATTCTGTTTGTGTGTCCATTTAATTTATTTTGATAAAATACGGGCATATCGTTCAATGGATGCCTCTGGATGAATAGGGTTGTTGTACAAGATACAATCAACTAACTGCTTTGCAAAGTAAGGTGCTAATGAGCAGCCTTTGGTGCCCATACCATTAAAAACCCCAACAACGGGATGCAGCGGATGAAACCCTACAAATGGCCTTCTTTGTAAAGTGGCAGGCCTTACAGCAGCATAGTGTCCGGTAATGGTGTAAGGCATTTTTAGCCATTGGTTAAGTAGTTGCTCCACCTTTATTTTAAATTCGGCTGTTGGCTTTTCATTTTCAAACTCCCATTGGTAAGTGGAGCCAATCCACCATTGACCCGGGGGGGAAAGTGGAGCTAAGGTCATCCCTTTTTTATAAATTTTATCGGAGGGTAAATTTGGTATGTTTAAAGTGATGGCTTCTCCTTTATTAGGTACAAAAGGTAGGGTTTTAAAAAAGGGATTACTTGCACAGCTATTACCATCGCAAAAAATTATTTTTTTTGCTCTAATGTTGCGATACAAAATTCCTTCTGCTTGAATTTGTAAATGCTGTAAATCAAATTTTTCTTCAGCTACTTTATTCTGTTGCAAAAGGTGTTGCCTCCAAGCAGGTAAAACATTTTCTAGTTGTGCCGTGTAGGCTGGGCTTATTTGCCCGTAGCCAAATTCATAATTAAAATAGGGAGTATACTCCCCTGGCTTTTCATACATAGAAACAAAATCAGCTTTTTCTGCTACTCTTTCTGCAAAGCTTATCCTCATTTGCGGGCTTGGAAAAAAATCGATAATTGTTTTTTCTGTTAGTGCTGATACACCAAGTAGGTTTCCTATTTCTCTATAGGCATTCAACGTAAAAGGAAGTATTTCTTCTGCCAGCCATACTTTTACATGTCTTCGACCTGTAACAGGATTTATTAGTCCGGCTGCTCTCTTAGAAGGGGCATTTTCGTAGTCGTCATCTATTACGAAAAAATCAATACCCGCCCGTTCCAAA
This sequence comes from Bacteroidota bacterium, assembly GCA_039796695.1. Lineage (GTDB taxonomy): Bacteria > Bacteroidota > Bacteroidia > Chitinophagales > Chitinophagaceae > JJ008. The sequence continues at coordinate 2,529 of JBDKJF010000004.1, forward strand.
TAATAACTAAGCCATGTGCCACTTATTCCTTGTCCTATTAGTAAAATCGATGTTTGCATATAGCAAAAGTAAGGCTTCAAACGAAAGGTAGTTTGTGCAGTATCATACCTTAACTTTGTTGCATGCTTACAATATCTAATCGGGGCATAGAAATGCCACCCTCACCTATACGTAAACTAGTACCTTATGCAGAAGCTGCTAAAAAGAAAGGGATAAAAGTATATCATTTAAATATCGGTCAACCAGATATTGAAACCCCAGCCGCCATTATGGATGCAATAAAGCAGGCAGATATTAAAGTATTGGAATACAGCCATAGTGCCGGTAATGAAAGTTATAGAAGGAAATTGGTGGAGTATTACAAAGGGGTGGGTATTGATGTTGACCACAATCAAATATTAATTACTACAGGAGGAAGCGAAGCTATCATGTTCGGTTTCTTTACTTGCCTTAATCCTGGTGATGAGGTAATAATACCAGAGCCTTTTTATGCCAACTATAATGGCTTTGCCTGTGCTGCAGGAGTACAGGTGGTTCCTATAACTTCTTCTATTAGCACAGGCTTTGCCTTGCCACCTATTGCAGCTTTTGAGACGGTGATTACTGCTAAAACAAAGGCGATTATTATATGCAGCCCTAACAACCCTACTGGTTATTTATACAGCAAAGCGGAAATGGAAGCGTTGAAAGAAATTTGTTTGAAACATAACTTATATCTATTTAGCGACGAAGCTTACCGGGAGTTTTGTTATGATGGTGAGTATGTAAGCGCTATGCACTTGCAAGGTATGGATCAGCATGTAGTACTGATGGATACCATTAGTAAAAGATATAGTGCCTGCGGTGCCCGCATTGGCGCATTGGTTACCAAGAATAAACAGGTATACGATGCTGCTATGAAATTTGCGCAAGCAAGGCTAAGCCCACCGGGTTTAGCACAAATAATGGGCGAGGCTGCTATAGATTTACCTGCTAGTTATTTTGATGCGCCAAAAGCGGAGTATTTAAAAAGAAGGAATTTGTTGGTAAGTCGTCTTAATAATATGAAAGATGTTTATTGCCCAAACCCCGGCGGTGCATTTTATGCTATTGCAAAATTACCAATTGATGATAGCGATAAATTTTGCCAGTGGTTATTAGAAGATTTTTCTTACCAAAACCAAACAGTCATGCTGGCGCCTGCTACTGGTTTTTATGGAACACTTGGGTTAGGAAAAAATGAAGTGCGATTGGCTTATGTTTTAAACACAGAAGCACTTAATGCAGCAATGGATTGTTTGGAAAATGCACTAGCTATTTATCCCGGCAGGGGCTAGTTCAAAAACCTATTTTTAATGCCTGGGGCAGGTATCATACAGCTATCTTTTCTGCCAAACCATTTATAGCGATTGCGGGCTATCCATTTATATACGGGCTGGGTTAAAAAGGAAGGAAAAATAATTAGCCAAAATAACATTTTTGCAGGCCAATCCAAATAACGGCATACTCGAATGGCTGCTGTGGCATAAATGAAGGCTTTGCCATTTTCAATTAAAATAATTGTATCGGATGCAGGGCTTATGTTAAACGCTTGACGTAACTTTTCTCCCGCTGAGGATTGTAGGGGAGCAAACTTTATTTTACCCTTTTTATCATTACGAATAGCAAAATTTACCATCTTGTTGCAGTAATTGCACACGCCATCAAAAAGTAAAACAGGTTCCATTTAACTTATTTATTAAAAAGAATAAAGCTTTTATTTCGAAAAAAAGTCTTTGTCTATCTACAAATGATTTCTTAAAAAACTATTGAGTAAAACAGGTTGCTCCAAAATAATATGCTTTGGCTGCATTTAAAGTTAAAAAAAGAATTTAATTAAGCAATAGCAATATAAGAAGCGTTAATTTAGTTAGTAAACGTATATTTTTTTAAACCCAGTGGTACGTAAAAAACTTTCCATCATCAATTTAGCTTTTTCCCTAGCTTTTGTAAGTAGGCCGGTATAAATACTTCTTTGTACCATACGATTGCGAGCACTTACTTTCAACTGGCTTACCTCTTCGGGCTGCCAACCTTTATCTTCAATAAAAATTTCAAATTGGCTGGGATTTACAATTGCATCTAAAATTTTAGCTGCGGGCAATGCGATGGAAACAGAGTCACCCTGCATATAAATTTTTTTGTCGTCTAATTCTTGTAAATCAACGCCAGCAATTAATAGGCCTTTAGCAATGATTACTAAGCGTGTTTTTTTAGGGCCCATGGTAATAATGGGAGCGGTTATTGCGGGCGCTGCAAGTTTCGTTGTGTCTACTACTACTTCATCATAGCTACTCATTGTTAGTAGTTGTGCAATGTTTTTTACTTCTTTAATTAGCACGGGTGTAGTGTCAATTTTTACATTTTTAGAAGTAAACCAACCTTTAATATTAGGCAGCATGTTTAAACTACGAAGTACAAAAAAAGTAATAGCAAGTAAAATTATAATTACTACAAAGGGGCGCAAATGAAATGATTTTTTTGTCACTAATGCTATTTTTTTGAAATGTAATTAATGTTAATAGTGGAATATCCAAGCCGGTTTAAAAAATCGCTAATAAACTGAGTTGCGTTAGCCTGCGCTGTTTTAAGTATGCCTATAGAATCGGCCACTTGTCTAATTTGTGTTTCAGCCTGCGCCATCAACTCATTTTGCTCCGCATTGGTAAATTTATCTCGCCAAAATCCTACCTGTTGAAATTCCAGTTTTATTAACTCTGGTGGAATACTTAAACTAATGATTTTAGCGGGTTGTAATTGAAGGGATAGTTCCTTTTTGTTAATGATTACATCATTTTCTGTTAGTTGGGATAGATCAATTCCTGCTTTGATGGTACCCGTACAAGATAGCAGAATCTTTCTGTCACCCACTTTAAACCAAGTTTGATTATCGTTAGCTTTTACCACTTTCGTAATGGTATATTCAGCAGTAGCCAATGCATTCATCTCTCTAAGTCCTAGTATTTCCTTTTTTTGTTCAGAAATAGTTTGGGTATTGCAAGAAATTAAAAGTGTACAGAATAATATGCTTACCAGTATTTTATTCATATTTGCAAAATAAGCGAATACTTAGGGAATATGAAAAAATATGCAATTTTAGTAGCAGGTGGTAGCGGTACAAGAATGGGAGCATCTTTGCCCAAGCAATTTTTATTATTAAAGGGAAAGCCGATTTTGTATTATACCATCAAAGCCTTTTTAGAGGCGTATAATGATTTACAAGTTATACTAGTATTGCCAATAGACTATACGGATATGGGGCAAGAAATTATTGATGCATGGTTTGACAAAACCCGTATTAAAATAACCGCAGGTGGCGATAGCAGGTTTCAGTCAGTAAAAAATGGGCTTTCCTTAGTAGAGGAGGAAAGTATAGTATTTGTACATGATGGTGTTAGGTGTTTAGTTTCTAAAAATTTGATACAAGCATGTTATACGGAAGCATTGCAATCCGGCTCGGCCATACCAGCTATTACCCCGAAAGATAGTATAAGAATTTTGCGGGCAGAGGAAAATGAAGCTTTAGATAGAAATAGTATTCGTTTAATTCAAACCCCACAAACGTTTCATAGTAAAATTTTACTACCCGCCTTTCAAATTGACTACAAAGATAAATTTACGGACGAAGCTACAGTGGTGGAAGCATTTGGATTAAAGGTAACCCTGGTACAAGGGGAGGAGACGAATATAAAAATTACCGAGCCTATAGATATGGTTGTAGCAGAAAATTTGGTTTAATTAAATTAGTTTATGCTCATAAGCATACTTTACTAAACCAATTACAGAGCCTGTATCTAATTTTCTAAAAATATTTTTTCGATGGGTTTCTACTGTACGTTCACTTATAAAAAGGGTATTAGCTATTTGTTTATTATTATATTCTTTTTCTATTAAACGAATAATTTCAATTTCTCTTTCAGTTAGTCGAGCATTTTCTTTTTGTTTTTTTCTTTGCGAAAAGCGATTCATCTCCTCTAGCACCTCAGGGCTAAAATAAATACCGCCAGCGGCAATTTTTTCGATGGCACTTACTAATTCTTGTTTTCCAATATTTTTTAAAACACATCCTGCAAGCGCAGCCGTTTCAACCTTCTCATTCACTAAATCGCCCTGGCCGCTCATGGAGAGGGCCATAATTTTTATGTTAGGATATTTTTCTTTTACTGGTTTGGCTAATTGGTTGTCCGTAAGCCCAGGCATCATTACATCTGTCAATAGTATATCAATAGTGTAAGTGTTTAGCAGCTGCATCACTTCTTCTGCATGTGTGGTGGCAAATGCAAATTGAATGTGGTTTTCGTTTTTAAGAAGAGCGGTTAATTCATCTATTACTAGTTGATGATCATCCACAATTCCTATAATAATTTTTGTGGGCTTCATGCTTGAGGTGGTATTGATTAGGCTATGTTAAGTTACAAAAAAATATAACAATCGGAATACAAATGTGTTCATAAATTATTGTAAAGTGACTGCATAAAACTGCAGCGAGGGGCTAAAGGGGTACGTGTAAAGCAATCAATGTGCCTTTACTCAAGGAGTCATTATCTAGGGATAGTGGCCTAGTAGCATCAGACAATTTGCAAATAGATATTACCTTTTTGCAAACTGTTTGATGTGCTTCAAGCTGCTGTATTAGGGATGTAGCCAAGGTTTGCGCTATAATGATAAAAGAAAATTTACGAATTGCAGTAAACAATGAAGAAATATGGTTTTAATTTTATTATAACCCTAGTACATCCTTCATTGTAAAATAACCGGTGCGACCCACAATAAATTCTGCTGCCATTACTGCACCCGTAGCAAATCCTGTTCTATTGTGGGCGGTATGTATAATTTCAATGGTGTCAATTGTAGATGCATATTTTACCAAATGGGTGCCTGGGGCAGGATCTACTCGCTGACTGATAATTTCCAATGCGGCTGGGTTATCGCTTAGGTCATTAACCCAAGTTTTTTTTCTTTGTATTCGTTCAAGTATTTGCTCTGCCAGCGAAATAGCAGTGCCACTAGGAGCATCTTTTTTTTGGGTATGGTGGGTTTCTTCTAATAGTATTTCGTAGGCAGCATGTGAAGCCATTAGCGAGGCTAATCTTTTATTTATTTCAAAAAAAATGTTGACGCCCACACTATAGTTACTGGAATAGATAAATGCATTGTTTTTTTCAGCATTTAATGCTTGTAAAGCCGGCAGTTCTTCCGTCCATCCTGTGGAGCCACAAACAACGGGTATGCCAAACAAAATGCAGTTTTTTACGTTCTGGTATGCGGTATGTGGTCCGGTAAACTCAATCGCTACTTCGGCTTTTGTAATATTTTCTTTAGTAAACTCAGCTATATTGCCCAAGTCAATAGTAGCCACTATTTCATGTCCTCTTTTTAACGCTATTTCCTCAATAGCTTTACCCATTTTACCATAACCAATTAAAGCTATACGCATGGTTTTATTTTTGATTGTATCAAAAGTAATTATTTACTAATTGTAAATGCGTATGTACAGGCACTGATTTATTTACCAATTTTTAAAACGAGGCTTAACCCAGTTGTTTGTGCTACGGTACTATAGCCGGGTTTGATGTGGAAGCTTAAATCGGGGCTTACGTCAAAACTCATAAGGTGAGCATCTACGGTAGCATCTACTACATTAAGACCCCATAAAATTAAAAAGGCAAGTGCAGCATAATCAATATCTCTACGATATTGATTGCGGTAGTAGCGTAAATTATCTAGCGAATTAGAGTTAACAAGAAATTTTAACTGTGGGTGCACTTTGCTATAACTGGCTGTGTCTTTTAAAAAAAGTACGGCATAGGCAAAGCGGGTTCGTTTATACCACTTCAAGTTATAGGAAAATATTCCTGCCGATAAGCCAAGCCCTCCGTATACGATAGGTAGTTTCCAATATTTTTTATTATAAATCTGTCCAAGGCCGGGCAGCAGGGCCGAGCGTTTTGCAGCCACTTTTGGGCTATGCGCCAGCATGGCAGAATCGTAACGATTAAAGCGTATAGGCGTGGTAGGTTGGGTAGTATCAATCGATGAGAAGGCAGCTATTTTTTTTTGTGCAATAACTAGATTGCTATTAATAACAGTTGTTAGAATGAGTAGTACACTCGTAATTATACTTTTTCTATTCGTTTGCATACAAACCTTCAACTTCATAATAAAATTTAATCAATAGCCGCATTCATCTTTTGCAGAATATGGTTGAATTCATCCAGCGAATAATAATCAATGGTAATTTGGCCACTACCATTTCTACTATGTTTTAATTTAACTCGGCTGCTGAAATGAGAGGCTAATTTATCTTCTATTCTTTGATAAGCAGGAGGTAAGCCGTTTTTTGAAGTTTTTTTAACAGTACCGCTATCTTTATACAGGGTTCTTACTAATGCCTCAGTTTGTCTTACAGACAGCTCCTTGCTTTTAATTTCTTTATAAATGAATAATTGTTGGTCAATCGTATCTACGTTTATTAATGCTCGGGCATGCCCCATACTTAATTTGCCGGTGCGTACAGCTAATTGTATATCTGGCGGTAGTTTTAACAGGCGTATAAAATTTGCAACAGTACTTCTATCTTTTCCCATTCTTTCTGCCACTTGTTCTTGCGTATAGTCTAATTCCTCCATCATTCGCTTGTAGCTGAGAGCCACTTCCACGGCATTTAAATCTTCTCTTTGTAAGTTTTCTAATAAAGCTAATTCTAGCAGTTCGGCATCATTGGCTTGGCGGATGTAAGCTGGTATTTCTTTTAATCCAGCCATTTTTGAAGCCCTAAGGCGGCGTTCGCCTGATATAAGGCGATACTTGCCATTGGCCATTTTAGATACCGTAACTGGTTGTATGATATCATGTATTTTGATGGAGGCTGATAACTCTTGCAATGCAGTTTCATCAAAATCCCTTCGAGGCTGTTTAGGATTTATTTCTATATCAGCTAACGGTATTTTATTAATGCCGGTGGCCGTTTCAACAATCGTTGGTTTTAAATTACCGGTGCCAGTTTTTAAGTCACTATCAATACTTTGCAGTAATGAGCGAATGCCTTTTCCTAATAGTTCTTTATTTTGTTTTGGTGTAGTCATTTTTTTAAGCAAATTGAATTTGTTTAGCCTTATTTGCTACTGGCTGTTTGAGATGAGATTATCATTACATCAATGTAATGCCTAATTTATAGCTCCAAAATTTTTTCCTCATTTTTAATTTTAGTCATATCATTTTTTTGCAAAATTTCTTTGGCTAAATTTAAATAATTGATAGCGCCCTTACTCGTAGCATCGTACAGCACTACTGGTTTTCCGGCACTGGGTGCTTCGGCTAGGCGGGCATTTCTATGTACAATGGTGCTAAACACCATGTCTTCGAAATGGCGCCGTACTTCGCTTACTACCTGGTTACAAAGGCGTAGACGACCATCATACATAGTCATTAAAATACCTTCTATTACCAAATCGGTATTTAAGCGGCTTTGAACAATCTTAATCGTATTTAAAAGTTTTCCTAAGCCCTCTAATGCAAAAAACTCACATTGTACAGGAATGGCCACTGCATCAGATGCCGTTAATGCATTAACCGTAATAAGTCCAAGCGAGGGAGAACAATCTACTACTATAAAGTCGTAATCATCCCGTACTTCAGCAAGCAGGGCTTTTAGCACCATTTCTCGATTAGGGTGGTTAATCATTTCTATTTCGGCACCCACTAAATCGATATGAGAGGGTATTACATCTAAATTAGGAATTTCTGTTTTTAATACTACTTCTTTTGCGGTAGCCTGGCCTATCATACAATCGTAAAGGCTTTTGGTAATATTATGTAAGTCGAAGCCAACGCCGGTGGTGCTATTAGCCTGCGGATCGCCATCTACCAATAATGTTTTAAACTCAAGTACAGCAAAACTTGCTGCTAGATTTATTGCTGTAGTTGTTTTTCCTACGCCACCTTTTTGATTTGCCACTCCTATTATTCTGGCCATGCTTTATGCGTTTTCTTTTTATAATTCAATTGTTGTTCCTATCTGGGGTAAGTGTAATTGTAAGCCTGCGTTTGCAAAAGCGGCTGTTACTTTTTCTTTATCTATTTTAATAAACCCAAAAGTATCATAATGGACCCCTACAATATTTTTGCAGCCTATCATTGCAGCAGCAGCAATAGCATCTTCATACCCCATTGTAAAGTTGTCGCCTATGGGTAAAATAGCAAAATTTAGTTTGGCCCATGAAACAATTAACTGCATATCCAATGTTAGTGCCGTATCGCCACTATAATAAAAGCTACTATTGGCAGTAGTAACAATGAAGCCCATCGGATTACCACCATAGCTACCATCTGGTAAGCTACTAGAATGCTGGGCTACGGTACATTTAACACTAAAACCATCAAATGCCCACTTACCTCCCGTATTCATGGGGTGTACATTGGTTACTCCATTTTTAACAAGCCACTCATATATTTCCCAATTACATACCACCGTAGCGCCCGTTTGTTGAGCAATGGTAATCGCATCGGCTATATGGTCTGCATGCCCGTGAGAAATAAGAATATAATCAGCCGCTAGGGATTCAATCTTTATTTCTTTTGCCCATTCATTGTGCGTAATAAAGGGGTCAAATAGTATTTTCTTACCGGCTGTTTCTACCAAAAAACAGGCATGTCCATAAAAGGTAAACTTCATTTTTAAATCTATTTACGAGGCGAACAAAAATAAGCTTTCGGAAAGAGAGTTTTGCGATTAAATATGCGTCTATAACCAAGGCGCCGCTAATTTGTGATTTATTTTCCTTTTCACCTGCATTTTTATAAGAAATGCGCCTAAGGCATGGACGGCCAAAGCTTTTACGTACCTATTTTTGCTTAATATGCGAAATTCTCCTTTTTGGTGGGTATTGATAGCCTTTATGGTATTATTGGATGTTTACTTTTTTCAAGCCTTAAAAACAGTAACAGCATCTGCCACCCCCCGTACCAAACTTATTATTTATAGTATTTATTGGGTGGTTTCTATAACAGCAATGGTTGTATTAATGGCATTGCCCTATATTCATTTTGACAAACAAGCCAAACTGGGCCGTTCTACGGTTTTTGCCTTAATCATTGGATTGTTTTTCGCAAAACTAATAGCGGCTTTCTTTTTTATGTTAGACGATTTGAGAAGGGGAGTACAATGGCTTTTATATAAAATTAATAACAAGCATTCTAAAGAGGCGGTATCAGCAGGTGTTGAAGGTATTAGTAGGTCTGCCTTTTTAAGTTGGATGGGCATGCTAGCCGGTGGCGGATTATACGGTACACTTGTTTATGGTTTTGGCAATCGATACCGCTATCAAGTTAAACAGGTGCAGGTAATAGATGCTACCATACCCGCTGCTTTTAAAGGTTTAAAAATGGTGCATCTGTCGGATATACATGCGGGCAGTTTTACAAATAAGGCCGCAGTGCAAAAAGGGGTACAGCTTATATTAAGCCAACAGCCCGACCTAATCCTTTTTACGGGAGATTTGGTAAACAATGTGGCCTCCGAAATGGATGAGTACAAGGAAGTTTTTTCGCTTTTAAAAGCACCGTTGGGGGTATATTCCACCCTTGGCAATCATGATTATGGAGATTATGTAAAATGGGATAGTGCAGAGGCAAAAGAGGCCAATCTTCATCAACTGAAACAGGTACATGCGGATATGGGTTGGCGCTTACTTATGAACGAGCATGAAATAATAGAAAAAGACGGGCAACAAATAGCTTTATTGGGGGTAGAAAATTGGAGTGCAAAAGCAAGGTTTCCGAAGTATGGAAACTTAAATAAAGCTTACGCTGGCACCGAAAATATTCCGTTCAAAATATTATTAAGCCACGATCCATCTCATTGGAAAGAGGAAGTTTGCCAAAACTTTAAATCAATAAATCTAACCCTCTCTGGCCATACCCACGGCATGCAATTTGGGGTAGAAATACCAGGGCTAAAATGGAGCCCCGTACAATATGTGTACAAAGAATGGGCTGGTTTATATCAAAATAGTGGGCAGCAACTCTATGTAAACCGAGGTTTTGGGTTTTTGGGCTATCCGGGTAGGGTGGGTATTATGCCAGAAATTACCTTATTAGAATTAGTATAGCACATCTTCAATATATTTTTAGGTTTAGCGTTATTACACAACAATTTAAACTTTCTATTTTTTTTGAAGTCATTGGTTTGGCTTTAATATTTTTTTGCTACCCAATTTACCACTGCCAGATGATAAGATATAAATGGTTGATACTATCGCTATTATTACTATCGCAGCACTGTGCTCAGGCCCAAAAAAAAAGTGTTAATGATACATTGGATGTAGAAAACGATGCTTTTATCGGCGATTCTTTGTTTGATTATGATGACCTGTTTAGAGATTTTGATGCCTTTATGGATTCTTTATTAACCCCGCGGAGTTACTCTTTAATAAGTTTATCGCATAGCAAAGCCTATTTTAACTATGTTAGTAAAAGCGAGGTTTATAGCGTGTCGGCTGTAAAGCAATCGGTACTTACCCCGCTGGTTGGGTACTATCATAAAAATGGGCTGGGTATAACCGCTACCGGCTATTTAACCAACGATGCCAAACGTTTTACACTTTTTCAAGGCAGTGTTTCAGGAACCTATGATTATTTAAAAAATAGAAATTTAGCTACAGGCTTTTCATTTAGCAGGTTTGTTACCAAAAAAGAGGTTGCATTTTATACTACGCCATTGCAAAATGAATTATACACCTACTTCACTTATCGAAAATGGTGGCTACGGCCTACCATTGCGGCAAGTTATGGATGGGGTAGCCGATCGTCCTATGCTGAAAGGGAAGAGATTATTCAAGATTTAAGATTACGTAGAAGAGGATTTACTTATATTAACACAAAAGAAACCGTTAACGACTTTGCTATAATTTCATCCCTACGGCATGATTTTTATTGGTTAGATGTATGGAAGAAAAAGGACTATATACGATTTACACCACAACTAACTTTTACCAGCGGCACTCAAAAGTTTGGATTTAATCAATCGTCCAGCACTTATGTGACATTACTACGAAACAATTCAAATATTTTATACAGTTCTGAAAATTTGTCATTAGATGATAACCTAAAATTTCAAGCGCTATCCCTCTCTTTATTTTTACGTGGAGAATATGCGCTTGGAAAATGTTTTATACAACCACAGTTAGCTATTGACTATTACTTTCCAGGAAGTTCCAAAAAGGTAACCACTTTGTTTTCTGTTAATGCAGGGTTTATTCTTTAAACAAGAAGTTAAAAATTTAACTAAGCGGTTACATAATCTGCTTTGACGGTTACTATACTTTAAGGATTTTTAACAAACGATAACAAATGCTGGCATTATACTTGCCCCTTTATAAACGTAAATTATTTTCCATCGTTTCAACAAAAAAACAAGTCAACATGAAAACATCAATTCTTTCGCTATTAGCACTACTATTTATAGGGCAGGCCGCTTCGGCACAATTTCATATAGGTGTAAAAGGCGGTGCTAATATTTCAAAAGTAGAAGGTAAATCTTTTAAAGATGAATTTAGGTATGGATACCATTTAGGAGGGTTTGTAGAAATTAGAGCTGGCAATAAATTAGTAGTGCAGCCAGAGATTTTATGGAACCAATATGCTACCAAATTAGATAGTACTTATTCCAGCGTATACCATGGTGTGTTTAATGGCAATCAAAATATAAAGTTGAATTATCTTTCAATCCCAATTTTGCTAAACTATAAAGTAATTGGTAGCTTTTTGAGCTTGCAAGCTGGCCCTCAATTTGGCGTATTAATTGATCAAAGCCGCACCGTGTTGCAAAATGGTGCAGATGCTTTTAAAAAAGGAGACTTTTCTATGTTGGCCGGTGTTCAATTAAAAGTTGCCAACTTAAGAGTAAACGGACGCTATGCTATTGGGCTTAATAATATTAGCGATATTACCAATGATAATAAGTGGAAAAATCAAGGCTTTCAATTGTCTGTAGGGTTAGCATTGTAAAATAATAAATATCATTATTTATGAAGCCCCGCCCTTATAAGTGCGGGGCTTCTAAGTTAAATTGATTTACCTAGCCTTCATTTGATTGATGGTACATTCGCTTAATGCTTTATTAAATGCATCTATTTCTTTTTGTACATCTTTAATTTTTGTCCAAGCTTCAAACTGTTTAATAGAACAATCAGCCTGTGCTTTGGTACGGTAAGCATTATCGGTTGATAAAGCGTTTGCCTTTTTTGAACATTCGCACACTTCATGTGCTAACTCTTTTCCTCCATTTTGTTGCGTACAAGCTACAAGTATTAATACAAAAATTAACGGCAAGATATTTTTTATCATTTTTTGGTTGGGTTGGCAAGCAAATTACCAATTATTTACACAGTATTTAAATTCATTAATCAATCCTTGTTTGTTTAGTGAATTAATTAACTTGCATTCATCCATGAACCGATTACCAATAAAAAATTTATCACTCTTAGTATGTTTAATACTTTTTTGGCATACGAATGTAAAAGCACAGCTTTGTCAAGGTAGTTTAGGTGCCCCTATTGTAAATATAACCTTTGGGTCGGGATTAAATCCTGGTCCAGCATTACCCACGGCTGCTACCAATTATATTTATGTGGCTAACGATTGTCCAAACGATGGGTTTTATACTTTAAGAGGAAATACCAATAACTGTTTTAATAGCAGTTGGCATACACTTTCTTCTGACCATACAGGAGATGCCGGCGGATATTGCATGCTCGTAAATGCTTCTGTACAGCCTGGTGTTTTTTATACCGATACGGTAAAAGGGCTATGTGCTGGTACCACTTTTGAGTTTGCCGCTTGGGTGGCTAACATTCTACGTTCTTCAGCATGTGGAGGTAATGGTACAAAACCCAATTTAACTTTTTCTATAGAAAAAACAGATGGTAGTATTATTCAGCAATATTCTACTGGCGATATTAATCAAACAGTCAATTTACAATGGGTACAGTATGGCTTTTTTTTTACAACACCCGTAGGAATAACAGATGTAGTATTACGTATTATAAATAATGCACCTGGTGGGTGCGGTAATGATATTGCAATAGACGATATAACGTTTAGACCCTGCGGCCCATTAGTGACAACTAGCATTGCTAGTAGTGGGGGTAATAATGCGCTTGTTTGTCAAGGACAGCCTGCCGATTTCAACCTGAGTTGTAATATTTCAGTAGGCTATAGTAGTCCAGTGTTTCAATGGCAATCAAGCATTAATGGAGCCCCTTTTGTGAACATTAATGGCGCTACCGCTTCCAGTTATGCTTTAACAATGCCTGCACAATCTGCTCCCGGTACTTACACGTATCGTGTAATTGCTTCGGATGCAGTTAATTTAAATAACCCTAGTTGCAGGGTTATTTCCTCCACAATAACTATAACGGTAGATCCTTTTCAAGTAAGCGCTATTTCCAGTAATAGTCCTGTATGCGCTAATAATGATTTGCATTTATCGGTTACAGGTAATGCTACCCATTATCAATGGAGCGGCCCCAATGGATTCAATGCCTCCACTGCATCTATAGTGCTACCTAAAGTGCTAAGCAATAGTAGCGGTAAATATTACCTACTGGCCTCAACCGCTAATTGCAGTAATTACGACTCCATAGCTATTACAATTAATCCGCTTCCCACTGCCATTATTAATTTGTCTAATGCTACTATTTGCGAGGGCGACACTGTGCAATTAATTGCAAATGGAGGTGTTCAATACGAATGGCTACCTCTCACCAGTATTACAGCACCTACCAATGCTGTTACTAAAGTTTTTCCTTCTATTAGTACGCATTATACAGTAAGGGTAAAAAATAATTTTGACTGTATTGATACTGTAGGCACTTCTATTACTGTTATTAAAAAAGCAATGGGCAATGCGGGCCCCGATTTGTTTACTATAATTGGCTACCCCATTCGTTTGCAAGCGTTGGCCAGTGGAGATCAAATCAATTACACATGGTCCCCTAGTATTTACTTGGACAGTCCACAAATTTTGAGGCCGTTAGTAAACGCACCTGCTGGCGAATATCGTTATCGATTAACAGTAAGTTCCGCCGTGGGTTGTGGATTTGCACCAGATGAAGTGAAGGTTACGGTCTATAATAAACTACATATTCCTTCTGCCTTTACCCCAAATAATGATGGAAAAAATGACCGATGGATAATTCCAGCCTTGCCTGTTTTTCCTATGGCGGAAGTAACAGTATACAACCGTTATGGAGAAATTATTTTTAAAGAAAAAAGTAGTTTTAAAGGTTGGGATGGTACATACAAAGGGCAGCCTACACCTGCAGGTATTTATATTTATACCATAAAATTAGGAGCTCAGCAGTACCATCCTTTATTAAAAGGCACGCTAACATTAATTCGATAATATGAAATGGATACCCCTAACTAGTGAAGATGGATTAAAATTAATCATTGAAAAATCGCATCAACAAGCACAAATTATTTTTAAGCATTCTACTACTTGTAGTATAAGCAAAATGGTTTTAAAAAGAGTGGAAAGCTCGCCTACGCCAGCAGGCTATGATTTTTACTATTTAGATTTGCTAACATACCGTCCCGTATCTAATTTAGTAGCTACATTGTTGCAAGTACATCATGAGTCGCCGCAGGTATTAGTAATAAGAAATGGAGTTTGCGTATACGACGAAAGCCACATGGCCATTCAAATGGAAGATATAAAAGAACAATTGAGTTAGTATCCCATTTCTTTTTTTATGCGTTCAATGTATTTTTTTTTGTAGTAATATTCTTTTACTTCCAATAGCTGTGCTACAGTAGTGCTTCCCTCTTGATAATTGTTTATGATGGATGCTACAGGCGCAAAGGAGTCCTTTTCAATTTCAATAATTTGGTGTAGCAGTTTTTCTTTGCCAATATCGTCGGTAGCGTCCATCAACGCTTCATTGATATCCATTACATCCATTAAAAATGCGCTGGGAAGTTCAAATTTTTCATCATCGGCCAATAGCCCTTTTTCTTGAAGTACATACTTAATGGTAGCATCGGTACTTTGAAAAGTTTTGTAGGCTTTGTTAATCAGTGCTGCCTTTTCTAACGCCTCTGCTTGTTCGGCGGCAGTTTTGTTTATATAATAGTCCGGATGGTATTTTCGGCTAAGTGCGAAAAACGTAGATGTTATATCGCTATTTTTTACATTAAGTTGTACCGGTATTTCAAATATTTCAAAATAAGCAAGCCCCATTATTTACTTCGGTTTCAATTATTTAATAAAAATTGCTATGTTGGGTTACAATTATACATTTACTATTTACAAATTTATGTATTAAGCATGGAGGTTATCAAAAACTTTTCAGACGCTGAATTAATAGCCAATATTCAGGCTGGAAAAAGTATGGATGAAAGCATCAAGGCTATTTATCGGGAATATTATCATTATCTAGCCTGGTATGTTCAAAAAAACAGTGGTACACAGCAAGATGCGGAAGATGTTTTTCAAGAAGTAGTGGTTAGCTTTATCGATTTGGTGAAAATAAATAAGTTTAGAGGGGAATCTTCCGTTAAAACTTTTTTGTATGCTCTTAATAGACATATGTGGTTAAATGAGCTAAAACGAAGAGGCCGGGCCACTGCTAGAGAAGCAAAATATGAGCAGGCTAAACCCCATTTAATAATGGATGCTAGTTATACCCTTATTATTAATGAAGATAAAAATAAAGTGTATGCGCTGATAGAACAATTAGGAAGTAATTGCAAAAAAATTCTTTTGCTATATTATTATGAAAATCAATCGATGAAAGAAATTCTAACGCAAACTGATTACGAAACCGAGCAAGTAGTACGTAATAAAAAATATAAGTGCTTAAAGCAATTAGAACAGTTGATCGCAGCTAACCCCGCACTTAAAGAAACTTTAAAAAATTTATTGCATGGAGAATAATTTTACACCCAACGATGAACTTATAATGGCGTATATAGATAATGAGATGACAGCAAGCCAAAAAAAAGATTTTGAGTTATTACTGCTTACCGATGCAGTCCTTCAACAGAGGCTTAACAATTTGTTGCACGCCAAAGAAGCTATTTTTCAATATGGCATTAAGCAACAAGTGGCAAGCTTGCATAGTACAATGATGCAAGAATTAAAAACTTCAGGCCAATCATCAAAGGGGGTTAAAAAAGTATACAGAATAATGGCAGCAGCTGCAGCTGCAATAGTTTTATTTGTAGCAAGTTTTTGGTATATGAATAAACCCTCCATCACCGCGGATGGAGTGTATAATGCACAGTATGTGGCCTATAATATTCCTGTAGCAAGGGGGAGTAATGAATTATCTACCATAGAAAGTGCCTATCAAAACAAAGAATTTTCAAAAGTAATTTCTATTGCTGGCCAATTAGAAATCCTAGAATCGAAAGACTTATTTTTAGCTGGCGCAGCGGCTATGGAAACCAACCATTTTGATACGGCAATTACTTTTTTTAATTATCTTCTTCAAAAAAATGCCTCCAATACTACCGTTGATTATAATGATGATGCTACCTATTACCTGGCCTTGGCATATCTAAAAAAGAAAGATTATGCACAATCGTTAGCAATATTTTCTGCCATTTATAAAGATAAACAGCACAGTTATTATACAAAAGTTACAGAGGGGTTATTAATTAAAATTAAAAAATTAATGAGAAACTAAAATCATATTTGCGTCAATGATACGAAACATAATGATTAAGCGGTGTTAATACTGTAGTTACTGGTTAAGCAATGTTTTTTGTAGTATGCTTAAAGGAAATGATTAAAGGTTAGCGTTTGCTATCTTTTTTATAAAAAACAAATAAGTTCAACAGTCCAAACAATATGATGGCCAAAGCTACCCATACCCAATTAGTCGATGATTGTTCTTCTTCATAATTACCAATAAAAACGATATGCGCCCAATAGCTTGGCGATTTTAAAACTGGCGAAATTTCATTGTTTTTTAAAAAATCTAGCTTGGCCTCTTGCAAAGCTCTTGGTTTGGAATATCCTTTAGCAAGGTAATAGTGCAGGCGCTGTAATATAAAAGAGGTGCTTAAATCTTCTGCTCGCCAAAGAGAGGTAATAATATTTCTACACCCCGCATAAGCAAATGCTCTTGATAAACTCATTAGCCCTTCGCCTTTAATTAACTTGCCTACCCCCGTTTCGCATGCGCTTAAGATTACTAGCTCTGTAGAATCTAATTGAAGGTTTGATATTTCGCTACTATAAAGTTTACTTGCACTATCCTTTGATGAAAATGCAACATATGAGTTTTGGGCATTCTCGTTGTCCACAAAAGCATGTGTGGCTAAATGTACCACGGGATAGTGATTTATTTCTTTTAAAAAACGGCTTTTAGTAGCAGCGGTATCTATCAACGTCAAACCTTTTAGTGCTTTAATTTCTTCAAAAGAAGCAGCTAATTTTGGAAAATTGTTATGTGTGCTATTGTAACCAATGCGAGTAAATGGGGCTATAGATAAAATGCCATTTTTGTTATTATATTTTTTTTCGGTATTAAAAAAGGAAGTGGAATACAAATATTGGATAGAAAATTTTTCAACTACATAACGTTGGTTTCCATCCTGTAAAGATTCAAAGGGTAGGTAATGTAATTCATCATCGGGTATTATAACAAGGTGTTCCGTTTGTGCTAACTTGTTTTGAATGGGTAACACTAACACATTAAAGAGATAATTTCCGATGGGGCCTCCAGCAAATCGCTTTCCTACGGTGCTATTATGCAAATTTTGTTTGTATAATTCTACGGCATTAAAAAAAATGCTATCGATTAAAATTTTGTGATGATAAATTTTATTACGAGTTACCACAAAAGCAACTATTTCTTTAGGCGATAAGTGATAAGATATAATCGCTGATTTTGGATTTATTTTTTTTTGAATTTCTTCAACACTCGGAATTTTTCCTTTTTCTACTCTAAATTTCCATTCGGGTTGTTTTTTTAAATCTTCTTGTAGTTTATCTAGTTCAATTTCTTTTTCATTTAATATAATGTTTGCTTTTTTAAGGGCTAGGCTATCTATAATAGAGCTATTAGCTATAGCAATACGAGTGATAGTGGATTTGATAGATCTTATGCGATGTAATAAACTATCCGTAAAAGGAGAGGAGGTTATTAAATCGTTTGCTGCCATACCTAATGTAAGCGACGATGCTTTATTTGATTGATCAAAAAAGAAGGCAGCTTCCAAATAAGCATTCTTTTTAGTTAGTTCAAATAATCGTAGGCTTACATCAATGGGGCGGTGGTGATGGTTGTATTTGATTTTGTTTAAAAAAATTCTTGCCTCATCGGCATTATACGTTTTTTCGATATAAGTAGAAAGTTGATAGGCCGATTCGTAACTATGCAGCGCCGCTTCGAGATATTGAATATTTTTTGTAGAGTTGTAAAGACTGTCTAAAAGTTCAGCTTTATGGTTTAACGCATTGAATAAATCAATGTATAAAAAGGCGCCGCTAAATTGCTTAGGATTTGAAAGTATTGATGTATCAGAAAAATTATTGCTGAAATGAATAATTGCTTGTTGATACAACGATAATGCCAATCGGGGGTTGTTTTTATCTTTTAGGAGCTCCGCTTCCGCTTGGAATAGCAATGCTTTTTGCGCATTGGAGCAAATAGCATTATCTCTCAATAATTCAGTTTTAGCTTTTGCAATATGATAGGTAGCGGAATCGTATTGTTTTGTTAAACGATATATTGAACTCTTATTAATACATACGTCTATCATTTTTTTTCCGGAGGGATAAATTAATTTATTATAATAATCCAGCGCCGCCACATAATTTTTTTCTTTTATTGCTATATAACCTAGTTTTTGGTTTATCTCGTCTTTGTAAATATTTAAAGGAGTAATGGAAGCCAATAAGATCTTTGCATCTTTATATTCTTCTAACCGAATGTAGGCAGAAGCTAAGTTTAATTGATAATTAGCAACCAGCAGGGGATCGTTATTATCCGTTTGCCTCATCAACGTTAGTGCTTTATTAATATAATTGATGGATTGACGCAGGTTGCCGGTTTCATAACTTATAATGCCTAATACATTATATAGACGTGGTTCATCTTCTAAATAGTTAGCATATGCTGATTTAATTTTTTCAGCTTTTTGGAAAAAATATAAAGCACTATCGATGTTGCCAGTTTTGTAATAAATGCTACCGGCAAAAATGCAGGGTTGAAACAACAGCGAATCCGCAAGTAATGTATTTTTTTCTTTTAATTGTATGGCCAACAAATAATGCTGCAAAGCTGGCTTTATACTATCTAAATTGTGATAAATAAGGCCGGAGTATAGGGCCGCTTGCGTGGCTAAAGAATCCAATCCACTTTGAATTAGGGCGGGTATGATATCGGCAAACTGATGTAGCGCCTGGCGATAGAGGATATTGCTTTGCACTACTCCTAAACTATCATCACCCACTTTGTTAAATAGATTATTTGCTCTACTGTAAACCGCATTTGCTTGTTTATACTTTTTTTCTAATGCAGCAGCGTTGGGTGAGCCAGTTTGTTGAGAATAGGCTAAATAAACAATGGTTAAAAAAATAAATGGGAAAATTAGTGGACGCATCCTTTTTAAATGAAACATCCAAATGTACATTATTACGAATTAATGGTCAATGATAATAATGCAAGGGGGTCTTGGCTTGGCAGTTCTACTTAATACCGTACTGCTGTTTCCTCTTAAAAAAACGCCTTGCGCTGTTCGGTCATTTAAAATTTCCCACACATAAGCGGGTATATCATTTATGGTATTGTACCAATACAATAGCACCTTTAGTTTATTTAACGATTTACCACTTGCGTCGTTTAATCTATACTTAATTTCAAAGGTTTGTTGTGCATCATTTCTCGGTGGAAATCCAAAAACCCCATTTCTAATGGTTTCTTTTAAGTTAATTTTTCCATTATCAGTTTTTACAGCACAACCGCCAGTGTTTGCTAAATTTCCTTCGTCAAAATTAGATCCGGTTAGTGGAAGTACCCTACTGGCATCAGCATTATAAATGGGCAGGGCTACCGAATCATTGGCCGATAAATAATAAAAATGATCTTTAAAAGTAATACCTGCAAGTACTACTTTAGTTTCTGTAATGGTTCCATCGGGTGCTGTATGTGTAATGCGATATCGAAGGCCAGTTTCACTTTCATTGAGATCAATAGCACCAGTATTTTCATCAATTTCTATTCCATCGGGAAAGCCTGTATACACACCATTTTTATGTATCAATGGAGTGATAATATTTGTACTGCCGGGTTTTAAGTATAGGATAGAATCGCCATAACTTAGCTTGTATGAGCCGTCTGTATTTGCTGTAGATCCGGTTGGTTTGCTACAACTACCAAGTATCAAAACCCCAATAAACAGGGCAAACAATTTATACATGTAAGGCTTTTTTTTATAAGTAACCGCCAGCTGCGTATTAGTAACCTAGCGTTAAAATAGTTTATAAAGTTACTATTTTTTTTAGGGTAGTTTGCTGATTTTGGTCAATTTGTTTCTCCAATTTTTATAGGCATCTTTGTGCTTAAATTTTTGCTTGCTATATGATCAAGATTGGATTAATCAAAGAAGGTAAAACCCCGGCTGATAATAGGGTGGCGCTTACCCCGGCGCAATGCAAATGGATACAAAAAAACGCTACTCATATTCGTGTTTTTGCACAATCCTCGCCCAATAGATGTTTTAGTGATAGAGAATACGCTAATGCGGGGGTTGATGTGGTAGCCGATGTAAGTCATTGCGATGTTTTATTGGGCATTAAAGAAGTACCCATTGATGAATTAATCGCTAATAAAACCTACCTGTTTTTTTCTCATACCAAAAAAAAACAACCCCATAATCAGCCATTATTAAAAGCCCTATTGGACCAAAATATTAAGTTGATCGATTACGAGTGTTTAGAACACGAAGATGGCCAACGTATAATTGGATTTGGTTTTTTTGCCGGCGTAGTAGGTGCTCATAATGGAATGATGGCTTATGGCAATAGAACGGGACTTTTTCAACTAGATAGAGTATATAAACAACGCAGTTTTAGAGAACTGATACATGCATATTTTGGTTTAAAATTACCCAATGTAAAAATTGCAGTTACGGGTTCGGGTAGGGTGGCGCATGGCATTTTGGAAGTGATGAATCTTATGGGAATACATGAGGTAGAACCAGACGACTATTTAGTAAAGCGATTTTCGTACCCCGTTTATACCCAATTAAAAGGAGCGGATTTGTATACACATAAAGAGTTTGGCACTTACAACAGGCAGCATTTTCATCAACATCCGCAGGAGTATAGATGCCAGTTTTTGCCCTATACCAAACAAACAGATATATTAATGAACGGTGTTTATTGGGATAAAACCTTGCCCCGTTTATTTGAAAAAGAGGAAGTAAGGCAGGATGATTTTATTATTCAAACTATTGCAGATATTACAGATGATGCCGATGGATCTGTTCCTATTAATTTAGGCGATCATACTATTGAAGATCCAATTTATGGTATTAATAAAAGCACACTTACCAAAACAGCACCTTATGCCAAAGATGTTATTGATATTATGGCTGTAGGAAATTTGCCTAATGAATTGCCCAGAGATGCTAGTCGGTTTTTTGGCGAGCAACTTATAAAGTATGTATTAGAAGATTTAGTTGGCAATGGATCTGCAATTATTGAAAAAGCTACCGTTGTAAACAATGGAAAACTGACCAGTAATTTTTTATATCTACAGGATTATGCTGAGGGGAATTTGTAAATAATCATAAATAGAGATAGTAATTCTGTAGTAATTGTATAAAGTCGGTTGTATAATTATGATCGCTCTGGCAAATGCTTAATTCCTTTTCTATTACTGTAGATATCTCTTTTTTATGGCCATGTAGTATAACTCTAAAGTACGAGTGATGAATAGATTGCCTTACCAAAGTAACCGCTGTAAGCCCGAGTGAGGAGGCACCTAGGCTTTTTTTTATTTCATCATATCTTTTATAAGGCAACAATAAAAAGAAGCATCCATCCTGCTGCAGCAAATTGGCAATAGTAGCCAGTAGTAATGGTAATTTTAAGCATTCGTCGTGGTGTGCAACATTTCTTGCATAAACTTTGCCTTTTAAGTCGTTTTCGTAAAAAGGCGGATTACAAAAAATAATATCGTATTTAGATTTTGGAGAAAACTGCAGAATGTCGGTATGCTGTATTTGTATGGCATTAGGCCAAGGCGATTGGGCTACATTCTGCGCTGCTTGTATGGCTGCTTCGGCATCTATTTCTACAGCATCTATTGAATGGGTAGGATTTTTCTGCGCATACATCAATGATAGTAATCCTGTACCAGTGCCAATGTCAAGTGCCTTTTTATGAATGGCCGAGTACGGTAGTAAACTGCCAAATAAACAGGCATCGGTGGTTACCTTCATCGCACATTTATCCTGCCAAATTGTAAATTGTTTAAATTTAAAGTAGTGATTGGCCAATCAATTTTCTTTTTTTGTGTAAAGTACAGTTTTTATTTTGGGTGTAATGCCGTTGATTCAAAATGTATCTGCTGCCAACCAGTTTTAATAAACTGGCGAATGTTAGCATGATTTGTTTCAGCAGGGTGTAATAGTACATCGTTACGATAATAATCTCCAAAACAGTGTAATGTTTCTTGCTGTGTTAAATGGTGCATTTGCGCAAAGTAGAATATTTTGCAGGAGCCTTCATTGGTACCCGCATTATTTACAACTTGACCGTTTGTAAATGTTACAGGGGTAAAGGCATAATAAGTATCAATTAATTTTATAACATCTGTAAAAGAAACGGTACTTGGATTATTTTTCAGTGTTATTAAAAATGCGTCAATAGTCATGCAGCTTAAGTTTTTATAACAGAGTTTAACCATTTTACATTACCAAGCAGCCCTAGCACTAGATGTAGTAGCTAGGCTGGTAAATTCGCCTACTAAATATTTATAATAAGCCGTTATGGCAATCATACCTGCATTATCTGTGCAATATTGAAAGGCAGGTATATAAGTGTTCCATCCATTTTTTTTACCCATTTCTTCAAAGGATTGACGAAGGCCACTATTTGCCGATACACCGCCAGCAAGGCATAGCTCTTTAATACCGGTTTCCTCAGCTGCCTTTTTTAATTTGTTAAGTAAAATACTAATAATACGTTGTTGGATAGAAGCACATATGTCATTTAAATTAGCCGCAATAAATTCCTTTTTTTCGGCCTCTGTAGCGGTAAATGTTTCTTTGTAGATATTGCTTTTTCCCGCATTTTGTAAAAAATATAGGATAGCCGTTTTTAATCCGCTAAAACTAAAGTTCAATCCATCAATCTTTGGTTCAGGAAACAAAAACCGTTTAGGGTTTCCATCTTTTGCGTGCTTATCTATCAACGGACCTCCAGGGTAAGGCAGACCTAAAAGTTTGGCTGATTTATCAAAAGCCTCACCGGCCGCATCATCAATTGTTTCTCCTATTACTTTCATATTAGTGGGCGAATGGCAAAGCACAATTTGTGTGTGCCCACCACTAACGGTTAAGCATAAAAAAGGAAAGCTAGGCTTCGGGTTGTCAATTAAATTTGCCAATACATGCGCTTGCATATGATGCACCGCAATTAATGGTTTTTTTAATGAAAGCGATAATGATTTAGCAAATTGCCCACCCACTAATAATGAGCCAATCAGTCCTGGTGCTTGGGTGTAAGCAATAGCATCTACTTCATTAATGCTTTTACCGGCTTCTTTTAAAGCAACATCTACTACTGGCACAATATTTTGCATATGTGCCCTAGATGCTAATTCTGGCACTACGCCTCCATACTTTTCATGCACTTTTTGATTGGCAATAAAGTTTGATAAAATCTGCCCGTCTATACAAATAGCGGCGGATGTTTCATCACAACTAGATTCTATAGCTAATATAACTGGCATTTTTTTTAAAATAATACACTGTAATGGTTGAGAAAAGATGTTGCTATTTTCAAATATATTGCAAAGTACCACAATTTTCAGCTATTGTGTACAAACTAAGCGTCAATACTAAAATCAAAACTTATGTACTACGTATAGCTTCTACTGGATTTAGTTTTGCTGCTTGCAAGGCTGGTATAAAGCCTGCTACTACTCCTGTAACTAGGCAAATAAAAAAAGCTAACGTCATATACTGTACCGATACAAACACAGGAAAATTTAATACATAAGTTAATACTTGTGCTAAACCAAATACCAACAATAATCCCATAACCCCACCCACCATACATAGAAAAGCAGATTCTAAAAGAAACTCTGCCATAATGGTTCTTTTTTTTGCACCTATAGCTTTCTTTAAACCGATTTGACTCGTTCTTTCTCTTACCGTTACAAACATAATATTTGCAACACCAAACATGCCCACAATAAGCGATAATGCGGCTATGGCCCACCCACCCAAATTAACGCCAGAAAAAATATTACTAATTACACTGCTAAAATCATTAATATCATTCAAGCTAAAATTATCGGCTGTACTTGGGCTTAATCGGTTTATAGCCCGCATAGTACCAGCTAATTCATCTTTTAAAACAGTGCTTGATATAGTTGGTTTGCCTTGTACCATAATAAGCGGGTCTGCTTTTCGCTCATTAATGATTGTTTTGGCATAACCAAAAGGCAGTAACATACTTTGGTCAAAATCCCAACCTCCAATTAATTGTTTGCCTTGCTTTTTTATAACGCCTATTATTTGTACATTTTTCCCTTTACAGGTAATAAATTTTCCAATAGCTGCACGATAATGGCCAAATAATTTTTCGGCTACACTATATCCCACTAAGCTTACCGGTCTGCCTGCTTCAAACTCAGCAATGGAAATATAGCGGCCCTCCATTACATCTATGGGTTGTATTTGGTGAAACTCAGCACTAATACCATATACATTTACATTTGAAATGAGGCTATTTTTATACCCTAATTCCATTACTTTTTTTATTCGAAAAGCCACTGATTGAGCCGCTGAGGTTCGTTCTTTTATTTCATTTACCGTTTTAAATGCAGGGGATGGTCGGTTTACAAATTTCCAATAGGGGTACTCTCCGCCGCTACCAGCGCCATACTCCCATTTATCAATGTAAATAGTATTTGTGCCTAATGATTTTATTTCTGTTTGTATGTTGTGTTCCAAACTTTGCACCGTAGCTAATACCCCTATAATGCAAAAAATGCCGATAGTAATACCAAAAAGAGATAAAAATGTACGCAACTTATTATTCCACAACTCTTGTAAAGCCATGGAAAAACTGCTTGAAATAATACCTACACTTTTGCGAATCATATTACAAAGGTAATTTTTAAAATTCCTACATGCTTTTGTACACGATTTAGCGACAGTTGATTGTTATGGCATATATTATTCGTTACAAGTATGCCTCCGAAGCGGCCGCTAAACTTACTTCGCCCACTAAAAAAATGCTACCACATACAATAATTAAATCATCCCTGTTAGCTGATCGCAGGGCTTTAAAAAGACAAGAGTTTACCGAATCAAAGTGTGTGCCATGTAAACCATAAACCGCTGATCGTTCCATTAATTCGGTTGCGGGCATAGCACGGGGAATACTGGCTTGTGCAAAGTAATAAGTAGCGGTGGTAGGTAGTAGGGTTAATACTTTGTCTACATCTTTATCCTTTACCATACCTATAATTAAATGAAGATTTTTATGTGGAGTGTGTGCTATTTGTAAAAGCAGTTGTTCCATACCACTTACATTATGCGCCACATCCAGCACCACCATTGGTTGCTGATGTATAACTTCCCAACGACCGTGCAAGCCTGTTAATTGTTTGGTATGTGCCAGCCCATGGTGTATATGTGAAGCATTAATATTCCAGCCATTATCCTGTAACACATTTATTGATTGCAATACAGTAAGCAGATTTTTAGTTTGGTAAATACCGGAAAGCGCTAACGTGTAGTTTGTATGTTGATGCTTGTTATTGCTTACAGTGCAGTGTAGGTTGTTGTGGTTCCATTCGGTAAGATGGATATTGTAAAAAGTAGGCGCAAAATATATTGGTGCATTGTTTGCTTTTGATGTTTGTTCAAACACTTCGGTTGTTTCAGTTTGTATTTCACCCACCACAACGGGTATTTCTGGTTTAATGATACCTGCTTTTTCGACAGCTATTTTTTCCAATGTATCGCCTAAAATATTCATATGGTCCCAGCCTATATTGGTAATAACGCTTAGTTCTGGAGTTATAATATTAGTACTATCTAACCGGCCACCTAGGCCTGTTTCGATTACGGCAATATCCACCTGTTCTTTTGCAAAATAATCCATTGCCATAGCCACGGTTAATTCAAAAAAACTAGGTTCAAGTACAGCGATGGCTGGTTGAACTTTTTTTGTAAAACAAATCACAAAATCCTGGCTTATCATTTGCCCATTAATTTTTATTCGTTCTCTAAAGTCTTTTAAATGGGGTGAAGTGTAGAGGCCGGTTTTGTATCCAGCGGTTTGTAATATAGCCGCTAGCATATGGCTTACAGACCCTTTACCGTTGGTGCCTGCTATGTGGATGGTTTTTATTTTTTGATGTGGATTATCTAAACTGGCACATAAAGCAAGGGTGTTTGATAAGTCGGGTTTATAGGCGGCACTACCCACCTTACTAAACATAGGTAGGCGAGTATATAGGTAGTCAATTGTTGCTTGATAATTCATTGCGACAAAATTAGCTGCAAAAATAGATAGGCAGCTAACTACGGCTGCCTATCTATTTTAAATACTTTATGGCTAATTCACCCTAAAATTAAACTGCACTGTTAGCATGGACTCATGGTCCGATTTATCAAAACGGATGTTTTGTAAATAACGCTGTATGGCTTGTTTGTACGGGGCACTACTATTTGTAGAGCCTTTTGCTATGCTTACTAATGTACCTACTCCCTCGGGCGATACATTCACAAAAGCATATACGGTGGCTTTATCTAAATCTCCTTCAAATGAATAGCTACGCACAATTTTTCGATCTCCTTTGGTAATACGTGGGCCTGCTCCACCACCCGTACCGCCTCCATTACCACCACCACTGCCCGTACCGCTACCACCACCAGTACCACTGCCATTACCTACGCCAGCACCGGTACCACTACCACCTGCTTTATCATAATCATCGGCACCGCCGCCACGGCCTGTGCCGGTTGTTGTTTTGCCTAATACTGCTTTTGGGCGGGGTGGGGCGGGCACTTCAACTGGCCTCGGAGTGGCTGTTGGGGTACTTTTATTATTAATCGTTTTAGCATCTTTATTTACAGCAATAGGTTTGGTAATAGGAGGGGTTTCTTCTTTTTCATTATCGTCCAAATCCTTTGAATCTTGTGGCTCACCAGGGGCGGGTGCGGTAGCGGGTGCTACGCCTGGGTCGCCAGCAGCTTGTACCGGATTACCACCACCACCGCCGCCATCATTTTCGTCTACGGGTGGGGGAGGTGGGTCGGGCGGCAAGTTTAGCTCTACCTCAATACCGGTTTCCTGCGCTATTTTTTCTATTACTGGTAGTTTCCACTTTAAAAATATAAGTAATAAAATGGCGAATACGATAAACAAACTTGTTATGAAAAGTGCTTTTTTACGGTATTCAGCATCTTGCAGATTAAGGGCCATTGTATATTTATTTGTCATACAAATTTATGATATGTGATTGAATAAAGCCCTTCGGCTATCGGTGTACCTATAACGATGCAAATGCCGTGCAACTTGCATATATGAAATGTTAAAGATTTTATATGAAGGGTATTGATGAGTGTATTTCAAAAAAGTGTAGTATATATTTTAAAATTTGGTTTTTAGAGATGCGCCTGTCGAAACCTATTTTAAACAGACGGCTGTTGATACTTTAATAGACCGCCGAAGTATTGCTGAGTAGCAAACAGAACCCTGCACTGTCCCGCTGAAGACCGGATTTTCAAAGCGCCGCAACGAAAGCCGATAATAGTAATGCAGCTACAACCATAAAATTGTATTTCTAACAACTGTTATTGTGAAAAAATGATGCATAATTGTTATACTATGTTTGGCTGTGCTGCCGTACATTTGCGCAATTTGTTTTTATATGCATAATGCTTCTACCCCTGCCGTATTATTGTTAGCTGATGGTACTGTACATCATGGTCATGCCTTTGGTGCTATAGGCACTACTACTGGCGAAATATGTTTTAATACCGGAATGACGGGCTACCAAGAAGTATTTACCGACCCTAGTTACTTTGGGCAAATATTAATAATGAACAGTGCGCATATTGGTAACTATGGTGTAAAAGATGGTGATGTAGAAAGTGATAGTGTAAAAATAAATGGATTAATTGGCCGCAATTTAGAAGAAGGCTATAGCCGTAAATTGGCAAGTGGTTCTTTAAACGACTATTTAAAAGCCAATAAAGTGGTATCTATTGAAGGGGTAGATACTCGGGCATTGGTAGCACATATACGTACCAAAGGTGCAATGAACTGCAT
This sequence comes from Bacteroidota bacterium, assembly GCA_039796695.1. GTDB lineage: Bacteria > Bacteroidota > Bacteroidia > Chitinophagales > Chitinophagaceae > JJ008. The sequence continues at coordinate 31,084 of JBDKJF010000004.1, forward strand.
AATATCATCCGAGACAACGGATATTGAAACTCTAAAAAAGCAATTGGCGGCCACCCCTAATATGGATGGGCTGGAGTTAGCTAGTAAAGTAAGTACCACTACTGCTTATGAAATGGGTGATGCATCTTCTACTATTCGTATTGCAGTAATGGACTATGGCGTAAAGCGAAATATTTTGCAATGTATGGTAGATAGAGGCGCTTTTGTAAAAGTATTTCCTGCTAAAACAAGTTTGGAGGAAGTAAACCAGTTTAACCCCAATGGATATTTTATAAGCAATGGCCCTGGCGACCCCGCACCCATGGATTATGCAGTAACGACTATTCAGCAAATGATGGAAACAGGTAAGCCGCTGTTTGGCATCTGCCTAGGTCACCAATTACTAGCATTGGCCAATGGTATTGCTACTTTTAAAATGCACCATGGGCATAGAGGACTTAACCATCCGGTAAAAAACTTAATTACCGGTAAGTCAGAAATATCTACGCAGAACCATGGTTTTGGCGTTAACCCCGATTCGGTAAAAGCTGCTGCACATATTGAAGTAACACATGTAAACCTAAACGACCAAAGTATAGAAGGCATAAGAGTAAAAGGAAAGCCAGCTTTTTCTGTACAGTATCATCCAGAGGCCACGCCTGGGCCGCATGATAGTCGCTATTTGTTTGATGATTTTATTGCATTAATTAAAGAGCAGGCGAATTAATTTAAGTACATTTTTTTACAGTTACTGTAACACGGATGATCGTTGCTTGCGACGCTTAGAAAAATCCGTCTTCAGCGGGACTTTTCATCTTTCTGTTCGCAATTCCACAATTGCTCGTGGCAAAAAAAAGCGAGGCTTTGGGCCCCGCTTTATTCTCAAGTATAAAAATATTATCTTTAATTATTTCCCTCTTTTATTTGTTTTGGTATAAGTACTCCATTTACATATATCCAAAGTTTATAAACGAAAGTTTCATTTAAATCCAACGGCATGGCTCCTGGGTATGCATACACAAAGGCATAAGGCTCCGCAGCGCTTCCACTTTGTTGCAGTATAATTAAGTTGCCCTTTATCCAAAAGGCAACACCATCGTAATCGTATAAAGGTGTTTTTTTGTTAGGGTCACATTGTTCTTTGCTGTGGCTAATATTAGCTGCACAAATATCATATCCGTAGAAATAAGATTTTTTGTATCCTCTTAAACTTGCATAAACAGTATTTGTACTTTCTTTAGCGTCTGGATCTACAGCACGGCTAATGTACCGCATACTAGTGGCTTTGTTTTCTTCAATCCAAAGGTCAGATTCTGTGCCTAAAATGTCGGTATACTCAAAAATAGATTGGGGGCTGCCATTAACGGTTTCATATCGTAAATGTTTTAATTCTTGATTCTTTATAATTTGCTTTTTCCCTTTACCACCTAGAAAGCCCATTAATCCGGTGTAGTAAATAAGGCTGGGTTTGCCCCAATAACTCCATTCTTTTAAATTTTCTTCAAAGGTTAATGTTTCTTTACCAAATGGTTCTATAAAGGCAAGATTTTCGGCTCTTGTTTTGGCATCACGTTCCTTTTTTTCTTCTTCAAGCAAAGTAGCCTCTTCCTTATTTTTTAGGGCAACGCTATTTGTATTGGCTTGGTTAGTGGCACTTGCAGATAGGATGGCCATTGTGGCTTCATTAGCTTTTTTTGCAACATCTTCTACTGAGGCATTATAGGAAGCAGCTTTTTGTAGCTTGCGTATTTGGTTTGCGTATTCATCATAAACCAATTTCATATTTGTTTCAAGGGCTTCTTTTACCTTGCCAGATAATTGGTTAAATATTTTTTTACTATCATCTATAGCATTTTTGCTATAAACCATAAATATGTAATTATCTTTTTCTTTGAAATTGAACTTTTCTGCGTTACCCGTTTCTACAAACGGGGCATAAGGAATAAAAGCCTCTACAATATATCCATCTATTGCAAGTAGTGCTTTTCCGCCACTCATTCCATCTTTGTAAGCACTTAAGTAATCGATGGCCATATCTGACGACACAAATATTAGGTTATTAAAATCTCTTTGACTAATACTGCCTCCTGAATATTCTGAAAATCGCAATTCAAATTTCCCATTGTTTACTTCATAAAAAGTAAGATAGGTTTCGCTCAGCATTCTTGTTTGTGTACATCCGTAAAGTCGCACATTTTGTTTGCTTTGTTTTTCAAATGCTACGATGGCGTTTGAAAGGCTTTCTTGGGCCATACTCCATTTTGAGATAGCCAATAAAAAACATAAAAAAATAACGGTTGTTTTTTTCATTTGTTTGATTTGTTTTTTTTCACTCTTTTACAAACATATTGTATGTAGGTACAAAATTTTCTATTTGTTTGTCATTCACCAGCCTAATTTTACCAAATCCACTTTTGGTTTTGTACAAAAAAATCTATTTCTTTTTTTGGTTTGATTGTAAGAAGTAGTAAGGGGCCCTGGCTTTCATAGAAATAGCATTTTAGTACATGTTTTAAAATACAGCAAATTCATTTCCGTTAAAATTGGTTAATAGTATGCCGCTATTTAAACCAATAATTATTCTATTTTTGAAACATGCAAATCTCCATCATTAACGGGCCCAACCTTAATTTATTAGGCAAAAGAGAGCCAGATGTATATGGCAGTATTTCTTTTGATGCGTATCTAACGCAATTACGAAGTAAGTATGCAAATATTGAAATCAGCTATTTTCAAAGCAATGTAGAAGGCGAGTTGATTAACGAATTGCAGCGGGTGGGCTTCTCCGTAGACGGCATTGTGTTAAATCCGGGTGGGTACACGCATACTTCGGTAGCGATGGGTGATTGTATAGCGGCAATTACTGCACCGGTAGTGGAAGTACATATTACTAATGTACATGCCCGGGAGGATTTTAGGAAAATAAGCCATGTGAGTGCTAAAGCGGCCGGTAGTATTATCGGGTTAGGAGTGAAAGGCTATGCCTTGGCAATTGATTATTTGTGCGCTAAATAATCAATTATTGCTTTCTCATTAGCGGGAGAAAACCATTTTATTTCTTCATCTTTTTTAAACCATGTCATTTGCCGTTTGGCATATTGACGGGTGTGTGTTTTTATACTATCAATGGCGCTGGATAAGGTGCTTTTACCATTTAGATGTTCAAATAATTCAGCATAGCCCACTGTTTGCAATGCATTTAAATGCTGATAGGATATCAAAGATTTTACTTCTTCTAATTGTCCTTGTTGCAGCATCAAGTCTACTCTATCATGTATGCGCTGTACTAATATTTCTCTCGGAAGTGCTAATCCAATTTTTATAATATTAAAATCTCTAGCCGCTTTTTGTTTTTTTTGATAGGTGGTAATAGAGTGGCCAGTGCCTTCAATTACTTCCAATGCCCGCATAAGGCGCTGCGGATTTTGTATTTCACCGGTTGAAAAATAAGCAGGATCTTTTTCTTTAGCCATTTGTTGTAACCATTCCAATCCATTTAATGTATATTGTTTGGTTAGATTTTTTCTTATCGCTGGATGAATGGTGGGGATAGCATCCAACCCCTCGCAAAATGCTTTAATGTATAAACCAGTTCCCCCTACCATTACCACCTTATTGTGCTGCTGAAATAGTTCGTTCGTTATTTGGAGTGCATATTGCTCAAAGGTGATGGCGGTTACTTCTTCATGTATGGAGTGCGATGCAATGAAGTGATGTGGCGCTTCTTTTAATTCTGCCTCCGAAGGTCGGGCAACGCCAATGTTTAATTCTTTATAGCATTGTCGGCTATCGGCCGAAATAATTTCTGTACCAAAATGGTTGGCAATAGTAATAGCAGTAGCCGTTTTGCCAACGGCTGTAGGCCCTGCTATAATAACTAGTGTATTAGTGATTGGAGACTTCAACGATCAAAAATATTGATACGATAAAAACGGAACGCTTAATTGTAAATTTTTCAAGTGCCTTAACAATAGCAATTAGTAAACTTCAACCTGTTAAAATGTTGGAGGCCCTATTATAAAACAGAAGCATTGTTGATATAAAAAAATATTAAATATCTTCCTCATCTCCTGCTACTTCATCGCCAATGCCTATATCTTCGCCCTCTTCATCTTTTTCGCTAAATCCTTCACCTGCTTGTGTAAGGTCGTACTTCTCTTCAATGTCGGCAAATTTTTCGCCTAGTAATCCTTTGGTGCCATACTGGCTGGGAGCTATGCCCTCGGTACGGGAAGTGGCGGGGTATACTAGTTTGGGATTTTCTTCTTTGCTTACATTAATAAGCTCAATCAAAAACGACCAGTTTTTGGTAAAGTCGTAAATGTAAATAAATCGTTGGTTGGGTATTTTTATTTCAGCACTAATAGCTGTAGCCTCCATTAAAAGCGGTGGGGCTTTATACACTTTATCGTAAACTGCCAATGTAATTTCTTTTCCCCTTAGCCAATGTTCGTTACTTCTAAAAAAAGTAGCCTGATGTTTATTATCAAATTCATAGGCTTTTAAAATGGCGGTATGTAAATCCAAAAATGTTTGGGTGTGCCTAATTACTATGTCTCTATAAATGCTGTCATCCTCCTCAAAATACACTCTAAATTTTAGTATTGCCATAGAACAAATGTAATAGTTATGATTGAAGTTTTACAGGTATTAGGCCCATTTCCTTTCCCATTGCAAGCACAAATTCTAAGGCTTGTTCGTGGTTATTAGCAATTTTACCGTCAAGTATAGCATCCTTTAAAGCTATTTTTATAATTCCTATTTGTTTTGATGGCTCAACACCGAAAAGTTGCATTATTTCTTGACCATCAATGGGTGGTTGCCATTTTCTCATTTGGTCTTTTTCTTCCACTTCTTTGCAACGTTGCCTTACTAGTTTAAAATTTTCGAGATAACGTTTTACTTTTACTCTGTTTTTGGAAGTAATATCGGCTTCGCATAAAGTCATTAAGGCATCAAAATCTTCGCCGGCATCATACAGTAAACGGCGTATGGCAGAGTCGGTTATGTTTTCTTTTGTAAGGCTGATTGGCCTTAAGTGCAATTCAACCAGTTTTTTTACAAAACGCATTTTGTCGTTTTGGGGTAGTTTTAATCTGGTAAAAATTTTAGGCACCATTTTGCCTCCTAGCGGCTCATGACCATGAAAGGTCCATCCATGCCCTTCTTCAAATTTTTTTGTAGCCGGTTTTGCAATATCATGTAAAATAGCTGCCCATCGCAGCCAAAGATCGTCCGTTTGCAATGCTATATTGTCCAACACTTGAAGGGTGTGGTAGAAATTATCTTTGTGCCCAAGGCCATCTTTATATTCAGCACCAACTAAATCTACCATTTGTGGAAAAATGATTTTTAGTAATCCGGATTTATAAAGCAAATCAAATCCAATTGATGGTTGGGGAGAAAGGATGATTTTATTGAGCTCATCCGTTATTCGTTCTTGCGAAATAATCGTTATTCTATCCGCACTGTTGATGATGCCTTGCCATGTATGGTCATCTATAATAAATCCTAATTGCGTTGCAAAACGTATGCCCCGCATCATGCGCAGGGGGTCGTCGCTAAATGTTTGTTCAGGATCTAATGGAGTACGAATGATACGATATTTTAAATCTTTTATTCCTTCAAAAGGATCGATTAACGCACCATAGTTATTTTCATTTAAGCTAATGGCAAGTGCGTTGATGGTGAAATCTCTTCTATCTTGATCGTCTTTAATAGTGCCGGGCTCTACTTCTGGCTTGCGGGAATTGCGTTGATAACTTTCTTTGCGGGCTCCTACAAATTCTAAATCAAAACCATCGGCAATACGAATATGTGCGGTACCAAAATTTTTAAAAAAATCTACCTGTGGTACCGGATTAAATTGATTGGCTACTTCGGTAGCTAACTCAATTGCATCGCCCACGCATACAAAATCAGCATCTTTAGTATCTCTGCCTAAAATTTTATCTCTTACAAACCCGCCTATCAAATAGGTTTCGAGGCCAAGATTATTAGCTGCCCGAGCCACCTTTTTTAATATCAGGTTTTCCTTGTTAGTGTAAATGATTTGCATGAGGGGCAAAGGTAAGTTAATAAGGCCAGAGGATAGGGCTTGCGCTATAGGGAAAATCGGTTGCTACTTGTACCCTCATGATCTAATAATTTCCAATGCACCGTTACTCCATTTTATTACCGATGAAGGTGCAGCGGGAGTTTGATCATCCTGTCGATAAGTTACCACATAATCTACACCCATTTTAATCTCCTTTGTAATTTCTCCATAAAATTTAGCAGTAACTTGGCCTGATATATTTGCCGATGTAGATACTATTGGCTTTTTAAATCTTTTAAGTAAATGTCGACAAAATGGTTCTTTACAGATGCGAATAGCAATACTTCCTTCTTTACTAATTAAGTTTTCAGCAAAACCAATGGCGCCTTCATAAATAACAGTGGTAGGTTTTGTAACGGTTTCTAAATAATCAAATAAAGATAAATCGGGTGAGGCTACATATTGCAAAATATCTCTTTCATCGGGAACCAATACAATCATGGCTTTTTCATCCGGCCTTTGTTTTAAACGATAAATTTTTTGTACTGCAATTTCATTTGTAGCATCACATCCTATTCCCCAAACGGTATCGGTAGGGTACAATATTAAACCGCCATTTTGCAAAACCTTTAAACAGGCTTCTATATCTATTTCAAAATTCATCATAGCCTTTTAGTATTTCACCTTTTCCAGTGCCATATAGCAGGCATTGAGATGTAGGGATTGAATAATTTTATTTTCCTGCATTAGTTTTTTTATTTCTGCAATATCAAAAAGAAATGTTCTAATATCTTCCTGTGCATCCAATTTTGTGTCCATGGTTTTCTCACCTCCTTCAGCTAAAAAGATATGTGTAAAATTATTAAGTATGCCGGGATTGCCCGCCACTTTTCCTAAATATTGGTAGTTTTTAAACGCATATCCTGTTTCCTCTGCGGCTTCTCTTTTGGCCGCTGCTATAGGTTCTTCTCCCTCGTCTATAAAACCGCCGGGCAGTTCGTAGGATAACTGCTGTACTGGGTGTCGGTATTGCTGTACAAAAACAGCTTTATTCTCACTTGTTATTCCAAACACAATAACCGAATCGGGAATCTCCACTACATAGTAGGCTTCTACAGGAGTGCCATCTGGCTTTATGCATTTGTCTTTTCTGGCAATAAAGTAGGGAGGATGTTTATATAAATATTCTGATGACTGTACAGACCAATGCATTATCATACATATTTTTTTAAGGCAGCAATAATTGTTTGATTGTCTAATGCTGTAAGACAGCGGGGCTCATCATATTTTTTACATGTATTGCTTACACATTTTTCACAGGCTAATTGTCCAAGTCGTATTATCTCTCTATTGCCAGTATTGTATGGCGCTGTGTTATCCTCATTCCCTGCCCCAAATAATACAATAGTAGGTGTGCCAACTGCGTTGGCTATATGCGCCGGCCCACTATCCGTACTTAACACTGCTTTGGCACTGGTAAATAACTCAATGGTGGCGGCCAATGTAGTTTGGCCAGCGAGATTTACTATGCCTTTTTTATTGTTTAGCTGTTCATAAATTGACTCGACAAATACTTTTTCCTTTGGGCTGCCCACTAAAATAATTTCTTGCGATATTGCTAGGCGGATATCATTTAACAACGAAATCGCTTTATCTGTTGGTAGTCGTCTTGATTGGGCTTCTGAATTAATATTTACTAGCACTGCATTTCTTTTATCGCTATTACTCGGCTGTAATGAAACGCTAGGATTAATAACAGATTTTTTTTCAGATAATGAGAGTAGTTGTAGGTATTCATCTACCCGGTGCAGGCCATCCGGTTTACGATAACTGTGTGTAAGCATGAAAGAACGTAACTCTTTTTTGTATCCAATTCTTTTTTTTGCTTTTGTGGCAAAAGCCATTTGTGCGGAGGAAAAGGAATTGGGCAAGCAGAAAAATAAATCATATTTTTTTAAGCGGCCTAATTGTTTGCCAAATTGCCAGCTGCTAATCGTTTTTTTATCAAATGAATGAATGGCCGCCACCACAGGTAGGTAAGGAGCAATGGGGGCTAATTCTTTCTTTACAATTAACTCTATAAAGGCTTCCGGGTATTTTGTATGCAATGCTTTAATAAAAGCGGAGGCCATTACCATATCGCCCAGCCAGTTGGGCATACGAACTAGTATTTGTGTGGGTGCTTTCAGTGTTTTGCATTTATAACTTAACTACAAAAATCAACTATTTTATTCACTACATTCGCAAAAAATTGACAAATGCAGCAACTTATTTTGGAGGCTTGGAGCAATCGGGAATTATTAAAAGAAAATACTTACAGTAACGCCGTTCGAGCAGTAATTGAAGAGGTAGATAAGGGGCGATTACGTACGGCAGAGCCTGGCAAAAATGGCTGGCAGGTAAATGAATGGGTAAAGCAGGCCATTCTAATGTATTTTAGTATTCAGCAAATGCAAACTTGGGAGGTGGCGCCTTTTGAGTTTTATGATAAGATGTTGCTAAAGAAAAATTATAAGGAGTTAGGTGTAAGAGCAGTGCCACATGCCGTGGCTCGTTATGGAGCTTATTTGGCAAACAATGTGGTGCTGATGCCTTCATACGTTAATATTGGCGCCTATGTGGATGAAGGTACCATGGTAGATACATGGGCTACCGTGGGTAGTTGCGCACAAATAGGTAAAGGCGTGCATTTAAGTGGCGGAGTAGGCATTGGGGGTGTACTAGAACCATTACAAGCAACACCCGTTATAATTGAAGATGGATGTTTTATTGGTAGCCGTTGCATTGTAGTAGAAGGTGTGGTGGTTGAAAAAGAGGCGGTTTTAGGAGCAAATGTTGTGCTTACTCAATCCACTAAAATTATTGATGTAAGCGGTGCAGAACCTGTAGAGATGAAAGGAAGAGTGCCGGCAAGAAGCGTGGTTATTCCAGGCTCTTATACCAAAAAATTTCCCGCAGGGGAGTATGGCGTGGGCTGCGCCTTAATAATTGGCCAGCGTAAACCCAGTACCGATTTAAAAACTAGCTTAAATGATGCGCTGAGAGATTTTAATGTATCTGTATAAACTTATTAGTCCCGCTACCAGCGGGACTTTTTTTAATACTCATCTGGTGAATGTAATTAAACAAAAACAAACACTTACCGCAGCTGGCATTTTAATAACGGTACTAGGGGCCTTACTTTTTTCTACTAAGGCGGTAATGGTTAAGTATGCATTTGCTAATTCCCGTATTGATGCGCTATCGCTATTGGCTTTTCGTATGTTATTTTCTTTGCCATTTTACCTTATAGCCCTTTGGTTTATTAATAAAGATGAGCAAAGTATTTCGTTAACAAAAAAGCAATGGGGATACATTTTGTTTTTAGGGTTATTCGGTTATTACTTAAGCAGCTTGTTTGATTTTTTAGGGCTGCAGTATATTTCTGCTGGGTTAGAAAGATTGATCCTTTTTTTATACCCCAGTTTTGTAGTGTTTATAAACTTTTTTTTATTTAAAGAAAAAATAAGTAAGCGGCAGGTACTGGCCTTAGTACTTACCTATTTGGGTATACTGCTGGCTTATGTCGGAGAGTTAACGTTAGATACGCACAAGCCTGGTTTCTTTCTGGGTAGTGGTTTAATATTTATTTGTGCGGTTACATTTGCTATTTACATAGCGGGTAGTGGTAAATTGATACCCACGGTAGGTGCCACTCGATTTACGGCTTATGCTATGTTAGCTTCTACAGGTGGGGTTTTTATTCATTTTGTAGCAAGGGGTAATTATAATGTACTGCATCAATCAAGTAATTTTATTTGGTATGCGTTGTTATTAGCAATAGTGGCCACTGTTATTCCTAGTTTTTTAATTTCGGCGGGTATGAAAAAAATAGGGGCAAATAATGTAGCTATTATTTCAAGTATTGGCCCAGTATCTACTATTTTACAAGCGCATTTCATTTTAGGCGAACCCATTTTTGCGGCGCAGATTGTGGGGACAGTATTGGTGTTGGTAGGAGTGCTGTTAATTGGGTGGAAACAAAAATAAAGTCAGCCTATTTACGCTTTACAAGCACATTTTTAAAACAAAAAGTAAACGGTTCTTACTACTCTAACCATTGTTTCTATCTAAAAAGGGAGTATTAAAAGGTAAAATCAAAATCGCTTTTTATAAAATTTTAAGAAACAAGTAATCGTACCGTTTATTTTTGCTAGCGAATATATTATCGACATATACAATAGCTATTTATGAAAAAAACTTTATTAACATTATCAATCATTCTTGCAGTTTTTTATTTACAGGCACAATCGGCATACAGTACTATGGAGCCCTATTTTTCTTCCGACGCAAAAAGCGATTTAGTTTCCGGAAATGAAAGCCGAGTATGGCAAGATGCAATTGGTGGTAAATTTAGTGGCAAAGCCAATAATGTATATTTAGAATGTACCGACTCAAAGTTTAAACGAGTTAGTTACAGCATAGATGGTAGTTATATTTCAGAGAAAGAAATGCCGTTATTGAAACTATCGGATGATATTTATATGCATAAAAAAGATGAAAAAGAGTATACAAAAAAGTTAATTGTTTTATACAACTATGCTTTATTTACTGTAGAGGTACAGACTTATAAATCTCCGTATAGCTACAAATCGGATAATGTATTTTTTTGCGGAACCAATAAAAAGTATGGGGAAGAACGATCTTTCGTAGCAGGGTATGGAAAAGAGTGGGAGCAGAAAAGTAGAAAATCATTAGAAGATGGAACTTATTTTAATTCCAATGAAATTAAAAACAAGGCTTACGATGAAATGTTGGCTGTAATGCAGCCTGTAATAGAAGATGCTTTAAATAATTCAAAAAACGCTTATGCAAATGCGGAAAGACTAAAAAAAGAAGCTATGGAAAAAGCGGCTTCCGATCAATACAATAAAATAAAAGAGGAAAATGAAGCATTGAAAAATAAGCTAATCGAAAAATTTGGCGAACCTAAACTTTTTGCAACAGAATACAATATCTGGAAAGACAAAGGATGGCCAAAGCTCACCGCATTTTATACCAATAGCGGGTATTTTAAAAGGTTAGCAAATAGTTTCAAAGCTACCGATGGTTATATTGACGGCGATTTTGAAGCTGAGTACGGAAAAATTATTTATCAAGGTAGCGGCCTAGAAACCCATATATATGGATTAAAAAATGAAACAGAGGGGCAGTCTTATTTAAGTATTAAACATTATGGAGAGTTTGACAAGGCAGATAATTGGTATACACATACTAACTTTTTTAAGTTTAAGCGTTCATTCTATTGGGACTATAATGCTTACTTAAAAACCAAGATTGAGGGCTCTGAACCCATTGGTGCCTTATTTTGGATTAAGGGTAATTTAATTTATTACAGTGCCGCTAATGCAAATCAAAAAATATATACTGTATATTCTTATCCTCAAGCAGAAACTTTATCATTGAAGTCTCCAAACGATTATTTTGAACTCAGCAATTACTTTAAATTGGTAGTTCTTCCAGAACAGCGAAAAGTAGAATTAAAGTAGCTGTTATTAGTGATTTAAAGCAATAGGTTGCTTACTCAGTACAGCCAGCCTATTGCTTTTTCATTTTTCTATAGCATAGCAAACCCCCTCTAACGCCAATTCAGTATTCGGAAACACTTCTCTTGCTTCTTTTTCAAATTCTTCTAACGTATCATATTTGCTGCTAAAATGACCAATAAGTAATTTGCCCACATTGGCCTTTTGGGCAATAGCGGCCGCTTGTTTAGTAGTGGAGTGAAAGCGAGCTTCAGCCCTTTCTCGTAGATTGTCTAAGTAAGTGGTTTCATGATATATCATGGTAGCTCCTTTTAAGTACGGCACCATTGCTTCATTATATTTCGTATCGGCACAATACACAAATTTTTTCCCAGGTACGCCAGCTTCCGTTACACTTTCGTTTTTAATTACCTTGCCCTCTTTACTATGGTAATCTTCTCCATTAATTAGCCGCTCATAAAATATAGCGGGTATTTTAGCTGCTTTAGCTTTGTGTAATTGTAGTTTTCTTAATGGCATTTTTTGCTCAAAAGAAAATCCATAGCATTCTATTCGGTGTTCCGTAGGAAAGCTTTTTATTATTATCTTATCCGTTTCTACCAGTGTAGCGGCGGCGCTAATAGTGTGTAAGTGTAAGGCAAAAGGGAGACTGGTGTCGGCTACTTTTAATTGCAGCATTATTATTTCTTGCAGTCCAGCGGGCCCGTATATATGTAGCTCCTGTTGGCGTGCTAATAATCCAAAACTGCTAATTAGGCCTATTAGGCCAAAATAATGGTCGCCATGTAAGTGCGAAATAAAGATGTGCGAAATTTTACTACGTCGTATTTTGTATTTAAGCAATTGTATTTGTGTACCCTCTCCACAATCAACCAAATAATTTACACCATCCATGGTAACTACTTGGCTGGTAGGATGCCTATTGAAAACTGGAACTGCAGAGTTGTTTCCAAGAATGGTAACTGCAAACATGATGGAGTATAAGGTTTATGGTAAGAGATAAAATAAAGACCTCCCTTTTATCACTTTAGCTGCTTAATCTATTAACTAAAATTAAAAATATACTGTAAACCTACCAAACTACTTATAAGGCCAAAAGCGAATGTGGGCAACCCGCATGTACAAGCATTAAAAGGAGTAAAAAAGAATGGACATTGCAATTGCCTTAGGTTTCCTAAGCGTTGCCCAATAGTGTACTAACCCTTTAGTTAATCCCCCATTAATTCTCTTTCAATTTCTTCCATTTGTACAATATCCCAGGCCTCGCTTTCGGTAGGGGTAGCATTAAATAATTCTAGTAATTCATGCTCGTCTAAAAAGCCTTCAATGCTCTTGTTAATTTCGCAAACCACAAACGAGGCATTGTTTTCGTAAAAAAATTGTTGTATTTCTACTAGTTTTTTAGCAATGGCTACATCCATAATAGCCACATTAGCAAGTATAATTACTAGATTTTTAATGTCATTTTGCAGGTAAGGTTCTAGCGTTTTTGCCAATTCATCTGCCATATTAGCGGTTAGGGAAGACTCCATTACAGTGATGGCATGAAATTTTTCTTTGGTATTTGTTTTGATTTGCATACTTATGCTGATTTTAACCGATAGCCTAGCCATCGGGTTGGTAAACTGATAAATTATGTGCTTTTATACAACTTAAATTATCAACATTCCGTTTATAACTGAAGCAGAAACGAAACCAAATTTATTCGTTAATATTGTATCACAACCAATTATCTTAAAATGGATAATAATTTTTCAGCACAGGTAAAAGAAATCATTTCTTTCAGCAGAGAGGAGGCATTACGTTTGGGGAATGATTTCATTGGAACCGAGCATTTACTCTTAGGGCTTATAAGAGAAGGAGAAAATACGGCGATAAGAATTTTAAAGAGTTTCAATATTGATTTATATGAGCTACGAAAGGAAGTTGAGCTTGCCGTAAAGGATAAAACAGGAAAAAATATTGCCAATATTAACAGTTTACCCCTTACAAAGCAGGCAGAAAAAGTTATAAGGGTTACTGTTTTAGAGGCCAAAGCACTTAAAAGTGCAACCGTAGAAACAGAGCACCTAATGCTTTCTATCCTAAAAAATAAAGAAAATATAGCCACTCAAATATTAAATCAATTTGATGTGGATTATGATTTGTTTCGTCAAGAGTTAGGCATTGTAAAATCAACCGATCCTAGAGCCGAGTTTTCTGATGAAAATGAAGACGATTTTGATGAGGAAAAAAAGTACAATCAACCAAAAGGAGGAAGCGGCGCAGGAAAGCAGCAAAGTGCTGCCAAAAGTAAAACACCCGTATTAGACAATTTTGGCCGAGATATTACTAAAATGGCTGAATTAGGCGCCCTAGATCCTATAGTTGGCCGCGAAAAAGAAATAGAAAGAGTATCTCAAATTTTATCTCGCAGAAAGAAAAATAATCCCATATTAATAGGAGAGCCAGGGGTGGGAAAAACCGCCATTGTAGAGGGGTTAGCCTTAAGAATTGTACAGCGCAAAGTGTCAAGAGTATTATTTGATAAGCGAGTAATCTCACTTGATTTAGCAGCGCTAGTGGCGGGTACTAAATACCGTGGCCAGTTTGAAGAAAGAATGAAGGCAATAATGAATGAGCTTGAAAAGAATAGAGACGTTATTCTTTTTATTGATGAAATGCATACCATAGTAGGGGCAGGTGGTGCTAGCGGCTCGTTGGATGCCAGCAATATTTTCAAACCCGCACTTGCCCGAGGCGAACTGCAATGTATTGGCGCTTCTACATTGGATGAATATAGAATGTACATTGAAAAAGATGGCGCATTAGACCGTCGTTTTCAAAAAGTAATAATCGATCCTCCAAGTGTGGATGATACTATACAGATTTTAAATAATATCAAATCTAAATACGAAGAATACCATAACGTAAATTACGATCAAGCTGCTATTGATGCCTGTGTAAAACTTAGCGACCGTTATATAACCGATCGGCTACTACCCGATAAAGCGATAGATGTGATGGATGAGGTAGGGGCTAGAGTACATTTAAAAAATATAAATGTACCACCCACCATTGTGGAGTTAGAAAAGAAAATAGAAGATGTAAAAAATGAAAAAAATAAAGTAGTTAAAAGCCAAAAGTTTGAAGAGGCCGCTTCTTTAAGAGACACCGAAAAAAGATTACAGGAGGAATTGGAAAAAGCAAAATCCGATTGGGAAGAAGAAAGCAAACATAAACGTTACCCCATTGGCGAAGAAGATATTGCCGAAGTAATAAGTATGATGACGGGTATACCCGTAAAGAGAATGGTGCAAGCAGAAACAGATAAGCTACGCAAAATGGCCGATGATATGAAAGGATTGGTGATTGGGCAAGATGAGGCCATAGCTAAAGTAGTAAAAGCCATTCAACGAAACAGGGTGGGCTTAAAAGACCCCAAAAAGCCAATTGGTACCTTCATTTTCTTAGGCCCCACTGGCGTGGGCAAAACAGAATTGGCCAGGGCTTTGGCCAAGCAAATGTTTGATTCCGAAGAGTCGCTCATTCGAATAGATATGAGTGAGTACATGGAAAAATTTACGGTAAGCCGGTTAATTGGCGCCCCTCCAGGTTATGTGGGTTATGAAGAAGGTGGGCAATTAACAGAAAAAGTTCGCCGCAAACCTTACAGTGTTATTTTATTGGATGAAATTGAAAAAGCCCATCCAGATATTTATAATATTTTACTACAAGTATTAGACGATGGTCAATTAACCGATGGATTGGGTAGAAAAGTGGATTTTAAAAACACTTTAATCATCATGACCTCTAACATAGGTGTACGACAGTTAAAAGATTTTGGTGCCGGTGTTGGCTTTACCACTACCTCTAAACTAGAGCAAGAAGATGAGGCCAATAAGGCGGTTATTGAAAAGGCTTTAAAGAAAACATTTTCGCCCGAGTTTTTAAACCGAATAGACGATGTTATTATATTCAATAGCCTAACCAAAGAAAACATCTTTAACATTATTGATATTTTAATGCAAGGTGTTACTAAACGATTAACAAACCTTGGATTTAGCCTCGAGTTAACCGAAAGTGCTAAAACCTTTTTAGCAGACAAAGGCTACGATCAGCAGTTTGGCGCAAGGCCATTACACAGAGCTATTCAAAAATACCTCGAAGATCCGCTAGCAGAGGAAATTCTTAATATGAACGTAAAGGCAGGTGATGTATTGGAAGCCGATGCTGATGGCGATACTGGCAAATTAAAGTTCACCTTTAAAGCTAGAACCGAACAGAAATCTGAAGCGTAACACGATAATTTATATTTTTAAAGAGAGCATTGGAAACGATGCTCTCTTTATTTTTGCAAACATGGCATCAAAAATTATAATAGCAATAGACGGCTGGAGCAGTTGCGGAAAAAGTACGCTCGCCAAGCAATTGGCTAATGCCCTAGCATACGTATATGTAGATAGCGGAGCCATGTACCGGGCTATTACTTTATATTTTTTAAGAAATAATATAGATATTCAAGAAACAGCTGAGGTAAAAGAGGCACTTAAAAGCATCACACTTGAGTTTATCCATAATCCCCAAAGTGGGGATAGTGAAATTTATCTCAATGAAGAAAATGTAGAATACCTAATTCGAGATTTAATTGTAGCGGAAAAAGTAAGTGATGTAGCCGCTATAAAAGAAGTAAGAGAATTTGCCGTAGCGCAACAACAACAAATGGGCAAAAAAAAGGGTATTATTATGGATGGAAGAGATATTGGTACCGTAGTATTTCCCAAAGCAGAACTAAAAATTTTTATGACCGCAGATAATGCCATTAGGGTACAGCGGCGCTTTAAAGAATTATATGCCAAAAATCCTAATATTACAATTGAAGAGGTAAAAGATAATTTGGAAATGAGAGACTATATAGATAGCCATCGAGCCATAAGCCCATTAACCCAAGCCCAAGATGCAATAATAATTGATAATACGAATCTCTCTGAAAAAGAACAGTTTAGCAAAGTTTTTAACCTGATTCAAAAAATTACCCTAAAATAACCTTCCAATTACTGGAAAGTATTGAAAAGTATTATTAGTTTTGTCCTGCATTTACTTAATGCTTCTATCCGATCCTTTGAACCAAACCCTGCTTATTACGCCTATCTATAGTAATAACATTAAGCACTTAAGCTTTAAATCCCATCCATTTAAAAATCAGCGTCATTTAGCCAATTTTCCTATTTAAACTTTTCATTGAGTTTCTACCTCAATTGAGCACATTATCCATCCTCTGGAATACTAGCATTTCCACCTCCTTGAAGCACTACTTAAAAAAGTGGATGAATTAACCTTCATATATATGCTGGTATACAAGTACCATTAAATCTTTAAATAACAAAACCCCGAGCAATGAAAAAAATTTTACTATCTCTAGTCTTAATCGCCTCTTTTGCATCTTTCAACAAGTCTAATGCACAATGTTCTGGTGTAAACATTACGGTGAACAACTTTGTTTACTTGCCAGGCCCAGGCGTTATTAATTACAATTACGATTGGATACCTACACAAGGAAATGCCTCAATAGAAGTGTTGTTTTTATGTAACAATGTGCAGGTGGCGTCTTTACCCTGTATTCCATTTGTTAAAGATAGCGCTCAAGTACAGCACAATGTTTCTGGCTCTTTTTCAGTTCCTAATATATGTGTTGGTACAATGCGTATGCTTATAAAAGTGTGGTCCAACAATAATTGTGGTGGAACTTCTTGTAACGACAATTTTAGGGATATTGTTAATATACCTTTTCCTGTTACCTTTTCTAAGTTTAATGTAAGTAGAATAATGGAGTCGGTAAGCCTTGTATGGCAAACTAGTAGTGAGCAAAATAATAAAGGCTTTGCCATTGAGAGAAATGCTGGTAATGGTATTTGGCAGCAGGTAGGGTATGTAGCTACAAAAGCAGCTGGTGGTAATAGTAATGATATTATTAACTATAGCTACAATGATTTTAATAATGCAAAATCGGTATCACAATATCGCATTCGCCAAATAGATATTGATAATGGAACTAAATTTTCAGATATACGTTCTGTAAAAGGATTACATCAAAAAGGTGGCATCATCCTTTTCCCTAACCCTAGTAACGATGGCAAAATAAATATTCTATTTGAAGATAGAAACGTTGTAAAAAATGTAACGGTTACAGATATAGGTGGTAGAATTGTAAACCAAGTAAATGGCATTTCTACAAGTAGTATGGTAGTTGATAATCTTGAAACTGGCATATATATCATCCGTGTTTTAGTACCTTCTACTGGTGAGCAAGTTTTTGAAAAAATTGTGGTGGCTAAACAATAAATGAAGCTCAGGGTTTTTTAATTAAAGCCTTTGGGGCCGCCTAGTAGCGGCCCCTTTTTTTATCTATAGCATATAAGCTATTTCATTTTCTTCCAAGCATTAATTAGTCCATTGGTAGATGAATCGTGCGTTTTAATGGCTGCTTTTTGCTTCAGTTCAGGTAATATTTTATTGGCTAATTGCTTGCCCAACTCTACTCCCCATTGGTCAAAGCTGAAAATATTCCAAATAACACCTTGAACAAATATTTTATGTTCGTAAAACGCAATCAGTTGACCTAAAGTTTGCGGTGTAATTTTTTTTATTAAAAAAGAATTGGTGGGTTTATTACCAGGAAAAATTTTATATGGCAATAATTTTTCTATTTGCGATTTATGTAAACCGGCATTTATTAATTCTGCTTTTGCTTCCAGGGCTGTTTTGCCATTCATTAATGCTTCTGTTTGTGCAAAAAAATTACTTAATAGTTTAGCATGATGATCGCCTAATGGATTATGGGTTTGGGCAGGTGCTATAAAATCGCAGGGTATAAGAGGGGTGCCTTGATGTATTAATTGATAAAATGCATGTTGGCCATTGGTGCCAGGTTCGCCCCAAATGATGGGGCCCGTACTATAGTTTACCGTTTGTCCATTTCTATCTACACATTTACCATTACTCTCCATATTGCCTTGTTGAAAATAAGCGGCAAAGCGATGTAGGTATTGATCGTACGGTAAAATAGCTTCGGACTGGGCACCCATAAAATTAACGTACCAAATGCCCAACAAAGCCATTATTACAGGAATATTTTGATCAACCTCTTTTTCTCTAAAATGCTTATCTGCCAGATGAGCACCTTTTAATAACCCTTCAAAATTATTATAGCCAATAGTAAGGGCAATAGATAAACCAATCGCACTCCATAGAGAATAACGTCCGCCTACCCAATCCCAGAACTCGAACATGTTTTTAGGATCTATTCCAAATTTTAAAACCGCTTCTTCATTTGTGCTTAAGGCTACAAAATGCTTAGCTATATGTTTTTCTAATTTCGCCTTTTTTAAAAACCACTTACGTGCAGTATGTGCATTGGTCATGGTTTCTTGTGTGGTAAACGTTTTGGAAGCCACCAAAAAAAGTGTTTGCGCGGGGTCTATTTTTTTAAAAATTTCCGCAATATGCGATCCATCAATGTTTGATACAAAAAAAGTTTCTATACCATCAACCCAATAAGGTTTTAGCGCCTCAGTTACCATTAACGGTCCCAAATCGCTTCCACCAATACCTATATTGACAATGTATTTTATTTTTTTATTTGTATAACCTCTCCGTTTACCACTATGTATTTCGTTGCAAAAGGTTTTCATCTGCCGTTGTACCTTTTTTACGGCGGGGCTAATATTTTGATCGCCAACTTTAAAATCTAATTTTGAAAAATTTCGTAATGCCACATGCATCACCGCTCTATTCTCGGTTTCATTAATACTGTTACCGTTAAAAAGGGCATTTACGGCCTGCTCTAGTTTACATTCTTTGGCAAGCTTAAATAATAGGTTTAATGTTTTTTGATTGACAATATTTTTAGAATAATCAAACAAAATATTGCCATCTCGTATGGAAAGATGTTGAAAACGATCCGCCTCTTTACTAAATAATTTTTTTAAACTCGTCTTGTGCATTTCAGCCGCATGCAGTTGTAACGCTGCCCATGCTTTTGTAGTTGTTGGGTTTATCTTAGGTATCATGTTATAGGTAAGTTTTTTAAACGTGTTAAATGATTTTTTTTAAAACATCGATGGTAAATGCTACCATATTGGCCGAAATATCTAAATGTGTTACTAGTCTTATTCTTTGTGGAGCAATGGCATAGGCTAATATGCCTTGTGCCTTTAATGATGCTACAAAGGCAGATGCGGTAATCGTTTCATTTAATTCGAAAATGATGATGTTGGTTTCTATTGGCAAAACAAATTTTACCAAAGGATGGCGCTTTAATGCATCGGCAATCAGTGCGGCATGTTGATGATCTTCGGCTAGCCTGCTAATATTGTTTTGCAGCGCATAAATACCTGCTGCGGCTAGCATACCTGCCTGCCGCATACCGCCGCCAAAAACTTTGCGTATGCGTCGGGCTTTTTTTATCAATTCTTTTTTGCCTAATAATAAGCTACCTACCGGGCAGCCTAGGCTTTTGCTGAGGCATACTGATATACTATCAAAGGCTTCGCCGTATTGTATGGGCAATTCATTTTTGGCTACCAATGCATTCCATAAGCGGGCACCATCTAAGTGAAAGGCTAACCCCTTTTCTTTACAAAGCCGTTGAATTTTTTTTATTTCTTCCAAATCGTAGCAACTGCCGCCGCCTCGGTTGCTCGTATTTTCAAGTGATACAAGGGAGGTGCGAGGCCTATGCACATCATCTGGTTGTATGGCTTCGGCTACTTGGGTAGCATTTATTCTACCTCTATCGCCAACTAATAATTTAACAGATGCGCCTGCATTAAAGGCAATGCCCCCACCTTCATATTGATAGATATGTGAAGTTTCATCGCATATAATTTCATCGCCAGGCTGGGTATGACATTTTATAGCTATTTGGTTTGTCATGGTACCTGAGGGGCAAAAAATAGCTGCTTCCATACCAAATAATTGGGCAGTATAGGCTTCTAATTGGTTAATAGAAGGGTCCTCACAAAATACATCATCACCCAACGGGGCATGCTGCATAGCTTCCTGCATTGCTTTGCTAGGTAGGGTTACCGTATCGGAACGAAAATCGATTGTCATGCAATAATTTTTTGCAATATACTTCAGTTCGCTCTTTTAAATGTACATTTTACGAACAGTTCAAATGGCTATTGAAAATAAGTAATATTATTGTTTTAAATTATGCCAAAAGAAGTCTTTATACAGCTAGTGGTGGTACTACTTTCTACGTTATTATTAGGGGTGGCTATACTGCTTTTATCTATTTACAAAAGGATATTTCTTTTTATTAGAAACGAATGGTTGCGAGTAAATTTGGTGGTTTTAAGTGTGGCGCTTTTAATTATGGCTGCTTTATTGGCTTTGCAATCGCCAGAAACATTGGCCCAAGCCCAAAAAAATAAGTCCATGCTGGGCTTAGTGCTAAAACAGTTGGGGCAGGCGGCCATTATTGTATTCTTTGTTTTTAATGTATCTCGATTGGTGAGTAGACTCTCGCCGGTAAAAAAACTTGCTTTTATAAAGCAGCATATTGTTATTATACTTTCCATTGTAGTATCTGCGCTGTTTATTTATACATTGATACATTATATAGATAATGGAATGCAGCTTAAAAAATTGCATACCACATTAGTGTTTGCTTACTATAACTCCTTACTTACTGGTTTTATTTACACTTCTGTTAGTTATGTAAATATGGAAAAGGAAAGAAAGCTGGATGAAAAAGAATTAGAAGTAGCTCGATTACAATCTTTAAAAAATAAAGCAGAATTGGATGCACTTCAATCTAAAATAAATCCCCACTTTCTATATAATGCGCTTAATTCCATTGCCGATTTGGCTATTACAGACGGCCAAAAGGGAAGAAAAATGACAATAGCGTTGGCCGATTTGTTTCGCTATAGCATAAATTATAGTAATCACAATTATTCTACCATAAGTGATGAGGTGGAGATGGCAGAAGTGTATCTTCAAATAGAAAAAATTCGGTTTGAAGATCAGCTTAATTACACAATAGCATTGGCACCGGAATTAAAACACTATATGGTGCCCCGCTTTTTGCTGCAACCAATAGTGGAAAATGCGGTAAAGCATGGGTTAAAAGCAACAGGAAAAATGACGGAAATCGTTATCCGTATTGAAAATAGCGATAAGGGTATTCACTTTATTGTGTTAGACAACGGACCCGCTTTTGCCGATGAGTTAATACCAGGCTATGGCGTAAAAAGCGTTTTTGATAAATTAGACTTGTTATTTCCTAATCAATATGAAGTGCATTTTATCAATAAACCGCTGAAGCAAGTATCGGTTTACATACAAAAAATGATGAAAGATGAACCCGTTGATTAAAGTAGTGATTATAGATGATGAGCCTGCGGCTAGGAGGCTGATTAAAGCTTTACTGCTACCTTATGCGGCTACCATTGAAGTAATAGCCGACGCAGGAACAGGGCATGATGCCATTGCTACCATTGAAACATTGCAGCCCGATTTAATTTTTTTAGACATTCAAATGCCCGACTTAACCGGGTTTGAAGTATTAGAAAAATTATCCTATAAGCCTAACATCATTTTTACTACCGCCTATGTGCAATATGCAGTAAAAGCATTTGAAAATTTTTCGATCGATTATTTATTGAAACCTATTAAGGAGGAAAGATTAGCCCAAAGTATTGAAAAATTAAAAACCTTTGGTAAGCTGTCAGGTTCTATAAACTTGCACGGCTTACAACAAATTATTGAACAATTAAAAACCCCGCAAACGGCTACTGCTTTGCCAATAAAAACAGGGGATAGAATAATACTTGTACGCTTTGAGCAAATTGCATATTTAGAAGCTAATGATAAATATGTATTTGTTTTTACTATTGATGGGCATAAGTATTTAACAGATCAAACATTAACCGTTTTAGAAGAAAAATTGCCGGCGCAGTTTTACAGAATTCAAAAATCCTTTATAATCAACAAAGAAAAAATAAAGGAAATGCACAAGCATTTCAACGGGCGGTTTCTTTTTGTATTAGAAGATAAAGCTACTACACAACTTACTTCGGGGCGTACCTATTATGATGCAATTAAAAACGAATTTGGCTTGTAAGCCCAGTTGCCATTAATTTTTATTAAGTTAGCAATACTATTGCTAATTCAGTACAACTTTTGCGTAGCTGTACAATGCGGCAAGGGTTTCTTTATATTTGCCATTACCAAAAACAATACACTATGCCATCTTTTGATATTGTAAGCAAAGTAGAAGCACAAGCATTAGATAATGCAGTAAACGTTACGGCTAAAGAAATTACCAATCGATTTGATTTTAAAGGTACCCATGTAGTAATTGATTTAGACAAAAAAACATTTGTTATTAAACTGGAGACAGACGATGATATGAAGATGGGCCAGCTAATAGATGTTTTGATAAACCGTGCTCATAAACAAGGCATAGTGCCTGAAGCATTTGATGCCAGTAAAGCAGGTGCCCAAAGCGGAAAAGTTTGGAAAAAAGAGGTTAAGGTAAAAAATGGATTAGCCCAAGAAGATGCCAAAAAAATAGTGAAACTTATTAAAGATGCAGGTTTAAAAGTGCAAGCCGCCATCAACGATGATTTAGTAAGAGTAACAGGAAAAAAAATTGACGATCTGCAGGCGGTTATTCAATTATGCCGCACGGCCAACCTTGGGGTACCACTTCAGTACATCAATATGCGGGATTAAATACATTGCCTACCGCTGTAGCCACTTTTTGCAAACTTGCTAGGAGTAATATATTAAAAGCGCAATTTTCAAAAAAGTACGGCACCAAGCATTGCATTAAATTTTAAAAAGTGAACGTATTTTAGCATCTAATCTTATAACTGATTTGAAATTACATTGCTGAAAATGAGCTATTTGTGCTATATGCGATTTACAGACTGCGCCGCCTGGTAGCAATATTTAACCATTCAGAATTTGGACAAAAGCCTTTGCTGGCTTATCTTTGCCGGCCTTACGGAAAAATCTGTAAGTATAAAAATTATCCCTTCATCTATACGGCAAAACCCGTGTAGCCTTTAAAAATCATAACATTATGAAAAAAGGACTCCATCCCGAAAAATACCGGTTAGTAGTATTTAAAGACATGAGTAATGGTCATAGTTTTTTGAGCCGCTCTGTAGCTGAATCAAAAGAAACTGTAAAATGGGAAGATGGTAACGATTATCCTGTTATTAAGCTGGAGATTTCTAACATGAGCCATCCCTTCTTTACCGGTAAAAATATGTTAGTAGATACAGCTGGTCGTATTGATAAGTTCAATAAAAAATACGCTAAAAAGTAAAAAAAAATTAACTTGGACAACACTCTTTACTAAGGTAAAGAATTTTGTATTTCATGGCTATACTTTTAAACCCTTCCTGAATCATCAGGAGGGGTTATTTTTTTGAGGTAAAATGGTTAATTGCTTATTAAAGCAGATATTCCTTGATGCGCCAAATACAATAAAATAAAAAGGCTACCACCTAGCTACAATTTTAAAATTTAGTAACCGAGGGGTGAGGCGGTTAGGCATTAAATACACCGTGTTAGAAAAATCTTTAATGAACTGATACGAAATTGTATTAGCCCTATCAATTACATTAAATACTTCTAAACTTGCCCAAATAGATGAAAAATTTCTAAATGGACTATGGCTGCGGCGCTTTGTTCTATCCTCATCCAACAGTAATGCGCTAAAGCCCATGTCGGCTCTTATATAAGGTTGTATAATGGCAGCATTACGATAACGCACTGCCCCGGGTATATTGTAGGGCATATTACTACCATATAATAAGTTTAAATAAGCTTTTATGTTTTTGTTATTGGCTAAGTAATCGGAAAAGTACATGCCAAAGGTTATCCGTCTATCATTGGGGCGGCGTAGCCAACCCACATTAAATGCAGTGCTATCTACTATCACCCTATCTATTGTTTGAGCAGAAATAAATTCTCCAGCTGCATTTTTATATCGATAATAAAAATCGCCATTGATATTTTCGCTTGTTTTCATAATACCCATGCTAATCCAACTTTCAGCATCAGGCACTAACTCGCCATGCAGCCGCATTTCTAAACCCGCCGCATAGGCCGTAGCATTGTTTAACCCAAAATAACGAATGCGAACGTTGTCAATATCATATGGTACTACCTGCGTCATGTTTTTATAATAAAGCTCAGTGGTCCATCGCATGGGACGATTACTAATGCCAATAAAACTATAATCAAAACCAGCACTGGCCTGCCAACTTTTTTGTGCTTTTAGGTTTTGATTAATGTTGCCATTGGGTTGTCGTAGCTCTCTATAAAAGGGGGGTTGATGGTAAGCGCCAGCCGCTAAGCGGAAAATTATATCTTTTTTCCAGCGAGGTTGCCAACTAGCTGCAATACGGGGCGATAGCAGCATTTCTTGATTAAGCGAGTTGTAATTGAAACGCAATCCAGCCGTTAGCGTAGCCGAATGAACAGCATCTTTTCCTAATAAAATATTATCCTGTATGTAACCAGAAAATTTATTGATATGTAGTGTGGCATTTGCTTTAATTACCTTACTAAGTTGTAATAAATTGGGCGTGTACGGCAAGGCATACCCTGCAGAATCTTGAAACTCCCACTCATTTAAGCGGTCAGCAATGGTGGTTTTATCAAAACTTAATCCCCATTGAAAAGCCTGTTTTCCTCGCTCAAAATCTCCTTTGTGGGATAAATTCCAGTTCTCTATCGTAAGTTCATTACGAGCCCAGTTTTGGTACACGCCAGCGCCTAATGGGTTTATGATGAGGCCATAGGTGGCATTGTTTGGATCAAAGTCACGATCTCCAAAAAGATAGGCGCCGGTAATATCAATGTTTTCGCTCTCATTATTTTGAAACCGCGCAGCCATCCATTTTAATTTTAGCTTTTTAGATACTTGATTGATGATAGAAAAACCTACCATGTTAGTTTGGTATCTATCTCTTTCTCTACCTTCAAATGCTATATCCACACCAATGGAAGCGGTATAAACTGGCGAAAAAACAGAACTGGTAAGCTGGCTACTTTGTGGATCTAATGAAAATTTAGTTTGAGAGATATTGCTTAAAAGCTCAGCACTCCATTTATTACTTAATTGGTAAGTAAGCAACGCTTGAAAGTCGGAGGAAGAGGGCACATAATTACCCTTTGTTTCTTGACGACCCAATAAATTTCTATTGCTTCTATTCCGAATGCCTAATAAATAAGTAAACTTTTTATTGAGGCTAATGCCTTCGGTTTGCAGCCCTTGTTCTAAAATACTTACATAAGCCGATCCACCAAAACGGCGGGGTTTTTTATATTGTATATCCAGCACACTGCTCATTTTATCGCCATAGCGGGCTTGGAAGCCACCATTGTAAAAACTAATATTGCGCACCATTTCCGGGTGTATAAAGCTAAGCCCTTCTTGCTGGCCACTTCGAACCAAATAGGGTCTAAATATTTCAAAGTCGTTTACATAAATAAGATTTTCATCATAACTGCCTCCACGCACTGAGTATTGAGAGGTAAGTTCATTGTTACTACCTACAAAAATTTTAATCAATGCTTCTACGCCGGTAATAGCAGCGGGCAATTGGAGAATGGTTTTTGGATTAGGTTTTATTAACCCAGCTTCTCTTCTAGCTCGCTGGTCTGTTACAATTACTTCTTGTAATGTCTTTTCGCCTTTTGATAATTTGATGGTGATGGTTTCTTTTTCTCCTTGGCTTAATAAAAAATTGCGCTGAGCGGTATTTCTTCCGCTATAACTAAATACTAATGCAAGCGCTTTATCTGCCTGTACTTTAATGGAGAAATAACCCGAATCGTTGGTAACAATACCTTTTGATTGTCCTAAAATAGTTACGGAAACATTAGCAAGTGGTTTCTCGTTTTCATCTACCACTATACCCGAGATGCTAGCATTGTTTTTTTGCGAAAATGAAAAAAGCGGGTATACTATAAGGTAGGCTATCAGGAATATTTGGCTGTAATATTTCTTCATAAAAGTTATGCTACAAGATACGAATAGAATGGGAGATAGTAATGCATCCTACAAAAACGGATGCGAACTTTACCTAAAATTTTCGAAGATAAATAAGGTTGAAATTAACTTGTACAATATGGTCATCTACATTACATCTAGTAATGGGGTTTATACACATAGTTTTATTGCAGCCTTGCGACCAACCTCCAACGGTTGTTTGATTCTCCTGAATATTAGAAATAGTAATTGTTTTATTAGCTCCGGGAAAAAATAATTGATAATCATAATTACTTTCCAAATTTGCATTGGATAAATAAGAAATTCCTTTGAGGGTATCGCCGGTTCGCTCATAAATAATAGCATTGTACAGGCCTACCGAATCAATGAGTGTGGTTGTATGTTTTGTAAACTTTCGTATGATAACTGTATCGCATGCTGCTTCAGAGAAGCCAATAAGATGATACCGAAGTGTAGCTTTTGCACAGGGATAAGTACCGCAGCTACTCCAGCAATAGCTACAGATCAATAATAAAAAAATAGATTTTGAAAATGCGTACACTAAAGGCTAGCAGTTTTTTAATTTTTTAATCATATCGATTGGATCAGTGGCTTTAAACACGGTACTTCCAGCCACTAACACATCAGCCCCGGCTTGTATAATGGGGGTTGCATTTTCTAGGGTTACTCCGCCATCAATTTCTATTAAGGTAGCGCCTCCTTTTTCCTGTATCATTTGGCGCAGTTGCTTTATCTTTTCCAATGTATGAGGAATAAATTTTTGCCCACCAAACCCTGGGTTAACGCTCATCAAACATACCAAATCTACCTCCTGCAGTATATCCTGTAATATAGAAACAGGCGTATGTGGGTTTAGGGCTATTCCGGCCTTTAATCCTATCCCTTTTATTTGTTGAATATTACGGTGTAAATGGGTGCAGGCTTCTGCATGTACGGTTAAATGATCGGCGCCAGCATTTTTAAACTCCTGTGCATATTTTTCAGGCTCTTCAATCATTAAATGTACATCACATATTTTAGTAGTTGCCTTGCGTATAAATTCAATGATCATAGGGCCAAAGCTGATATTGGGTACAAAACGACCATCCATAACATCCAGGTGATACCAATCGGCGCTGCTTTCATTTAGCATTTTACATTCGTCCGCTAAATGTAAAAAATTGGCAGCTAATAAAGAGGGGGCAATGATGGGCATAAATTATTTATTAAAGTTGTTTTTGTAATGCATCCGCAGCTTCTTTTGCTTCTAAAAATGTTTTATCCAAAGCAAAAGCGGTTTGATAATCGCTTAAAGCAGCAGCTTTATTATGAAGGGCTTCTTTGCACTTGCCTATCCAGTACCAAGCATCCGCAAAATCTGGCGATAGCGTGTTCGCTTTTTGGGCCACTTTTAGGGCTTCATCCCATTTTTTTTGTTCAAATAAAGTGCGACTCTTTTCGATATAGGCATTTAAATAGTAATAATCGTTTTGAATAGCCTTATTAAATTGCTCAATAGCTGCTTGATTATTTCCTATGTTGGCAAAATAAATACCTTTATAATACGCTGGCTCAGCATGGCTGTTGGCGGTATCAATTTTTGAAAGGGAGTCGCAAAGTTTTATAACAGCGGGGTTTTTGGTTTCTGCATATTTAAAAGCTAGTTCGTAATTTAACTCTATATCGTAAGGGGTTAGTTGATAAGCTTGTTGCAAAAGGGTTAAAGAGGCAGCAGCATCTCCCTTTTTGGTTAGGAGGGCTGCTTTTAGTTTAAGTACATCCACCTGCTGCTGGTTTTGGGCTAGCACTTCATTACACACTAGAATAGCCTCTTCCACACGATCTTCCGCATTTAGGCTTTGAGCTAGCGCTATTCGTAACAAATTACTAGCCGGTAATACAGCTAGGGCTTGCTGTAAAAATGGAATGGTTTTTTTATTTTTTGCATCCGCTAATATAGTGCCCGCTCCTACGGCATAAGGCTCCTGTTTAGCCATTTTCCAAGCTGTTTCAAAATCGGCTAAAGCAGCTTCGGGATGATTATTGCTATTAAGTAAAATAGCACGACGAAAATATAGTGTATCGTTGTTTGGAAACTGCCTAATACTATCGGTGTAGATTTTGTATGGAGAATTCTCTAATAAAGCTGTAAATGGGCTTGTGCTTTGGTGTACTTTACACCCGCTGAAGATAAGGAGTAGTGAAAGGAGTGCGCATGCTATAGTAGTAAAAAAATGCATGGTTGCAAAGCTATAGCATTTTTACGGGTATGAATGACAAAAAACTGACAAAAGCGCCCCATCATATAAATAACTTTGCAACCAATTTATCCAATAAATAATTTATTTTTTATGTCGAAAATTTTATGGTTTTTTGTTTTGATGGCAGTATTGGTAATGGGTTGTTGCAGTACTAGTGCGCTTACAAAGTCCCCATCTGTGCAGGCAGATACGCTTCGGTATCCAGAAGAAACGCATTTGAAAAACATACAGCAGTTAACATTTGGCGGCGATAACGCAGAGGCCTATTGGAGCTATGATAGTAAATGGCTTATTTTTCAAAAAACTTCTTTAAAGGAAGGTATACCTTGCGATCAAATGTACATTGGTAAAGTTCCTACTAAAAAGGCAGAAAAATTTGAGCCAAAACTTGTAAGTACTGGTAAAGGAAGAACCACCTGTGGTTTTTTTATGAAAGATGGAAAACATGTAGTGTATGCCTCCACCCATTTAGGTGCAGCCGATTGTCCGCCAGTACCGGATAGAACTAAATATGGCAATAAATACATATGGCCCCTTTACAATAGCTTTGATATTTTTATGGCCGACTTAAATGGCAATATCGTAAAACAGTTAACAAACTCGCCCTTTTATGATGCGGAAGCTACTATCTCTCCGGACGGAACTAAAATGATTTATACCAGTACAAAGGACGGCGACATAGAATTATATATTATGGATTTAAAAGCGGGCACCGAAAAAAGAATAACCAATAGCATTGGCTATGATGGTGGCGCTTGGTTTAGCCCCGATGGCAGTAAGTTAATTTGGAGAGCTTCGAGGCCAAATTCAGCAACCGAAATAAAAGAGTATAAAGATTTATTAAAGGAAAATTTAGTAGCACCTACCAATATGGAAGTGTGGGTGGCCAATGCCGATGGAACGAATGCCCGGCAGGTAACTAAATATGGGCAAGCTAATTGGGCGCCAGCCTATATGCCGGATAATAAGCGCATCATTTTTGCTAGTAACCATGAGTATAAAAGAGGCTTTCCTTTTAATCTTTATACGATTAATGATGACGGAACCAATTTGCAAAAAATTAGCCGTGATAAAGGGTTTGATGCATTTCCGATGTTTTCTCCTAATGGAAAAAAAATTGTGTTTTGTAGCAATAGAAATAATGGAGGCACTAGAGATACAAATGTTTTTGTGGCAGATTGGTCAGAATAATTTTAAACCTTTTATAGGTAAATACGTTGATAACTTTACATTTGTACATTAAATTAAATTTTATGGAAACAGGTATGCTACACTTGCATAGTTTATTGCGCTGGGTTATATTGGTTTTATTGTTGCTTACGCTTATTCAAGCTTTTGGTAAAAAGCAAGCGGCGAAACCAACCAGCCTTTGGCTAATGATAGCCTCACACACCATGTTATTAATTGGCGTATACCAATTAATAGCTGGAAGATATGGTATTATCAAAGGCGTACCTGGTGTAAAAGAAATTATGAATAACACTACTTACCGTTTTTATTGGATAGAACACCCGTTGATGATGTTTGTATCAATCATACTTATTACCATTGCTAGGGGTAAGTTAAAAAAGAATAATTACAGTGCCGCCGCTTGGATGTTGTTGGTAGCATTGCTATTAATACTGGCTGCCATTCCTTGGCCGTTTAGAGATGTAGTGGGTGCAGGAAGAACATGGCTGCCAGGTATGTAGTAAGCCTTTGAAATTAGTTGATGAACTATTTAAAAGATAAAGCTTAAATGCGCTTTATCTTTTTTTGTTTGTAGATACTTTATCTACAATAAACCATCCATCATCGGTCTTTATCATATTAAAATAGTCAGTAAAAAAGTGCGTGGCGGTAATAATCTCTGCTTTTACACTGGCAATATTATCAGTTAAGTTGATAGATGCTATGCGAGTAACTAAACTATCGGGTCGGGCCCGAATTTTAAATTTAGATAAATAATCTAATCTTGAAATATCGGTAAACTTGCCTTCTCTAAAATATTTGAGATGACAACTACTATGCATGGCCTTACCCACTTTGGTGCTATCGCCGGTGCCCCAGCCATCAAAATACAATTGAACCGTGCTCTCAATACCTTGTATATCGGTAGTGGGTTGTTGCGCACTACCTTTATTAAAAAAAGAAAACACAATAATGGAGCTTATAAGTATTTTATACATAATATTTTTTTTGGAAAAATAAGCGTTATAAAAATTGGTGCAATAGGTTTGTTACAAACGGTTATTTAAGCGGGTTTAGCGTTTGCCTAGTTCAATTATCTCGCAATCTTTCATATTAGTACCATCAATGGTAAAGCGAATTAGGGTTCTTACCTTGTGCCAGCCATGTTTACCAGCAGCACCTGGGTTCATATAAAGGCAATTAATTTTATTATCATACATAATTTTAAGAATATGCGAATGGCCACATATAAAAAGTTGTGGTTGATGTATGGCTAAAGCTTGTTTTGTTGCTGCATTATAGTTTGGCGGCGAACCGCCAATATGTCGAATCATTACTTTCACTCCTTCGCACATAAAAACAAGTTGTTCAGGATATTCGTTTTGAATTACTGCATCGTCTATATTGCCATAAACTCCTCTAAATTTTACAGCGCTGGCTAATGGTTGAAATTGAATGGCTCCAAAATCGCCTGCATGCCAAACTTCATCACAGGTTTCAAAATAATTAAAAATTTGTTCGTCTAAATAGCCGTGAGTGTCTGAAATAAGGCCTATGCGTGTCATTAATTTATTAAATTGTCTGGTTGTAATTTTTGTAAAATCATTATTGCGCCGGGGGCTTGAAATTTTTCTTTCAAATATTCATCCATACCAAAATACCTAATCTTCCCTATTTCAGCCGATGCTTTTGGATATAAGCATTTGTTTGCCATAAAGCAAGCTTGCTCCATCGTAACATCTGTATTTTCATCATAAGCAGGGGCTGTAATATGGGTATAATATATTAGTTCATCTTCTTTTAAGACAAGGTTCAGCTCTTCTTTTATTTCTCTGCATAGGGCTTGCAAAGCGGTTTCACCTTTTTCTAATTTGCCCCCCCGGCAGGTAATAGCAATGTTTGTGGTTGCTATAGGCCATTAATAATTTGCGATTTTTAATTAGTAACAAGCCGGCCGTATATATCTGCATTTGGCAAAATTCGGGTTTGGCATTTATTTCATTAACTTTATTTTATAAACTTCGTGATGCCCCTTTTTAGAAATTTTACTTACTACATTGATAAACGAAAGTGGAAATACATTTTTCTATTAGCTACTTTAGAACTTTCTCGAAAATATATTTACTCATTCGCCACTACTTAATTGTATGGCTGCATTACCAATTACCTGCTCAAAAGATATTATCAATGCTACACAACCGTTAAAACTAGTAGCACTACGGGAGTATAAAATTTTCATACTAACATAAATCGTAAATATGTATGGCACATTATTATAAACTTGGAAATATTCCGCATAAGCGGCACACTCAATTTCGTAAACCAGATGGAGGACTTTATAGTGAACAGCTATTTTCTACAGAGGGATTTAGTGACGATTATTCATTGCTATACCACTGCCACCCACCTACACAAATTATAAAAACGGAGCCACAACAGGATGTAAAGCCAATAATTGCTGAAGAAAAAATGCTGCAGCATCGCTGCTTTGAGGGGTTCCATATCAAACAGGGTGGTGAATATTTAGAAAGTCGTATACCTGTTTTAGTAAATAACGATTGTCATATAGTATTAGCATCGCCTGCCAGTGGTACTACGTCTTATTTTTATAAAAACACTGATGCGGATGAAATGATTTTTGTACATGAAGGAAGTGGAGTGGTAAAAACACCCTATGGCCAATTGCCGTTTGCTTATGGAGATTATATTGTGTTACCAAGAGGAACCATTTACCAAATTGAATTTAAAGAGGAAAATAATCGATTATTCATTGTAGAATCATTTACTCCGTTGCGTTTTCCAAAGCGGTATATGAGTAAGTATGGACAACTAATGGAGCATGCGCCTTACTGCGAAAGAGATATACGGCCACCGCAGGATTTACAAACCTATGATGAACGTGGAGATTTTTTGATAAAAGCGAAGAAGCAAGGTATGTTGTATGGTTTGCATTACGGGACACATCCGTTCGATGTAATAGGGTGGGATGGATGTTGCTATCCTTATGTTTTTTCCATTCATGATTTTGAACCAATAACAGGTAGGGTACACCAACCACCACCGGTGCACCAAACTTTTGAAACCAACGCTTTTGTGGTGTGTAGCTTTGTACCTAGGTTGTACGATTACCATCCGCAAGCTATACCCGCCCCTTATAATCACAGTAATATTGATAGCGATGAGGTAATCTATTACGTAGATGGCGATTTTATGAGCCGTAAAAATGTAACCAGGGGAATGATAACACTACACCCAGCGGGTATTCCGCATGGCCCACACCCTGGTGCGGTGGAAAAAAGCATTGGCGCAAAGGAAACAAAAGAGCTAGCCGTTATGGTGGATACTTTTCGACCCTTAATGCTAACGATGCAAGCATTGGAGATTGAGAATAAAAATTATATCATGAGCTGGGCAGAATAGCATGAAACTATTTTTAGTGCTTAGCAAAAAATGGTGGCATTAGAATGTAATGCTTTAACACATTAGAGGCCTTTTTTATCAAAAATTATAATGATAAAAAATAACTACCTAATTGTTGATTAAGGCAAGCGCCTTAGTAACCATTGGGTCTTCAGCATTCAGTGTTTCAAAATAACCAGCATTGCGCCAGCGGTAACGAGCCAGCAAAGCTTTGATACGCTGCTGTAATAAAGTTGCTTCTTTTGCATTTACTGACTTTAATAAAGAAGATACACCTTCGATAGCTTGCATTGTATTCCACATGGCTGCGGTGTTAAACTGGCTTATAAATTCTTGGCTACTTTTGTATCCATCTAGCTGCTGGCGATGTTGCAGATAATATTGATAAATGACTTTGGTTACTACTTCGCTATTTACAATCTGTAATATATGCTGATGCGTTAGGCTCGTATCTAATGGTATAAAAACAGTAGGGGTAATGCCATCGCCAGCATAAAGGGTATCATGGCAGTGCGTGGTAAATTTTTTACCACCGTGATGGCTTTTTAAAGAATCAAGCGAAATCATTTCGCCACTGTTAAATCGCTGCCACATCTCATCCATATATACTTTTTTGCCCTTTGCGTAGGAGCGTTGTATACTACGTCCTAGCGGTGTGTAATAGCGGGCAATAGTAAGCCGTAGCGCAGCACCATCTTGTAAAAGATATTGCTCTTGTACCAAGCCCTTGCCAAAAGTGCGGCGTCCGATTACGGTGGCGCGGCACCAATCTTGCAATGCTCCCGCCAATACTTCACTAGCACTTGCGCTTAACTCATCAACTAGTACTACAAGTTTCCCTTTTTCAAAAAGGCCTGGTCGTTTGCAACGGTATTCTCTCTTTTTACTGTTAAGCCCTTCGGTGTATACAATTAATTTGTCGCCGTCTAAAAATTCGTCAACCATGTCCACCGCTTCGTTCATAAATCCACCGCCATTACCTCTTAGATCGTATACTAAGGCCATCATCCCTTTATTTTTGAGTGCTTCTAAGGCGGCCATAAATTCTTCGTAACTATGTTCTGTAAACTTGTTTAATTTAATGTAGCCAGTTGTTTTGTCCAGCATATAAGCGGCATCAATGGAAGTAACAGGAATGTTGCCTCGGCTTACCTGTATAGTAATTGCTTTGTTATTGCGCAACACTTGTAGCCGTGCCGTTGAGTTGGCCTTGCCACGAGTATGTTTTTTTACAACATCACCAGTTATTCCTTTATATGTAAGTAGAGAGTCGTTTACCTTTATTACTTTATCACCAATTAGTAATCCGGCTTTTTCGCTGGGGCCTCCTGGTATTACGTAAACGATATTTACCGTATCATTAAAAATATTGAACTCTACCCCAATGCCTTCAAAATTCCCTGCTAAATCTTCGTTGGCCTCTTTTAAATCTACCGGCGGAAAGTATACGGAATGTGGATCCAGCTCGTTCATAATTTGCTGCAGGGCCTTTCCTTCTAAGTTGGCTGATTGTACCGTATCTACATAACGAGTTTTAATAATATCTAATGCTTCCTGCAAGGAGCTTCGTTTATTACTAGAAAAAAAACTTGCGTTTTTGCTGCCTAGTTTATAGCCAAAAAACAAACCCACTACCATTACTAAAGAAAGAAGTAAAGGCAACCATGCTTGTAACTTTTTATTTCCCATCATAATTTTTTATCCGTAATTTGATACAAATATAAGGCGAAGCAAGAAAGCGTGCAGGCTAAGCCAACTGTTGCCCGTTTAGATTATTAACGCCTAGTTATAAATATTTTCGCATACATGTCAACCATCAAATTAATTGCCGATAGTGGCGCTACCAAAGCAGAGTGGTGTTTATTACAAAATGGAAAAAAGAAAACCATTTTTACCACTGGTATAAGCCCATATTTTCTAACATTGGATCAGATAGTAGCCTTGCTACAAAAGGAGTTAATGCCCAAGATTAAAAATATATCAATAAACGAAATATTTTATTATGGCACTGGATGTGCTAATGCTAACAATGCCAAAACAATAAAAAAGGCGTTACTGAAAGTATTTGATGGTGCTAAAATAGCAGTAGATCATGATTTGATGGGAGCGGCTAAGGCTTTATGTGGGCATAAAAAGGCAATAGCATGCATTTTAGGTACAGGTGCTAACTCTTGTTATTTTAATGGGAAGAAAATTGTAAAAAATAGCCCGGGTCTTGGCTATGTGCTGGGCGATGAAGGTAGTGGAGCATATTTAGGTAAAAAAGTAATTCAGTATTATTTATATGGAACCTTTGATGAGGAATTACTCGGCCGATTTGAGGTAACTTATAAAACGAATGTTGCTGAAATTTTAGAAAAGGTTTACAAACAACCCTTACCCAACAGATATTTAGCCAGCTTTACTAAATTTTTAGCAGAAAATAGAGGCCATTTCATGATAGAGAATATAATAGA
Organism: Bacteroidota bacterium; assembly: GCA_039796695.1. Lineage (GTDB taxonomy): Bacteria > Bacteroidota > Bacteroidia > Chitinophagales > Chitinophagaceae > JJ008. The sequence continues at coordinate 66,933 of JBDKJF010000004.1, forward strand.
AGATGGCTTGAATGATTTTTTCTTTACCCATCTTTGTAAGTATAAAGAGGTTTGGACGTTACCTGTGCATTTTACAGGGGGTGTAGCGTATGGCTTTAAAGATGTTTTAAAAAACCTTTGCGATAGTTACGAATTTGAGTTAGGTAATGTTTTCAAAAATCCCATGCAGGGTTTAATTCAATATCACCATTAATTTCATAAAGAACCATGGCCTTTGAAAAAATAACAGAACAGGAAAGCAAGTATAGTCATTTAGAAACAATGCCGATTGCTGCTTTGTTACAAAATATAAATGCCGAGGATAATTTAGTGCCACAAGCGGTAGCAAAATCCATTTTCCAAATAGAAAAATTGGTAGAGGCAGCAACCGATAAAATGCTAATGGGTGGACGTCTTTTTTATTTAGGTGCAGGTACTAGCGGTAGGCTAGGCGTGGTAGATGCCAGTGAGTGTCCGCCAACTTACGGAGTGCCGTATGGTTTAGTGGTGGCCGTTATAGCTGGCGGCGATAAAGCCATTACACAAGCGGTAGAATTTGCAGAAGATGATTATGAGCAAGGATGGAAAGATTTAGTAAAACATGATGTATGTAAAAAAGATGTAGTAATAGGCATAGCCGCTAGTGGTACTACGCCCTATGTAATAGGTGCGTTAGAAAAATGCCGTAGAGAAGGAATTATTACCGGTAGCATTTCCTGTAATCCCAATGCTCCTGTAAGTGCCACCGCCGATTTTCCGATAGAGGTAGTAGTAGGCCCAGAATTTGTAACTGGTAGCACACGTATGAAAAGTGGCACCGCACAAAAATTGGTGCTCAATATGATTTCCACTTCGCTAATGATTCAACTAGGAAGAGTAGAAAATAATAAAATGGTGAATATGCAACTAACAAACGATAAGTTGGTTGATAGAGGCACATTAATGGTGATGGAGCGAACGGGTATAAACGATTATGCAAAAGCCAAACAGTTGTTATTACAATATGGCAGTGTAAAAAAAGCTGCAGATACTTTTTTAAGTAAATAGTTTTTAATTCATGCGTAAGCCTGTATCTTGTGCACTCTTTGATACAGGATGAAATACTTCTTTAATCATATTGTTTCTTCTCCTTTGGTAGCTATTACAGCTACCACCACTATTATTACGATCCGCCGTGGCGGATTGTAAATTTTCATATCAATACATGGGCATTAAGCTGCAACAGTTCAAAAGAACGAGTAGCATTTATACATTATTTTATATTATTAATTAACATACATGCAGGTATTAAAATTTGGAGGCTCATCCGTAGCCAATGCAGAAAATATAACAAAGGTGGTGAACATTGTGCAGCAAGCAGTTCAAAAAGATAAAACGATAGTAGTTGTATCGGCACTTGGTGGCGTAACAGATGGGTTATTATGCGCAGCTTCCCTAGCAGCTATAGGAGATGAAACGTATAAAGAAAAATTAGCTATAATAGAACAGCGCCACTTAGAAACTGTAAAAGCATTAATACCCGTAACCCAGCAAAGCCAGTTGTTAAGCTTGGTTAAAAAAAGCTGTAATGAAATCGAAGACATTTGCAATGGTATTTTTTTGCTAAGAGAATTAACGCCACGCTCCAAAGATAGAATGGGCAGTTACGGAGAATGGCTTTCTTCTCAAATAATAGCCGCTACTTTTAATGCCAATGGCAGCAATGCTATTTGGAAAGACAGTAGAGAGTTAATCATCACCAATTCAAATTTTACCGCCGCAGAAGTAGATTTTACGGTTACAAATAAAAAAATTGCAGATTACTTCAAAGAAGTACCCGAGCAGTTATGTATTATGCCCGGCTTTATAGCTTACAACAAAGAGGGGGTTACTACTACCTTAGGGCGTGGTGGGTCCGATTATACTGCTGCCATACTTGCCGCTGCATTAAACGTTAATGTACTTGAAATATGGACCGATGTAAGCGGTATGATGACGGCAGACCCCCGATTAACCAGTAATGCCAAAATAATACCTACCATCTCCTATCAAGAGGCAATGGAACTGTCGCACTTCGGCGCCAAGGTAATTTATCCACCTACCATACAACCTGTAATGGGAAAAAGCATACCGGTTGTTATTAAAAACACATTTTCTCCGGCAGATAAAGGCACTATCATAACATCATTAACTGATGGAAAAGGGGACATTGTACGTGGTATTTCTAGTATTGATAATATAGCACTAATAAGTTTAGAAGGTAGTGGTATGATAGGCATACCTGGTTTTTCAAAAAGATTATTTGAAGCACTTAGTACCGAAAAAATAAATGTAGTCTTAATTACACAAGGCTCATCCGAGCATTCTATTTGTGTGGGTATAGAAGCGGCCGCTGTTACTAAAGCAAAACAAGCTGTAGATACTGCATTTGCCAATGAAATTGCATTACAAAAAGTAGAACCATTAAAGATAGAAGAAAAACTATCTATTGTTGCACTTGTGGGCGAAAGTATGAAAAACCACACAGGAGTAAGTGGTCGTATGTTTGGTGCTTTAGGGCGTAATGGCGTAAACGTAAGGGCTATTGCTCAAGGGTCATCAGAAAAAAACATCTCCACCGTACTCTCTACTGCCGATGTGCGTAAAGCGATTAACGTATTGCACGAAGAATTTTTTGAAACAACTTATAAGCAAGTAAATCTATACATTACCGGTACCGGAAATGTGGGGGCTAAACTAATAGCACAGCTACACCAGCAGGCTGATTTTTTGTTACAAAAAATGCATATACAAATAAGAGTGGTGGGATTGAGTAATAGCCGAAAAATGGTAGTAGACGAAGAGGGAATAAACCTTGCCAATTGGAAAGAGGCTTTGGATAATGGCACGGCGGCAAATTTAGCATCTTTTATCAATGAAATAGTAACCCGAAACTTGCGTAACTCAATTTTTGTAGATATTACCGCCAATGATAAAGTAGCCCAGGTGTATGAGCAGCTATTGCGCAAAAGCATCACCGTAGTGGCTTGCAATAAAATAGCCGCTTCTTCCGCCTTTAGTAATTATAAAAAATTAAAAGATTTAGCAAGAGAATATAATTGTCGCTTTTTGTTCGAAACAAATGTGGGCGCAGCATTACCCGTTATTGCCACCATTAATGATTTGGTTCAAAGTGGAGATAGCATCAATAAAATACAAGCGGTATTAAGTGGCACCTTAAACTTTGTATTTAACAATTACGATGGCACTCGAAAATTTGCAGCTGTTGTAAAGCAAGCGCAAGACGAAGGCTATACAGAACCAGATCCACGACTTGACCTTGGCGGTACTGATGTAATGCGAAAAATAATGATCCTTGCTAGAGAAGCAGGAGTGCAATTAGAAATGAATGATATTGACAATAATTCCTTTATGCCAGCAAGCTGTATGCAAGGAAGTGTAGATGATTTTTATAAAGCAATGGAGAAAGAAGAAGCGCATTTTGCCAATTTATTAGCGAAAGCAAATGACCAAGGATGTATCTTAAAGTTCGTAGCCTCTTACAATAATGGTAAAGCAGCCGTTGGGCTACAGCATATCGATCCAAAGCATGATTTGTATCATCTATATGGAAAAGATAATATTGTATTGTTCTATACCGATCGTTATACAGAACAGCCCATGGTGGTAAAAGGTGCTGGTGCTGGGGCAGCAGTAACGGCCAGTGGTGTATTTGCAGATATTATAAGAGCAAGTAAATAATATAAAAGCTTAGTACGTTTTATTTCCCTACTATTAGATAATAAAAATGAAGATGGAAAAAGTTACCGTTAAGTGTCCGGGTACAGTGGCCAACTTGGTTTGTGGATTTGATATTCTTGGCTTGGCTTTAAACCATCCGTATGATGTAATGGAAGTTACATTGCTACATCAACCAAACATAATTATTCATAACCGCGACAATTACAACCTGCCAACAGAACCCGAAAAAAATGTGGCGGGAGTTGTTTTTCAATCCATAATGGATAAAGTAGGCGGAAACATTGGGTTTGAAGTAACCATAGAAAAACACATAAAACCTGGCAGTGGTTTGGGCTCCAGTGCCGCCAGTGCAGCTGGTGCAGCTGTAGCGGCTAATCATCTATTGGGAAAAATTTTTTCTTCAGATGATCTGGTGCAATTTGCAATGAATGGTGAAAAGCTAGCCTCTGGTGTTAAACATGCCGATAATATCACACCCTGTATTTTAGGCGGTGTTAGTTTAATACGTTCTATCCATCCGTTAGATATTATTCCTATTTCGGCCCCCGATTTATTTGTAACGGTAGTGCATCCACAAATAGAAGTACGCACATCCGATGCAAGGCAAATATTAAAGCAACAAGTACAATTAAAGGATGCAATTAAGCAATGGGGAAATATTGCCGGCCTGGTAGCGGGCTTTATGAAAAATGATTTAGCTCTTATTGGCCGTTCATTAGAAGATGTAATAATTGAACCGGTTCGAAGCATTTTAATTCCAGGATTTGATGAACTAAAAACAAAATGCAAAGAGGCCGGTGCCTTAGGTGGCGGCATTTCAGGATCTGGCCCCTCCGTATTTATGCTAAGCAGTACAGAAGCAATAGCAAAGGAGGTAGAAGAGGAAATGAAAAATATCTATACAAGAATGGGAATAGCCAACCACACATATGTTACCACCATTAATAAGAAAGGGGTAGAAATTATTAACCACTAAAAAATTCCCCTTTTGGGGTTTTGGGTATGAAATATTACAGTACAAATAAGCAGTCGCCCATTGTAGATTTTAAAGAAGCGACTATTAAAGGACAAGCACCAGATAAGGGTTTATACTTTCCGGCATTACTGCCTACAGTAGATAAGGCATTAATAAGCGACATCGAAAATCTTACCAATGAAGAAATAGCATTTCGGGTAATACAACCTTATGTAGGCCACAGTATGCCAGCGGAAAAACTATTTCAAATTGTAAGAGAAACTATCAACTTTCCAATACCCTTAGTAAAGGTGAGCGAAAATATATCCTCGCTCGAATTATTTCATGGCCCTACGTTGGCATTTAAAGACGTGGGAGCAAGGTTTATGAGCCGCTGTTTAGGCCATTTTGTACAAGGGGCAGCTACAAAAGTAACAGTACTAGTGGCCACCTCTGGAGATACAGGCGGAGCAGTTGCTAACGGTTTTTATAATGTAGAAGGCATTGATGTAGTAATTCTTTACCCATCTGGTAAAGTAAGTCCAGTTCAAGAAAAACAATTAACTACACTGGGTAATAATATTCATGCGTTGGAAGTGCAAGGCACCTTTGATGATTGTCAGGCCATGGTAAAAGCCGCATTTGCAGATGCTACCTTAACCGAAAAGGTCTTTTTAACCTCTGCAAATTCAATAAATGTAGCAAGGTGGTTGCCGCAGCAGTTCTATTACTTTTTTGCGTACAAGCAATGGAAACAAAAAGAACTACCGCCCATAGTATCTGTACCAAGTGGAAATTTTGGAAACATTTGTGCTGGAATATTAGCCATGCAAAGCGGATTGCCAATCAAACATTTTATTGCAGCTTGTAATGTAAACGATATTGTAAGTAATTACTTAGCCACCGAAACGCTAATACCAAAAGAAGCTGTATCTACCTTATCTAATGCTATGGATGTTGGAAATCCGAGCAATTTTATTCGTATACTTGAAATATTTGATCATCAGTTTCCAGCAATTAAAAACAAGCTCTCCTCCTATACTATATCTGATGCAGCAACTGCCGCAACCATTAAGGAAGTGTACGCTCAGTATAATTATACAACCGACCCGCATGGGGCAGTAGGCTATCTTGCATTAAAAAATTATTTGCATCTACATCCAGCCGAAAAAGGTATTTTTTTAGAAACAGCCCATCCTGTTAAATTTCCCGAGGCGGTAGAAAATGTTTTAGGGCAAACAATTGATGTACCAGCATCTGTAAAGCAAATCATGAGTATTGAAAAAAAGAGCCAATTATTGCCCCCTAATTTTCAGTCATTAAAGGATTATTTATTGAGCTAGCTTGTAAATTTTCGCCTTTAGAAATATTTCCATGCATAGCATAACTTTGCCAGCAACTTATGCAAGACATCGAACCGTTTTATAATTGGCGGCATATTTATATTAGCGAAGAAGATCGCCAATCGCCCTTTTTTGGAAGAACTTATTCTGAATTCGAATTTTCCCAAACGGTATATAATTATTATATCCATCCGCAGTGGGATGATTTTGGCAGCCGCACCCTTTATTTAAAAGTGTTGTTGGCCGATTATGAAGAAAGGTATGCGATTATTGAACTAATAGGAGAGTGGAATGATGCCATTGAAAATGACATCATGGAATTGAAACGAGAAGTGTTGGAAAAATTTATGTACCAAGGCATTTATAAATTTATATTGATTGGAGAAAATGTGCTGAACTTTCATAGCGATGGAAGGGATTATTATGAAGAATTATTTGAAGAGGTAACCGAAGAAAATGGCTGGGTGGTTTGTTTAAATATGCCTGAACAAACGCAGTATGATTTTAAACAAGCAAAATTAAATCGTTACGTAGAGCTGTTTCAATTGGATAATTGGCGAACCTATAAGCCCTTTCATTTGTTTAAAAAGGTAGATAATGAAATAGCGGGTAGGCTAAGCCCATAAGGGCATAAGTACGGATTTCGTTAATTCTTTTATGTGTTTTGATGTGTAGGCAGTAAATTTGCCAAAACCTGATTTTTTCTACAAAGATTTTCGCTTATGAAATGGTCTGAACTGTTCACCTCCTCCATCGGTAAAAAATGGGTAATGGCCCTTACCGGAATTTTTTTAATTCTTTTTCTTATAGTGCATGTAGCGCTAAATGCTACCATTTGGGCCAATGATGGGGGTAAAATGTTTGAAGCTGGTGCCCATTTTATGGGTTCTAATATAGTGCCCCGTATTTTGGAAGTAGGCTTAATGGCCGGTATGCTTTTACATATTGTGCAGGGGTTAATGCTCGAATTTCAAAATCGTAGCAAAAGAAAGCAAGGCTATGCTGTAGCCATGGGTAATAGGGGCAGCAAATGGTATAGTCGTAGCATGGGCTTGTTAGGTACAATAATATTGCTATTCCTTATATTACATTTCGCCCATTTTTGGATTCCTAATCGTAGTAACCAAGGATGGTTATTAGGACCAGAAATTAACCTTTACGAAAAAATGAAGGAAGTGTTTCAAAACCAGTGGGTGGTTATTGTGTATGTATTAGGTTGTGCGTCTTTAGCATGGCATTTGGTGCATGGTTTTCAAAGTGCTTTCCGAACATTGGGTGTTAGTAATAAAAAATACCTAGTGCTATTGAATGCTGTGGGGCTCGGTTTTTCTGTTATTGTGCCGTTGGCCTTTGCGCTAATGCCAGTAAGTTTTTATTTGGGGTGGATTGAGTAGGGAATGGAGAATTACGAAGTATTGCTGAATAGAATTTCAACAGTACAAAAGTCTCGCTGAAGTCGGAATTTACAATACGGCCCCGCTTAAGGCCGGGGCAAGGCGCAACGAAGTTGATAGTAGTACGAAAGCTGGTAACATAATAAAAATCCATCAGGCCGCCGAAAGCGAAGCGATGGGCAAACGATAAAGATTATGCTTGATTCAAAAATTCCCGCAGGTCCGTTGGATAATAAATGGACAGATTACAAAGGACATTGCAAGTTGGTAAATCCTGCTAACAAAAGAAAACTTGAAGTTATTATTGTAGGTACTGGTTTGGCCGGTGCATCTGCAGCGGCTGCATTAGGAGAATTGGGATATAAAGTAAAAGCATTTTGCTTTCAAGATTCTCCACGCCGTGCGCACTCCATTGCAGCGCAGGGAGGTATCAATGCGGCAAAAAATTATCAAAACGATGGCGACTCTGTGTTTCGGTTATTTTATGATACCGTAAAAGGCGGCGACTACCGTGCTAGAGAAGCCAACGTACATCGATTAGCGGAGGTTAGCGTAAATATTATTGACCAATGTGTGGCCCAAGGGGTGCCATTTGCAAGAGAATATGGTGGTTTATTAAATAATCGTTCTTTTGGTGGTACGCAAGTTAAAAGAACTTTCTATGCAGCTGGGCAAACAGGGCAGCAGTTATTAATAGGCGCATACCAAGCTTTAGAAAGACAGGTTGCATTAGGAAATGTGCAGCAATATACTCGCCACGAAATGTTAGACGTAGTAACAATAGAAGGAAAAGCGAGAGGAATAATAGCACGAAATCTTGTTACGGGCGAGTTGGAAAGACATTTTGGACATGCGGTATTATTATGTACGGGTGGTTATGGAAATGTATTCTACCTTTCTACCAATGCTATGGGCAGCAATGTTACCGCTGCTTGGAAGGCACATAAAAAAGGTGCCATGTTTGGTAATCCTTGCTTTACACAAATTCACCCTACTTGTATACCCGTTAGCGGCGACCATCAATCTAAGTTGACATTAATGTCAGAATCATTAAGAAATGATGGACGCATTTGGGTGCCCAAACAAAAAGATGATCCACGTAAACCCAATGATATTCCCGAAGAAGAAAGAGATTATTATTTAGAAAGAAGGTACCCGGCATTTGGAAACCTAGTACCGAGAGACGTAGCATCAAGAGCCGCAAAAGAAAGATGTGACGCAGGCTTTGGAGTAGGTACCACCAAACAAGCCGTGTATTTGGATTTTAAATACAACCTAATTAATAAATACGGAAGAACAGAGGCGTTGAAAAGAGGTATTGAAAATGCCGATATAGAAACGTTGACAAGCTTGGGTAAAGAAGTGGTGAAAGAAGAATACGGTAACCTGTTTGATATGTACGAAAAAATAACAGGCGAAAACCCTTACGAAGTGCCAATGAGAATTTATCCGGCGGTACACTATACCATGGGTGGGCTGTGGGTTGATTATGAATTAATGACGAATGTAAAAGGCCTATATGCATTGGGCGAAGCTAACTTTAGCGACCATGGTGCTAATCGTCTTGGAGCCTCAGCATTAATGCAAGGATTGGCAGATGGGTATTTTGTAATACCATACACAATCGGAAATTACCTAGCAGATGAAATAGCCACTAAACCCATTCCAACTACGCATGAAGCATTTGAGCAAACAGAAAAAGCAGTAGCTGATAGAATTAACACCTTAATGAATATTAAGGGTAAGCAAACCGTAGAAAGTTTTCATAAGCGTTTAGGAAAAATAATGTGGGAAAAATGCGGCATGGCCCGAAACGAAAAAGGCTTAAAAGAAGCAATAGCAGAAATACAAGCTTTAAAGAAAGAGTTTTGGAGTGATGTACGCATACCCGGCAGCATTACAGAAATGAATACGGAACTTGATAAGGCAGGCCGAGTGGCAGATTTTATTGAACTGGGCGAGCTGATGTGTAAAGATGCCCTAAACCGTAACGAAAGCTGCGGAGGACACTTTAGGGAAGAAAGCCAAACAGAAGAAGGCGAAGCCAAAAGAAATGATGACGAGTATGCTTATGTGGCGGCTTGGGAGTATGCAGGAGAAAGTAACTGGAATTTGCATAAGGAAGAATTGAACTTTGAAGTGGCAAAACCAACGCAGCGTTCATACAAATAATATGCGGGCCATACTATTATACCTAGTGGTTTATAGCGGAATGGTAAATGCTCAGCAATCAGTTCTTTCAAAAATTCCACCAGCTGGAAAAACAATTCAAGCTTTTATTCCAAAAGGATACGATACCATTGCAACAACAACCGGTGATTTAAATAAAGATGGAAGGGAAGATATTGTTCTTTGTATGAGATACAATGGGGAAGATAGCTTCGATATAGATGAAGAACCCCAGCGGCTTTTAATAATACTGTTTAAACAAAATGAAGTTTATAAAGTAGGTGGTAAATCAGCAGAGGTGCTTATGTGCAGGCATTGTGGTGGTATGTATGGAGACCCATATAGTGGAGTCCAAATCAATAATGGAATTTTGCAAGTGCACCATTACGGTGGGAGTGCATGGCGATGGGTTGAACACAGAAAATTTCGATTTCAGAATGGAGGCTTTTATTTAACAGGCTCAACTTCTGATTATTTTTGGAATAGGCAGCCTTGTGAAGGTGATATGATTGGTGATGCAGGACGAAAGTACAAAGACATTAATTTTATTACTGGTGATGAAGAGTTGATAGAACGAGACGAAAACTGTAAGTTGTTAAAACATCAAAAGATAAGGTTGAATAAAAAACCACTGCTTAAGTTGGAGAATTTTAAATATGATTACCCATAAATAAAAATACGATGGAGCACTATAATATGAATCTTACGCTGAAAGTATGGCGTCAAAAAAATCCAAGCGATTCAGGAAGCTTTGAAACCTACCCGGTAAAAAACATTTCTTCCGAAATGTCTTTCCTGGAAATGATTGATGTGCTGAATGAGGAGCTCATTCGGGAAGGTAAAGACCCTATTGCTTTCGACCATGACTGCCGTGAAGGTATTTGTGGTATGTGTTCTATGTATATAAACGGCCGTCCGCATGGTCCATGGCAGGCCAATACAACATGCCAGTTACATATGCGGGCTTATAAAGATGGGGATACCATTGTGGTGGAACCATGGCGGGCAAATGCCTTCCCGGTAATTAAAGACCTGGTGGTAGATCGTTCTGCCTTTGACCGTATAATACAAGCTGGTGGATATATTTCTGTAAATACAGGTAATGCGGTAGATGCAAATGCATTACCAGTTGAAAAGGATAAAGCCGATGCTGCCTTTGCTGCCGCAGCTTGTATTGGTTGTGGTGCTTGTGTAGCGGCTTGTAAAAATTCTTCTGCATTATTATTTGTATCTGCAAAGGTTTCTCATTTGTCTTTATTACCACAAGGTGGCCCTGAAAGAAAATCAAGAGCGATGAATATGGTGGCGCAAATGGATAAAGAAGGTTTTGGATCTTGTACCAATACCGGCGCCTGCGAAGCGGTATGTCCAAAAGAAATTTCTATTGAGAATATTGCAAGGCTAAACAGAGAATATGTATTGGCAGGTGCCGAAAAATAATTTACATTCATTAATTAGTAAAATGCCCCGCAAGTCGGGGCATTTTTGTTTGTCAAAAACGTCAACTTTTAGGTTGTTTAAAGTAATGGTTGAAATATAAAAGTTGATATATTATAGCATATCTCCAATAGTTCCAATCATGTTTGCCGGGCCTTTCAATATAATCATGTGGAATATTTAACTGCATCAATTTTAAATGTAAATTTTTATTAACGGGATAAAAAAAATCTTCTGTTCCGCAGTCTATTATAATGGAAAGGGGCATGGTTGGTTTGCTTTCTATTACATTAACTACAGAATAGTTATGCCAATTATTTTTAAAGTTTGTGGTATCGCCAAGCCGTTTTAGTAGGTCCCAGTTTTTGGGGTAGGGCCTTAAATCCACACCGCCACTAGTACTGCCACAAGCGCCAAACACATCCGCATGTTTAAAGGCTAAGTATAAACCTCCATGCCCACCCATGCTCAACCCAGTAATGGCACGGCCAGATCTATGCTTTATCGTTTTATAGTATTTATCAATGTAGGCAGGTATTTCTTTTCCTACATACGTTTCAAACTGCGATGTGCTGTCAATCGGACTGTCCAAATACCAACTATTATAACCACCATCTGGGCACACAATTATAAAGTAGTACACATCTGCATAATTTTTTATTTGCGCTGCCCCAGTAATCCAACTGGCATAGTTGCCGCTGTATCCATGCAGCAGGTATATTACCGGAAAGCGTTGTTTAGATTTTCTATAGTTTGCTGGTTTAATTACTACACATGGATAGCTTTTGTTCATGGCATGGCTATAAATGCTAATCGTATCTACAGTAGCTGCATTTAATTGGCTTAAAAAGGCTGTCAATAATATTGCAGTAGTAAAATTCTTCATTCTACTAAAATAAATAAAGTGATACAGCTTTACAACTGTATCACTTTCTATTTTCGGTTAAGTATTTTTTAGAAGCTCTTTTTATCTTGTGCTTTTTGCATAGGGTTGCCAGCGCCTCCACCAGCACCTCTTGGCCCACCGGTTTGGCGGCTTTTAAATATCGAAAACTTAGAGGGGGTGGGCATGGTATTCCAACTGTTATTAGCCTCGTTTATGTCTGCTGTTTCTCTATAAGGATCTATTTTAATACTAGCTACCTCTTTATCTTTTATAAAAGTTTTAATTACCTTATTCTCATTTAACCGCCATATTTGTGCGGGTATGCGTTCTACTTCTTTATTACCATCTTTGTATGTCCACTCAATAATAATTGGCATAATAAGGCCGCCTTTATTGCTAAATGTTAGTTCGTACATATTTTTATTTCCATACTTGTTTTTTTCGTCGGTAGTTAAAGTTTCGGTTTTACTAGCCGGAATTTTTACATCGTACTTAGCAGTATCGTAAGGCTCAATTCCTCTTGCATAGCGCCAATAAAAATCTCTTAAAGTGGTGTCTATATCGGTTTGAAAAATGATGTTTTTGTCTTCCCTGTTTCGAATTTTTGATATATCGTCATAGGCAGGTAATAGTGGTTTATCTACCGTTCTGGTTACCGTCATTTCTTCTCTGTTCTCTGCTTCGGCTGCTAAATCTGGCTTAGCATATTTTACGGTATCTAGCGCTATATCACAAACATCGGTACTGTAAAACCAACCCCGCCAAAACCAATCTAAATCCTCGCCACTGGCATCTTCTAAGGTGCGAAAAAAGTCGGCTGGTTCTGGGTGTTTAAAAGCCCATCTTCTGGCATATTCTTTAAATGCATAATCAAATAGCTTTCGTCCCATAATAGTTTCTCTCAAAATATTTAAGCCAGTTGCAGGCTTACTATAAGCATTAGGCCCAAATTGTATTATGTTTTCGCTATTGGTCATAATGGGCTCTAATTGATCCTTCGGTAGCTTCATGTAATCTGTAATTAGCCCGCCCGGCCCTCTACGGCTGGGGAATTTATTATCCCATAGTTCTTCAGTAAGGTATTCAACAAAAGTGTTGAGACCTTCGTCCATCCAGCTCCATTGGCGTTCGTCGCTATTGATAATCATTGGAAAAAAATTATGCCCTACTTCGTGTATAATTACACCAATCATTCCATTTTTGGTGCTTTCACTATAAGTGCCATCTTTTTCGGTGCGCCCAAAGTTGAAACAGATCATAGGGTATTCCATACCATTGGCTGCCTCTATACTTTGAGCTACTGGATAGGGGTAAGGAATGGTAAACTTTGAATAGCTTTGAATGGTGTGTTCTACAGCTTTGGTAGAATATTTTTTATATAAATTATAGGCCTCTTTTGCGTATCCACTCATACACATAACTTTTCTACCTACAATTTTTGTAGCCAATGCATCCCACACAAATTTTCTAGAAGATCCCCAAGCAAAATCTCGCACATTATCGGCTTTAAAAATCCATGTTTTCTTTTTGGGCGAATTGGAAGCTATAATAGCAGGTCCATTTTTTTCGGCCGCTTGCGCTTCCGCCAATGTAACAATCTCAATCGGCTCTTTACTTGTTTGGGCTTGTTGCCATCTCTTTAATTGTATAGGACTAAGTACACTGCTATAGTTTTGACATTCGCCAGTACTTAATACTACATGATCGGAGGGTACCGTCATTTGCACTTTAAAATTACCAAAGGTTAATGCAAATTCTCCTCGACCCGTAAATTGATGATTTTGCCATCCTTGAAAATCGCTATACACACACAAACGGGGATACCATTGTGATATGGTGAAAATATGGTTACCATCTTCTGGAAAAAACTCATAGCCTCCGCGACCACCACGGCTCATTCGATCGGCAATTTTGTAATGCCAATCTAATTTAAAAGTAAACCGCTGACCAGGTTTTAATGGCGCTGTAAGTTCTACACGCATCATGGTTTTATTGATGGTATAGTCTAGCGCCTTTCCGGTTCCGTCTGTTAAACTATTTATGGTAAAACCGTACCCATTATCCTCTTTTCCTTCTTGTGCCCTATCAATGGCTGCAGGCGTTTGCGATCGCAGCAAGGTGTTACTATTTTGATAATTGGCATTATTGATACTGCTGTGTTGATTTTCATCCAGCTGAAGCCACAAATAAGTAAGTACATCCGGTGAATTATTGAAATAGGTTACCGTTTCGCTGCCAGTTAGCTTTGTGTTTTTTTCGTCGAGTTCGCATTTGATATCGTAATCACAACGTTGCTGCCAATATTTTGGCCCGGGTGCTCCGCTGGCAGTGCGGTACTCGTTGGGGGTGGGCAAGTTAGCACCCATTTGCTCAAATTTATTACCATGGTTACTACCAGGATTGTTATTAATGTTTTGAGCAAATGAATGGTCGAGCATGCAAATGCTGAGTGTAAGTGTGGCTACTAATCTTTGCATATGTGTTTTAATTTTCTTTAAGTTCAAATCTAAGCAAAATTGATTCAGTAAAAGTGTATGTAGCTAAATAAGAAGCCGCTTATTAAAGCGGCTTCTTATTGATGAGGTTTTAAAATCCTTTCTTTTCCATTGCCTTTTGCATAGGATTAGGCTGTGGCGTAGGTCCCAAATTTTGTTTTTGTTTAAATATTTTTAAACGGTTAGGTTCTTTAATATTACCAAAAGTATTATTCGTTTCATCAATATCTGCCGTTTCTCGATAAGGGTCTAATTTAATAGCCGCTACTTCTTTATCCTTCATAAATGTTTTGATCACATTTTTTTCATTTTTTCTCCATACTTGTGCCGCAATGCGCTCTACTTCCTTAGTACCATCCTTAAATGTCCACTCTATAATTATAGGCATTGGCAAGCCTCCTTTGTTTGAAAAACTAACTTCGTACAAATGCTTGCTGCCATATTTTTGCTGCCCAGCTTCATCTAATTTTTCAGTAAATGGTTTTTGCGTAATGGCATACTTTGCGGTATCGTAACGCTCCAAACTTCTATCATACTTCCAATAAAAATCTCTTAAAGTAGTATCCTTGTCAGTTTCAAATTTTATGTTTTTGTCTTCCTTATTTCTGATTTTAGAAATGTCTTCGTAATCATTAACAATGGGTCTTTGTAAAGGGCGGTACAGTGTGGTATCTTTTGTTAATGGGGGTACAGCAGTTACATCGGGCACCGCATGTTTTACCGTATCAATAGCTATGTCGCATGCATCAGTACCGTAAAACCAGCCTCTCCAAAACCAATCTAAATCCTCGCCGGTAGCATCTTCAATAGTGCGAAAAAAATCTGCTGGTGTTGGCGACTTAAATGCCCAACGTCGGCTATATTCTCTAAATGCATTGTCAAATAATTCTCGGCCTACAACTGTTTCTCTTAAAATATTTAAACCGGTGGCTACCTTATCATAGGCATTTGCACCAAAGTTGTTGATATTTTCACTATTGGTCATAATAGGTTCTAGCTGGTCCTTAGGTAGCTTCATATAGTCTGTAATAGTGTAAGCGGGGCCTGCATCCGAAGGAAATTTATCATCCCATAATTCTTGTGTAAGGTATTGTAAGTAGGAGTTTAATCCTTCATCCATCCAAGTCCATTGGCGCTCATCACTATTTACAATCATTGGGAAGAAAGTGTGCCCCACTTCGTGTATAATTACCAATATTGCGGCATTTTTAGCGCCTTCTGAATAAGAGCCGTCGGGGTTTGCTCTTCCAGGGTTAAATGATATCATTGGGTATTCCATACCTTGATTGCCTTCTACACTAATGGCTACTGGATAAGGATAGGGAAACGAAAATTTTGAATATGTTTTTAGGGTATGTGCTACTGCTTTGGTTGAATACTTGCTATAAATAGGGTAGGCTTCTTTTGCATAGTAGCTCATGGCCATCGATTTTTTACCTTCTACTACTACTGGCATTGCATCCCAAACAAATCTTCGGCTAGTGGTCCATGCAAAGTCGCGAACATTATCAGCCTTATATATCCAAGTTTTTTTGGAGGCGTTAGTCGTTTTTTTAGCAGCATGTAATGCTTCTTCTAGGGTTACAATTTGCAAAGGTTCTTTGGCAGTTTGTGCTTTTTGCCAACGGTTCATTTGTGTGGCACTCAATGTTTGGCCATAATTTTGACATTCGCCGGTGGCGCCCACAATATGATCTGCTGGCACTGTCATCTGCACTTTAAAATTGCCAAAACATAAAGTAAACTCGCCAGTACCAGTAAATTGATGATTTTGCCATCCTTGGTCATCGCTGTAACGGCATAACCTAGGGTACCATTGCGTCATGGTATAGTTATTGTTCCCATCATCAAAAGGTTCGTATCCGCCTCTTGCACCGCCAAATCGATTGAAATCGCTCCTGTTGGCTAATTTGTAATTCCAATCAACCTTGAATACAAATTTTTGGCCTGGCTTTAACGGAAATGGTAAGTCCACCTTCATCATAGTTTTATTGATAATGTATGTAAGTGGCTTGCCCATAGCATCAGTCATCTTTGTTATGTTTACACCATAACCATTGTCGGTTCTTTTTTCTTCAAACCTATCTAGGTATTTATCGGTTGCCTGTTGCTGTGGTAATTTATTAGTATTATCATAGCCCGCATTTTTGGTGGTGCTGTGTTGATTTTCGTCTAGCTGCATCCAAAAATAAGTAAGCACATCTGGCGAGTTATTAAAATAGGTAATGGTTTCGCTACCGGATAAAAGGTTATTTACTTCGTCAAGCTCGCATTTAATGTCGTAATCAACTTTTTGTTGCCAATATTTTGGACCAGGTGCACCACTTGCTGTTCGTTGTTCATTAGGAGTGGGTAAAGTAGTACCCAGCTGCTCAAATTTATTGCCGTGGTTAGAGGCAGCATTGTTCTGTATATTTTGTGCAAATAAGATTGCACCCGATAACAGTGTCCACATGCTTAATAGCAGATGTTTCTTCAGCATTTGTATTTTTTTTATGTATAGGAAAACGTTCAATTGACATTTTTAATGCAAGACCGAATGCTATGCCGGAAATAAAGAGTACCCAATCTCTTCTATTTATCTTAATTACATTTATAAAAAAATGGGCTAGTAGTAGTATTAAGGATACTAATATAACCTGGCCTGCCTCTATTCCCAAATTAAAAGCAAATAATCCTTGTAATAGATGCTGATCCTCAGCTAGCATAAACCGTAGAGAATTGGCAAAGCCCATGCCATGTACCAGTCCAAATATTAATGCCAGCAAATAGTTAATCCGTATTGATTTTTTTGAAAAATCTTTTTGAAAAAGATTGACCACTGCTGTAAAAACGATAGTGCAGGGGATAATAAACTCTACCCACTTCGTATTAAACCGTACTACATCAAACACACTTAAGGCCAATGTTAGAGAATGGCCAATTGTAAACGCAGTAACAAGAATAAGTACCTGCTTCCATTCTTTAATAACATAAATTGCCGCCAGCGCTGTTATAAAAAGCTGATGATCTAGTGCATCTTTGCTAATAATATGCTCCCACCCGAATTGAAAATAAAATCCAAAATCTTGCATCGTAATTTTTTCTTTTTCGTCTTTATACTGCTTTTGGCAGCTATGTACTAATTGTCAAAATAATCCAGACTTTTGCAAATAATAAAATAAATTGTGCTAATGGCAGCATGTATAAATAAATGGTCGGTAGCATTACATTCTATTTGGGTTTTGGCGCTCTTCGCATTTCATCATCCGCCAGTATCGCCCACTACGGAAAAACGTCCACCTGCATTACACCCATTTCATGTAAGTGTAATAGAAGTAAACCATAGCAGCACGGACAAAACGCTTGAAATTAGTTGTAAAATATTTACAGATGATTTTGAAAGAGCATTAATTAAAAATTACAAAACCAAGGTAGATCTTTTACATCCCACGAATAAGGCGGTAATGGATACTTTAATAAAAAAATATATAGCCAGCCATCTTTCTATTAAAGTAAATGGTAAACCTACTGTTTTTACTTATTTAGGTTCGGAGAACGAAGATGCAGCCACTTACGGCTACATAGAAGCTATGCAGGTGCCTACTGCCAGTAAAATAGAGATTACCACCACTCTTATGTATGATTTGTTTGATGATCAGGTAAACATAATGCATGTAATAGTAGGGGGGCAGCGAAAAAGCAATAAACTGAACTATCCCGATAAAGTAGCTACTTTTAGCTTTTAACATCATTTAGATGCATAAGGTATTGTGCAGCCCTTATTGTATTAAAAATTAGGAGAGATAGATATTTCTATTTTCTTTAATTAAATGCTACTACTTTATTGAAAGATATATTTAGCAAAGGATAACATGAGTTGTCACCCATACTTCCCTACAATAGTGCATTCGGGTATTTTTATATGCTAATGCATTGTGTTACCATTGTTATTTTGGACCAAATTAAATGCCATTAAAATTTTCGATTTTAAATTTTAGCGTTATTACAAAAAATATATAGGAAACTACTAGAAGTATTTTGCAAATAGGCTTCGCCATCTTACATTTGCCGCGGAGAGATGGCAGAGCGGTCGAATGCGGCGGTCTTGAAAACCGTTGACTGTCACAGGTCCGGGGGTTCGAATCCCTCTCTCTCCGCTGAAAGTCCTTTTGCAACTCGCAGAAGGACTTTTTTTATTCCAATAAACGAAATAAATAATAGTGGGTAACAGGCAGCAAAAAAAAAAAGTCCCCAAAACTTGGGGACTTTCGATATTCATTTTTGTTGCAAGAAAATTATTTCTTTTTCTTAGCAGCTTTCTTAGCAGCTTTTTTAGGAGCAGCTTTCTTAGCAGCTTTTTTAGGAGCGGCTTTCTTAGCAGCTTTTTTAGGAGCGGCTTTTTTTGCAGCTTTTTTAGGAGCAGCTTTTTTCTTTGTTGCCATTTTTTTAGAATTTTAGGTTAGTAAAAATGGAATTTACGTAGTAAAAATAATAATTATTTCATACTACCCAAATTTTTTTTACAATTATTCTAAAGTAATAGGCAAATTAAGCTTCTGCAACTGCTACAGATACTACCGTTCTATTATCTCTTCCTTTGCGAAATTGTACAATACCGTCACTTAATGCAAACAACGTAAAGTCTCTACCAACTCCTACGTTTTTACCTGGATGGTAAACCGTTCCTCTTTGACGAATAATGATATTACCAGATACGGCAGGTTGGCCACCAAATATTTTAACCCCTAAGCGTTTACTCTGAGAGTCGCGGCCGTTCTTAACGCTACCTTCACCTTTCTTATGTGCCATCTTTTATTAATTTATGAGTGTTAATGTAATAAGTTTTACAGAAATTATCCTGGCTTCTGCGTATAAAACTTATTAAGCAATGCTAGTTACTTTAATTTTAGTATAAGCTGTACGGTGCCCTTTCTTTTTGTGAAAGCCTTTTCTTCTCTTTTGTTTGTAAGCAATAACAGTATCGCCCTTTACATGTGTTACAATTTCAGCTTGAACTTTACTGCTACCTGCACCAGTGGTTAATTTACCATCGGCATCTACCAATAATACTTCCAAGTTAATTTTATCTCCGGCGTTTCCTTCTAATTGAGGTACGTACAAGGTTTGATCTTTTTCAACTTTGTATTGTTGTCCGGCTACTTTTACTACAGCTATCATACATTAAAAATTAGGACGGCAAAGGTAGGGAGATTTTACTAAGTCTCAAACACTAAATAAAGATTTATGTTGAGCAAATAGTCTGCTTTGGCAGGGCATCATTTATATTTGTACCTATCCAACCGGCCAAACACTTACAATTAGTATGAAAATCAAGTCTTTCTTAGCCAAACCTTTTGCATCTTATGTGTATAAAGGTATTAAAAAAGGGATGTTTTCGGCCCTTTCCGATCAAGAAAACATTCTAAAAGGCCTTCTAAAAACAGGCCAAAATACCGAAATTGGCAAAGAGGCCCATTTGCACCAGGTAAAAAATTATACCGAGTTTGTGCATGCCATGCCCATACGGGATTACGAACAAATAAAGCCATGGATAGAAAAAATAAAACAAGGCAAGCATAATGTACTGTGGAAAGGCAGGCCTATTTATTTCGCCAAAACTTCGGGTACTACTAGCGGCACTAAGTACATTCCCATTACGAAAGATTCTATTCCTAATCATATTAATACAGCTCGTAATGCCCTCCTTTGTTATATGGCCGAAACGGGCAATACAAAATTTGCGGAAGGCAAAATGATTTTCCTATCCGGCTCGCCAGTATTAGAAAGAATAGGAGATATACCCACAGGGCGGTTAAGCGGTATTGTAAACCACCATGTACCTAAATATTTGCGCACTAACCAGCTGCCATCCTACGAAACCAATTGTATAGAAGATTGGGAAACCAAGCTTGATAAAATAGTTGATGAGACTATTCATAAAAATATGAGCCTTATTAGCGGCATACCACCGTGGATGCAGATGTATTTTGATGAGTTGATAAAGCGAAGTGGTAAAAAAGTAGGCGATCTATTTCCTCAATTTAGTGTAATGGTACAAGGAGGAGTAAATTTTGAACCTTACAAAGCCAAATTATTTGAAAGTATTGGAAGAAAAATTGATACCATTGAATTGTTTCCCGCAAGTGAAGGCTTTTTTGCTTTTCAAGATGCACAAGACGCCGAAGGACTTTTGTTAAATACCAATAGTGGCATTTTTTTTGAATTTGTTCCTGCAGCAGAAATTTTTAATGAGCATCCTACAAGGCTTTCTTTAAAAGATGTAAAACTTGGCGAAAACTATGCGCTAATTATTAGTAGCAATGCAGGGCTTTGGGGGTATAATATTGGAGATACGGTTAAGTTTGTATCACTAGCACCCTACCGTGTAATAGTAACAGGCCGTACCAAACATTTTATTTCCGCTTTTGGCGAGCATGTGATTGGCGAAGAAGTAGAAGCAAGTATGCGGCAAGTATGCGTTGCACTTAATTTACAAACTACAGAATATACAGTAGCCCCATTTGTAAGTAACAACGATGGCAAATCGTACCATGAGTGGTTTGTAGAGTTTGAAAACCCACCTACCGCAATAAGTACTTTTACAGCATTATTAAATAATGCGATGCGAGAAAAAAATGTGTACTACGATGATTTAATTGCAGGCAATATATTACAACCTTTAAAAGTAACCTTGATTAGGAAAAACGGATTTATTGATTATATGAAATCTATTGGTAAATTGGGTGGGCAAAATAAAGTACCCCGATTAAGCAATGACAGAAGAATAGCGGATGAGTTAACCAAATATATTTTGGATAAATAAACTATCATAGCCTTACCTCTGTAATTTTTAACGAATGGAAAGTAAACACACCATAGACAATTTTTCAAAACCTGGTTCAAGTAGTATGATAAAAAGAATTGCCCTTTTTGGCTCTACAGGTTCCATAGGCACGCAGGCCTTGGAAGTTATAGCCGCCAATCTCGATAAGTTTTCGGCAGAGGTTTTAACCGCACAAACAAATGAAGCACTTCTTATTGAGCAGGCATTAAAATTCAATCCTCACATTGTGGTTATAGGAGATGAAAAAAAATACACCAAAGTAAAAGAGGCATTAAGCCATACCGATGTTAAAGTTTTTGCTGGCGAAACGGCGTTAGTGGAAGTGGCCGCCATGGATTGTTACGATATGATGTTGGCCGCCATTGTAGGTTACGCTGGTTTAAAGCCCACTTTGCAGGCCATAGAGCATCATAAAGCCATTGCATTGGCTAATAAAGAAACGCTGGTGGTAGCGGGCGATATTATAATGGGGAAGGCCATTGAAAAGAAAGTACCGATCATACCGGTAGACTCAGAACACTCAGCCATATTTCAATGCTTAGTAGGCGAAACTAGAAATCGTATTGAAAAAATAATACTTACCGCATCTGGCGGGCCTTTTATAGGGCGTAAACCTAACTACTTGGTTAATGTAAAAAGGGAGCATGCCTTGCAACATCCTAATTGGAGTATGGGGGCCAAAATATCAATCGATTCTTCAACTTTAATGAATAAAGGGTTGGAGATGATTGAAGCTAAATGGCTTTTTAGCTTAACACCAGCACAAATTCAAGTGGTAATACATCCACAAAGCATTATACATAGTATGGTACAGTTTGAAGATGGAAGCATAAAAGCACAAATGGGCTTGCCCGATATGAAGCTGCCCATACAATATGCCATGGCCTTTCCTAAACGAATTGTTAATAATTTCCCCCGCTGCGATTTTAAAAAAATACAAACACTTTCATTTGAAGATCCAGATGTAAAAACGTTTCGCAATTTAGCATTGGCGCAACAGGCCTTAGAAAAAGGAGGCAATCTGGCTTGTGTAATGAATGCGGCCAACGAAGTAGCGGTATTTGCCTTTTTACGTAATCATATTAATTTTTTAGATATGACGAATGTGATAGAAAAAGTAATGGAAAAAGTACCTTTTATAGCACATCCCACTTTACAGGAATATTTTGACAGCGATGGCGAGGCTCGTAACTTAGCAGCCGATATTATCAAACTTTAATTTTTTTTCCCGCCATTAGCGGGAAATGTTTTTTGTTACTATATGAATACATTGTTACTTATTAATTGGTCTAATGTAATGCTGCAGGCCGCACAGTTATTATTGGCCTTATCAATATTAGTTATACTCCATGAATTTGGACATTACATTACCGCCAAATGGTTTAAATGCAGGGTAGAAAAATTTTTTTTATTCTTTGATCCTTGGTTTGCCATTTTTAAGAAAAAAATTGGCGAAACCGTATATGGTATAGGATGGCTACCATTAGGCGGATATGTAAAGATTGCAGGCATGATTGATGAGAGCATGGATAAGGAACAGCTAAAACAACCCCCACAATCATGGGAGTTTAGAAGTAAGCCAGCTTGGCAACGATTAATTGTAATGCTAGGGGGGGTTATCATGAATGTACTTACAGCATTTGTTATTTATGCTTTTATATTAATGATATGGGGCGAAAGTAAAACACCCATCAGCAGCGTTAAAAATGGTATATGGGTTACAGATAGTTTAATGAATAAGTTAGGCTTTCAAAGCGGCGATAAAATTTTAGCAATAAATGGAGATTCAATTCGTTATTTTGAAGAGGTACAAGCTAAAATTTTAATTGGCGGGAGACAGGTAAAAATTGAACGAAATGGGGAAATTAAAAATATTGATTTGCCTATTGACTTAATAGATAAGCTTATAACAAGAAAAGATAAAAGGAGAGTACTTTTAGTAGAAAGAGTACCCGCCTATGTAGGTGCCTTTGGAAAAAAAGATACCTCTTTTGCAAAAAAAGCTGGCCTGCAGGAATTAGACAAAATTATTGCAGTAGATACAGTGCCGGTACAATTTTATGATGAAATGGCGCCTGTCTTCAATCAATTTAAAAACAAACAAGTAAACTTAACCATTGAGCGAAATGGAGAGCGAAAACAACTTGTAGCCAATGTATCGGGAGAAGGAAAAATTGGCGTACCCTACCTTACCGAAGAACAATATGATAGCTTAGGCGCTTATGATGTGATAAAAACCAAATATAATTTTCTTGCCGCTTTTCCTGCCGGTGTAAGAAAAACGGGTGAAAAATTAAAAGCGTATATCGATCAATTTAAGCTCATACTGAACCCCAGTACCGGCGCTTACAAAGGTGTGGGTGGCTTCAAATCGATGGGATCTATTTTTCCAACCACTTGGAATTGGGAAGCATTTTGGAATATTACCGCCTTCCTTTCCATCATCTTAGCATTTATGAATTTATTACCTATACCTGCTTTGGATGGGGGCCATGTTATGTTTACCCTTTGGGAAATGATTACCGGACGAAAGCCAAATGAAAAATTTTTAGAATATGCGCAGTTAGTAGGTATGATATTATTGTTAGCCCTAATGCTATATGCCAATGGCAACGATTGGTTGGGTTGGGGTAAATAAAATGAGTATAAAGTTATTGCATTCAGTCAACAAAAAATCCTTGTAGAAATACAAGGATTTTTTTTATGCAGATGAAATTTAGTGGCTAAATAAGGCATACACCTACATATAACTTTCCACCGGCTCGCAGGTACATACCAAATTTCTATCGCCATGGGTATTGTTTACCCTTGCTACTGATGGCCAAAATTTATTTAAGGAAACATAAGGTAAAGGAAAGGCGGCTTGTTTTCGGCTATAGGTATGTTGCCACTCATCGGCAGTTACTACATGTTGGGTATGCGGAGCATTTTTTAAAGGGTTATTTTTCTTATCGGCATGGCCGTCCTCTATCTCCTTTATTTCTTTCCGTATAGCTAATAGTGCATCGCAAAAACGATCAAGCTCCGCCATATCTTCACTTTCTGTAGGTTCAATCATAATGGTACCTGCCACCGGAAAACTCATAGTAGGGGCATGAAAACCATAATCAATTAATCGTTTGGCCACATCCTCTGCCTCTACTTCTGCCGATTTTTTAAACGGTCTTAAGTCCACAATAAACTCATGCGCACATTGACCGTTGATGTTAGTATATAAAATATCATAAGCACCTTGTAAACGGGCACGCATATAATTGGCGTTCAAAATGGCGTACTCAGTGGCGGCTTTTACACCCTCATTGCCTAACATTCTGATGTAGCCATAAGAAATAAGAAGTATAGATGCTGAACCATACGGAGCGGCACTTACGGCATAATTAGTACTAAGCCCAGACTGCTTATAGGAATGGCCGGGTAAATGCATTGCTAGGTGTGATTTTACACAAATAGGCCCCATGCCAGGCCCACCACCACCATGTGGTATAGCAAATGTTTTGTGCAGGTTTAGGTGACAAACATCGGCACCAATTAATCCAGGAGCTGTTAATCCAACTTGTGCATTCATATTAGCACCATCCATATATACTTGGCCGCCGTGTTGATGTATGATGTCGGTAATTTCTTTTACTGTTTCTTCATACACACCATAGGTACTTGGATAGGTAATCATAATACCAGAAAGCTCGTTACTGTATTGCGTAGCTTTTGCTTTTAAATCGTCTACATTTATATAGCCATTCTCCAATGCTTTTACCACCACTACCTTCATACCGCACATTACAGCACTAGCAGGGTTGGTGCCATGTGCAGATATTGGAATAAGCATAACCTTGCGATGTGGATTGCCATTTGCTTCGTGATAGGCTTTAATCGTAAGCAGGCCAGCATACTCGCCCTGTGCACCGCTGTTGGGTTGTAAGCTGCAGGCATCAAAGCCTGTTATTTCGCATAGGTAATTGCTTAATGCATCTGCCATATACTTGTAACCTTCTGTTTGATTAGCGGGGGCAAATGGATGTATCTTGCTCCAATGGCTCCAGCTAAGCGGCATCATCTCGGTAGCGGCATTCAACTTCATAGTGCAGCTTCCAAGAGAAATCATAGAGGTATTTAGCGATAAATCTTTATTTTCTAATTGTTTTATATATCGCATCATCTGGCTTTCGCTATGATGGGTGTTAAAGACAGGGTGTGTAAGGTAGCTTG
The DNA here is from genome assembly GCA_039796695.1 of Bacteroidota bacterium. GTDB lineage: Bacteria > Bacteroidota > Bacteroidia > Chitinophagales > Chitinophagaceae > JJ008. The sequence continues at coordinate 92,343 of JBDKJF010000004.1, forward strand.
ATTTTCTAAGTAGCGCATCAGGTATATGATACAGCTCGGCATCATTAGCTATTTCAAATCCAACTGGGTTTGTATCGTTTTCAAAACAATTTATTAAATCAAACAAATCGGCAACCTCAGCGGTTTCATCAATAGAAATACCTATTAAGTTATCGCTTATATAACGTAGGTTAATAAGCTGTTGCTCGGCTTTAGCTTTGATGGGTGCAATATCTTTAACCTTCACTACAATGGTATCAAAAAATCTATCACTTACTAATTCAAAGCCTCGGGCTTCAATTGCTTCTGCTACGGTTTGAGTAAGTATAGCAACTCGTGTAGCAATATTTTTTAAACCATCTGGTCCATGCCAAACGGCATACATGGCTGCCATATTTGCTAATAAAGCTTGTGCAGTACAAATGTTAGAGGTTGCTTTTTCTCTCTTTATATGTTGCTCTCTAGTTTGTAATGCCATGCGCAAAGCTCTATTACCTTGGGCATCTATACTAATACCAATGATGCGGCCAGGTATGCTACGCTTAAATTCGTCTTTGCAAGACATAAATGCCGCATGGGGCCCGCCATAACCTAATGGTACACCAAAGCGCTGTGCAGAACCAACGGCACAGTCGGCACCCAGCTCACCTGGAGGGGTTAAAAGAGTTAGCGCTAATAAATCGGTAGCCATTACCACAAAGCCACCGGCTGCGTGCACTGTTTCTATAAAGTTTCTGTAGTCTTCCACCGCACCATTATCATTGGGATATTGTACAATGGCACCAAAAAAAGTATTATCGATTGCCGAATTTTTATAATCCCCTTCAATAATTTCAATACCCACAGGTATGGCCCTAGTTAGTAATACATCTTTTGTTTGTGGAAATAGGTGTTGGTCTACAAAAAATCGAGGACGTTCGATGTGGTCTTGTTTGTTTAGGTTATTGAAGAACATGGTCATTGCTTCTGCGGCTGCAGTAGCCTCGTCCAATAAGGATGCATTTGCAATTGGCAAAGCGGTAAGGTCGCTTACCATGGTTTGATAATTCAACAGGCTTTCTAAACGGCCTTGAGAAATTTCTGCCTGATAGGGAGTGTATTGTGTATACCATCCCGGGTTTTCAAATATATTTCGCAAAATTACGGATGGGGTAATGGTATCATAATACCCTTGCCCAATGTAGTTTTTGAAAACCTTATTTTTTAAAGATATTTCTTTGATATGTTGTAAATATTCATGTTCGCTAATAGCGGAAGGTATGTTTAGCGAATGATGCATCCGAATATTAGGGGGCACGGTATTATTAATTAATTGTGCTAAACTTTCCACACCAATGGTTTGTAACATTTTGTGCGTATCTGCCTGGCTTGGGCCAATGTGGCGAGGTATAAACTCGTTAGCTTGTTGATCAAAAAGATTCATATAGGAGTATGCTTATTGCGTAAAAAGATGCGCAAATTTACGGCAGTGGCAGCACAATAACAGCCGTTTGTTGAAGGTGGGGATAATCGGTTAAATGCTGTTGACTACTGCTTAAATTTTAAAGTATAAAGCTATTATATACAGAAGAAGCCCATAGGTAAAACCAACAATCAACCGCATAAATGCTTTTCTTTGCATAATGCAGGATAAACTTTTACAGAATTGGGAAAAAAAGTCGGGCGAGCGCCAAAAGGAATATAAAAAATTTCTGCATAGGGCTAATAAAAATGCCGTGTTGAAGCAACTACCCTATTTAAACGATGAAGCCTTTAACAAAATTGATTGTTTGCAATGCGCCAATTGTTGTAAAACCTATTCTCCTCGCTTTACCCCACCCGATATTAAACGCATCAGCAAGTATTTAGGAATGAAGGAAGGCGATTTTAAAGATAAATACCTACGTATAGATGATGATGGTGATAATGTGTTAAAAGAACTGCCTTGTGCTTTTTTGGGGGCTGATAATTATTGCAGCATATATGATGTACGCCCTACCGATTGTGCTAGGTTTCCCTATATGGATGATGATTTTATGTTAAAAAGGCAACCAATGGCATTAAAAAATACATCCTTTTGCCCGATAACATATTTTGTAATCGAAAAATTAATTGCAGCGGAAAAAGGCAAATCGTAGAATGGAAATTATTTTAAAATGACTACCAAAGATGGAAATTACTTTTAATACACCTGCTGTACTTTTTCCTGCCATTAGTTTATTATTATTGGCATATACCAATCGCTTTTTAGCCTTAGCCAATTTGGTACGAAAGTTACATGATGAATATGTGAAAGGACAAAAAAGCAAAGTTATATTACATCAGATAAAGAGCCTGCGCCGCCGAATTAATCTTATACGATATATGCAAGGATTGGGTGTACTTAGTTTTTTATGTTGTGTAATTACAATGTATGCTATATATCGAGGTTGGGAAGAAGTTTCGAGGGTTGTTTTTGCGTTTAGTTTACTAAGCTTATTGGCTTCTTTATTGTTTTCGTTAGTGGAGATTTTTCAAAGTACCAGTGCTATTGAGTTAGAACTTAGCGATATGGAAGAATTAGAGCAGCCCAATGTTTTTAAAGATTTAATGGCCGGCCGAACTGAAAAAAAAGAAAGTTAACTTTACTATCTATGAAAAGTGTTTTTATTATAATTTTGAATGTAACCCTTTTCCTAATTGCTTGCTCTAAAGGAACTAGCGGCCTGCAAGATGATGGTAGTGGCGGGGGCGTACATGGCCCAGTTCCAAATGATACTATTGCACCGGTAATTACTGTTACAAATCCAATGCTTAATCAAACAATAGTTTCGGGAACGGCAATTACTATTACTGGTACGGTTACGGACGAAAATGGGTTATACCAAGGCTATGTATTAGTTACCGCCGATGCAAGCGGGGTTGAAATAAAGAAACAGAGTTATGAAATTCATGGGTTTAAAAGCTATGCTTTTTCGGTGCCGTTTACACCCCCTACCGTAACGGTAACCACAGATTGCACCGTTACCGTTTTATTTGAAGACCACGGCAATAATAAAACAACCAAGTCGGTAAAAATAAAAGTAACACCTTAAAAGTAAAGTAGCTATAAGTTTTTTATAATGTTGGCTACATTCAACCAACTGCCTCCGTTGTATATATTTTTTACACCATTGGCTTTTAAAAGTCCAACAGCTTTGCCACTCCTGTTTCCGCTGGTGCAGCAAACTACAATAGGTCTATTCATGGCTTTTGTTCTTTCAATATTATTTTCTATTCTTTCCAGCGGTATATTGATTGACTCCGCAATTTTTCCCTGATCAAACTCATGCACTGTACGTACATCAATAATAATGGCACCCTTTTGTATGGCCTGTTTAATTTTTGCTTGGCCAAAACCCAACAAAGAAAGTAAACTCATTTTGAAAAAAAATTAAGCGTTGCTATTTGATTTATATTTTCTTTCGCCAATTTGTTGCCGCCACATTGCGTAATACAATCCTTTTTCGGCAAGCAGATTTTCATGGCTGCCGGTTTCTACAACATCACCTTTTTCCAACACATATATTCTATCGGCGTGCATGATAGTAGATAAGCGGTGTGCAATTAAAATAGTAATTTGATTGCCATGTAGGGAAATATCTCTTATCGTATCTGTAATTTCCTCTTCTGTTAATGAATCGAGTGCGGAAGTGGCTTCATCAAACAATAATAATTTAGGCTTACGCAGCAAGGCCCTTGCTATTGAAAGGCGTTGCTTTTCTCCACCTGATAATTTTAAACCACCTTCGCCAATCATGGTATCTAATCCTTTTTCGGCTCTGGCTAACATATTTTGGCAAGATGCTTTTTGTAGCACTGCATGTAATTCTTCATCAGTAGAACTGGGATTTACAAAGGTTAGGTTTTCTTTGATAGTACCGGAAAAGAGTTGTGTGTCTTGGGTTACAAAACCTATTTGATTACGTAAAGTTTCAAAATCTATATTATTCTCATCCATTCCATTATACAAAATACTTCCTTCTTGTGGGCGGTAAAGACCCACCAATAATTTCATTAGCGTTGTTTTTCCAGAACCAGATGGCCCAACAAAGGCGATGGTTTCGCCTGTTTTTACTTGAAAACTAATATTGTTGATGGCTTTTTGCGATGCGGTATGGTGCTTAAATGCTACCTGATTAAATTCCAATGTTTGTATATGCCCTAAATTTTTAGGTGCTAAAGGTTGTTGCTCGGGTGCTTTCTTCATTAGGGTATCAAAATTCTCCAAAGAGGCTTGTGCTTCTCTGTAAGTGAGAATGATATTACCAATTTCTTGCAGTGGGCCAAATACAAAAAAAGAAAAAATTTGCATGGTTACAATTTGGCCTGCATCCATTTTACCTTGATAAATAAACAGCATTAATAAAAAGAGGATGACCTGCCTTAGCGTGTTTACAAAAGTGCCTTGGATAAAGCTAATGCTTCGTATACGCTTTACTTTGGTTAATTCTAACCCTAAAATTTTAAAGGTATTTTTATTAAGTCTATTAACCTCTTGGGTGGTTAGCCCTAAACTTTTTACCAGTTCAATATTGCGAAGAGATTCTGTGGTAGCACCTGCTAATGCCGTTGTTTGCCCCACAATTTTTTTCTGGATTGTTTTTACTTTTTTACTTAGCAAATTTGAAATAATAGTAAGCAAAAAAATACCGCCAAAATAAACTAAGGGCAAGCTCCAATGTATGGTAGTGGCATATACGGCAACAAATACAATGCCTACAATTACCGGAAATAATATGTTGATAAAAGAAGCTACAAATTTTTCTGTGTCTATTCTTACTTTTTGTAGTATGCTTAGGGTTTCTCCGCTTCGTGCATCTTCAAATTCTTGATAAGGCAGCTTCATAGCATGTTGTAACCCCTCAGTAAAAATTGTAGCGCCAAACTTTTGGGTTATTAGGCTTAGAAAGTAATCTTGAAAGGCTTTGGCAATACGGCTTACCATAGCTACAGAAATAGAGGCTATCAATAGCCAAACTACGCCATATATGGTTTTTGTTTTTTCTGTTTTTTTAATCACCCCGGCCGCATCCATCTGAACAGTATTATCTGTATAGTTTTTTTGGGTGAAAAAAAAGTCGTGTTGCGTAAGGGGTTCTACTTTTTGGTGATAGCTTCCTAGGTTTACTAATTTACCAAAAATAATGGGGTCTACTAAAGAGAAGCCAATGTTGATGGCCGCTAAAAATAGTACCAAAACAACTAGCCACTTATAGGGTTTTAAATAACGCAAAAGTATTTTCATAAAAGCTGAATAGAATTACTGCAGTTGAAGAGTGCGACGCAAGGGACGATCATCTGTGTTACTACAGCTGGTAACAAAAAATATAATCAGCGAATATACGAATCTTTCGGGCTGCCATCGGGTAGGGTATCATGTAGAAAGGCCATGGGGTGAACAATATAAGCTTCTATTTGCTGCTGGGTGGCGGCATAGGCCAATAAATTATCTGCTACATATTGTAGTGGCGTTTGCATTGCTATTAATTTTTTGGCAGCCGTTTGATTAATGGCATAGGCATAAGTAAAATCATGAAAACCTGCTTTTTTTAGATGTTTAGCGTATGGCCTAGCGTAGTTATTGGTTATTACTTGATGATTCCATTTTAAAAAGCCAAGGCGGTGCTGTAGGTGATAGATGGCTTTTTTTAAAAAAGAAAACGGAGGGGCTTTCTCATTTTTTCCCCAGCCCCAAAAAACAAGCTCAGCAGTGGGGGGTATTTCTTTGAGGATGTTGTTGCTATTTTGTAATACATGTTCGTCGGGCACGGCATCATCTTCAAAAATTAAAATGCGTTGGTAGCCATTTTGAAGCATATCCTCGTATATCATTTTATGGCTCCAAGCGCAGGCTATTTCTCCATGCTTCATGGTTTTTGAATAGCGATGGTTTTTTTTAGTAAGGGGCTCGCTGTAAATATTTTTTTGTTTTACTTCTTCTATGCTAAAAGTGTTTTTATCGGCACCAAAATAAAATTGATAATTCAAGCCATCAAAAAGTTGTTGAAACTGTTTGCGTCTTTCTGCGGCGGCAGTTACAGATAATACATAAATTTTGTCGTAAAAATTATTCAAGTTTGCAAAAGCCTGCATAAGTATGAAGGTAAAATTGTTTGGCGGTTTTGTTTTCAATACACTATAAAAGTAGAATAAATTGCGGGCATGGGCAAAGGTTTTGGCGCCATAATAGAAGGCCCTCCGCAGTATTGTTAGGTGTAAGCATGGTTGAGTGCAATGGATACGATACATTTTTTGTAAAGTATTACGCTATTACGGTTAAGCAATTATCAGTTATTGCAAGCCCCTACAAAATATAGTAGTAAAGATTTTCGTAGGGTAGTTTGCAAAGTTTTGTAACATCAATCAAGCATCTATTTGATTAATGTGATGTAGGTAAGAAGCCTTTTTTTGCTATCAAATAACTCCTGCCAAGTTTGGTTACGTTTATACAAATCAAAATCCTGCAACAATATTTTGAAAACGCATGTGTTTTCTTACAATTATATTTATTAACTTTAAGTACATTAAGTCATTATTGATTGTAACCAACAAATAATAATGATACCTTACCGAAAAGTACAATAAGTGATAAACCTTACCATTCATTCTAACAATCATCCACCATTAAATGGTTTTGATACATGCCAGCCATATGCAAAAGCATGCCTTTTACAAACGGTATGCAATAGAGTAGGGAACGGAGGAAATCTATATAAGACCCTTGAAACGATAGCGTATAATAATCGTGCAATGAAAGTTGCCTTTAGCGCTTACTATACTATTAATACAAGCAAAATAACAGGTACAAATTTTGAAATACTAATGCCATTAAACGATGATAACACCCACCACTGATGTAAGTATACTTATTGCCGACGACCATAAGATGGTAAGAGATGGTTTGCGGCTAATGCTTTCTTTGGAAAACAAAAAAAAGAATTTTTTTATTACGGAAGCCACAGATGGGGCCGAGGCCGTGGCCATTGCCATGCAGAAAAAATTTGACATCATACTTTTAGATTATCGGTTGCCAAAGTTTAATGGCGATAACGCCGTACAGCGCATTTTAGCACACCAGCCCGAGGCTAAAATTATTATGTTATCTAACTACGATGAAAGAGCCTTTGTACAAAATGCCGTGCGGCATGGGGCAAAAGGCTATTTGTTAAAAGATGTAAATACGGATGAATTAGTTACGGCTATTAACACCGTATTGGGTGGCGACACCTATTATGCTACAGCCATTAGGGATAAACTATTGGAAAACGTAGATGAGGATAAACCCGTTAACTTTAAACAATTAGGAAAACAATTCGGTATTTCTGAAAGGGAAATGGAAATACTATTACTAATTGCCAAAGAGTTTACCAACGAAGAAATAAGTAAGCAATTAGAAATAAGTAAACGTACCGTGGATACACATCGACAAAACTTACTGTCCAAGCTGAATGTAAAAAATACTGCGGGGTTAGTAAAATTTGTTTATTCTAATCATATTATAGTAGAGTAAGTTTTCATTAGCCTGCCCAGCCTTCTCTATCAAGGCTTCGGTATTGTATAGCCTCGGCTAAATGCTCGGGTTTAATTTCCAAACTGCCTGCAAGATCAGCAATAGTGCGGCTTACTTTTAGTATTCTATCGTATGCCCTAGCAGAAAGGTTAAGCTTTTCCATCGCTGCTTTTAATAAATTAGCACCCACATTATTAATAACGCAAATTTCTTTTAGCATTTTACTGCTCATTTGTGCATTACAATATACACCAGTATTTTCTTTATAGCGTTCCGCTTGTATTTCTCTGGCCTGCATTACTCTTTCTCTAATGTTTTTAGAAGGCTCTGCTGGCTTTATAGAAGAGAGCTCACTAAAAGCAACGGGTGTTACTTCTACATGTAAGTCTATTCTATCTAACAGTGGTCCCGATATTTTATTTAGGTATTTACTTACGGTACCCGGCGGGCAGGTGCATTCCCTTTCTGGATGATTATAATAACCGCAAGGGCAGGGGTTCATACTAGCCATTAACATAAACGATGCTGGAAAATCCACCGCCACCTTGGCCCTTGAAATAGTAACCCTTCTTTCCTCCATTGGCTGGCGCATTACCTCTAATACCGTTCTTTTAAATTCCGGTAGCTCATCTAAAAACAACACTCCGTTGTGTGCCAGCGATATTTCGCCGGGTTGCGGATTACCTCCTCCACCCACCAAGGCCACATCGCTTATAGTATGATGTGGCGATCGGAACGGCCTTTTAGAAACCAAGGTTGCATTCTCTGGAAGTTTACCCGCTACCGAATGAATTTTTGTAGTTTCTAATGCCTCTTGTAAAGTTAGCGGCGGTAGTATCGTCGGTAATCTTTTAGCCAACATAGTTTTACCAGCACCTGGTGGGCCTATTAATATGGCGTTATGCCCGCCAGCTGCAGCTATCTCTAAAGCTCTTTTTATATTTTCTTGACCTTTTACATCGGTAAAATCAATTTCAAAATCATATTGCGAGTTAAAAAATTCTTCTCGAGTATTAATGGCTGTTTTTACCAAGCCTTGTTCCTTGTTTTCAAAAAAAGCAATCACTTCTTTTATATGATTAGCACCGTACACATCTAAGTTGTTTACCATGCCCGCTTCTTTTGCATTGGCAGTAGGTACTATCAATCCTTTAAATCCTTCTTTGCGGGCTTGTATAGCTATTGGTAACGATCCTTTGATGGGGCGTATTTCTCCATCCAAACTCAGCTCACCCATTATTACGTAAGTGGATAATGCATCAGTGTTCTCCATTTGCTCCGATGCGCCCAGTATACCCAATGCAATTGGTAAATCAAATGCAGTACCACTTTTACGAATATCGGCAGGCGCCATATTTACCACCACTTTGGTGCGGGGTACATTGTAACTATTGGTTTTAAAAGTGCTTTCAATTCGTTGCAGGCTTTCCTTTACGGCATTATCCGGCAGCCCCACTATCATCATATCTTTGCCGGATTGATTAAGCCAGTTTACTTCAATGGTAATAGTAATTGCTTCTACACCATACACAGCGCTGCCAAATGTTTTTACAAGCATGGCGGGAAGTTAGTAAAATATTTTTTAGCCAGCTGTATTACTACTATCAGCTTTACTTGCGGCGTGCCCCGGTCTTAGACGGGGTCGCACTCTTGTACTGCAGTAATACTACTCGGCATTTGCGAGGCTATTCCATTCACTTTGAAGTTCTCTAAGGTTTTAGATTTATCGCCAAAGGCGATAGAATAGTGCTGCGAGGCTCAAAGCCTCGCAAAGCAGGGCATTTGCGAGGTGTTATTTTATCTTCTTAATAGAAAATTCAGCTAAAAGGGATGTGTTTGGGTCTGGTATAATGTTTACTAATTTACTGTTTGGGTTTAACTTAATACTAAAGGTTTCCTCCTTTCTACTGATGTCCAATAAGGGAGATGGATGTTTGAAATTTTCTGCTATCTCGAATTTAATGGGTAATGAAAAGCGAAAAAGAGTAGGTTGTAACTGTTTTACCGTTATATATACTTTATTGTATTTGCTATCAAATTTCCCTTCAATAGCTAGTTTGGGGTTCTCACCCGTAAACAGCCATTGCTTAAAAAACTGTTTTAAATCCTTTCCACTTACGGCTTCAACTACTTTTCTAAAATCATCGGTGTCTGCATTTTTAAAAGCATATAGTTCATAATATTTTCTTACTGCTTTTTTAAAAATACTATCCCCTATTTCTCTTCGTAGCATATGCAATACCCAGCCGCCTTTTTGATAGCTATTGGCATTGAGTAAACTCATATAGTCGGTTGTATTATCTACCACGGCACCCGGGTTAAGTTTTCCATAGGCAATTACTTCTTCTCTTTCATTCTTCATCCGAGCTTGCAAACTATCGGTACCATATTTACTTTCAATATATACATGGGTAAGGTAGGTGGCAAAGCCTTCGCTTAACCATAGGTGGGCAAAGCTTTTTTCCGTAGCACTGTTACCAAACCATTGGTGCACTATTTCATGGGCTATTAATGCCTCCTCACTTTTTTTGCCGTTCACCGAGTTTTCAAAATAAAAAATGGCACTGGCATTTTCCATTCCGCCAAACATGGTTTTAGATTGTACATTGGCTAATTTTTTAAAGGCATAAGGGCCAATATAATTAATGAACCATTGCAACACATCCTTAGCGGGGGCATAATCTCCAAAACCCTCTGTTCGGTTTTCGGGAAACACCCAACTGCTTACGGGTATGCAATCCACCATGCCTGCATGGTTAACCGCAAAATCGGCCACCCCTATTACCATAACCTTAGTAGGTAAGGGTACATCTTCTTTCCAATGCGTAAGTTTTTTATTATTGGGCAGGTTGGTTTCTTCTATTTGAATACCGTTAGATACAACTTGATAATGCGAAGGTGCAGTTACTACAAATTCAACGGTGGCTTTATCTGCCGGATTGTCTACACAAGGTATCCAATGGTGTGCTCGATTAGGCCAGTTGTCGCTAAAAAAAGTTTTCTCTCCAAATTTGTTTTTAGAAATGATAAGACCATCGGCCGGAATGCCGCTGTATAAAATAGTTACACTGCTGCTATCACCTTTACGGATTAGTTTGTCAACCGATATGCGTATTTGATCTTCTATATGTGAAAAAGGTATGCTGCTACTAGATAGAGAGGTGGCTAATAAATTCGTTATTTTCATTCCTTTACCATCAGGTGTAATACCTGTTAAGTCGAATATGATGGAACCGCTTGCTGGTAACTTTGAAAAAGTAATGGTTGAAATTCCCTCGATTGTATCGTTGAAATCACTAACTGCTATTTGATGTTTGTAGTGAATTACATCAATAGTAGGTTGGGCAATAAGTTTGCTTACAACAAGGGAAGAAAATATGAATAGAACTATTTTTTTCATTTATACATTTTAAATGATTGAGCGCAAAAAAAATGGTTATTGTTAAAACTATAATTTTTCCAACATCTCCACCACTTTTTCTCTTTTTAAAATTACATAACCAATTCGGTCATTGCTAATGCCCTCCTTTAATTGGTAGCTAAAGGTTAATTGGTCGTCGCTTACATCCGTTTCAAAATACCGAAAGGAAATATTGGGATAAGGTTTTAATGCCTCGCCAATTTCATACAAATGGGTAGAAAGCACAAACAAGGAATTTTGAATTTTCATAAAACCTTTTATAACAGCAAGCGAGCATTTCATCGCATCTTGTACATTGGTGCCTTTAAACAATTCATCTATCAGCACCAACCATTTTTTCCCATTATTAATTTTTTCAATGGTATTTTTTATCCGTTGTACTTCGTTAAAAAAGAAACTTTCTCCGCGGGCAATATTGTCTACTACATTGATGTTGGAAAGCAGGCCATCAAATAGGGTAAGCTTCATTTGTGCAGCAGGTACGCCCATGCCAATATGTGCTAAAAATACCGACGAACCAAGTGCTTTAATTAAGGTACTTTTTCCAGCCATATTTGCCCCGGTTAAAAATAAAAAATGATGATCGGGGTTCATCTGTAAATCATAGGCAACCGGATTGGTTAGCAAAATATGGTACATGCCCTTGGCATCAACTAGCGGCGTATCTTGTGCTATAAATTGCGGAAAAGTTAGGTTATAGGTTTTAACCGCCACGGCCATGGAATACCATGCATCAAAGCGACTAAAAATATCTATTAATTCAAGTGTACTATTTTTATGTCGCCCTCTTAGGTAATAAGCAAAATACAAAAGTTGACTGCGGGTAAATGAATGTTTGGGTGCCAGCGCTGCTAACTTTTTTAATGGGGCCTCTCGCAATAGCCCTTTCATTCTATCAATATAAAGTTTTATGGCGGGCGGCAAGTCTAAGTCTTCCAACAACTGACTAATTTTTTTAATCCCGCGGTAAAAGTCAGCAAAGTGGCCGATGGAGTATTTTATCATGGAGTAATCGGCGCTGTGCAATACTGGATAAAATAAATTATTTAGGGAAGCAGGATTTTCACTTATATCGTCAAGTTGGTAGTCTAAAAATTTATCAATAACTAATATGGTACCATTGCTAATATCCGCAGGCCAGTCTTTTATGTGCTCCATAAAAGTGCGTATTACTTTTTGCGTTCCTATTATTTTATTTAGGTCGTTATGTGGTGCACTAAAAAAATGCCGAAGCCACTGGCGGCCGCCAATAGTTTTGGTAAAGTTTAATTTGTGAAAAATAGAAAACTCTTCTTCCTGGTGAAAGATAGAGATGTCTGAAAAAGAGGTTTCATCTATTTGCATAACAAATAATAACGATTGATTAATAATTTATTCTTTGAAACACTCAATTTGATTGGCTTTTTCAGTATTTATCTGGTAAAATTTAGTCTTTGTCCTTTACAGCTTTCATACCAACTTCCCTCATTATATACTAAATGGCCATTAATAAAGGTTTTAAGTATAGATGCAGGAAACGTAAAATTCTCTAAAGGACTCCACCCACATTTATATAAAATATTTTCTTTACTTACGGTATAGGGCTTTTGGAGGTCGACCATTACCAAATCGGCATGGTAGCCTTCTCTTATGTATCCTCTTTCTTTAATTTGAAAACACTCGGCTACGGCGTGGCTCATTTTCTCCACAATTTTTTCCAAAGATATTTTGCCTTGTTGTTGGTAATAAAGCATAAGGGATAGGGGGTGCTGAACTAAAGGAAGCCCAGCGTGTGCTATTTCGTAGGGTTCGTTTTTTTCGTTCCAAGTGTGTGGGGCATGGTCGGTTGCTATTACATCTAAGCGGTCATCCAATAAGGCTTTCCACAATTCATCTTTATGGTGGGCGGCTTTTATAGCTGGGTTACATTTTATTTTGTTACCTAGGGCGGCATAATCATTGGCTGTAAAATGTAAATGATGTACGCATACTTCGGCAGTAATTCTCTTATCTTTTAATGGAAACAGATTAGTAAACAGCTGTAATTCGTTAGCCGTGCTAATATGCAAAATATGTAGTCGAGTATTATATTTTTTGGCTATTTGAATAGCGTAAAGAGAAGATTCGTAACAGGCTTCTTCATTGCGAATAAGGGGATGGTCGGCAGCTGTTAAGGATAGTCCTTTTGCTTTTAGGATTGCTAGATTTTTTTTAATTATACGTTCATCTTCGCAGTGGGTGGCAATGAGTACTTCGCTTTCACTAAAAATTTTATCTAATGCATTGGGGTTATCCACTAGCATATTACCTGTGCTGCTACCCATAAATATTTTGATGCCGCACACTTCCTTTTTCTTTTTGTTTGTAAGCAAAGCTTCTTCCGCATTTGCATTACTTACGCCCATAAAAAATGAATAATTAGCCAGCGAAGATTGAGCAGCAATGCTGTATTTATCTTCAAGTAATGATTGCGTAAGTGCGTTGGGTATGGTATTGGGCATTTCCATATAACTAGTAACGCCGCCCGCAACAGCCGCCTTGCTTTCGGTGTATATATTGGCTTTATGTGTAAGTCCGGGCTCTCGAAAATGTACTTGATCGTCAATGCAGCCGGGTAATAGATGTTTTCCCTCTCCATTTATTTCAATGCAATTTATAGGGGTTGTTATGTGCGGTGCTAACTTAGCAATGCGCCCGTTTGCGATTAAAATATCGCTAGTAACTATTGCGCCTTCATTTACGATTTGTATATTCCTAATCAAGTAATTTTGCATATCTTGTTCGCTGATTTTATTGGTAATAAATCAATACACATGCAATTTAAACAAATTAGCTTCCCCGGTTTCAGATATAAACATTCTTTCCTTATCATAATTCTATGCTTTTTCTCTTTGTCTTCAATAGCACAGGGTACGTATATTATGCAGGGCGATAAGGCAAATGTTTTATTAGAAAGGTTAGAAATAAATGGCCGCACCGATTCATTATTAAATTTTTCAAAAATTAAGCCTTACAATCGTAAAAATGTGTTAGCTGCCGTTAATCACTTTTCTAATGCACACACAACCAAAAACCTTTCGGCGGTTGACATTTATAATATAAATAGATTACGGTTAAATAATACGGAGTTTCATACAGACTCATCCGTATTGATGATGCGTTCTAAAAAATCAATTAGCAAGCGATTTTTTCAAACGCCAGCTAATTTATATGAAGTACATGTAAAGGATTTTGATTTAATCATAAACCCAATGATTAATATACAATATTCAAAAGAAAGTAATAATGGCGAAGCGCTATTCCAAAACACTCGAGGCTTATATGTAAGGGGCAAACTGGCTAATAAAATTGGATTTTTTGCCAGCATAACCGATAATCAGGAAAAAACGCCACTTTATGTACGGGGCTTTGAAAGTGACAGAAAAGCTTTACCCGGTGCTGGCTTTTACAAAGATTTTAAAACAACTGGATACGATTTTTTTGATGCCAGGGGTTATTTTACATTTAATGCCACAAAGTATATTGATGTTACCTTCGGTTACGATAGAAATTTTATTGGCAATGGCCACCGCAGTCTTTTTTTAAGCGACTTTGGAAATAGCAATTTATTTCTACGATTAAATACCCGTATTTGGAAGTTTAATTATCAAAACCTATTTATGGAGTTGCACCATGCCGATAGGCGAGTGGGCGATAAGTTGATAGGTAAAAAATATGCAGTAATGCACCATTTAGATATAAACCTAACCAAGTGGTTAAATGTAGGTTTGTTTGAAGGCATAGTGTTTGGTCGCCAAAATAGATTTGATTTCGGCTATCTAAATCCTGTTATCTTTTATAGATCTATTGAGCAACAAAATGGCAGCTTTGATAATGCAGTGGTGGGCATGGATGTTAAAGCTAATTTGGCTAATAAGTTTCAAGTGTATGGACAATTATTGTTAGATGAATTTAACCTTGCGCAAATAAGGGCCAATAGCGGTTGGTGGGCTAACAAATGGGGTATTCAGCTGGGTGGAAAATATATCGATGCATTGGGTATTAAAAACCTTGATTTGCAAATAGAACATAATAGAGTAAGACCTTTTACTTATGCCCATACAGATTCGGTAGCCAACTATACCCATTATAATTTACCAATGGCACACCCCCTGATGGCTAATTTTAGTGAAAATATATTAATGGCAAGGTACCAGCCAGCTCCGAAATGGACAGCCATAGCCAAATTAATTTATTACCAACAAGGAAGAGATAGCAGCAGCCGCAGTTATGGAAGTAACATTTTTTTGCCCAATGTGCCGCCCTATCGCAATGGCGATTATGGTTATAACATTGGAAGCGGTTTAAAAACAAATGTACTTTATGCTTCTTTCGTATTATCGTATGAGGTAAAGGAGAATTTATTTGCAGAGATTAATGCCGTTTATAGAAAGCAACAAACTAAAACACCGCCAATATCGGCTACCAATACTTCAATAATAAGTTTAGGAATAAGATGGAATGTACACAAAAGGGAATTTGACTTTTAAAGCAATAGGCAAATACGCTAACTTATAATCCTTTTAGCGTAAGCTTTGGTGATATTTTTTTGATATTACATAAAGTTCGGATTCCATAGCATTTTACTTAAGTATCTATGCTGCTATTCATATAAAATGTAAATATTATTTATTTTATAAAGCATTAATAATTAAACAATTATCTGCTATTTTCAAATTTTTTACCTCCCTTATTTGGCTAGGTATAAAAAAATATTATCTTCAACCGCTTTACATGTTGTAGTATCTCCCACAGCTTACAACTTTTTGCTAATAAATATGTTAGTTTAGAGAGAGTAGAATCTTAAGATTGGTATTGGAAAAAAAGAAAAAAAGAGAAAAAAATGGCTTTTAAAAAAGATGACATTGTTATAATAGAACCGAAAGATATTTATGTTGGAAAAAGTGATGCAGCGGTTTTATTAACAGAGTTTGGTGAGTATGAAAATGAAGAATGTGCTAAAGTGAATGAAATTGTAAAACAATTGTTAGAAGAGTACGATGGAAGGATAAGGTTTCAGTTTCGACATTTCCCCCTTACATTAATTCATCAACGAAGCCTTAAAGCAAGTGAGGCAGCTGTTGCGGCGGGCCAAGAAGGTAAATTTTGGGAAATGCACAATGTTTTATTTGCCAATAGAAGAAATTTAGGCACTACTAGCTTAAAATTATATAGTAAAGAAGCCGGTGTTAAAGGAAAGAATTTTTTGGAAAATTTAGTTAACGGCATGTTTGGCTGGCAGGTGCAAGATGATATAAAAGAGGGCCGCAACCGTGGTATTAAAGATATTCCAGTGTTTTTTGTTAATGATGAATTAGTAACTGGAAAACCTACCTATGCTAACTTAAGCGCTGCTATAGAAGCTGCCTTAAAGAAAGGAAAAAAAGCAACCCCCGCTAAAAAGGCTGCAAGTAAAGCAAAACCAAAAGCTTAATAAAGCAATTAATTTGCTTTAATTGATACGTTTGTTGTAGAATTTATGGGCAATGTGCCAAAACTTGTTTCCGTATTACCTGTTGAAACGGTTACAATAGTTTTTTCTTTCAATAATCCTGTTTGTATATTGGCTATTATTTTTCCCGTAATCTTATTATTAAGTCGGGTAGTAGCCGTGTTGCCCATCATCTCCGTAGTGGTTTCAGTATTAGAGGCGCCTATAAAATCAATTACAAGAGTAGTGTCTGTAATTGAAGTAAGTGTATAATTAATATAATTATCTGGAGCCTTGTCGCTACTTTCGGTCCAACTATCTCCTTTTTGTGCGCCGGATGAAGGTAATATTTTAAAAATACTAGCCGCTCCTATAGCTGGTGGATGTACTATATCAGTTATATCTTTCATTAAATTGGTAATAATTTGCCAGCGGGCATCTGTTTGGGTTAGCGTTATTTTTTCTGGAATAGCTAAAAGTGTATTACCAGTTGTATCAATAATTACATCGTATTTTTTGGAAAGTATTTCTTTTATTGGTTTACCCAGTTGGCCATTGATATCTTTTTCATTGTTGGAATCAAAATTTCTTTTTTGTCCCATACCATCAAAGGCAAAACGTATTACCTGTATTTGATGATTGAGGGTGGAATTTTCATTGTTAGTATTGGTAACTCTATAAAAATGTTGGGCATCAGCATCTACCATAAAATCAATTGATTGTCCCATCGCTTGTTGAGATACTGTTGATTTTACATGAGTGGTGATATGAATGGTGTCACCTTTAATAAATTGAAGCTTGCTGTTTATCATTTGCGCCATTAGCAGATTGCTGCCTACCAACATCAAACCCAAAACGATTCCCTTTATCATAGTATAAGTATAATGTACAAAGTTGATGATTAAGATCGAAAATCGTTGCAGTTGGGTATAAAAAATTGCATTCATACAACATTCTGCCATCATTTATCATCTTAAGTTCCTATTTTTAATTTACAAAATGAATTAGATATGCCAATAAGAATGACGGATGATCCACATGATCAACAAGAACAAAACTACGACGATGCTGGTGGTGGTAATAGACCCAACTTTCCAGGTGGCGGCGGGTTAATGTCGCTATTACCCATGATATTAGGTTTGTTTAAGGGCAAAGGCATTTTTGCTCTTTTAATACTAGGCGTGGGTGCGTATTTTTTATTGGGCAAGGGCGGTTGTAATTTATCACAAACTGCTGAAGCGTTAATGACGCAAAGCGGTTATCGGTTTAGCAATGCGGAGTATAGCAAGTCAAAAGTGTATGAAGGTCTGGCGGAGGATGCTGGTCGAAATCCATTGCCGGAGGCGGTTACCTTATTAAAATTTGCTCCAGAAAGATTAAATCAAGGGCAACAAGGTAGTTGTGTGGCCTGGAGTTGTGCATACGCTGCGCAAACTATACTTACCGCTGCCGCTACTGGTAACGATCCCAATGCGATTAGCTTTAGTCCTTCGTATTTGTATAATCAAATAAAGCTAGAAGGTTGTCAAGGCTCCTACTTACAGCGAGCTATGGAAGCAATGGCTGCTAATGGCGGTGTACCATTAAAAAGTTATCCGTATTACGAGGAAGATTGCGATCGCTTACCCAATGAAAATGTAAAACAACTAGGCCGCCAAAATGTAATACATGGCTATCAGCGGTTAACTGATGGCGATCAAACCAATCAAGGTAGTGTAAGTGTGAGAGCTATAAAAGAACATTTAGCGAAAGATGCACCGGTGGCTATTGGTATGATGGTGGGGCAAAGTTTTATGCAAGGAATGATGGGGCAAGAGCTATGGGAGCCCTCAGGTATGGATGCAAGCCAAATGGGAATGGGTGGCCATGCCATGTGTGTAGTAGGGTATGATGATAGAAAATTTGGCGGTGCTTTTCAAATTATGAATAGTTGGGGTTCCGAATGGGGTAAAAATGGAGTAGCATGGGTACGTTATGCCGATTTTAAAAAATTTGTTAGAGAGGCTTATGGAATAGACCCCTTACCCAAACAATCTGCTGTGGCAGCTATTCCACTTGAATGTACAATTGGCATGATAGATAATGAAACGAATAAAAACATTTCATTAAAATCAATGGGAGGTAATATTTTTCAAACGACCACTCCTATTAAAAAAGGTACTCGATTTAAAATGGCAGTACGAAATGCTACGGAGTGTTATGTATATGTATTAGGTAAGGATACTAACAATACCAGTTATGTATTGTTCCCATATTTAAAGCCGGGCGAAACAGTTTCTAAACACTCTCCCTATTTTGGTATTACGGGTTACCGATTGTTTCCGAAAGGTAGCTCCTACGAGGCAGATGCGCAAGGCAATAAAGATTATATAGCCATTATAACAAGTAAAGTAGCCTTAGATGCCAACGCTTTAAATGCGGTAATAAATAAAAGTTCCCACAGCGATTTTGCAGGAAAGGTAAACGATGCCTTACAAAGTATTGCCATACGTTCCGTAAAGTATAATCAAACAAGCGACGGTAGTATTTATTTTAAAGCCGATGCTAATGATAATAAAGCAATCGCTTGTATTGTAACATTTGATAAACAATAAAATGACAAAAAAACATATCTTCTCTTTTTTGCTTGCATTAAGTTTTGGCAGCATTGTAACAGCACAAGATTTGTCGAAGTTTAATTTATACCGACCTACAGAAAATGCAAAAGAGGCGCTTGGTAAAGTAATAATGCAAGCACAAAAAGAAAGTAAAAATGTATTGGTGCAAATAGGGGGTAACTGGTGTATTTGGTGTGCTAGATTTGATGATATGGTGAGCAAAGATCAACAATTAGATTCCGCCATGAACGCTAATTTCAAAGTGTACCATCTTAACTATAGTAAGGAAAATAAAAACAACGAGTTGTTAGCAACCTATCAATTCCCTCAACGCTTTGGGTTTCCTGTATTTTTAATTTTAAATGAAAAGGGGGAATTATTGCATACTCAAAATTCTTGGTATTTAGAAGCGGATAAAGCGTATAATAAAGAAAAAACAATGGCCTTTTTTAGCGACTGGAGTAAGGAGGCATTAGATCCAAACAATTATAAAAATTAGTATATGCAGTCAAATGTTTCTGTTTTTTTAAAACTTATTCAGCATCCAATTAAGTTTAGGCTGTTCCTTTTTCGTAAACTACCAGCAGCCTACTTTGCAGGTGTAAGAGTACGGCAGGCTGATATGGAAAAGTGTATAGTATCGGTACCTTATAAATGGTTATCTCAAAATCCGTTTCGCTCTACTTATTTTGCTTGCTTAAGTATGGCAGCAGAGATGAGCACGGGTGTACTTGCCATGGCCTTTTTATATAAACGCCAGCCCGCAGTTAGTATGTTAGTGGTAAAAGTAGACTCAACATATCACAAGAAAGCAAAAGGCCTTACCAGTTTTCTTTGTACCGATGGAAAAAAATTTGAACAAGCTATTGAAAATGCTATTCATACAGGCCAAGCTCAAACCGTAATTGCAAACACTGTAGGTACAAACAAAGAAGGAGAAGTAGTTGCTGAGTTTGTTGTTACTTGGTCATTTATAGCCAAAAAATAATTCAGTTTAGTCAAATCTTTTTTTAAACGATAAATTTAGTTGAAAGCCAGCGCCACCACCCGAAAAATAATAGCATTGCCTTATTTCAGGTTCCACATACATCGTTTTATTAACTCGTAGGTTTTTGGAAATACCAACTGTGGCCATTACTTCCATCGTATTATTCAACCAATCTTTTTTTAGGGTGGATTTGGTAAAAGGAAGCTCTTTTTTATTAAGCAAAATGTGTACACCACTACCAGCAGAAAAATTCACTATACTTGATTCAAACCGATATGAAATTGGAATAATAATTGTCTTTTCAATTTCCTTAATCGGCTCATAAAATGGCTTTGTTTGATTGCCTATTTCGCTGTAATTAAGATATTTTTTAGGATTAAATTTATAAAGCAGGCCGGCTTCTATGGCACTGTTTTTTGAAATTTTATATAGCGCCGTACCGCCTATTGAAGCACCATCGGTTGTGGTACCCACAAATTCCTTTGATATCTTAAGACCAACTTCCCAATATTGCGGTTGGCTATATACATTGCTTGCAGCGGTGCACAGTACGCCTGTTAAGTAGGGTATTAACTTTCTCATAGGGTGGATTTTGGGGGTTTAACGTATAATTTTTAGTAATATTGTTATGCCTATGAAGCAATTGTTTCTTTATTATTTTTTCAATTAAAGGTGGGTATTATTACCTGCTAATTATACTATTCATTATGAGAATATCTTTTCATGGAGCTGCGAGAACGGTAACCGGATCAAAGCATTTACTTACACTAGAATCAGGAAAGAAAATTTTATTGGATTGTGGCATGTTTCAAGGTATGGGCAAAGAAACTGATGGATTGAACAGGCAATTTGGATTTGACCCTCGTGAAGTAGATGCAATGATTTTATCGCATGCGCATATTGATCACAGTGGACTAATTCCCAAATTAGTTAAGGATGGTTTTAACGGAGATATTTTTTGTACCGATGCTACTAAAGATTTGGCTTCTGTATTGCTAAATGATTCTGGACAAATACAACAAGACGAAGCTAAATATCAAAATAAAAGACGTAGCGCACAGGGCTTACCTTATATACAGCCACTATATACTACCGATGATGCGGAGAAAGCTACGCAGCATTTTGTGGCTAAAAATTATGGGGTGTGGTTTGATGTATTGGAAAATGTACAAGCAATGTTAACAGATGCAGGCCATATTATTGGCAGTTCTTGCGTGCATTTAAAAATAAATGAAAATGGTAAACAAACTACCTTAAGCTTTAGTGGTGATGTGGGTAGATATAGAGATGTAATTTTAAGATCTCCTGCAACTTCGCCGCCGGCCGATTATGTTATAATAGAATCGACTTACGGAAATAGTTTACATGATAATAATGTTACTACACCAGATATGCTTTTACGTTGGATAGAAAAAGCTTGCGTACAAAAAAAAGGAAAATTAATTCTTCCAGCATTTAGTGTAGGCCGTACGCAAGAATTACTTTTTGCACTTAACCAATTGGAGGTAGAAAATCGATTGCCAGATTTAGATTATTATGTGGATAGCCCATTGAGTGTTGATGCAACGGAGATTGTAAAAAAATATCCAGCCTATTTTAATAATACGATTCAAGCTATTATGAAAATGGACAATGATCCATTTGCTTTTAAAGGGTTGCGATATGTACAAACGGTAGAGCAATCAAAGCAGCTTAATTTTTTGAATGGACCAATGGTAATTATTTCTTCCAGTGGCATGGCTGATGCAGGAAGGGTAAAACATCACATTAGTAATAATATTGAAAATAGTAGAAACACCATTTTGTTAACAGGATATTGCGAGCCTCGATCACTCGGAGGGCGCCTGATGAATGGAGATAAAGAGGTTACTATTTTTGGTGTAATGCATGAAGTAAATGCCGAAATAGGTGCTATAAGAAGTATGAGTGCACACGGCGATTATGATGACCTTTGCCAATGGTTATCCAGCCAGCATGAAGAAAAGGTAAAAAATATTTTTTTAGTACACGGAGAGTATGAAGTACAAACAGAGTTTAAAGACAAACTTTTAAAAAAAGGGTATACTCAAGTTACTATTCCGGCGCAGCATGAGGAGTTTAAATTGTAAAGGTCAGGGTCAAAGTATAGTTATACTATTAAATAAAATAACGCTTTTCTTTTTATTGATTTTGTGGTTGACTTTGCCACCAACTACTCGCCTTTTCAATGATAGATGCCGCTAACGCTGGCATTTCGTCAATAATACCAGAAGCGGTAAACTTATGTAGCGTAATTCTATTTTGTTTTATGTTGACAGTTACGGATAGGGTGTTACCAGTAACGGTATATCTACCGGTAAGGGTAAAGGCGTTTGGCGCCGTGGTAGTGTTTGTGTAAATAATTTTACTAGCAATACCGCTAGATGATACCTGGGCCAATTTTAAATTTAGCGTATTACTAAATTCTAGATTATCATCCGCAATACTTTCATCATTATTTTGAAAAATGCTAGCTGTAAATAAAGGCTTTTCCTGTGGTAGTACGATGCCACTTATTACCTCTTTATCAACGATACCAATATTAAAATTAGTGTTGCTTACTAATTGTGGCTCTTGGCGAGCTCCATTTTCTTTAGACAATTCAGTAACAGATTGTTCAGCAGCATTAAACCACTTGCTTACATTTAGGTATTTGCCCTCATCTAAAATGTCGGGTTGTTGTTTTATTGCTTTTAATAAAGAATACGTAAGCAGGCCTTGCGAAAAGCGTCCCAATTCATAAGCACTTTGGTTACTGGCCGATGCAGATAATATAAAAAAACCTGATTTTTCATTTAGTTTGTCAATCGCTTTTATAATTTGTGCATTATCATCGCTGCGGGCAGAAAGATATCCATTGTCGTTTCCACCTATTTTTACAAAATCCTTGATAGCCTGTCCACTGTTACAGGCGTCAAAAATGAGTATTCTCTTTTGCGCTTTTATCCGTTCAGGTTTCATCCACTCTGTAAGTTCTGCAGTGCTAATACCTGTTTGTGCTAAATTGTTGTTTGCAGATAATGCCGATGCATCTGCCGTTAAAAAGTAAAACTGTTTTTCTTCTGAAGGCCCAGCCATTACACCATGACCTGCAAAAAAAAGTAGCAGTATATCGTTTGGCAAAGCTTTTTTCGATATTTCATCCATCTGTTTTTTTATGGCTGCTTTTTCTGGTAGTTGTAATCGATTGCCCTCCGTTGTAAAATTATATATAAACACATGCTCATTATTGTTTTTATTAAGTAATTTTTTTGCGGCAGTTCCTAAAGCATTGGCTATATCATTTCCATCTTTAGCAGCGTATTTAAGATCTAATTCTGTGCCTTTATAATCGCTTACGCCCACAATAATGGCATACAGGTTTGGGGGTGTACTATCTTTTTTAATTACCACCTCATCAATTTCAATGTTTCGAGAAGTTAAACTATTATCAGCCGTAAATGCTTTTACAGAAACAATGTTTTCATTTCCGCCAGGCATAAATTTACTGAGCTCATTTTTTGGTATTAGTAGTGTATAAGTATTCGCTTTTTTTATAAGTTCTTTTGGAAGATCTATTCTTACTTCAATACCGTTAACATACGTAATCACCTCGCCCAAACCCCCATCTCTTGGTGTAATTTCAAATTGATAATCTTTCAGATTGTTCATTACTTGGCTTACGGTGGGTGTATAATTACAAATTTTAAGGGTATGGATAGAGGGCGCATTAATGGATTCGTTACTCATAATACGTTCTACTAAATTAGGAACCCATAGTAAATCTTTTACCTGTTCCATTTCTATAACCTCTTGTCCGCAGACAAAGTATAATTGTTTACGAGCAACATCTGTTCCATCAAATCTTCCATAAGCATCTTGTACTAAATAATCTTTACCAGGTAATGCGTAATGTTTGTATACTAATTCCCAGGTTTTAGTGTTGTAAATTTCAATCACATCATTCTTTTGTAGATACAATCGCTCAGTGCTTTTGCCTAACTTAACCGTTTCTCCCGTAAAATTTTTAATTATACCGCCTAGCGCTAGGTCATAAATTTTTATTATGTCGCCAGAGATGCCAATAATCCAACCTTTATTTTCATAATATTGATAGTTAGCGGCAGACATATTTGCCTTCATTGGCCAGTTTGTTATAATTTTCTTTTGAATAATAGAATAATGGGATACAATATTGTCTTTCGTAATCATTAATAAAATATCAGGGTTGCTAGTAAAGCAAGCATATTTAATATTTTTAAAATTCAACCATTCTTTATTCATTTCCATCGACCAAATAATAACTTCTCCCATATTATTGTCGCCATAAATTACATACGAGGCCGTACGATTGATATACAAAAAATCAGGATAATTTGACGCTACTTGATTTTGAAAAACCTTTTTACCGGAGGTTAAATCCCATACGGCTATGGCATTTTTTTTTCCGGTAATGATGTATTTACTATCCTCACTAAAATGATGACGAGAAAAAAGCGACAATTTTTCGTCTACTAAAACAAGGCTATTATCTACCGATCTATATACTTGTAAATTGTTTGAGTTTACATGTGCATAGTATTGCCCATCAGGGCTAAAAAAACTATAAGGATCAAATGTATCCGCCTTTAATTCGGTAGCACTCTTTGTTTTTCCGTTGGGTTGTAATAGATAGGTAGGTTGATAACCTCCTGATACAACCATCAGATTATTATCTGGATGGAACTGTACACTGGTAGCCCAGTTATCATCATTATATTTTTTACTATTAAAATTTATACGCCCTGTAGCAATATCGATACTTCTAATATTGCCATCTCGACTTGCGGTAAGTAATGTAGTTTCATCGTTGGAAACATCCATGTTTGTAAACCGTTCATTTAGCATTCCATACTGCATTATTTTTTTCTTCGCCGTTATATCCCACCTTGTTAACAAGGGCTCGTAATTACCAACAAGTAGTTGGTTTCCTTTTTTTAAATAAGTTAAAAAATAGGCCGATCCTTTGCCACTATTAAAACTAAATAGCAAACTATCTTTTTGTGCATCCCATACCGTGCAATAACCCTTGCCATCGCTTAGAGTGTAGGTTTTACCATCTTCGCTTACCCTGGCTCTATACACATAATCATTATGCGCTGTAATTTGCTTTATTTTTTTTCCTGTTTTTTTGTCCCAAATAATGGCCAAACGATCGGATGATGTGGTAATTACTCTTTGTTCATTTTTATATAATGCTGCATCCCATACATCGCCGCCATGACCTTCATACGTCATTATTTGCTGTCCGTTTTTTGCATTCCACAACCTACAAGTACCATCGTTTGAGGTCGTTAGTATTTCATGTCCTAATTTTGAGAAGCTAACATTGGCCACGCTTGCAATATGGCCTTTCAAGGGGGCTATTCGTTTAAGTGTTGGTGTTGCAAAAAGTTCTGGGGTTTTATTGCCGTATACAATGATAGTGTGATTAGCTGAATTAAATTTTACTTCATCATTGCCATAATTAGTAGAAATGCTATCTACTAGTTTTAAACGATCGGTTACCTGGAACATAAATAGTTGAAAGGGCACCGTATTATTGGGCGAGCCTA
Organism: Bacteroidota bacterium; assembly: GCA_039796695.1. GTDB lineage: Bacteria > Bacteroidota > Bacteroidia > Chitinophagales > Chitinophagaceae > JJ008. Next base: position 117,878 of record JBDKJF010000004.1, read on the forward strand.
AAGCGGCAACCCATTTGCCATCCAAGCTTGCGGCAATGCCGGCACAATATTCATATTTTAGAATAGTATCCTGGCGATTGCTTCGTAAATCATATTGAATAATTTGTCTACTTGATACAATTACGGAGTGAATTTTTGGTATAAAAATTATTCCTGCTGATAACGATTCACATACAATTGTACGAATTAATTTACCAGAAGCTATCTCCCATATTTTTATTTCATTATCAAGGTCAGCTGTAGCGGCATATACCTCATCTGGGCTGATTGCCATATATTGCATTTGGTTCGTATTGGCCGATGGTAGCACTAATGAGGGAACTTGCGCATACATAGCATGGCTGCCAAGTGCAAAAAGTAGGATTGTTACCATCAGTCGTATTACCATTAGCTTTTTTTTTCTAAGGTACAAGTTACAAATGCTTTATTAATACACCATATTGTGTATTCGTTTTTCTTTTTTATGAGTTAATTTTAAACTTAAAGTACTGGCATGAAAAAAGGCATACTATTGTTTTTCTGCTTTTCTTGTATTTATATTTCAGCGCAAGAAAAACGAGCCCTCTTAATTGGGATAAACCAATATGCTCCGCCCAAGGGGTATCAATCGCCTATGCCTTCTTTTAGATCCGTTTTTAAAAACCTAGCGGGGCCGGTTAATGATGTAAGGGCCTTTCAATCACTTTTAATATCAAAATATGGGTTTAGTAAAAAAAGTATAGATACTTTATTGAATAGTGCTGCTACACGTAAAGCTATATTGGCAGCCATTCAAAATTTACTATTAAAATGCCAACGTGGAGATGTAGCTTTTTTTATGTTTGCTGGCCATGGCAGCAGGGTTATCAATACTCTTTCGAATGAATCTGATAAAAGAGACGAATCGATAGTGCCAGCGGATACATATATACCCGGTGTAGAGGATATCAGAGATAAAGAGTTGGCCGTATTATTCAATCGGTTTATTGACAAAGGTATAAAACTTACTGTATTTTTTGACTGTTGTCATAGTGGTTCATTAACCCGAGGGCCTATTGATGGCACCACCTCTCGCTTTATACCAGATGCTGGATATGATGCTAAAGACAATTCGAACCCACCACCGCCTGAAACTAGAACCGAAGGTCAGTTTTTATTTATTGCATCCGCACAAAATGATGAAGCAGCTCGTGAAAAAATTTTTGATAACGGTATTACGTATGGCGCTTTTAGTTATTCTTTTATTACAGCCATAAAACAACAGTCTATTACGGCTCCTGTTATTTCTATTTTTTCGTCAGCTAGAGCTGTTTTAAAAAGTAATGCATTAATACAGGAGCCTGTAATAGCAGCTAGCGAAGATCGATTAAAACAAACTTTATTTGGCATACAAAAGGGCAGCCAAATGTCCGGTGTACAAATACCAGTTATCCAAAAATCGCTAACGCAGATTATGGTACAAGGCGGCTTTGCCGTTGGTTTACATCCGGGCACAGTACTAAGTAAAATACAAGGTCTTGATACAATTGCTTTTTATCGTATTGATAAAGTTTTAGGCGTTAATAAATCGATTGCTACACTTCAACGTGGAAGTGCAGCAAAGGTTAGTGCTGGTGATATGTTGGTGGTTACTAACTGGGTATTGGATAAGCAGCCGCTATTGAAAATATATTTGGCGCCTCAACATTTATCATACAATGAAGTATTAAAAGTGGTTTCAATTGGTTCCAGCATTAAACAATCGGGAAAAGTAAAATGGTTATCTAATTTATCGTTAGCAGATCCTTATACTACTATTTTCTACGAAGGAGATAAGATGAAAATAAATATAAATGGAACATATATAAACACACCAGTAATTAATACAAATATTGACGCAGCCATTCCAGTAGATTCTACACTTTATTTTGAAGTTCCTGTACCAATACCAGTAGTTGATTTTTTTAAAAATGAAATAAGTAAGTATAGTACTATCGAAATTACTAATAACATTGCAGAAGCACATTATATGCTTTTTGGCACTATAGATAGTGCGGGCTTACCGGCTTACGGGTTGCGTAAAGTACAGACGTCCATTTCTGAAGCGGTATCTTCGATGCCCATGCAGACGAGCGTCGTTGCTTTAAATTCTATTGAGAAAAATGAAATATTAACAGTAACTAATTTTTTAGTAGATAAGTGTTTAAAGCTTGCTAAAATTAAAGGATGGATTAATTTGGTGCCCCCCACAGAGGGATTGGCTCAATTTCCTTATCATTTAGCATTAGTAAATCGTGCTACAGAAATGGTGTACGAAAGGCCATTGGTAAAAATTGGTGACAAAGTTGATTTTTATTTAGTGTTTGATAGTTTATTTGATGCCGCTAATTTGGCCAGAAAGTTTGTATATATTTTTTTGATTAATGCAGATGGTAAAATGATATTAGCCTATCCAAGGGGGGTAGATGGCAATCAAATAAACCAATTTCCTAAAAAAGATAATAAAGGGAAAATTGTAGTTAGGGAGAAAGTTTTTGGCGGCACCATTACAGCGCCAGCTGGCATGGATAATTACTTTTTATTAGCTACAGAAGAGGCCATACCCAATCATTCAGAAATTTTTTCGCAATTAGGTGTTAGGGCTGCACCCACGCTTACGCATCCTTTAGCCACATTACTAAATTTGGGAAATGATGAGGGCACCAGAAATTTAAGTACCACCCCCACAAATTGGACATTAATAAAATTACAAGTACGTAGTGAGAAGTAGTAAAATTGCATACGCATTTAATCGGCATGTAAAAAAATGGTTACCCGTTTAAAGCCTTGTCCACATATGTGACATCCATTTTACTAAAGGGGATAGGCGTGGGCGGTTCGATATCAAAGTTCTGAATAACTAATCGCCACCAACCCACATTTTTCCAACGCCCTAGTTTGTATCCTACATTTTCGTAGGTAGCAAACCAATGGAATCCCAATTTTTCATGTAGCCTTATACTAGGCTCATTGGGTAAATTGATAACAGCGTAGACATTTCTAAATCCTTGTTTTTTTAAAATATTAAAAAGGGAATGGTAAAGTTTGGCTGCTATTCCTTTCTTAAAATAATGATCATGCATATAAACTGACACTTCTACACTCCATTGATAAGCTGTGCGTTCTCTATAACGGGATGCGTATGCATAGCCCCCAATTTCTCCTTTTTCCTCCCATACTAACCAAGGCCAATTTTCTAAATATGATGCAATACGAGCTGCAAATACCGGTAGGGTTGGTACCGTTGTTTCAAATGTTATAGACGTATTTTGTACATAGGGGGCATAAATGGCTAGTATTTGCGCTGCATCATTAGGTGTTGCTATACGAATGGCGGGCATAAATTATAGAATTGTATAAAAAATCGTTTTTAAATTATATATAAAATAGCTATTTTTGCCGCCCGTTGCCGGGGTAGCTCAGCTGGTTAGAGCACAGGATTCATAACCCTGAGGTCGGCAGTTCAAGTCTGCTCCCCGGTACAAAAAAAGCCCTTATCGGGCTTTTTTTTATTTCTACTATTTTTTGTGCTTGTTAGAAGCTAAATACAAAACGCATAAACAAACGTCTTCCACTTGTGCCCATTTGTACTGCATCCCACGCACCACCGGTTTCAGTATTATAAGCCCAATCCTTCGCTCCTTTAACTACGCCAAAATCTGGATGCGTATTGGTAACATTATCTGCACCGGTAAAGAAGGTTAAACTTCTTGTAAGCTGGTAACTTAAATAAACGTCACTTACAAATTTTCCACTATAAATATATAGATCAGGTACATCTCCACTTCCATTGTCTAATGGAACAGTAGGATTTATGCCAAGACCATCTTGACCATAGCCTAAAAGGCTAACTTTTCCAAAATACGTTACACGTAAGCCAGTAGTAAATTTGTTTTTAGAATACTCATAATTACCGGCAAACTTCATATTAGGTGCGGACGCTAATATGAATTTCTGTTCTCTATCACTTAAGAATGTTTTACGTAGAAAATCAGAACCATTTAATTTAGTAGGAATATTAATTTCATTGATTTTCATAGATTGGATATTACCCGTAAGTAAAACCTTGTTTCTATGATTATTTACTTTTTTATTGTATTCCACTACAAAATCTAAACCTGCGTTGGTGGTATTAACTGCATTTGCAAAAAACTGCGCTAAAGAAACATTTAAGTTTGCCATTTGATTACGTAATCCAGCATCTAGGTTAGGATCGCTTCCATCAAACTGACCACTTAAAACAACTCTATCTTTAATTTTTGTAAAGTATCCATCTAAAGTAACATTAAGTTCTGGAGATACTTTCCAAGTAAAACCTACGCTGCTGCTTAAACTTTTTTCTTGCGTAAGTTCAGGTATGCCGGCAGCTTTGGCTAGGCTACTATAATTTGGTGCAATTTTAACTTCGGCTATATTACCGCCTTGTACCGTTGTAAAAGTGGAGCTAAAATTCATTTGTTGTAGAGAAGGTGCTCTAAATCCTGTGCTAAACGACCCTCTTATGTTAACAGCGTCGCTTGCTTTGTAACGGGTAGCCAATTTGTAATTGTGGGTAAATCCAAAGTCGCTGTAATTTTCGGCTCTTACTGCCAAATCTACTAACCATTTAGGAGTTACATCTATTTCTACATCGGCATATCCACCCCACACATTACGCTTAGCATTTACAACATCACTAGGCTGATAGCCTGGAAAACCTTGTGCGCCAGTAGCTTTATTGCCAGATGAGAAATTTTTATAAGAAGCTACTTCTCCAGCAAATATTTTATAGTTTTCGTATCTATACTCAGCACCAAAGGCAAGGTTAATTTTGGAAGATAGTTCTTTGTTTAAATTAAGATTTGTGGTATTCTGTAAAAAAGAAAATCCGCCGTCATCAAAACGAGTTTGAGATGCTCCTTGCGAAGCGTTAAACGTTTTATTTCCAAAAAAATGAAAATTGTTTCTTCCTACGGTATTGCTTAAGTCCCAAGTCCAGTTTGATTTTGAAATCTTTTTATAACCAGCAGTATAGGAGAAGTCTTGAATTTTTGTTTGAATATGTGGGCTATAATATGTTTCACCATTATCGGTTACATTCATTATACCTGGTACAAAAATTAGGTTTCCATTATGATCTGTTGGAAAACGTTCAGGCCTTGCTGAAAAATTTCTTGTATAGGCAAATGCATCTGCAGCTTTGCGATTGAAACCTCCGAAAGAATATAGCGTTTCTCTATCTTTAGTAGGTAATTCTAAATTATACCAAGTACCAAATGAATTTACGCCTGCATCTCCAAAAGCCCTGCGATAAGGGTTAATGTACATGGCATCTGCATCTGTTAAATAGTTATCTGTTTTTAATGCCTGTCTAAATGTTTTACCAGTGCTAATTCCTTCCATAGTTACATTGAAAAAGCCGCCTTTTTTTCCAAGGGCAACTCCAAAATTTACGTTAGCACTAGTACTGTTTCCATCTATTTTACCCGCATGGTTATAATGCGAGTAAAGGTTTGGGGCAAAACTGGTGTTAAACTTAGGGTCATTATAACCTGACCAACCAATACTACCAGTTACCTTATTTATATTCTTTTTTGTAATGATGTTGATAACACCCGCAATGGCGTCAGAACCGTATTGTGCAGAAGCGCCATCTCTTAAAATTTCTACTTTGTCTATAGCGCTTGATGGTAGTGCGTTAAGATCGGTACCATTGTTACCACGGCCTCTTGTTCCAAATACAGCTACAAAAGCGGTTTGATGTCTTCTTTTACCATTCACCAATACTAAGGTTTGATCGGGGCCCAATCCTCTTAGTGTTGCTAAGTCTATATGGTCTGCACCATCACTACCAGATTGTTTATTGTAGTTGAAAGATGGAGCAGCGTAATTTAAAATTGAGGTAAGATCCATTCTTGCAGTAGGTGCAGAAACTTGGGCAAAATTAATAACATCAACAGGCGCCGTAGTTTCCGTTTTTATTCTACCTACTCTACGGGTACCTACTAATACAATTTGATTTAATTCTGCTGTATCAATTTGTAAAGTTACTTGCACATTGGCAGCGGGTTTTATCGTTTGCGATAAAAAACCAACTGATGTAATTTCTAAATCCTCATTACTATTTAGCGTAATGGAGAAAATACCATCCAAATTAGTGGTTACACCTTTACCTGATTGTTTTGATTTTACCGATATTCCGGCGAGCGGATTACCATTGGCATCGATAACTTTTCCTGATACCGTAGTTTGTTGTGCATAAAGAAGGGAACTGCCTAATAAAAAAAGCAGTAAAGTAAGGACCTTAGTCATATTGTTTTGTGTTTTGTAAGTAAGCCTTAAAAATATGCAAAAATTACTTATTTAGCCCTGCTGAATAAGTACATATTTAAGAAATTGTAAAAATGAAAAACGATATTGACTGTAATCAATTAAATAAAAAACCCGGCTGGTGGTTGCCGGGTTTGTAATACTTGATATTTTCTTTATTCCTTTTTATCTAATCGAAAGGATACTTTACAAATAACGCCGTACGACTTTATTTTTCCATCTTTTACATGGGCTTTCATATCTTTTACCCATACAGAATCAATATTTCTTATTGTTTTGGAAGCTTCTTTTACGGCTTGCTTTACAGCGTCATCAAAACTTTTTTCGGACGAGGCTATAAGTTCAACAACTTTTACTACAGACATACTTGGTGGTTTTTATAATATCAAAAATATTTTACCACAGTAAGGTACGTTTATTTTTATAAAAAAAATTACTCTGCCATCATTTGCATGATAGCGGCAGTAATATCTTCTGCATTGGGTTTGCTAAAATAATCGCCATCGCTACCATAAGCAGGGCGGTGGGCCTTACCAGTTATGGTGCGGGGTGCCACATCTAAATAACGATAACCTTCTTGCTCTTCCATTACTTTGTTAAACATAAATGCGGCGGCACCACCGGGTACATCTTCATCAATAAATACAATGCGGTTGGTTTTTTTTAGTGATGCCAAAATAATTTGTTGGTGGTCGAAGGGTAGTAAAGTTTGCACATCTATTATTTCGCAGCTAATATTATGTGCCTCTAGTGTTTGTACAGCATCTTGTATGATACGTAAAGTAGAACCATACGACACAATGGTAATATCGTTTCCTTCTTTGATAACTTCTGGCACGCCCAATGGAACAGTAAAGTCTAATAAATTTGTGGGCAGTTTTTCCTTTAGCCGGTAGCCATTAAGACATTCTATTATAATGCCGGGGTCGTTACTTTTAAGTAAAGTATTATACATACCTGCTGCTTGAACCATATTGCGGGGTACGCATACATACATACCTCTTAAAGAGTTTATAATCATTCCCATTGGCGATCCGCTATGCCATATTCCCTCTAAGCGATGGCCTCGTGTACGTACTATGATGGGGGCGCATTGTTGTCCGGCGGTACGGTAATGTAGGGTAGCTACATCATCGCTTAAAGTTTGTAAGCCATAAAGTAGATAATCTAAATATTGAATTTCCGCTATGGGCCTCAATCCTCGAAAGGCTAAACCGGTACCTTGCCCCATAATAGATAATTCACGAATGCCACAATCAAAAATGCGGTCTTTCCCATGTTTTTGTTGCAGTCCAGCAAAGCCCTGGTTTACATCGCCAATAAAGCCTACATCTTCACCAAAGGCCAGCACTTTTGTATTATGCGTAAATAGTTGGTCAAAATAATTATTAAGTATTTCAAAACCGTTGATGTAAGGAGCATCTGTAGCATATACAGCCTTTACCTCTGCCACTTTTAAAGCACTTTTTGGCCCTTCATTATATAAATGGGCATTAAAAAGCTGTTTGTTTTCGGCTGTTAAATCGGCATAATAATTTTTTATAGGCAAACTTGCTTCTTCATTCTCGGTTAATAATAAAGCGGTGTGTAAGGCTTTCATTACATCCCTTCGTAGGGGTTCTCTATTGGCCGATAAATCCATCGCAATTTTTTGTAAAAAAGCTGTTTTATCGGGTATTGATTTTGCTGCATTGTGTATTAGTTCGGTGGTTTTGGCTACCTGAAGTTTGATGGGATTGATGAATTTTTCCCAAGCGGATATTTTGCTATCCCTTACAAATTCCTTTGCTTGACTAGCGATGGCAGTAAGTTCATCTTCGTTGGCCAATCCATTTTCGATAAGCCATTCTTTCATTTTTTTTATACAATCCCATTCTCGTTCCCACTCTAATCGGTCTTGGCTTTTATAGCGCTCGTGGCTTCCGGAGGTGGAGTGCCCTTGCGGTTGGGTAATTTCTTCCACATGAAAAAGTACAGGTGTGTGTGTGTCCCTTGCTATGCGTATACCTTCTTCAAATACTTCGCACATACCTGCATAATCCCATCCTTTAGTTTTGAATATGAGAATACCGTTGGTGTCATCTTCCTTATGCATTCCTTTTAATGCTTCTGAAATAGACGCTTTTACTGTTTGGTATTTTTTGGGCACAGAAATGCCATATCCATCATCCCACACAAAAAAGGCAATGGGTACTTGTAGTACACCGGCCGCATTGATCGTTTCCCAAAAAGCACCTTCGCTTGTAGATGCATCACCAATAGTGGTAAAACAAACTTCATTACCATTATTAGATAGATGCCTTAGGTTTTTTAATCCCTCAATATTTCTAAACAGTTTGGAGGCCATAGCCAACCCCAATGATCGAGGCATTTGCGAGGCTGTAGGAGCCATATCGCTGGCATTATTTTTATAAGAAACCAGGGGTAGCCATTCGCCATTTTCATCTACCGTTCTATTGGAAAAATGGCTATTCATTTGCCTACCAGCGCTGAAAGGTTCGTCATTTACATCAGGGTTTGCAAATAGCTGCGAGAAAACTTGCTCTACGGTTGCTGTTTCAGAGGCTAGTGCAAAGGTTAAATCACGATAGTAGCCACTTCTAAAATCGCCGGGCTGAAAAAATTTAGCCATCGCTATTTGGGCTAGTTCTTTTCCATCTCCAAAAATGCCAAATTTGGCTTTGCCACTTAGCACTTCTTTTCGGCCTAAAAGACTGGTTTCCCTGCTTATGCAGGCCATCCGAAAATCTTTTAATACCTCTTGCCTAAAGGTAGAAAAGGAAAGCTTAGCTGTATCATTTAGCATATCGTTAGTAAAGGTTTCCATGTAGCAAAAATAGGGAGTTAGGGTGCCATCCGTAGGGCTGTGCAAAAATACCTGTTAGCGCATGCAACCCATCTATGTAATCTGCAATCTTTTTTCTACTTTTGATAAACATAATCGCCACCCATGAAGTTTTTTTATACCATTTGCCTATTATACCTATGTAGCATAGCTGTACAAGCACAGCCTGCCACACATGAAGGCCACAATCATGGCGCCACGCCAGACACTGTGCCTGTAAAAACGGTGCAGGAGGATGTGTTAACGCTAAAAGAAAATTCATTTGATTTTGGTAAAATACCGCAAGGAAAGCCTGTTTATCACACTTTTATAATTATTAACAACGGCAAAACCCCCTTAATTCTTGATAATGTACAAGCTAGTTGTGGATGTACTACCCCCGAATGGAGCCGCGAACCGATAGCGGTAGGCGCAAAGGGTGAAATAAAAGTGGGGTACAATGCAGCAGCGGAAGGCCCTTTTAGTAAGCCTGTTACCTTAACCTATAATGGTACCCAATCAAAGCAAATAACTATTACAGGTACCGTGTGGAAAGCACCTGAAGGGCCCGCACCTACCAATGCAGCAACCAACCTTTTAAAAAAGCAAACATTCAATTAATATCATACAATTTAAACATCATGAAGAAAGTTTTATTATTAGCAGCCGCATTTGTATTTACATTGGGAGTTATGGCACAATCAAGCCCCGATGAAGTGGTAAAAATGAATACAGAAAGCCACAATTTTGGAAAAATCAAACAAGGCGTACCTGTATCATTCGTATTTGAAATAAAAAATATAAGCAATAAGCCAATTGTGGTTGAAAATACTAGCGCCTCTTGCGGTTGTACTACACCCGAAAAACCAGAAGGTCCAATTATGCCTGGCGAAACTGGTAAGATTAAAGTACAATATAATGCTGCAGCCGTATCTACTTTTAGTAAAGATGTGTACATCAAACTAGCTGGCATTGATCAACAAAAAATTGTAAAAATAACGGGCGAAGTAGTAGCGGTAGATCAAATTCAATCGGCTGGTACTGGCGATACATCACCAGCAAATCAAGCTAGCCCTAAGCCAACTATGAGTAGTTCAAAAAGTAAAAACTAATCGTACGATATAATATAAAAAGACCAGCTGCGGCTGGTTTTTTTTTGCCCTAATCTTTCCATAAAAAGGGAAAAAGTATTACGGCTAAGGTTATAATTAAAAAATCCATTACTATTAATAATAATACCGTAATGGATGAAATAGTTAAGAGAGGGGCAAAGGCCGCATTGGATAATCGCATTAATATTACTAATTGCGGTATGATGATTGGAAAACCCATGATAGCCATAATAGCTGCATTTTGCTGCGCCTTAGCTGCAATGGCGGCTAAAAAACTGAATACCAAACTTAAACTCCACCCGCCCAGTAATACTAAACCAATAAACGGTAGCATTTTTTGCATCGGGTTACCCATAAATAAGCTAAATAAAAGTAACCCTATAGAACTCATAGCCACCATAATAATGGTATTATATAATAGTTTGGCCAATACAAATGCAATGGGGCTGCTAACGGTATAATAGTAAAGCATTCTTCCCCTACTATCCTGTAAAAAACTTTTAGCCACGGCATTAATGCATATAAAGAGTTGGATTACCCAAAACAAGCCATTCCACACTTTACTTTCCGGCTCATCAATTGCCATAAATAAAACGTAAATAGTTGCAAAAATGTAAAGTAAAATGCCATAAAAACTGTATTGCTGTCTTACTTCCAGCAACAAGTCTTTCTTTAAAAGGGCAAATATTTGCTTTGTTAGGTTGATAAGCGATAATTTATAAATGATAACATTTTCGGCATCTAGGTTCATATACATCGGTAGCACCCAGCATTACCTGATCTTCGTTTGGAATTTTTCGATAAGAATAATTGGCAATGCTTCCACACTGTTGACAAATGGCGTGCAATTTGGTTACATAATCAGCTTTTGACAATAAAAAAGGCATTTGGCCAAAAGGGTTTCCTAAATAATCCATATCTAAACCCGCCACTATTACCCTAATTCCTTTGCAAGCTAATTGATCACATACATTGGCAATTTCATTGTCGAAAAATTGGGCTTCATCTATACCTACCACATCTACATCATGCGCTAATAACAAAATTTTTTGTGCACTATCAATAGGGGTAGAATGTATGGCGGTTGCATCGTGCGAAACTATTTTTTCATGATCATATCGTACATCTATGGCCGGTTTAAAAATTTCTACCTTTTGATTGGCAATTTTTACTCTTTTTAGCCTGCGTATTAACTCTTCCGTTTTTCCGCTAAACATAGATCCACATATAACTTCAATACTTCCCCTACGTTCTCCACTATTATTAGGTTCAATAAACATTGTTAAGATTTGTTTGAATTAAAGGCTGATTGCTATTATTGGCAAACTGTTTGTAATTTTAATTCTTATTTTACCTACACATTAGCAGTGCCTCAATAAAGCCGTAAATATATAGCAATGGAACGAATTGAAATACTTATAAAAAAACTAAACGATCAGTTTTTGCAAGGGGCCGATAGCGAAACGCTACTTAGCACCGTTCGATTAATGGAATTTGAACTTACAAAACAAAGTGGTGGCACTATGCATAGCTGGGGCACGGCTAAAGTGGCCGTTATGTTGCCCCTGACAAATACAATGGTGGTAAACAACGAATTTGATAGTACATCGCTACCGATTAGCAACGTTGCAAAAAGTTCAAACCTTACCGATAGTACATCCAAAACCCTCGAAAAGGAAGTGTTTGTATTACAGGAAGAAGAACTTGCCGTGTCTTCAATACCTGAATGGTCGAACCGATCTGAACAACCTCTACGAGATACAACTTCTAGCCAACCAACTAGCACAAAGGAAATAAATGACCTACAAGAGCAGGTACAAAATTCTTTGAATGATAAACTCAAACAACATCAAACGGAGTTGGCAGAAGTACTGAACGAACAACCTGTAAAGGATTTGAGAAAAGCTATCGGTATTAATGATCGTTTTCTATTTATCCATGAACTATTTCATGGAGATGAAAATATGTACGAGCGATGTATTAAAACTATCAACCATTTTACTATATACCCTGAAACAGAATATTGGATTAATACAGAGTTAAAGAAAAAATTAGGTTGGGATGATGCCAATGAAACCGTTCAACATTTTGAACTATTAGTTAGAAGGCGATTTTCTTGAATAAAAGCTAATATTCGCTTGGTAGCGCCTGTATTTTGATGTACATATTGGTATGCATTTTTACCTACTTGCTGATATTTTTTATCATCCTCTAATAAGGTTTTAATCTCTTTTTGTAACGCTGTACTATTATTAACTACCGAGCCTCCATTTGCGTTTATCAACCCAATAGCTTCGGTGTACTTTTTATACGCTGGGCCCCATAAAACGGGCTTGCCATATACGGCCGCTTCTAGTACATTATGTATACCACCTGGCGAAAAGCCTCCACCCACATAAGCGATAGTGCCATATTTATAAAGGCGTGAAAGCATACCAATATTATCAATAATTAAAACATTTTTATTAACCGCCAAATTAGGTGTGGATTGTAAAGTAGAAAAAAGCATTGCTCCAGGAAAAAGGGTCAATAAAGCATCAATGTGTTTTACATTTATTTCGTGTGGAGCTATAATCAGTTTCCATTGGCCTGTATGCGATGCCGATAGCGCTTCCTTAAGTACCTGCTCATCGGTAGGCCAGGTGCTACCCGCCACTATGCACGGTTGGTTATCTATAAATTGCGCAATTGTGTGTAGGTGGTCAAATTGTGAAGCTATAGTAGTAACCCTGTCAAAACGAGTGTCGCCAGATACACTACAGATAGTGCCCAATCCTATTTCATCCATCAACTGTTTAGAAGATTGGTTTTGTACAAACAAATGATCAAATCGAGAGAGCATTTTGCGTTGCAACCTACCATACCATTTAAAAAATGACATATCTTTTCTAAATAACGCTGAAATAAGTAATAGTGGAATTTTTTGATATTTTATTTTCTTCAGGTAGAAGTACCAAAATTCATACTTTACAAAAACGACTAGTTGAGGATTAGTAATGGCTAAAAATTTTTTTGCCGTACGTGGCCCATCTAATGGCAAGTAAAAAACCCAATCGGCGCCGGCGTAATTTTTTTGGGCCTCATATCCTGATGGAGAAAAAAATGTCAACAGAATTTTGTGGGTTTTATATGTTTCTTTTAATGCTTCCATTACGGGTCGGCCTTGTTCAAACTCACCTAAAGAAGCGCAATGAACCCATATTAAATTGTTATGATCTGTAATTTCTTTTTCCAGTCTTTGAAGAATTTGCCGCCGCCCCGTTACCCATTTTTTAGCTTTATCATTAAACAAAGCAGCTACACCAATAGCAGCTCTAAACACTTGAAGAAAAATATGATAAATAATTATAGACAAATTTTTAAAAATGGGTAAGAGGCAAAAGTAAAAGCCAGCGCTAGTTTAATAAAATTTATTATTTATAGGAAGCAATGCATTCGGGTTAACTACCTGTATTTTACTACTTTTGCATCACTACTAAAGCAATGTAAGCAGATGAGACCCATACAAATGGTGGATACAAAAACGCAGTACCAAAAAATTAAACCTCAAATAGATAAAGCGGTTATAGATGTATTAGAAAGTTCAGCGTTTATCAATGGTGGCCCAGTGCATGCCTTTGCACAATCGTTAGCTACATACAATGGGGCTACCCACTGCATACCCTGCGCTAATGGTACCGATGCTTTACAAATAGCAATGATGGCCTTGGGTTTACAGCCAGGCGACGAAGTAATTACCCCTTCTTTTACTTACATTGCTACTACAGAAGTAATCGCATTATTACATCTAACACCCGTTTTTGCAGAGGTAGATGCTAAAACCTTTTGTATAGATCCCTCAAAATTAGAGGCACTCATTACCCCCAAAACAAAAGCTATTGTTCCTGTACATTTATATGGGCAAGCAGCACCTATGGAAGCAATAATGGCTATTGCTCAAAAATATAATCTTTTTGTTATTGAAGATAATGCACAAGCTATTGGTAGTACCTACACTTTTTCTAATCAAGAAGTAAAAAAAACAGGTAGTATAGGCCACATAGGCACCACTTCCTTTTACCCTTCTAAAAACTTAGGGGGCTATGGCGATGGGGGGGCAATATTTACAAACGATGATGCTTTAGCCGCTAGAATGAAAATGATAGCAAATCATGGTCAAAGTCGCCAATATTATCATGATATTGTAGGTTGTAATAGCCGCCTAGATACGTTGCAAGCGGCTATCCTCCATATTAAATTATCGTATTTAGATGAATATATAGCTGCCAGAAGAAAGGCGGCAGATTTTTATGACAAAGCATTAGGAGGGTGTGAAAAAATAAGTATACCTTACAGAGCCCCTTATGCACAACATGTTTTTCATCAATATACCATATTATTAAATGGAGTAGATAGAGAAGGGTTAAAACAATTTTTAGCAGACAAAGGTATACCAGCCATGATTTATTACCCCGTGCCGGGCCATCAACAAAAAATGTTTGAACAATTTAATGTAGCATCAACAGAAATGCCCGTTACGGATTGGCTAACAGCACGTGTAATTTCATTGCCCATCCATACAGAATTAGAGGAAGAACAGTTGTCATATATTACGTCAACGCTTCTATCATTTATAAATGCTTAAAAATTATGAAAATTGCAGTAATTGGTACAGGATATGTAGGCCTTGTAACAGGCACTTGTTTTGCAGAAACGGGAAATAATGTAAGCTGTGTAGATATAGACGCTAATAAAATTGCTAAACTAAAAAATGGCGAAATAACTATTTACGAGCCAGGATTAGAAAAACTATTTTTACGTAACCTGAAAGAAAATAGACTGCATTTTACTACCCATCTTAAAGAGGGAATTAAAGACGCCAAAATTATTTTTTTAGCCTTGCCCACACCTCCGGGTGAGGATGGCTCCGCTGATTTAAAATATATTTTGGGGGTAGCAAACGATCTTGGAAACTTATTATCCGATTATAAAGTTATAGTAGATAAAAGTACAGTACCCGTGGGTACAGCCGAAAAAGTACAAGCCGCTATCGCCAAAAACTATAAAGGTGAATTTGATGTGGTAAGTAATCCGGAGTTTCTTAGAGAAGGGGTAGCCGTAGATGATTTTATGAAACCCGATAGAGTTGTTATTGGTACAAATTCCGAAAGAGCTCGCAAAGTAATGGCCGATTTGTATGCGCCCTTTGTACGCCAAGGAAACCCATTAATTTTTATGGACGAACGGTCTGCAGAGTTGACAAAATATGCAGCTAATTCATTTTTGGCTACTAAAATTTCATTTATGAATGAAGTAGCCCGCTTATGCGAAAAACTAGGTGCTGATGTAGATATGGTACGCCGTGGTATGGGTACAGATGAGCGAATAGGGAAACGATTTTTATTTCCGGGTATTGGCTATGGGGGAAGTTGTTTTCCTAAAGATGTACAAGCATTAGTAAAATCATCTAGCGAGGTAAACTATGACTTCGAAATTTTAAATGCAGTGATGAAAGTAAACGATGAGCAAAAACTGCATTTGATACCGGGCATACAAAAATATTTTAAAGGAGATCTAAAGGGTAAGCATTTTGCCTTATGGGGCCTTGCTTTTAAACCTAATACAGATGATATTAGAGAAGCACCAGCACTTTATATGATTGAGGCCTTAACAGCAGCTGGAGCTACAGTGTGTGCCTATGACCCAGAAGGTATGAAAAATGTAAAAGCCGTTATAGGCGATAAAATAGGTTTTGCCAATAATCAATACCAAGCATTAGAAAATGCAGATGCTTTAATTATTGCTACCGAGTGGAATGAGTTTCGAACACCCGAATTTGATAAAATAACAGCCCTCTTAAAAAATAAAGTAATTTTTGATGGCCGAAATCTTTTTGAATTATCTGCCATGCAGGAATTAGGTTATCATTATGAAAGCGTAGGAAGAAAATCAGTAAATTAGCTTTAACATTATCCCATGCAAAAAAAGAGAGTATTAATAACAGGGGCTGCCGGCTTTTTAGGCTCGCACCTTTGCGATAGATTTATAAAAGAGGGTTACCATGTAATAGGTATGGATAACTTAATTACTGGCGACTTAAGAAATATTGAACATCTCTTTAAACTGGAGCAATTTGAATTTTATAATCATGATGTTACCAAATTCATTCATGTTCCTGGTCCATTGGATTATATAATGCACTTTGCATCGCCCGCAAGCCCTATCGATTATTTAAAAATTCCCATACAAACATTAAAGGTAGGTGCAATGGGTACCCATAATTGTTTAGGACTAGCCAAAGCAAAGGGGGCCAGAATGCTAGTAGCTAGTACCAGCGAGGTGTATGGCGATCCATTGGTGCATCCACAAACAGAAGAGTACTGGGGCAATGTAAACCCCGTTGGTCCAAGAGGGGTATATGATGAAGCAAAAAGATACATGGAGTCCATTACCAGGGCTTACTATACTTTTCATGGAGTAGAAACAAGAATTGTTCGTATATTCAACACATACGGCCCTCGTATGCGATTAAACGATGGACGGGCATTACCAGCCTTCATCGGTCAAGCATTAAGAGGAGAAGATATGACTGTATTTGGTGATGGCAGCCAAACCAGAAGTTTTTGCTATGTAGACGACCTAATAGAAGGCATCTACCGATTATTACTTAGCGATTACACAATGCCCGTAAATGTGGGGAACCCTAATGAAATTTCATTAAAAGATTTTGCAGAAGAAGTATTGGCACTTACTGGAAATAAAGTGAAGATTATTTATAAGCCTTTGCCCGTTGATGATCCAAAACAAAGGCAGCCAGATATTACAAAGGCAAAAACTTTATTACAATGGGAGCCCAAAGTGCACCGTAGCGAAGGTTTAAAAATTACTTACGAGTATTTTAAAGCGCTTCCGGAAAGTGAATGGAACAAGCAACCTAAAGAATTTATAAGCCAGAAATAGATTAAATGATATATCAAAATTTAGTTGATAAAAAAGCAAAGTTGGCCGTAATCGGCTTAGGTTATGTAGGCCTGCCTATTGCATTGGAATTTGCAAAAAAAATTAAAGTTATTGGCTTCGACATCAATCCCATAAGAGTGGAAATGATGCGTCAAGGTATTGACCCTAGTAATGAATTAGAAAAAGAAGCGTTCGATGGTTGCGATATTACCTTTACCGATACATTAGATGTTTTAAAAGAAGCTAATTTTTTTATAGTAGCCGTGCCCACACCAGTGGATGAGCATAATGTACCAGATTTAACACCAGTAAAAAAAGCATCCGAAACGGTAGGTAAAGTAGTAAAGAAAGGTGACTATGTAGTATTTGAATCTACCGTCTACCCGGGCTGTACAGAAGAAGATTGTTTGCCTATTATAGAACAATTGTCGGGCTTAAAAAATATTACAGGTTTTAAGTTAGGTTATTCCCCAGAACGAATAAACCCAGGCGATAAGCATCATACACTTGCTTCTATTGTAAAAGTGGCGGCAGGCTGCGATGCAGAATCGTTAGAAGAGATTGCTAAGACTTATGAGCTAGTAGTAAAAGCTGGTGTGCACCGAGCCTCCTCTATCAAAGTAGCGGAAGCTGCTAAAATTATTGAAAATACACAGCGAGATTTAAACATTGCTTTGATGAATGAGCTCTCTATCATTTTCAATATGATGAATATTAATACCTACGAAGTACTGGAGGCGGCAGGTACCAAATGGAACTTTCTTAAATTTCAACCAGGCTTAGTTGGGGGCCATTGTATTGGGGTAGATCCGTATTACCTAACCTACAAAGCCAATGAGTTAGGCTATGATGCTGAAGTAATTTTAGCCGGAAGAAATATTAATGATAACATGGCCAAGTATGTAGCTAAAACAGTAGTGCAGCACATTATCAAAAATACTAGCAATGTAAAAGCCGCAAAAGTACTGGTAATGGGAGCCACCTTTAAAGAAAACGTAAGTGATATACGTAACTCTAAAGTAGCCGATGTGGTAAAGGCATTGCAATCTTATTATGTAAATGTGGATGTGCAGGATCCTTATGCAGATTCGGCAGAATTGAAACATGAATATGGTTTTGAGTTGGCTCCGCAAACAGGAAATGATTATGATGCAGTAATTATTACTGTGCCGCACAAAGAGTATCAGGGGTTAGATGATAATTATTTTAATAGCATCACCAAACCTCATGCTATGGTAGCCGATTTAAAAGGCATTTATCGCCATACTATAAAAAGCAGAACTTACTGGAGTTTATAATTAACCACTATGCCATTTACACAAACTGAATTTCCCGGTCTGTTGATTTTTGAACCGGTTGTTTTTGATGACAGTCGAGGATTTTTTTTTGAATCCTACAATACCCACCTTTTTTCTGAAGGAGGTGTAACAAACCAATGGGTACAGGATAATCAATCGTCTTCAATTTATGGTGTAATAAGGGGCTTGCATTATCAATTACCACCTTTTGCACAAACAAAATTGGTAAGGGTTTTGAGAGGAAAAATTTTAGATGTAGTAGTGGATATTCGTAAGGGGTCACCTACATACGGTAAAGTGTTTAGTATAGTACTTTCTGCCAAAAACAAAAAGCAATTACTAGTGCCAAAGGGTTTTGCACATGGTTTTTCGGTGCTTAGTAAAAAAGCCGATGTGTTGTATAAGTGTGATGGCTTTTACAACAAACAAAGTGAAGGGGGTATAGTGTATAATGATGCAGAACTAAATATTGACTGGCGTATTCCCTATGAAGAAGCTATTGTATCTGACAAAGATAAAGAGCTGCCTACATTTGCACAGTGTAACAATACCTTTGATTTTTCTACAGTATGAGTTTAGCTCCGCACATATTAGTAGCTGGCGCTAATGGGCAATTGGGTCAGGAATTAAAACAGATAGCGACTAACTTTTCTTCCTTTACATTTATCTTTTTAAGTAAAGATGATTTGCCCATTCATCAATTAGCAAAGGTGGAGCAAGTATTTAAACATTATCAACCAGCATATTTTATTAATTGTGCTGCTTATACTGCCGTAGACAAGGCTGAGGAAGATAGCGAGAATGCTTTTCAAATTAATGGATATGCTACCGGTGTATTAGCAGCGACTTGTAAAAAAAACAATACACGATTTATACATATTTCCACCGATTATGTGTTTGATGGAAGGGCCACTATCCCTTACAAAGAAGAGGATGGAATAAATCCACAAGGAGTTTACGGTAAGTCAAAAGCAGAAGGGGAGAGGTTAGCATTAGCATGTAATCCTGATTCAATCATCATTCGTACCGCTTGGGTGTACTCTGCATTTGGAAAAAATTTTGTAAAAACCATGTTGAAGCTAATGCAAGAAAGGGAAAGTATTAATGTGGTAGCAGACCAAATAGGTTCGCCTACTTATGCAGCAGATTTAGCAGCGGCCATGATGCATATTATCCTTTCGGGAAAATGGGTACCTGGCATTTATCATTATAGCAACGATGGTATTATAAGTTGGTTTGACTTTGCAGTGGCTATAAAAAACGAAGCTTCGCTTAATTGTATCATTTCTCCTATCCCCTCTAGTGCCTATCCTACACCCGCTAAAAGGCCCGCCTATTCTGTATTAGACAAATCGAAAATTACACGCACTTTTGAATTGCCTATTTTACCCTGGCTGCAAAGTTTGCAAACCTGCCTTACAAAATTGCTGTAAGCATTTTGGCTTTACCTTTGCATAACATGCTCGATCTATTTCTAAAACATATACAAGCTAAATTATTATTCACTAACAATGATAAGCTTCTACTTGCTGTAAGCGGTGGCATTGATTCTGTAGTGCTTTGCGATTTGTGTGCAAAAGCGGGGTTTTCATTTAGCATAGCACATTGTAATTTTCAATTAAGAGGAGAAGAGAGCAATAGAGATGAAAAATTTGTAAAGCAACTGGCAAATAAATACCAAGTACCTTATTTTATTCAAAAATTTGAAACAGCAATATTTGCTAAGGAAAATAAATTATCCATTCAAGAGGCTGCAAGAGAACTAAGGTATAATTGGTTTAATGGGTTGATAGAAGCTCGAAACTTGCAGATCAAAACTCGAAGCCTGCTTTTAACCGCTCACCATGCTGATGATAATATAGAAACACTGCTTATGCACTTTTTTAGAGGTACAGGCTTGGCAGGTTTAACAGGGATTCCAGAAATAGCAAATTATATCCGCAGGCCTCTTTTACCTTTTACGAAAGAAGAATTAAGAAAGTATGTTACTGCCAATCAGCTTTCCTTCGTGGAAGATTCTTCTAATCAATCCATAAAGTATACCCGCAATTATTTTAGGAATGAATTACTCCCTGCCATTGCCAATGTATACCCGCAAGTACAAGAAAATTTGCGAAACAATATTGAACGGTTTTCTGAAATAGAAGCATTATATCAAATAGCTACACAACAAATAATTAGTAAGTTGTGTAAACGAAAAGGCAAAGAAGTGCAGGTGCCAATAAAGCAGTTAGCAGCATATAATAATAGGGCATTGATATACGAACTTATTTCGCCTTATGGTTTTACAGAAAAGCAAGTAGAGGAGGTTGTAAAACTTTTTTCAAGCGAATCTGGGAAATATGTAAATGCCCCCTCTGGTACACACCGTATTATACGCCATCGGCATTGGTTGATGATTAGCCCCATTGCAGGTGCAGAAAATCAACATTTTATTATTGACAGTGTGGATACCTCCATTCAGTTTTCATTAGGAACATTAACGGTTAGGGAAACACAGCATGTAAATCCAGATACATCTTCCAAACTGGCATGTATTGATACACGCTTAATGGGTTACCCTTTGATACTTAGAAAGTACAAGGCAGGTGATTATTTTTATCCGTTAGGGATGCGTAAAAAAAAGAAGTTGTCCCGTTTCTTCATTGATCAAAAGCTATCAAAAACGGAAAAAGAAAATATGTGGGTAGTGGAAAGTAATAAAAAAATAATTTGGGTAGTTGGCTACCGTATAGATGACAGAGTAAAAATAACTAACACTACCCAAGCAGTAACGGTTATACAATTACATACCTAAGTTATCTTTTACTTTTGCCACAAATTCTTGTACCACATCGTAATCTGTTTGTAATGCATACGAAAGGGTAATTGTAAATGCTACCCCAAATAAAGCACCCCAAATATGTGCAGAGTGGTTAATATTGTCTTGCCCCCTTTTTTCAAGTAGGGTAGAAACAAGTAGGTAAAGTGGTCCAAAAATATAACCTGGAATAATGGGAGGAATAAAAAAGAAACCCAGCTTTGCCGTAGGAAATAATAATATGCCTACGAAAACCACTGCGCTTACTGCACCCGAAGCACCAAGGCTTCTGTAATGGTAATTGTTTCTATTTTTTAAATAAGTTGGAATTAAGCAAACGGGCAACGCAATTATATACAGAGCTAGATAAATGAGTTTGCCTTTATCACCAAAAAGTAAACTACTTGAAAAATTTTTCTCCACTATTTCGCCAAACATATACAACGAAAACATATTGAATATAAGATGGAAGAAATCAGCATGCAACAATCCATTTGAAAAAAAACGGTACCACTGCCCCCTTTCAGTTATGGCTGGGGGATAAAAAATTAGGTCGTTCATTATTTTTTCGTTGGTAAAGCCGCCATACGAAACTAAGGCTGTAATTATAATTATGACAAGGGTAAATGTAAGTTCCATAGTACTATTTCAATAGGGTGTTAAGTTACTATTTTTATTTATGATGATATTTTTCATTTTTTAAAATGGTGCAAGCCCTATACACCTGTTCGCTCAAAATTAATCGTACCAATTGGTGCGGAAACACCAATGGCGATAAACTCCATTTATAATTAGCTCTTTGTAAAACCGCCTCATCTAGCCCATAAGCCCCCCCAATTAAAAAAATAAGTAGTCGAGTACTTTCGTTTGCTCTGGATTGTAAAAAGTCGGCCAATGCTACAGAGTTTATTTGTTTTCCCCTTTCTTCTAGCACCACTAAGTAGTCATCTTTCGAAAGTAATTGCAAAATATTTTCTCCTTCTTTTTTCTTTTGCTCCTGTTCGCTAAGGGAGGCCGCATTTTTAACCGGGGGTATAATGACCCAGTCCACTTTAAAGTATTTAGAGATGCGCTTGGTAAAATCTTCCACACCTTCTTTTACATAATTTTCATGTTGCTTGCCTACACTCCAAAATAATATTTTCATCCAATTTGCTATAAAGCGTAAAGATAGCGGCTGTTTTAAAAGCCAATACACAAAATAAAAGCCGGTAAGGCGTTAAGACGGTAAGTATAAAAATTAATTGATACTTTGTTTCCGCCTTTCCAACTTACCGGCTGCATGCCACTTTATGGCATTTCTTAATAAACGCAGGGTATTTATTATTTTATTTCATAGTCTTTTCTAAACGACATGAGCGTAGAAAGGTATAGGCCATTTTTAGGGTCAAGCTTGGTAGCCTGCGTGTAAAATTGGTGTGCTTCCGATAAAAAATGCAAATCTTCTAACATAAAGCCCAAACGGTAAGCCTGCTCCGCCGGACCTTCGTACGCTGCTGCCTGCTTTTTTAAATCTGCTAATAAAGCAGCATAAGTTTCTTTAGTAATATAGTTAACTACTTTACGGGTTTCGTTTTCTTCACCTTTCACAGCAGCTATCCAGAAATAGGTATTGCCGGGTTTTATTTTTGATGCAAATGAAGCGATAGGCACTTTCTTTTTAGATACCCCTGTTTTGTAAAACGGCTCCATTAAATTATCAGCATTATACAAACGAAAATCAAACTCGTTGGCATCTGAGTAGCATTTCCATGAAAGGGGAAAATCGCCTCCTACAAAATTCACTGTATCCAATTTAGGGTCTACCCATATTACATTAATATCACGGGTAACGGCACCCACATTATTCATATATGCTTTACGGTTGCTGCCGGCAGAACCACTGGGTTTAGTCATTTGAGCCCATACATACTTTACATAATTGGCACTTACCGAGCCTTTTGCTACTCGGCATGAATCGCCAAGGGTGCTTAGCTTATAAGTGCCTGCTTTGTTAATGGTAAACATGGCCGCTTCATTACAAATAAGTGTAATGGCAGATGCGGCACCCACTTTTACAGTGGCGGCGCTATTCAGGGGTTTGCCCACTTTAGCTTTACTTTCTGCATTGTTTTCTACTACAGATACATTGCCTTTAAAGCTGTAAAGCAAAAAATCGTTTTGTGCTTTAGCGGCTATAAATAGAGATAGAGTGGTAAATAAGAAGAGTAACTTTTTCATTTCGTTGCGTTGTTTATGGTTATAAAACTTAATGATGATGTGGTTTAAAAACAGTTTGGTATCCAAATTTTTTATGCATCCATACGGCCCATGCTTCGTAAAAATAGATTACGTCAACAGCCATAATTATTACAATTAAACTGAGCTTCATATCTACTTTTAAATGATATCGGCCATATATTTCAATTCCTAGATAGGTGAAAAATATTAAAGCAGCTACCTGTGCAATCTTTGCTACAAGATGAAACCAAATATGACTTTCTAAATAATAATGTATAAAGAACGACATGAACAACCAACAGACGGCAAAAGCAATCAAAAGGTTTACCCACCCCGGAACTTTTTTTATGTAGTTTTTATCCAATATCATAGAAATAATATTGGCATGAACCACAATTCCGTTCATATCTGGTATGGTTTTGCCTGCCACTCTTGGATTCATTGGAGTAAATTTTTTATCGAGTATATCGTTAGGGTTGTATGTTTCTGGAGCGCTAGGGTCGGGATAGTTTAAATAACCCAATAACACAATTTTATCTTTAAAGATAGTGGCATCAGCTCCATCCATCATAACTGTTTCAAATTGAATAGGCTGGTATTGTAAGGTAGTTCTAGTATAATTGATTGCAATGTCTTTATTTATTTTTTTTTCTATTGCTTTGGTAGAATTAGGTTTATAGGCTTTTGCAACGGCAACCGCAAATGCGAGGTACGTGTTATTTTTATAATCTTTCATGGCTGGTTGAAAATATCTAAGTGTAGCCATTGAATCAGTAAAAAAATTAACATAGGCATATTGAGAGGCAGTATTTATATATGTACCTAAAACATTAATGGTATCCTCTTTTTTTCCTATGGGTTGAAGTTGTTCGGCAGCTATTAAGTTTGGATGCTTTTGGAAAACAGCTTTTAATAGAGAATCTTTTGCAGGGTCCCTTTCTTCATAAAAAAGTGCATCCAAGGCCATTACTTTAGGCTTATATGATGCTACTTTGTCAATAAGCATGGCTATTCCTTCACGGTCTGCATTTCCAATATTTACAATCGTTATTCTTTTATCAATGGCAGATGTATCGGTA
Organism: Bacteroidota bacterium; assembly: GCA_039796695.1. GTDB lineage: Bacteria > Bacteroidota > Bacteroidia > Chitinophagales > Chitinophagaceae > JJ008. The sequence continues at coordinate 142,456 of JBDKJF010000004.1, forward strand.
TTTCCAATTAAATGGTTTCCAATTTTAGAATAGCGAAAGTCATTATAGTCAAAGTCCTTCAAAGCTATTTTTAGTGGATTAAAAAAACCAAGATTTATCGGCAAAGCCCCTAACCCAAAAATGAAAACAAACACCCATATCGTTGCCAGCATGGTATCCCTTTCCATCAGGTATTTGGTAACCTTACTGTAAAAGCGTTTCTTCTTTTTTGGCTCCGCTTGTTTATGTTCTTCGTGGTGGCTCATTCGTTAGCTTTAAGTCTTGTTTTGTTAAAAGGTGAGTTAATAAACTGCAAGGTTGCAACTTTTTTCTCCATTACACCTACCAAAAAAGGGGTATATTTTTTATTTTGTCGCTGATTTATTTATTTTAATTCATACATACCCTTGTAAATACGTATTTTAGACGGCATAAATTTATGCGTTTTTGGCTTTACATATTAACCATTCATTGCCTGTTGCTTTCATTTTACCAAAATACAGCAGCGCAAACCCCTGGGCCACCTAAGCCTAGAGATACTACCATTGCTGGTCCGCAAACATTTGCCATCATCATGGGTATTTCTAGGTACAAACATGTAAGGTCGCTTACCTATGCCGATAAAGATGCTGAAATGTTTCGGGATTATCTAAAATCTCCTTCGGGCGGTAAAGTGCCCAACGATAATATTTTTATGTTGTTGAATGAAGAGGCCATGAGCACCACTTTTTGGCAAAAGGGTTTTAAATGGTTGGAGGCAAAAAAACTACAAAAAGGCGATAAGCTTTTCTTTTACCTAGCAGGCCATGGCGATGCGATAGACGAAGACCAGTTTTTTTACATAGCCTACGATTGTAACCCTGCGGGTGATAAAAACAACTATTTGGCGGGTGGCACCATTCAGCTTTTTAATTTGAAAAAGAAAATGGCCAAAGAAACCCAAAAAGGGGTAGAGGTGTTTTTCATCATGGATGCTTGTAGAACCAGTGAATTGCCAGGTGGAAGCGAAGGACAAAATTTTTTGAACTCCGCTATTTCCGAAAAAAGGGTAGGTGAGATTATCATGCTGGCTACCGGGGCTGGGCAAGAGTCGTTAGAGGATGCCTCTATTGGTACCGGGCATGGATTGTTTACCTATTATTTGATAGACGGATTAAATGGTATGGCCGATAAAGACAGTGAAAAACCGGACAATCAAGTTACGCTTTCCGAAATTCAAAAGTACATCGATAAAAATGTACCCAATATTGCCAAAACAGTATTTAAGCGCAAACAAGATCCATACTTCTGCTGCACAGAGAATAGTGATAAAATTGTAAGTATTGTTGATACTGCTTATTTAAGAAAATGGGTGGAGTTAAAAAAGCAACAGTCCAAAGGTGGAGTACAATCTGTGGCCCCTCGTGGTCGTTCAGTTTTTGGTACCGCAGATACATCGGTAATAGAAGGTTACAACTTGTTTAGTGCAGCTATAAAAGAGAGCCGCCTTACTGGTGCTAAATCGGCGGAATATTATTATGATTTATTAGCCCGCAAATTTCCAGGTAATTCATATACCATAGATGCACAATCAACATTGGCAGTTGAATTTATCAATTTTGCCCAAAGTAAAATCAACCTTTATTTAGATTGTAAAGATGCAGCTACTATACAGCGCATAAGGGCACAGATAGATGAAGATGAGAAAACTGATGAAACCTTAACCAGCCTTAACCGGATGGAGAAAGTGGCCCAATTGGAGTTTTATGAAGTAGGGCGCATGTTAGAAAAAGCGATAAGTTTTATAATGCCGGATGATCCTGATTTTGCAGAATCGCTAAGGGGCAGAATGTATTTTTTTAAAGCAAGAGGTTACTTTAACCGCAGTAAAAAAATGCTGGATATCAGCAAGGCTTTTGAATATGCCTATAGTGCCTATGCAGCAGATAAAAATGCCGCCTATGTACTCAATACTATTTCATCATTACATTTAGATGTAAATAAATACGATAGTGCAATTATTTATGCTAAAAGGGCCATTGCTACTGCACCTAAGTGGCGCTACCCTTATGTTACACTGGCTTTTTGTTATAAAACAATGAATCGCCCCGATTCGGCCATTAAATATTATCAAAAATCTATAGAAGTAGATCCGGGCAATGCAGATGCGTATGTGGATTTAGGTCATTATTACTATTCTCTATCAAAAGGGGAATTGGCAGTAGCAAACTATGAAAAAGCACTGGCCATAGAACCCAGTAATATTTATGCCAGTAATAATTTAGGTTGGCTTTATCATGATGCTAAGAAATATAAAGAAGCCATCACTTATTTTAAAAGAAGCATTAATGCGGATGCTAGATTTGTGAATCCGTATAATGGTATTGCCAAAACTTTTTTTGAAATTAAACAATACGACTCTGCCCGTATCTATTACTCGAAAGCTTTTTCCAACTATCAGGATAAATCTATTGTAAATGTGTATATCGGTAATTTCTATCGTGACTTAAAGCAATATGATTCAGCTAAAACCTATTATCGCCTAGCGGCGGATCTAGATCCTAATTACGAGGAGGCTTATAACGATTTAGGCAAGGCATCTTATGATTTAAAACAGTACGATTCGGCTGTTTATTACTATCGCAAAGCATTAGTAGTAAACCCATATTCGGCCTTTGCCCTAATTAATACCGGCATGGTGTACAAAGAATTGAAAAGAAAAGATTCTACCGTTTATTATTTTGAGCAGGCAGTACAGGCAGAACCGGTCAACCCGTCTATCTTAAATAACTTAGGTGTAATTTTTGGACAAGAAAAAAGTTACGATACCGCCCGCATTTATTTTCGCAGAGCGTTGCAAGTGCGACCTGATTACAAACCTGCTTCCAATAATTTAATAAAGATTTTTAAAGAACAAAACCTATTAGATTCAGTTACCAATTTCTTAAAAGGTTCATCCCAGATCAATCCTAATAGTCCGCAGTATGCCAGCGATATGGGTATGGCTTTTTTAGATCAAAAAAGATATGATTCTGCAAGCGTGTATTTGCATAAGGCTATTGCAAAGGATCCAAATAATGCACAATACTTGAGTAATATGGGGTTGGTATTTAATAACATGAAGAGATACGACTCGGCCCGCATTTACTTACAAAAAGCCAATAACATAGAGGGAGGCAATGGTGTAATATGGTTAAATCTGTCAACCGTATTTAAACAATTAAAGCAGGCAGACTCCGCTGCCTTTTACTATAAAAAGCATTTGTATAAAAAAGCGGTACCCAATGCCCAATTTTATTTTTCCATCGGCAATTTTTACGACGATTTAAAAGTGTATGATTCTGCGATTGCTAATTTTAAAAAGGCCGTAGCTATTGACCCGCAATATTATTTAGGCTTTACTGAGGCGGGCAATACTTACATGAAATTGGAAATGTATGATTCTGCCCGCACAAACTTTAGCCGTGCCGTGGCCATTAAGCCCGATTATGGGGTGGCAAATCTCAATTTAGGATTAGTTTACCACACAACTGGGCAGTATGAATTAGCCGTGTTACATATTCAAAAAGCCATACAATTAGATCCCGATAAAGGTAAAAACTACTACCTACTGGCTACCAGTTACGCTTTGGGTAAAAAGCCAGAGTTAGCTATTCAAAACTTAAAAATAGCTTACGAAAAAGGCTATAAAAACACCGACAACCTGGTAAACGATCCAGATCTGTTTTCTTTAAAAGATAGCAAAGAATTTCAGGCCTTGCTGGATAAGTATGTGCCTGGTTGGAAAAGTAAATAAAATAAATTTGGATGTTTACGAAATATTCGTAGCTTTACGAAAATTTCGTAGATATGGAAAAGCTAACGCATTCGGAAGAGGAAATCATGCAGGCGATATGGCGTACTGGTGAAGGCAATATAAAGGCCTTCATTGAAAAGTTAGAAGCCGATATCCCCTATACTACCACAGCTTCCATTATTAAAAATTTAGAAAAAAAAGGGTATCTCAGCAGCAGGCTGTTGGGCAATGCTTATTTATACAAGCCCTCAGTTGCTGAACAAGACTACAAGCGTAAGTTTATGGGTAATGTGGTAAAAAATTATTTTGATAACTCTTATAAGGAGTTAGTTAGCTTTTTTGTGGAGCAAAAGAAACTAACCGCAAAAGAGTTGAAAGAAATTTTAACGATGATAGAAAAAGGAAATAAAGCGTAACAAAAACTTTGGCAACATGCAACCTACCTTAATCTACCTATTAAAAGTGTCTATTAGCCTCTCGGTTGTATATTTTTTGTATTATATATTACTGCGACCATTAACTTTTTATAGCTGGAATCGTATATACTTACTAGCCTATTCTATTGGCTGCTTTTTTATTCCGCTAATAAATGTAAGCACGGTAATGGAAAAATATAACTGGCCTGTTGCTGCTATTAGTTGGGTGCCTATAATGCACACCCCCAATGCAAGTAAACCAACGCCGATTGCTACCGGATTTTCTATTCAGCAATTGCTTCTTTTTATTGTGGCGGCGGGGATGGTTTTTTTGTTTGGCAAACTTGTAATGCAATACCTCTCTTTTAAAAAAATGTTTCGAAGCGCTGCGTATATTTCTGGAACAGCCGTTAAGTTATATCAGGTTAATCAACCTATACTACCTTTTTCGTTTATGAATGCTGTTTTCATTAATAAAAACTTACATACAAACGATGAGCTGCAGCACATAATACGGCACGAGTTTATACATATAAAGGAAAAACACAGTTTTGATATTTTATGGGCAGAAATAATGTGTTTAGTGAACTGGTATAATCCTTTTGTTTGGCTCTTAAAAAAAGCCATTCGACAAAATTTAGAATTTATTGCAGATAGTAAAGTTGTAGCCAATGGAGTGGATAAAAAAGAGTATCAATACCTTTTACTAAAAGTAGTAGGTAGCCATCAATATAGTATAACAACACCTTTCAGTTTTTATTCACTTAAAAAACGTATAGCCATGATGAACAAACTTAAATCCAGTAAGCAACATCTTTTAAAGTTTATATTTATCTTACCAATGCTGGCAGTAATGCTGCTTGCTTTTCGATCGCAAATTAATGATGGAAAAAACAAAATCGATAGGTTGATTACAACTGCTAGGCAAAGTAATAGTAATGATACGGTGCCCATCGTATCCTCATGGAGTGCTAAGGGTTTTTTAATTTCTATACATAAAATGGTAAATGCCGATGAGTTATTAGTGGTGGTAAAAGACAAAAAAGGAGTAACGGTAAAGCAAATTCCTTTAAACGAATGGAATAATAATGAAAAAGCATTCACTAATATTTATGGTCAGTTGCCGCCACCACCGCCGCCTATGGCAAATATGGGAGCGCAGCGCCAATCTAATAAGGGATATTCTCAAGAAGAAGAAAAATTCTTAGCAGATAATCCTACGGTTGCCTCCCTTTCATGGGGTAAGGTAGAAAAAATTGATACACTACAGCTGCAAAAGTACAAGGGGGCAAGAAAAGACATTAATGCAGGAGATTATATTTTAATGCTCACTTTAGACAATAGCAAAGTGGAAGCATATCTTGTAAATAGCAAAACCGATCAGGCCGCTTTTAGTAAAAAATATAATAGAGCTATGTTACCACACCCAAAAATAATCGGCGTGGGAATAAATGCAAAGCCTGAGGCTACTATTATTGTTACAGAAAAAGACAGTGACAGTAGCCTGTCTTTCAAAACAGAAAATAACACCATTGCGGTACAAGGAAATACTTATTTAATCATACTTAACGGAAAAGAAGTTAATAAAGCGATACTCGATAAGATTAGTCCAACTGATATAAAATCGGTCAATATTTTAAAAGATAAAGAAGCTACTTTAAAATATGGCGATAAAGGTAAAAATGGAGTAGTTATAATAGAAACAACTTTAAAAGAAGCTGATCTATAGCAATTTTAAACAGAACTACAGGTGCATTTTAAAATGAAGGAAGTAAAGGCGAAAATATAAAAAGCGTTGCCTACAAAAGCCGGGTATGCTGGATTCTTTTTATAAATAATACCAAGGATTTCTTTTGGCGCTCCAAATGTAACGGCGCATATTTTTCCAAAAGGCCAACACCATGTACACAATTATTGGCGAACCCATGGTTAAAATAGAGGTGTACATAAAAAATTGTCGAATACGACTGGTGGCTATGCCCATGCGGTGGCCAATGGCCGAACAAACGCCAAAGGCATTCCATTCCACAAAGCTTTTGAATTTGTTCATACTCTAAAATAGAAAATATAGTCAAATATGCCAATTCGGCCTTTAAAAACAAGTAGTTTTTCGTAATTTTGCCACTCTTTCATAGCAACCTGCCTCTTGCTTGTATGTTTTATACTGGTTCATTGAAAGAACAGTGAGTGCATTAAATCTTCATATCAAATATTAAATATCAATTATGGTTTTTGATTTAGACCTTATTAAGAAACTCTACGCTGAAATGCCTGCCAAAGTAGATGCAGCCCGCAATGCCCTTGGCCGCCCCCTTACCTTAGCAGAGAAGATTTTGTTTTCTCACCTTTGGAAAGGAGTAGATGTACAAGACTTTCAGAGAGGAAAAGCCTATGTGGATTTTGCCCCAGACCGTGTAGCCATGCAAGATGCTACGGCACAGATGGCCTTATTACAATTTGATACTACGGGTCGTAAAAAAGTAGCCGTACCTTCTACCGTGCATTGCGATCATTTGATTGTAGCTAAAAACGAAGGAAAAAGCGATTTAAATAAAGCCGTTGCGGAGAATGAAGAGGTATATAATTTCCTCGCCTCCATTTCTAACAAATATGGAATTGGGTTCTGGAAACCAGGCGCTGGTATTATACACCAAGTAGTATTAGAAAATTATGCATTTCCCGGAGGAATGATGATTGGTACCGATAGCCATACCGTAAATGCAGGTGGCTTAGGTATGATAGCCATAGGTGTAGGTGGAGCTGATGCCTGCGATGTAATGGCAGGGCTTAGCTGGGAACTTTTAATGCCCAAATTAATAGGTGTAAAACTTACAGGTAAATTAAATGGCTGGGCGGCACCTAAAGACGTTATTTTAAAAGTAGCAGGTATCCTTACCGTAAAAGGTGGAACAAATGCAATTGTTGAATATTTTGGAGAAGGCGCTACCAGTATGAGCTGTACCGGTAAGGGTACTATTTGTAATATGGGGGCAGAAATAGGCGCCACTACCTCTACTTTTGGATACGATGAAAGTATGAGCCGTTATCTATCTTCAACCGGACGAGCAGCAGTAGCTGCCGAAGCGGACAAAATAAAAGAATACTTAACGGGTGATGCGGATGTATATGCTAATCCTGAAAAATATTTTGATCAGGTAATTGAAATTAATTTAAGTGAATTAGAGCCACATTTGAATGGACCTTTTACGCCGGATTTAGCTACCCCAATATCTCAAATGAAAGAGATGGCTGCTAAAAATGGTTGGCCCACCAAAGTAGAAGTGGGTTTAATTGGTAGCTGTACCAACTCTTCTTACGAGGATATAAGCCGTGCTGTTAGCTTAGCCAAGCAAGTGGCCGAAAAAGGGTTAAAAACAAAAGCCGAATTCACCATTACACCTGGTAGTGAGCTAGTACGATATACCATCGAAAGAGATGGGTACTTAGATACCTTTGCCAAAATAGGCGCTACAGTATTTGCCAATGCATGTGGCCCCTGTATAGGTATGTGGGATAGAATGGGCGCCGAAAAGCAGGAAAAAAATACCATCGTGCATTCATTTAATAGAAACTTTGCCAAAAGAGCGGATGGTAATCCCAATACATTAGCCTTTGTGGCTTCGCCAGAATTAGTTACCGCATTGGCGATTGCGGGTGATTTAACCTTCAACCCCATTACCGATACATTAACCAACGAAAAAGGAGAGCAGGTTAAACTAGATCCTCCAACCGGTGATGAACTACCTGTAAATGGGTTTGCGGTTGAAGATGCAGGCTATCAAGCTCCAGCAGAAGATGGTAGCGGTGTGGTAATAGATGTTAAGGCCGATAGCAAACGTCTTCAGTTGCTGTACCCATTTGCAGCATGGGAAGGTAACGACCTTAAAGGATTGAAATTGTTGATTAAAGCAAAAGGAAAATGTACAACCGATCATATATCAATGGCCGGTCCTTGGTTAAAGTTCCGTGGCCATTTGGATAATATTAGCAATAACTTGTTAATTGGTGCTACCAATTATTTCAACGAAAAGACGGATAATGTAAAAAATCAGTTAAACGGTGAGTATGGTACTGTACCCAACACACAAAGAGCTTATAAAGCAGCGGGTATTGGTACAATAGTAGTAGGCGATGAAAACTACGGAGAAGGATCATCAAGAGAACATGCGGCCATGGAACCCCGCCATCTTGGTGTAAGAGTAGTTTTGGTAAAATCTTTTGCCCGTATACACGAAACCAACTTGAAAAAGCAAGGTATGCTGGCCATTACTTTTGCCGATAAGGATGATTACAACAAAATTCAAGAAGATGATACTATAGATGTGATAGGCTTAACAGATTTTGTTCCAGGTAAACAATTACAGTTAGTATTGAACCACAAAGACGGAAGCCGTGATACCATTGCTGTAAACCATAGCTATAACCAACAACAAATAAACTGGTTTAAAGAAGGTGGTGCGCTGAATGTTATTCGTAAGGAATTTTCAGGTGTTTAAACCATTGTGCCGCACCTTTGCAATTTATTGGAAGGTAAAACTGGTTTAAAAGCGCCCCTTACTAAATGCTATTCTAGTAGCATTTGCCCAAAGGCTATGTATTTTCATCATAAAATTATTATAAACCCCGTCTTATGGCGGGGTTTATATTATAACAGCCTCAATAAAAGCTGTTTTTTTGCTAAAACTGATTGATTTGAAATGAGTTGGGAAAGGGTTATTATTTTCCAACTTAAAACCCTACCTTTGCTGCCCCAAATCCTACCGGTTGTAGGATTCTTTCTTCGAAGAATGCTGAAGACTGTCCAATGGGATAAACCAATTTTACAACACAAAAAAAAAGGTAAAATGAACAATTACGAATTGATGGTGATTTTTACCCCCGTTCTTAGCGACGACGAATTTAAAGCAGAACAAAAGAAGTATACCAAAATGGTAACTGATGCTGGTGGTTCTATCGTAGCGGAAAATGCTTGGGGATTAAAATCATTAGCTTACCCTGTACAGAAAAAAACCACTGGTTTGTATTGGGTATTGGAGTACACTGCTGCTTCCGATTTTAATGAAAAATTTAAAATCCAAATGTTGCGTGACGAAAGTATTCTACGTCACCTATGCACTAAACTCGATAAATACGCCGTCGAGTATAATGCTAAAAAAAGAAGTGGTGTTAAAACTGGAACCGAAAAAGTAGTGGAGGCTTAATATCATGGCAAGAAACGAAATAAAATACCTTACCGCTATTAAAAGCGAGAAAAGAGCCAAAAAATTCTGTCGTTTTAAAAAGTATGGCATTCGCTATATCGATTACAAAGACATCGAGTTTTTAAAAAAATTTTTAAACGAGCAAGGTAAATTATTACCCCGCCGTCTTAGTGGAAACAGCCTGAAATATCAGCGCAAGGTTTCTGATGCGGTAAAAAAAGCCCGTCAAATGGCATTATTGCCGTATGTAACAGACCTTTTAAAATAACCTCACCCTAACTTCTGCATAAAAACAGAAAGACAGTCATAAAATAACGACTGGGTTGGTGAACAAAAAGAACATTATGGAAATTATTTTAATACAAGATGTTGATAATCTTGGAGCAAAAAACGAGGTAGTAAAAGTTAAAAACGGCTATGCCCGTAACTTTTTATTCCCCCGTCAATTAGCAATAGAAAACAGCCCTTCTAATAGAAAACAATTAGAAGAAAGATTAAAGCAAGTACGTAAAAAAGAAGAAAAAATGTTGGCCGAAATCAACAGCGTAATAGCTAAGTTGAAAGAAGCGCCATTAAAGCTGGGTGCCAAAACCGGTACTAGCGGAAAAATCTTTGGTAGCGTTACTTCTTTACAATTAAGCCGTGCTATTCGTGAGCAAAGAGGCTATGAAATTGATCGTAAGAAAATTTCTATTGTAGATGAAATTAAAGAATTGGGTGCTTATAAAGCTTCTATCGATTTTGGCGGTGGACACCACACCGAATTGGATTTTGAAGTTATTGCTGAATAAGATAACATCCTTTCATATTAAAAAATCCCGTTTAGTTTATGCTAAACGGGATTTTTGTATTTATATCCACTTATGCAAGCATTATAGATAATTTAACTTAACAGTAGGGGTTAAGCTGATGACAGTCTCATACATCAATCGAATGGTGTTTTCAATATCATCCTTATGTAACATTTCTACCGTGGTATGCATATAGCGAAGTGGGATAGATATTAATACAGATGGACACCCGTCATTGCTGTAAGCAAAAGAGTCTGTATCGGTGCCAGTGCTGCGGCTTAATGCTCGCCATTGTATAGGTATATTATTTTTAGCCGCAATATCTTCCACAAGGCCTAATAATTTATTATGAACAGCAGGGGCATAGGCTAAGGAGGGCCCTTTTCCCGTGGATACATCGCCCTCAATATGTTTATTTATCATAGGGGTGGTAGTATCATGTGTTACGTCTGTTACTATGGCAATGTTAGGTTTAATGCGGCGGGCAATCATTTCGGCGCCTCGTAAACCAATTTCCTCTTGCACAGCATTTACCACATACAATCCAAATGGCAATTTCTTTTTATTTTCTTTTAAAAGACGTGCTACTTCGGCAATCATAAAACCACCCACTCTATTATCAAAAGCTCGGCCTATATAGTTGCCATTGGCCAGTTCATCAAAGCCTTCTTGATAAGTAACAACCGCACCAATATGAATGCCTAGCGCTTCTACTTCTTTTTTACTTCGTGCACCACAATCTAACCATAAATTATCGGTACGGGGTTGTGCTTCTTTTTGGTCGGGTGTACCAATGCGAGTGTGGATAGCTGGCCATCCAAATACCGCTTTTACAGCACCTTTTTTTCCATGTATTAATACTCTAGAGGCAGGGGCAGTTTGATGGTCAACCCCTCCATTTCGTTTTAAGTAAATAAGGCCTTCGGCGGTAATATAATTTACAAACCAGCTAATTTCGTCTGCATGGGCTTCTATAACAACTTTAAAAGGATGCTCCGGATTTATAATACCTACCGCTGTACCATAGGGGTCTACATAATGTGTATCTACATAGGGTTTCAAATATTCAATCCATAATTTTTGCCCCCAGGTTTCAAATCCCACAGGGGAGGCATTGTTAATATAATTTTTTAAAAATGAAAATGATTTTTCTGTAATGATTTGTTTGGTCGGTTTTGCTTTAGAGGTTGATGCAGTTTTCTTGGCCATATGTTTAATTTTTTTAAGAATGTGCTAAAATAGTTTAGCGAAGATAAGCAGGGCTGCTTTTACAATTATAAGCCCATCATATTGAATAGCAAAATCTACTAACCGTTGCTTTGGTTGGTAACGATGAAGAGCAAACCAATATAAAAAAAGCAGCACCACACCCACAATAATAAAAAGACTACTGGTAGCTTTATAAGTAATACAAAAAAAGAGGAAAGGAACAAATATGGTAATTAGTGCCATCCATTTTCCATACCGCAACAAACCGCCGATAACTAAGGAAGAACCAAAGGTTTTTAATCCATCTTGTTTGTCTTCCACATAATCTTTTATGTTAAATATAACACACAACCACCATAAACAAACTAATTGAAGCAGGGTATAAGATAACAGGGCGGGTGAGCTTAAAAAAGCTAAGCTGGGCATGATAAAAGCTAAGGGTAAAATGCCTGTACAAATGGTCCAAAATGCGGCTAAATAAAAGGATTTAAAACCACCCCACTCACGAATTGTTTTATAGTTGCCAGGTAAAATTTTATGTGAATAGCTAATCGATAAAAAAGGGATGACGATAATGGCAAATATTTTTAAAAAATGTAAACGTCCTTTGTACCAAAAAAATACACTGAGGTGTTGGTATATCAACACTATTAAGCAAATGATGGCCGAGGCAGAGATGGCGTAAATGAGAGGCGTATGATGGCGTACCCAATCCAATCGTTCATCTACTTTTGCTGTATTACTTTTAATTAGGTAATGAAGAGTATATACCAAAAAAGTACTACAACCAATAACTGTAAGCATCCAATAAAATCGAAAGGGAATATCAAAAAGAACAAAAGCTTCTGCCGTAAGTGCTATTGCACAAAAAGCAATAAATAAATTGCTATAAACAATAAATGAACGAATCGCCATACTATTCATGTATGCTTATGGCCTAATAAGTCTAATTTTTTCAGATTCTACATACACGCTACGTTGCTTTTGCTTGTCTACAAAAATAAGACCTAAGCTGGCGGTAGTATCTCTAAGCGATGGTGGCGTAGGGAAAAAGGGATAATTACTGCTTTGAACATTATATGAAAAACGAATTAAAAAATCTCCAGACCTAGTATTTACTGGCAGGGGGGTAGTAAAATTGTTGAAATCATAATCTCTTATGGTGTCCTTTCTTACTACAACCTCTCCATTATACCATTTATAAATGATGAGGGCAGAGTCTAAATCGCCCTCTTCATCTGTAAAACTGCCCTTTAGCTCCACAATATTGCCGCGAGATACAATACTTGGTGTTATACTTTTGATTTTTACCTGAGGTACACTGGTAAACTTATCTTTGTTGCAGGCAATGGCAAAAACAACTATAGCCAAGCCTAGCAATGACATTTTATAAAACATAAATTTGTACTTATAAACCAAATTTACATTTTTTAATAAAGCAAAAACAAATAATGAAGGGCTGGGATGTTAAAATTTTTGAAACAACTACTACCTCGTTCGACGTAACGGCGTTGGAGTTGTTTCAGTTTCAATATCAACATAATTCGCTATACCGTCATTACGCTAATCACCTAAACCGGCACCCAAACAACGTTCACTGCATATCAGATATACCTTTTTTACCAATTCGATTTTTTAAAACACATCAGGTAAAATCGACAGATTTTGAGCCAGCATTAGTATTTCAAAGTAGTGGTACTACCGGTAGTATTAATAGCCAACATTTATTAAAAGATCCTTTTTTTTATGAGCAAAGTTTTCTGAAAGCGTTTACACATTTTTATGGCCCTATACAGGATTGGTGTATAATTGGCCTACTGCCTTCCTATCTTGAAAATGGAAACTCGTCCTTGGTGTACATGGTCGATAAATTAATTAAACTATCAGCGCACACTCAAAGCGGCTTTTACCTGTACGAGTTAAGCCAATTAAGCCAAAAACTGCAGCAATTAAATAAGGCAGAGCAAAAAGTATTATTAATTGGGGTTACTTATGCTTTACTAGATTTTGCAGCCCTTTATCCCCATCCTTTACCTAACATTACAGTGATGGAAACGGGGGGCATGAAGGGGCGGCGACAAGAAATAATCAGGCAGGAGGTGCATGAAACATTGCAAAAGGCGTGGGGTGTTGGGCCTATACATTCGGAGTATGGCATGACAGAACTTTTATCTCAAGCCTATTCTAAAGAAGAGGGGGTATTTGCCTGCCCACCTTGGATGAAAATTCTGATGCGGGCAGAGGACGACCCATTATCTATTAAAACCGAAGGTAGGGGCGTTATGAATATTATAGATTTGGCAAATGTTTATTCCTGCGCCTTTATTGCTACAGATGATGTAGGTGTATTAAGGGATAACGATTGTTTTGAAGTATTAGGACGTATAGATGGTAGCGATTTAAGAGGCTGTAGTTTGCTGGCGCTTTAAACAAAAAAAATACTCCCACTACTTTTTACTTGTCCTAACTGCCCATTCCATTCTTTTAAAAAACTAAACCTAGCTCGGAACGCCTATTTTTGCATCTCCAAAATGGGGTTAAGGAGAACGGATATTTTTATCAAAAAACTTTGGGGTGAAAGATTTCAAATCGTTTCCTTTTGAAAGTTTAGCATGCTAAAATTTGTATGATAAAATTAACCAAACCCCCAATGTTAAGGTATCAATCGGTAGCAATGATAAAAAAAAGCAAAGGAATTTATTTGTTCCTATATTCTATACTTATAACGGTTATCCATCTCCCGTTTGCAGTAGCAAAGTCGGCATCAACCGGGGCAAAATATATTTGGAGTAGGGTAGATGACTCCTTACCTATGGAGCCAGTAAAAAACGCTTGGGGTGATAGTCTAATAACGAGTAAAACTGTATTGGATAGTATACATCATCAGCTAAATGGCCTTAGTCAGCAAGCGTATTACTTTGCCAAAAAAGGATTTGATAAATTATTAACCGAAGGCAAATTGCTTAACGATTCGTTGATAGCCATTGTTGATTTTAGCCAGCCTAGTAGTCGTAATCGATTATATGTGTTAGATGTAAAAAATTATCGATTGTTATTCAATTGTCTGGTAGCACATGGAAAAAATTCAGGGAAAGAAAAAGCTACGTCGTTTTCTAACCAGAGCGAATCCTATAAAAGTAGCCCAGGCTTTTATATAACAGGGGCTACTTATGAGGGAAAAAATGGGTATTCTCTCAAACTAAATGGCATAGAAGCGGGTATAAACAATAATGCCTATGCGCGGGGCATAGTGGTGCATGGGGCTGATTATGTATCGCAGGAATGGGTAAAAAATCAAGGGTTTATAGGTCGTAGTCAAGGCTGCCCTGCAGTACCCTTAAAGGCCAATCATCAACTAATCGAGCTTATTAAAAATGGGGTATGCTTTTTTGTGTATCACCCCACGTATGTTTACAGCCCATGGTTACTTAACTAGGTTGTTCATAACTAAATTCTTTCTCCAAAAGCCATTAGTTATCTTTGAGTATTAATAAAAAATTATGCTAAAGATTGGTGTAATAGGCACTGGACATTTAGGTAAGTTTCATTTAAATAATTGGAAAGAAATAACCGGCGTGGAAGTGGTGGGCTTTTATGAACCAGATGATACCACTGCCCATGCTGTAGCTGAAAAATACCAACTGCCCCGTTTTTTAAATGCAGATGCATTAATAGATGCTTGCGATGCGATAGATGTGGTGGCACCCACTAATTATCATTTTGAGTGGTGCCAAAAAGCAATTCGTAGAGGCAAACATGTTTTTGTGGAGAAGCCGATGGCTAACACCATGGAAGAGGCGAGAGAACTTGTAAAGCTGGTGAAAGAATCGGGTGTAAAACTACAAGTAGGCCACGTTGAAAGATTTAACCCTTCATTTTTAGCGATTAAAGATATGCATCTTAATCCTATGTTCGTAGAGGTGCATAGGTTAGCCCAGTTTAGCCCCCGCGGTACAGAGGTAAGTGTAATATTGGATTTAATGATACATGATATTGATATCATTTTAAGTATCATTAAAAGCGATGTTAAAAACATATCTGCTAGTGGTGTAGCAGTAATGACGGATACACCCGACATAGCCAACGTACGTATTGAGTTTAACAACGGTTGCGTGGCGAATCTTACTAGTAGTCGTATTTCGATGAAGAAAATGCGAAAGATTAGATTGTTTCAAAAGGATAGTTATATAGGGGTAGATTTTTTAAATAAAAAAACAGAAATAATTCGGTTAAAAGTACCCCATGATGAGCATGTTTTTGCGTTTGATATTGAAACGCCAAGCGGAAAAAAAACGATTGCCATAGCAAACCCAATAATACCCGAGGTAAATGCAATAAAAATGGAATTAGAAGAGTTTAGAAATGCCATTCTACAAAATACAAGACCGATTGTGAATGAAATGGATGGACTTTTAGCTATGGATGTAGCGCATCAAATTTTAGATAAAATTCAAAACAGCCTTCTTGCCCATTAGTGAATACTAAAAAAAACATACCTGTTTCCGTTTACGTACTGGCAGATTATACGGCAGCTATACTCTCTTGGCTATTATTTTATTTCTATCGCAGTTATTTATTGCAAGATGGCGGTGCTTATCCTATTAGTGGCCTTAGCTGGTTTTATATATTAGTGGTAGTGCCATTACTATGGTTAGTAGTGTACACCTTGGCAGGAACTTATAAACAGCTTTATAAAAAGTCAAGATTAGAAGAGTTTACACTTACTTTTATTTCTAGTTTTTTTGGTGCGGTTTTACTTTATTTTTTATTTGTATTTAACGATCCTTTGCCGGGTTACGGCTACATAGTTAGGGCTTTCTTCTTTTTATTAAGTGTACACTTCGCCATTACTTTTACCGGCAGATGGATGATTCTTAATTATCTAAAACGCCAAATGTTAACCGGGCAGGTGGTATTTAATACGCTACTAATTACTGCGCCAGAAAACATTAATACTATATTGAAACAAACAGAGCATAGTTTGGCCAATGGAGGCTATCGCTATTTTGGATTTGCCACTGTACAGGCTTATGTGCCCACTGCTTTAAAGCCCATACCACATCTCGGGGATGTAAATAATATTTCAGCTATACTAGAAAGCAATCACATTACAGCGGTTGTATTAGCCATTGAACAGGGAGATAAAAATTTTATTGAAACTATAATTAGTCGATTGAGTGAGAAGGATGTTGAAATAAAAATTCAGCCACACTCGTTGGATTACCTATCCGGTTCTATAAAAACAAATAATGTGATGGGCGCTGCCCTTATTGATTTACATACGGGTTTAATGGCCGAATGGCAACAAAATTTTAAGCGCCTAATCGATATTACCGTAGCGGCAGCAGGCCTTTTTTTGCTAAGCCCTTTACTTTTATTTATTGCACTCCGCACTAAATTTTCCTCACCCGGTGGGTTTATTTATACACAAGAACGAATAGGCTATAAGGGCAGGCCATTTTTAATGTACAAGTTCAGGTCTATGGTTAAGGATGCGGAAAAGCAGGGGCCCGCATTATCTTCAGCAACCGATAATAGAACCACGCCATGGGGCAGGGTAATGCGTAAATGGAGATTAGATGAGTTACCGCAACTTTTCAATATTTTAAAGGGAGAAATGAGTTTGGTAGGCCCACGACCGGAAAGGCAGTTTTATATTGATCAAATAGCCGCCCGCTATCCTTTATATAAATATTTATTAAAGGTAAAGCCAGGCCTTAGCAGCTGGGGAATGGTACAGTTTGGATATGCTGAAAATATTGAACAAATGGTGGAACGCTGCAAGTTTGATTTGTTGTACCTCGAAAACATTTCATTGGCGGTAGACTTTAAAATAATGATACATACCTTACGTATCATTTTTTTGGGTAAAGGAAAGTAATGGTAATTGGCAATTAGCGGTTTAAGCTTTATTTTTAGTATTCATAAATAATTCTTTTGAAAAAATCCATCCTCTTACTTTTTTTAAGCATAGCTAGTTTGTTTGGAATTACGCAAACTAATTATTGGCAGCAGTCTGTCGATTTTAATATAACTGTTACCCTTAACGATAATGATCATTCGCTCACTGGTTTTGAAAAAATTGTTTACACTAACAATTCTCCCGATACGCTTTCATTTATATGGATGCATTTATGGCCCAATGCTTATAAAAACGATAAAACAGCCTTTACCGACCAACAGTTAGAAAATGGAGATACTCGTTTTTATTTTTCCAGCGCCGATAAGAGAGGCTATATAAATCAACTTGATTTTAAAGTAGATAATCAAACCGCTCAATTACAAGATCATCCTAACCATATTGATATAGTAAAACTAATACTACCTTTTCCTTTGCATCCGCATAAACAAATAACTATTACCACCCCCTTTTATGTAAAACTGCCTTATAACTTTTCTCGTGGTGGGCATGATGGAGAAAGTTATCAATGTACGCAATGGTATCCCAAACCAGCAGTGTATGATAAAGCGGGGTGGCATGCCATGCCTTACCTAGACCAAGGGGAATTTTACAACAACTTTGGTAGGTATGAGGTGGCTATTACCGTTCCATCAAATTATGTGGTGGCTGCAACCGGTGCGCTACAAAATAATAATGAAAAGGAATGGTTGATGAATAGAGCAAACTTTACTTGGCAACCTCAAATTGAAAAAACGAAAACAGCCTACGGTTCAATTCAAAAAAGTGTACAAGCATACCCTGCTTCTGTTAGCGATTTTAAAACACTGAAATTTATACAAGATAATGTACATGATTTTGCATGGTTTGCTGATAAACGTTTTCGGGTAGATTCAGATACATGTGTACTAGCATCGGGAAAAAAAGTGCAGCTATATAGTTATTATTTAAACAGCCAAAAAGATAGCTGGAAAAATGCCTTGGCCTATACTAAAAAAGCACTTCTTTTTTATACTGAAAAGGTTGGCGAATATCCTTACGATGTTTTACAAGTAGTGCAAGGGCCAAAAAGTTTTGGTGGAGGAATGGAGTATCCTACTATTACTGTATTAGCGCCAATATACAGCGCCAAGGAATTAGAATTAACGATTGTGCATGAAGTAGGACATAATTGGTTTTATGGTTTGCTGGCATCAAATGAAAGATTACACCCCTGGATGGATGAAGGTATGAATAGTTTTTACGAAGAGGTTTATGCCAAAGAAAAATATGGAGAGGGTACAAAGTTGCCGCAATTATTATTTGAAACAAAGGCAACCGCAAAACAAGACCAGCCTATTGCCGATTCGGCTACTTCCTTTTCGCCATCAAACTATTATTTGTCGGTGTATTATAAAGCGGCAGCGTGGATGGGGTATGCAGAACAAATATTAGGCGCTGCTATTTTTCAGAAAGCCATGCATACATATTTTTCCAACTGGAAATATAAGCATCCCCAACCCGCAGATTTTAAACAAACTTTAGAAACCGTAAGTAACAAAAACTTAGATACGCTATTTGCTTATTTATATAGAAAAGGCATTATACCCATTCAACAGCGATCGGGGCTAAAAATAGCATTTGCACTGAGTCCTGCAGCTATTTCCTCCTACTTAAAAAAGCCTACTAAACATCTAATCACCTTCAGTCCGATAATGGGTGCAAATGTTTATGATAAATGGATGGTAGGCATGGTAGGCACTAATATAAAATTGCCATTATCAAAATTTAATTTTTTAGTGGCACCCATGTATGCTACCGGTACAAAGCAGTTAAACGGAGTAGGAGGCTTGCGATATAGCATAATACCCAACAACACCATAAAGCGATTGGATATAGGAATGGCGGCCGCTACTTTTACTGCTACTACTTTTAAAAATTTAGAAGGTGCCTCCGCCAATCTTCGGTTTGTAAAAATTGTTCCCTCTTTACGATTAAGCTTTAATACAAACAGCCCTCGCAGCACGGTAAATAAATTTATTGAGCTAAAATCGTTTATTATAAAAGAAGATGGCTTGCGTTTTTATAGAGATACCATACGCACCAGCACAGATACAGTAATAGCCACTAAGTTCAACATAAAAAAAGAGCAAACTGCCATACATCAGTTACGTTTTGTAGTAGAGAACTTTCGAGTACTATATCCCTACAAAGTTGAATTAAAAATAGAGCAAGGCAAAGCATTTGTAAGGACAGCATTTACAGGAAATTATTTTTTCAATTATCCAAAAGGGGGTGGCCTTTCAATGAGATTGTTTGCAGGAAAGTTTTTTTATATATCTCCCAAAACCACACAAACGCAGTTCGCTACAGACCGCTATCACCTCAATATGACGGGGGCTAACGGAAGCGAAGATTATACTTATAGCGATTATTTTATTGGTAGAAATAAATTTGATGGCTTAGCCAGCCAACAAATAATGGTTAGGGATGGTGCTTTTAAAGTACGAACGGATTTGCTTGCAGATAAAATAGGTAAAACAGATGACTGGTTGATGTCAGTAAATTTGACAACAACTTTTCCTGCCCAACTTAACCCCCTAAGTGTATTGCCATTTAAGGTGCCACTAAAGGTATTTGTAGATATAGGTACCTATGCAGAAGCGTGGAAAAAAGATGCGGCCCTTGACCGTTTCGTTTTTGACGCCGGATTCCAACTTTCTATGCTAAAGGAAACCATCCATCTATACCTTCCTCTTTTTTATAGTAATGTTTATAAAGATTACATTCTTTCTACTATACCTAAACAACAAAGGCTGTGGAAAAAAATGTCGTTTTCTATTGATATTTCGAATCTTAGTTTTGGCAAAGTAGGCAAAAATCTTATTTATTAATGGCTACAGCTTATTGTATACATTATGTTCGTCGAAGTGAAATAGACAGTAAAAAATGGAACGATTGTGTAAGCGCATCCGTAAATAGCCTTATATATGGTCATACCCAATTTTTAGATGCTATGGCAGATAATTGGGATGGCATCATCATAAATGATTATACAGCCGTAATGCCATTACCCTGGCGAAAAAAATATTTTATAAAATATTTGTATCAACCTGCATTTATACAACAGTTGGGCTTATTCTATAAAGAAAATATTCCTCCTTTCGTGTGGCAAGATTTGTTTAAAATGCTGCAATCTAGGTATCGGTTTGTGGATATTAATGTAAATAGTAGTAATGAAAAACTAGCCTTACTATGTAGCCCTCTTGTAGAAAGAAATAATTATGTATTAGATGTACAAAATCAATATGTGAAAATAGCAAGCGGGTATAAAAAAAATTTCAAAAAAAACTTGTTGAAAGCAAAACGTACAATTCTTTTATATAATGCTGATTATAGTTTTGAAATGTTGATTAACAAGTTTAAAAATGAACAACAACCAAAATCGCCACATGTAACGAATTTTTATTTTGATCAATTAATAAATCTTGCAGCCCTTTGGAAGGAAAAAAAACAATTAGTTGTACGTACGGTATCAAATAAGGAGGGAACGTTGTTGGCAGGAGTAATGCTGTTCAAAGAAAATAGGCGACTTTATAATATTGTTTCTTACACTTCCAAGGCGGGTAGAAATTGCGAAGCAAACTATTTTTTGTACGACAGTTTAATAAAGGAAATGTGTGGAGAAAACAGTGAGCTAGATTTTGAAGGATCAGATATTTCTAGCATCGCTTTTTTTTATAAAAGTTTTGGGGCTGTAAACAAAGTTTATTTTAAAATAACGTATAATGCCATTCCGTTTTATAATATAATTAGGAAAAAAATGCAGTATGAAAATTAAACTGTATAATAAGTTACATTTTATAGCTGATTTACTTCCTATTTCTTTTTATATTAGGTTAACAGGTCAATCGAAAATTTTTCCTTTTTACCATTGTGTTACAAATGCCCCAAAGCCACATTTATCCGCTCTTGGTTATTACAGAAAAAGGGATCAATTTGTAAAGGACTTAATATTTTTTAAAAACCATTACACCTCCTTTACTATACCACAAATGCAACAGAATAAGGCAGCGTCATTCCACCTTTCGTTCGACGATGGATTATCAGAATGTTATACAGAGGTTTTTCCTTTATTATTAAAAGAAAGGCTAACGGCCACTTTTTTTATTAATGCTGATTTTATTGACAACAAAAAAATGTTCATCAGGCATAAAATAAGTTTGCTGCATGTAGCAGCTCAATCTAGTGCTATATCTAGGGCCCGTTTAGCAAGCAAGCTTGCGTGCGAAGATGCGCAAGTATGTTTACGTTTATTATCATTAACAAATGAGCAGTTAGTAGATGAGTTAGCAAAAGAGGTAGATATAGATTTTATAGCATACCTACATACTTTCAAACCATACTTAACCACTTTGCAAATAAAGGAGATGAGCCGATCTGGAATGCAGATTGAATCACATGGCAAGGATCATACAGATTTAACACTTGTAAAAGATGAAGAAGCTATTTTTCAAATAAAGGATTGCAATTTATTTCTACAAAATACCTTGGGGGCAAAACCAAAATATTTTGCTTTTCCTTATGGTAGCGATAGAGTGGGTAATAGGGTTTTTGATTTTTTATATAAGCAGGAAGGTTTGCTCGGTACTTTTGGGGTGGCAGGTTTAAAAAGGGATAGTGAACAAAGGCATATACATAGAATTCCAATGGAGGCAGGAGATATAAGTGCTGAAAGTATGCTTAAATTCGAGTACTTTTATTTTATGCTTAAAGCATTAGTAAGAAAAAATGTTATACATCGATAGTTAAGTATGGTTACTAAAACTTTTAATAAAAGAGAGTTGCAAGCATTTATTGATTCCGATTTTTATAAGGAGCTTGTAAATGTACCCATCAGTTACCATAGAGCCATTTCTCAAATTCATAACCCAAGGGCAAAAGACGAGCATATTTTATTAGTAGCTGTATTTGAAGATAAGTATACCTTAGGATATTTAGGAATACTGCCCGACGATATTTTTTTGCAAAACAACAAGATAGAAGTAGGATGGCTCACTTGTTTTTGGGTTGATGAACGTTATAAAAAAAGAAATATAGCCGCACATTTATTTTTAAGAGCCATTCGGGCTTATCACCAAAATATTCTCATCACCAATGTCGCTACTTTTTTAGAGAGTGTGTATGCAAAAACAAAACTTTTTCATAAAGACGTTGTAAAATTTGGCATCAGAAGCTATCTACGCTTTAATTTAGCAGATGTATTACCGCCTAAAAATATTTTTTTTAATAAAAGTAAATTTATTTTTCGCTGGAGTGATAAAATAGCGAACCTTCTATTTCGAAGAAAGAATATACCGTTATTGCCATTGGCTGCTGCCCATTTTACATTTCATCGTTTAACCCGTGCTAATTTAGCAGATGCCCAGCTATTAAATATGCATTTCAACAATACGTATACTAGGAGAGGGATGGTAGAATTTGACTGGATTTTGACCTTCCCTTGGGTTTATGAAAAAAGAGAAACTGTTGATAGTCGAAAATATTTTTTTACATCGGTAAGTAATCAGTTTATAACCGAAGTTTTTTTGATAAAGGATACGCAGCAAGTGGTGTGTGGATTTTTTATCTTAAATATTCGAGACCGCCATCTTACCGTACCTTATTACTTTTGTACGCCGGAGGCTACTGTGGCTGTTACTGATTTTATTATAAATAAAATGATTGCCCATCAGGTTTGTATGTGCACCGTATTTAACGAGCAGCTTAGAAGTGGCTTTAAGCAACGAAAGGAAAAATTTCTTTTCCAAAAAAATATTAGAAAGCCCTTTTTTATTTCTACTTCTTTAGCTGCTACCCAGCCCCACTTGTTTCAAGACGGGGATGGAGATGGTGTATTTTATTAGTTTATAGTGTGTATGCAAATAAAAAACCGCCTCTTTGTAGAGGCGGTTTTTTGTAAGGCTATAAAGCAGCTTACCATTTTTCGTTTGAGTAAGAAGGTCTCGCTTGACGAGCAGGTCTTTCTTCTTTTGGTTTTGCTACAGTAACTTTAATGGAACGGCCTTCAATAGTAGCTCCATTTAATTCGTTAATGGCAGTATCGCCAGCAGCATCATCACTCATTTCCACAAAACCAAAGCCTTTGCTACGGTTAGTGTACTTGTCAGTAATTACTTTTGCTGAAGTAACTTCTCCGTATTCAGCAAAATAACTTCTAAGATCCTCATCTACTACAGAGTAGGGTAGGTTTGAAACATAAATGTTCATCTAAAAAAAATATTAATTAAACAATAATTGAGAATAACGCAAGGGTAAAGAAGACTCACTAATAGCAGATCCTTCGATAAACGCAGGATGGGGCGTAGCAGAAAATATCGTTCAATTACTAAAATGCTCTATCGCTCAAATTTACAAGGCAAATATATGTTTAAAATTTGACAATAAAGCAATTATTATATTGTTAACTATCAATTATTAACTGGCATTTCGGATTGAAATAGCGGTAGGTTTTCTTCTTTTTTACGCATACCAAAGTTGTAACGGATGTTAAGCCCAAATCGCCTTGTATCATTATACCTTAATCCGCTCGCAAAAATTCCGGGTTGACGCAATGAGAAATTAATTTTATTCGTAAAAAAAACATCATTTAAACTGAGGGTAACAATTAGTTTTTCTTTTAAAAATTTTCTATTTATAGATGTGTTCAACATGCCAAATTTATCAATTTCGTATAATTGCTGCTGGCCTTTTAGGCGTATAAATCCATTAAGCGTCCACATCGATTTGTTATCTAATTTAAAGGTTTGATATGTAAAAAAGGTCCAGGTGCCTCGTTCAAAATTGAACGGTGCATCATTAAAAAAACCATCGTAAATAGTATAATTGTATTGTGCACCTGCCACCAAAAAGTAACGACCCCCAGGGGGCAATGCGCCCAATGCTCTAAAATACCATTCTTTATTTTTGCCTAAATTATCGGTTGTTCTAAAAGCTTTTAAAGTTGAAGTATCTGCCGGGTAAGTTACTTGCGAAAAAATATCTTTTGTATCATTTAATCCTACCGCTAATATGGGCCGTTCGTCTACGCTTATATTGGCCTCCATATTTTGAATAAACTGTGGACGAAGTGTAGGGTTGCCAACTTCTGATAAATATTGATCAATAAATTTTGGAAACGGATTAAGTTGCTCGTACACGGGGCGGGCAATACTTCTTCTATATACCAAGTATGCCCTTAAATCATAACCAGCAATTTTCATTAAATTTTTGCTTAAATAAATGTAGGGAAACAAATCTGTACGATTAATATTAAATGATGTGTCTGTAGGTATAATTTGTTGTCCTTTCATTATTGTGTTTTCAACACGTACACCTGATTTTAATACAATGCCATTGCCAAATGTTTTGGAGGCTTGTAGGTAAGCTGCATTAATATTTTCATTGAATTGATACGTATTCGTACGAGCATCATCTTTACTATTTGCCCCATTAAAATCGGTAACTGAAAAATTGGCCTTACTATGAAACTTTAAAAAGGATGATTTGGCTCCTAACTCTACTGTAAGTTTTGGCTTTAGTTTTAATTTAAGATCGCTTTTAATGGTAAGCAAGTTTCTGTGATGTTTATTTACGCCATTACCTCCGTTTGTGCCAATAAAGGGCGAGCTATAATTGGTAAAATAAGATTGGGCGGTATTATTGTTTGACCATGAAATATATATATCATTAATCCATTCAGATCCAAGTGAGTCAATTTTCTTTTTTAGGGCTAAGCCATTATTGATGGTAAAAGCGTTGCCTTCATTGCTGACACGGTTTCTATTAGCGCTAAAGAAATTGTTTGTACTGTTTTGTTTGATCGTATTATCATTTTCTGAAGCATTATCAAAGATATTCAACGTTAAATTGCCGGAAAAATCAAGATTCCATTTTTGGCGCAGCTCTTTGGTGTATCCATAACTTGTAAAATAAGCCATGGCCGGATAAGTAGTATTGGCGGCTTGATGAAGGCTAGTATCTACTGCCACCCGTCTTTCGCTATTTATTATTTCATAATTGTTTCTACGAGCAATGTTTACATTAATGTAAGCACTTTTTTGCCCATCATTATTATTGATATTTAAGCCTACAAACTGATTGCCATAAGTACCTTGTTGAAAACCTGCAGTAACACTTCCGGTTGTGCCAATTTTAAATCCTTTTTTTAGAATAACATTTACAATGCCCCCGCTTCCTGAAGCATCTTGATTTGCAGATGGGGTTCTCACCACTTCTATACGTACAATGGCGCTAGGTGGAAAGCTTTTAAGCATAGTGGCCATATCCGCAGCACTCATTCTTACATCGCGGCCGTTAATTTGTATTGTGGCTGGCGTAAAACTGCTTATGTAAACATTGCCATCTTGATCAATGAATAGGCCAGGTGTTTTTTCAAGCACTTCAAACCCACTGGTAGAGGAGGATACTAAGTTTTCGGGATCTATAATTGTTTTATCGTCTTCCTGACGCATTAACGGCTTTTGGGCAACCACCACAACTGCATCCAAATTTTTACTTTTATTATTTAATTGTAACGATAAACTTTGCGTTTTATCTGTTACTGTTATCCCTTTTTCCAGGGGCATGTAGCCTACGGCACTAACCTTTATTATATATTGGCCAGGTAACATATTTATATTTACCTTACCGGTGCTATCGGCCACTTTGCTTGTAACTTGTGTGGTATCTAATCTATTTACGGCTATAATGCTAGCATAAGAAAGCGCATCGTTTTTGGTATTGGTAATTTTAAATGTAACAGGTGTTTCTTGCGAAAAGCACATTACAGCTATGCAAAGGAAGCAGGCCGCTATCACTATTTTTTTACCGTTTGAAAAACAGAACATATCTAAGTACTTTTAAGTTGCAAAAATACTATCAACTTTAACTGGTTGCGTATTTGTGGATAACGAGATTTGTTAATTGAGAAGTATAATTTAATGCCATTACATGCCTAGCATTTTGTTTTCAACTACAATTTTAAAATCTGGCTTGCCTGCACATCAGGCCAATTGGACGTATGTACTTATTCCGCCCGAGTTGGCGCAACAATTAAAAAAGAATAATAAAAAAGAATTTAAAGTAAAAGGTAGATTGGATAAATATGTTATTAATCGGGTATCAGTATTTCCTATGGGCAACGGTGGTTTTATTTTGCCCTTGAATGCCGACATGCGAAAAGGTACGGGCAAAGGGAAAGGGGCAATACTTAATGTAGAACTGGCGGAGGATAAAAGTGAGTTTGTTTTTAATACAGATTTTTTAGCATGTATGATGGACGAACCCATCGCTAACCAATTTTTTCAAACACTAACGCCTTCGCACCAACGATATTTTAGTAAATGGATTGATAGTGCAAAAACAACAGCTACTAAAGTAAAACGTATAGCGATGGCTGTAAATGCATTGGCCCATAAAATGGGTTATGCAGAAATGATAAGGAACGAAAAAAGTAAAAAAGTTTAGAAAGTTTTTTGGCGTTAAATATTTACATTTCTTTGCAATATGATTACATCAATCAATGATTTTAAGTCGCCTTTTTTTATTGGCGTAGCCGGTGTAGGCATGAGTGCTATTGCGCAATACTTAAAGGGTATTGGAAAAAATGTTAGTGGTAGTGATAGGTTCTTTGCCCCTGGTGTATATAATGAAGTGCAGGATAAGTTGGAGGCAGCGAATATTAAATGCTTTGTACAGGATGGTTCAGGTATTGGCCAGGATACGGATTTGATTGTTGTATCCACCGCTATCGAGGATACCGTAAATGAAGTAAAAATAGCAAAAGAGTTGGGCATACCTATTGTGAGGCGATCGGAGTTGCTATCCATTATTGCGCAAAGTAAAAAAACGATTGCCGTAGGCGGCACCAGCGGCAAAAGTACAACCAGTGCAATGCTATTTGAAATTTTGGAATATGCAAAATTAGATGCAAGTATTATTAGTGGTGCTGGTCTTACACGTATTATTAAAAAAGGACAAATAGGGAATGCAAAAGTAGGAAAGGGGGATTGGCTGGTAATTGAAGCTGATGAAAGCGATGGATCTATTGTGCAATACAAACCAGACATTGGTTTATTGCTAAATATTGACAAAGACCATCAAGATTTGGAAGAGTTAATGCAAATTTTTACTGTCTTTAAATCGAATAGCGAAAAATTTATTGTTAATCACTCTCATCCGCTTGCGCAAAGTTTGTCGCAAAATGAGCAGCAAGATTTTTCAACATATGGGGATAAGGTGGGGTATGTGGCTACGGAATTTAAGCAGGATGGGTTTACTATAGAATTTGCAATTAACGCAGTTTCCTTCACCTTGAAGGCAATGGGTAGGCATAATATGGAAAATGCGCTAGCGGCTACAGCTGTTGCTCACCAAATAGGTGTGTCTTTACAAACTTGTGCCGCTGCACTAAAAGAGTATGAAGGAATATACCGCCGCAATCAAATACTAGGTAATAAAAATGGTGTATGGTTAATTGATGATTATGCACACAACCCAGTAAAGTGTGCCGCTGCTATTGCTTCCGTGCAGCCCTTGGCTGATAAAGTAATAGCATGGTTTCAGCCACATGGCTATAAACCAACTAAGTTTTTGAGAGAAGAATTTGTAAAAGAATTTGCTAAAACGTTGCGTCCACAGGACGAGTTATGGATGAGTGAAATTTATTATGCGGGAGGAACAGCTGTAAAAGATATTTCGGCAAATGATTTAATAAATGACTTAAAACAGTTGGGTAACAATGCTTATTACGAAGAGAATAGAGCCAATTTTGTAAAGGCAATACGTAGCCATCTTTCGTCAAACTGTGTAGTGTTATTAATGGCTGCTAGAGATCCTTCATTAGCGCAATATGCAAAGGATGTATGGGATGAGTTGTAGGCTATATTATGCAGATAATTTACGTATTAGTATAAAGCAAAGCACAATTAATATAAATAAAATGAGGATAGACATCCAAAGCCAGGGCTGATCTTTAATGCGCATTTTCTCCCTGCGTTTCTTTTTCTTAGCGGTTTTATTTTTTAAATCGCGGTTTAGCATTTCTACCATGTACTGTAATTGCTCTTTGTCTTTAAAATTTTCTAAGCCTTCTAGTGCGTCTGTTTCAAATTCACTAGCTGCTAGTTGTTTTTCAATGGCATGGTGCTCTTCATCCGAAAGTTTGCCGGCTAAATATTGTAGAAGTAAGGCTTGGTCTACTTCTGTGCTTAAGTTAGATAATATGTCTTTGTAGTTTTCAGACATGATGTTTATCGGCTTTGACTTATTTTTTTTTCAATTATAATTTTTAAATTCCGTTTTCCATTTTGTATATAGCTTTTTACTTGTAAAGGCGAAAAGCCTGTTTCATTGCTAATTTGCTGGTAACTTTTTTTGTTAAGATAAAACAAAGTTACACATTGTGCTTGCTCGTTACTTAACTCTTTTAGGGCGTCTGCCATTAGGGATAGTGTATGGTCATTTTGCAAAAGCGTCTGTTTGTCTGTTTCCTCGTCGGGGGTACTGCTAAGGCTGTCTGTAAGTGCTGTTGTAATTTTACTAGGCTTATCTCGTAGCCGCATTAAGCAATGGTTTTTAGCTACCATATAAAGCCAGGATTTAAAGTAAGCAACCTTGTATTTTTGCAATTCCTGAATTACTTTTAAAAAAATTTGTTGTACACTATCCTTCGCCTCTTCCTCATTTTTTAAATATTTCATACAAACTCCCAATAGCAAAAGGGTATATCGCTGTAATAAAACCCCCAGCCATTCATTGTTATGATCGGCATAAAACTTTTCCAGCAATTCCTGATCGGTAATATGTTGATAGGGTTGGGGTTTCAAAATTGGCAACTCCTTTTTAGTTAAGATGCAGAAATACGAATTTTCAATAAAATTGTCTTAAAAAAATGTAAACACTATGTAAATGAAATTTTGATTTCATTTTCTCAACCCTTACATCAAAACGGGATGCTTACACATGAGCACAAAACAAAATAATGTGTACGTCGCTATTTTTTTTCATTGTTTGGGTAGTAAACTATATATATGGCTATGTTAAATGAGGTTTCAAAATACGACCGAGCCCCTACAAACCGGTATTTTATTCGCCTCAAATGTTACGTTTGATTTTTTTAGAATTTCAATGAACGCTTTCATATTCATTGGCGATTTTCGTAAAAGCTCGCATTTGGCCGATGGTGAATTAGATGGGTTGACAGTTAATAAAAATTTATTGTTTCATTAGCCTAATGCCTAAGTAAGTAGCGGCAAGCCCTATCACCAAACTAGCGCCAACATATAAGAAAAACAACCCTAATCGTTGCTCTTTTAAAAGATGTACACCATCCAATGTAAAAGCAGAAAAAGTAGTAAAGCCGCCACACCAGCCGGTCATTAAAAATAATTTCCATTCACTGTCTGTTGTCAAGGGCTTGGCATAATAACCCCAAAAAATGCCTATAAGAAAACAACCTATTACATTTACGGCCAACGTACCAATGGGGAATGGCTGCGGCAATAACTGCCCTAACCAGCGTTGGCACAAATAGCGCATTGCACTTCCAATGGCGCCTCCTAAGCCTATTAAAAAAAAATGGTTGATCATTTTATGGTATCAATCCTTTTTGATGTTGGTTGGATACTATCTGTACCATGTTCAAATAAGTATTTTAAATCAACTAGCCATTGTTGATTGTTTTTTACGAGCCGAAGTGAGTCGTGGTCGTTTTTAAAAGAGTTGGAGTATATAATGATACAAGTAGAATCGTTTTTTTGAATGGTTTTATGAAATCGAATACTAGCTGTTCGGTAACCGTCTTTAGTATCTTGTGTAGCATTATCTCTGGATCGTTTGCCCACTTGTAGATAATTGATGTTTATAGAATCTTGTAACAAGTATGAATTGGCCTCATCAAATTTTCCATCTAGGGTAGCTCTTATAAAGTTTCTAGCGGCATCCATTGCATTATCGGAGGATTGAATACTGGCTTCATTGTTCGCATTTTTGCAACCAGCAAAAAACAATAAGGCGATGATTAAATAAATTGGGTTCAATTGTATCATATTGCAAATTACAAAACTTTTGGA
Source organism: Bacteroidota bacterium (assembly GCA_039796695.1). Taxonomy (GTDB): domain Bacteria; phylum Bacteroidota; class Bacteroidia; order Chitinophagales; family Chitinophagaceae; genus JJ008. Next base: position 172,817 of record JBDKJF010000004.1, read on the forward strand.
TCTGTAAATAACTAAAACATCCCGCCATGTGGCAGGATGCTTTAGAGAGTTTTACGAAGTTAGTTTGACTTTAATTTTTCCAACTCCTGCATCACTTCCTTCATTTTTTCTACATCTTCTGGTTTTATTTTCTCCAGCACTTTCTTAGCTTTATCCAACCCTTCTTTTAATGAGTCGGTATTGAATAGTTTGTCTAAGTTGTTTTTTTGATTAATATCATTGCTATCGGCGGCATTTTCTTTATCGAAAGGATTTTTGCCATTTTTATTCATTCCATTTAAGCCAAGTTTCATCAATGTAGCCATTGTAAATTCTACTTTCCAGCGGCCATTTTGTTTTTTTAACGGAAAGTCTACCGTTTGGTCTTTCTTTTTGTTTTTAACCGAAACGGTTGCATTATCTCCATCAATTTTTACATCGCCAAACGCTACATCATTAAAGCCGTCGGTTTTGGTTTTAACAGTGCTATCTTTAAATGTTTCTTTCATTTGCTCTGCTGCATCTATTGCTTTCTTCATCATATCCATGGTGCTTTTGCTTTCTTTGGTAGCTAATTTGGCCGCACCGTCAATATCTTTTTCGGCCATTCTTTTAAAAAAGGCAACAATTACCGCCTTGGGCTCATTGGCTACATTATCTTTTCCTTTACAACCGATAAAAAGTAAAGCACTGCTAGCGACTAATAAAAAGAGATTGCTAAATTTTTTCATTTGATAATTTTTTTGTTTTTGTTTAAGGTTATTTTAAGAGTAACAAATGTAGCCTTATTTTCTAGATTTTAGTATTTATACGACACTCGTGTTACCAGTTGGCAATTGGGGTGTAAAAACAAGTCATCCAATGTAATACCAAAGGGCTCACTATCCTTTTTAAGATAGGGCGTTAGGCTATTATGCATGGCTTGATTAAGCGATTTAAAAACAAATTCTGCGCAATACATTTCATCATCCGTTTCTAGATTGAAAAACAAATCGAAGCGTAGGCCTTGCTGATAATATTGATGTATAATAGTTCGTAGCGTTTGTAATTGTACGGTATCTAATTTATAACGATATACACCTAAAGCCACATTATGCACAGGGTTGCTAAAGCTATCTACTATTTGACGCATTAATTTTTGACTGGGGTTGTAGCTACCACCTAATGCATGATAAACATAGTGCGTATCGTTTTCTATCAATACTAATCCACAATGAGAGTAGGAAGTGTCTATTCTATTAAAGCTTCTGGCCGCTTGGCTTACTTCATCATTACCGTTTCTTAAAATAACATCGCCATTGCGTAGCATTTTTTTTACACTGTCAATCTGTATATAAATGTTTGTATAATTGACAGGGGTGGGCCTTGGGTACCTACAGGCACCTACAATAAAAAACAGGAATAAAAAGCTTGCTACAATACTTTTCATTCCTGCAAATTAGGTTAAATAATTATTCCCTATGCATTGGGCATACAAGCGCTAAGCAGTAAGGAGCCATCTTTTTTTTACAACAAAGCATGATTTCAATTTGGCACTGACCAAAAATTCAGTATGCAATTTTAATCGGTTGTTTTTTTAACGATAGGCGGCACCTTATGCTCGTAAGCTTGTGGGTTTTCGGCTTCATGCTCTTTGTTATAGGCCCGTATAATTTGTTTTACTAATCGATGTCGCACTACATCTTCCTCATCTAATTCAATATGGGCTATACCATCTATATTTTGTAAAATGCGTACTGCGGTGGATAAGCCGCTGCGTTGGTTACGAGGAAGATCCACCTGTGTCATATCACCTGTAATGATGGCTTTAGCATTGGCACCTATACGTGTTAAAAACATTTTTAATTGTAAATCGGTGGCGTTTTGTGCTTCATCTAAGATAATAAAAGCATTATCTAATGTACGGCCTCTCATGTAAGCTAGTGGCGCTATTTCGATGGTGCGGGTAGACATGTAATAACCCAATTTGTCTGCGGGTATCATATCATCAAGCGCATCGTAAAGTGGGCGTAAATAGGGGTCAATCTTCTCTTTTAAATCGCCAGGAAGAAAGCCAAGACTTTCGCCAGCCTCTACGGCAGGGCGGGTAAGTATAATTTTTTTTACCTGTTTATTTTTTAAAGCCCTTACTGCTAATGCTACGGCAGTATAAGTTTTACCTGTACCGGCGGGTCCTATGGCAAATACGATATCATTTTTTTCAGCTTCTTGTACTAGTTTCTTTTGATTGGAGGTGCGGGCTCTTACCGATTTTCCATTGGGGCCAAATACTAAAACTTCATTGGGATTTTTTTCTTGAAAGTGGTCCACCGTTTCTGTATCATCGCCGCCTAGTACCTGTTCAAAATAGTTTTGACTCATGTGGCCATTGCGTTCAAGGTAGGATACGATGAGTGAAATTTTTTCTCTTGCACTATTTACTTGCTCCGGTGCGCCACTTAGTTTTAATTGTGTACCCCGTGAAAGAATTTTAAGGAGAGGAAACTTTTTCTTTAGGATATCTAGTTTTCCATTATTTACACCGAAAAATTCAATGGGGTTAACAGTTTCGAGGTTGATGATTGTGTCTGTCAATGTGGGTTAATTTAAGTTTCACAAAGCCGGGGAAAGGCGTATCCGGTTTTTCTGCTTCATATGCCTATTTGCGATATGACTGCCTTTCGTTTAATCAATATTACTTAGGAATTAGGTTACCAGTATAGAAAATTGTTAACAAATGTGGATTTATACCTGTATTATTTATTTGTACTTCGGTGCTTTTTTGCTTAAACTTGTTGTTCACCAAAAACTAAAAAATGAACGCTATTCTTGTGCTGATCGTTATTGCCTTTGTTGTATTCATATTCGCTTCCATGTGGAAGGTGTTTGAAAAAGCAGGCCAACCTGGTTGGGCAGCTATTGTACCTATTTACAATATTTACATTATGACCAAAATTGCAGGTAAACCAGGCTGGTGGACCGTTTTGTGTTTAATTCCTATTGTTAATTATGTTTTTATTATTTGGCTGTATAATATGATTTCTAAAAGTTTTGGAAAGGATGAAGGGTTTACAGCTGGATTAATTTTATTGGGTTTTATCTTTTGGCCCATTCTTGGGTTTGGCGATGCAAAATATTTAGGCCCCTTTGGCGACCCCGCTCAGTTTGCTGCCTTTCAGGAGCAAAATAAGTTTGAGTTTGAAAACAAGTAATTAGCTCAAAATAAGGAAATGTAAAAGCCCCCAATTATTATAGTTGGGGGCTTTGAAGTATGGGTAATGGCCGTGTAAAATTAATACTGTGATGCTGCTTTTACTTCTTTTAATTCTACTACCTGGCCTAGCTTTCTTACCGCTAATAATTCTATCTCAAATGTAAGCATAGAGCCTCCGGGTATTGACATATAGTCGGATGGGCCATAGCCTAACTCATAAGGAATGTAAAATTTATATTTAGAACCTACACTCATTAATTGCAGGCCTTCTGTCCAGCCTTTAATAACACCGCCTAATGAGAAGGTAATAGGTTCTCCACGGTCGTATGACGCATCAAAAGTTTTGCCATCTAAAAATGTGCCGCGGTAATGGCAGGTTACGCTATCCACTACGGTGGGTTTTTCGCCGGTACCTTCAGTTATTACTTCGTATTGAAGTCCGCTAGCGGTAACTTTTACGCCGGGTTTATTTTTGTTTTCGGCCAAAAATTTTTCGCCCGCTTTAATAGTGGGAACCGACTTTTGTTGTTGCAATTTAGTAATGTACGCATTCATTAAAGTATTGGCCGTGGCATCATCCATCAATGCTTTTTTTCCAGCAAGTAAATCATTGATTGCTTTGGATACAATAGCGGTGTTTAATTTTCTTACACCCATTTGTTTGTAAAAATTAGCAACACTAATACCTACTGCATAGCTAGCTGAATCTTCCATTGTTTTTAATAATGGTGCAATGGCGGGTTTTGTAAGCGACGATGGTTTTTTAACTCCGGGCTGTGCCAGAGCAGTATGCGTAATGCAACCGATAATAGCAATAGCAATTAACTTTTTCATGTTGGAATTTATTATTAATTATAAAGTTTTAAGTACATCATTCATGTTTCTTACGGCGTCGGCACTTTTGTTAAAGGCGGCCTGCTCGGTATCATTAAGTTTAAAATCTAATATTTTTTCCCAGCCATTTTTTCCAATTATTACTGGTACGCCAAGGCAAATATCTTTTTGACCGTATTCGCCATCTAAAGCCACACAACAAGTAAATAGTTTTTTTTCATCTCTAACGATTGCTTCCACCATAGCCGCACCAGCAGCACCGGGGGCATACCAAGCAGAAGTGCCTATAAGCGCTGTTAATGTAGCGCCGCCAACCATTGTATCTTTTACAATTTTTTCTTGTTGCTCGGCGGTTAAATAATTAGTAACGGGGCTACTGTTCCAAGTGGCCAAACGAATTAGGGGTATCATTGTAGTATCGCCGTGTCCGCCTACTACTACTGCATTTAAGTCGGCAGGTGAGCATCCTAAGTGTTGGCTAAGTTGGTATTTAAAACGGCTGCTATCCAATGTACCGCCCATGCCTATAATTCTATTTTTGGGTAAACCGGTAGATTGTAATGCCAAGTAGGTCATAGTATCCATTGGGTTACTAATTACAATAATAATGGCATTAGGGGAATGTTTTAAAATGTTTTCGCACACGCTTTTAACAATACCGGCATTTACGCCAATTAATTCTTCTCTGGTCATGCCGGGTTTGCGAGGTAGGCCCGAGGTAATTACTACCACATCGCTATTGGCTGTTTTTGCATAATCATTAGTAGAACCAACGATTTTTGTATCAAAGCCTAGCAGCGTAGCCGTTTGCATCATGTCTTGCGCTTTTCCTTCGGCTACACCTTCTTTAATATCAAGTAAAACTAGCTCATTGCATAATTCTTTACGGGCAATATTATCGGCACAGGTGGCACCTACGGCCCCGGCTCCTACTACAGTTACTTTCATTGGTAATTATTTATTATTGATGATTTGTTTTTTCGGTGGCAAAGGTAAGGATTAGCGGCCGGGCTATTTACCCAATGCTGTTAATATTTTATCAATCGTCATAGAACCCTCTTTTACCGTGATGAGTTGCATTTTTTTATTATAAAAGGCATGAAAGGGAAGGCTACGAAGGTTATAAAATGTAAATAAAAAAAAGTGTTTGTCTTGTGCAAAGCGCACCATGGGTTCCTGCTCAAATTTATATTGCGCTGCAAACGCTTTTATAGCTGAAAGCGGGGCCGTGGAGACCATCAGGATTTGTACCTTGTTTAATTTTGGCAACTGTTGTTTTAAAGAAGTAGCTTCTTGTTGGCAATGATCGCATTCTGGATTAAAAATGACCAACATTGTTTTTTGCTTTGGAGATAAATCTGCCTTGGTAAAAAAATGTATACTATCCGTCAGCAATAGTTTTACGGGTGGAAAGCTAGGAAACCGCAAATAAGGTGCTGCTAAACTATCCTGTCCATTGGAACAAGCAACTTGAAACAAAAAAAACGCAGCCATTACTATTTTTTGCATAAGAATGTATTTAATTCAAAAATAATAGAAACGTACCAACCTGTATTGCAAAACAAACTGGCAACCCTATCTTTGCCGCTTCAAAAACAAAAAAATGGCAAATACAGCAGACATCAGTCGTGGGTTAATTATTAAACTAGATGGCAGTCTTTATACCGTAGTAGAGTTTGGTGAAAATAAAACAGCTCGTGCCGCAGCTAAAGTTTGGGCCAAATTGAAAGGCGTAGATAATAACCGCTCCATCGAAAAAACGTGGAACTCGGGAGATACGATTTATCCAGTAAGAGTAGAAAGAAGGCATTATCAGTTTTTATATAAGGATGATACAGGATACAACTTTATGGATAATGAATCCTTTGAACAAATAGCCTTGCAAGAAGGAACCATAGATGCACCGCAGTATTTAAAAGAAGGACAAGAAGTAGGAGTATTGGTTAATACCGAAAATGATCAAGTACTTGGAGCAGAATTACCCGATAAAATTGTATTACTAGTAACCTATACCGAACCCGGTTTAAGGGGAGATACGGCAACCCGTACCCTAAAGCCTGCTACTTTAGAAACAGGCGCCACAATTGGCGTTCCGCTTTTTGTAAACGAAGGAGAGCTTATCCGCATTAATACCAAAACAGGTGAATATGTGGAAAGAGTAAAAGAATAATTACATACTATTTTTACGTAAAATGGCCTAAAATCACCCGGTTTTAGGCCATTTTAGGTTCATTTTGAGCTTTTTTTGTCAAAAAAGAGACAAATTCGATATATAACTGTTGTCGTTTTCACTAACTTAGCCGCCAGCTTGTAGCACTATAATAAACATTTACTTTCACCCCGGGTTAAGGCTCGGTTTTTAAAACATCTATCAAATTGAAAAACATGGACTTTAAGCAAATACAAGAGTTGATTAAAATGATCAACAAATCTAACATTGGTGAACTTACGGTAGAGCAAAAAGATTTTAAAGTTACCATCAAGCAAAAAGTGGATAATATTACACAAGTAGTTTCAGCATCTGCCCCAGTAATGCAGGCTGCACCTGTGGCACAAGCCGCCGCACCTACACCCAGTGCGGGTTCAACAGCCGATAAACCTGTAGCTTCAGCAGCGGCACCATCCAATACAATTACCATTAAAAGCCCCATGATAGGCACTTTTTATAGAAAGGCAGGCCCAGATAAGCCCAATTTTGTAGAAGTTGGTGATGTAATAGAGCCAGGCAAGGTAGTATGTATAATAGAAGCGATGAAGCTATTTAATGAAATAGAAAGCGAAATAAAAGGAAAAATCGTGAAGATATTGGTAGATGATGCGTCGCCGGTAGAGTATGATCAGCCCTTATTTTTAGTAGAGCCAGCATAATGGTACTTTCTACTTAGGTAAAAGGCTACGTCAATTTCGATATTTCATTCATCACTATTAATTATCTATTGTGTTTAAAAAAATATTAATTGCCAATAGGGGCGAGATAGCATTAAGGGTAATACGTACCTGCCGGGAAATGGGCATAAAAACGGTGGCAGTATATTCCACCGCAGATAAGGACAGTTTGCATGTAAAATTTGCAGATGAAGCGGTATGTATTGGCAAACCACAAAGCGCCGATTCGTATCTTAATATTCCACACATAATGGCCGCTGCAGAAATTACAAATGCCGATGCCATACATCCTGGATATGGGTTTTTAGCAGAAAACGCCAAGTTTGCCAAAATTTGTAATGATCATGGTATAAAATTTATAGGCCCCACGCCCCACATGATAAACTCTATGGGCGATAAAATAACCGCTAAAGAAACAATGATAAAAGCGGGGGTGCCAGTGGTACCGGGTGGAGAAGGTTTATTACAAAGCGTGGATGAAGCAAAAGGGCTAGCCAAACAAATGGGTTACCCTGTAATACTAAAAGCTACGGCCGGTGGTGGTGGAAAGGGTATGCGCATTGTTTGGGAGGAAAGTGAATTAGAAAAGGCATACGATACAGCAAAAGCAGAAGCTGCCGCTGCCTTTAAAAACGATGGCATCTACATGGAAAAATTTGTAGAGGAGCCTCGGCATATTGAAATACAAGTAGCCGGAGATCAATATGGAAATGTGTGCCATTTAAGCGAAAGAGATTGCTCTATCCAGCGCCGCCATCAAAAACTGGTAGAAGAGTCTCCTTCTCCATTTATGACAGATGAGTTGCGTATGAAAATGGGAGAAGCAGCTAAAAAAGCGGCCGCTGCTATTAACTACGAAAGTGTAGGTACCATTGAGTTTTTAGTGGACAAGCATCGCAACTTCTATTTCATGGAGATGAATACTCGTATTCAGGTGGAACATTGTGTAACGGAAGAAGTGATCAACTTTGATTTAATAAAAGAACAGATAAAAATTGCTGCTGGCGAAAAAATAAGTGGAGCAGATTATATACCAGAAATGCATTCCATAGAATGCCGAATAAATGCAGAAGATCCTTATAACGATTTTCGTCCATCACCAGGCAAAATTTCAGTATTACACCAGCCCGGCGGACATGGTGTAAGGGTGGATAGCCATGTATATGCCGGCTATGTAATTCCTCCTTATTACGATTCTATGATAGGTAAATTAATAACAGTAGCACGCACCCGTAACGAAGCTATTGATACCATGTATAGAGCTTTAAGTGAGTATGTAATTGAAGGGATAAAAACAACCATTCCCTTCCATCTTCAGTTAATGCAAGATGAGCGTTTTCGTAGTGGTGATTTCAACACTAAGTTTATCGAGTCGTTTAAATTAAAATAAGCTATTATTTTTATTTTAAAAGCACCACCCACCAGTGGTGCTTTTTCGTTATCAATATTTTTGATTAGTTTAGATCGGCTTTAAAAACTTTACGCCTATATGCTAGCCGATTACTTTAACAGAAAAATAAATATTGTTTTCCTTTTAGTTATCTTCTTTATAGGCCCATCTATAGGTGCCCAGCAAAGGCCCCATTCCTTTTTGCCCAATACGAAAGCGGCTATCCAAAAAAAAATTACACCCACATTAGCGGCGCATCTTCAAATGTATGAGGGTAGTAAAGCATTGCATAAATACATAGTAACGATTGCTTCCTATACAACCTTTCTATCACGGTTTAAAAACAGGGCACCAATTTGCAAATGGATATATGAGGATAAACTTACGGGTTCCTACATCATTCAAACAACTGCAAACTTTCTTGCTACTAATATACTTTCTGACGTAGCGGTTGTTTTTGCTGACTTATACCAGGCCCCACATACAGAGGCGGGAGTTATTGGTTATTATCGCTATCATCATGGGGTAAACATGGTAGATCATGTATTGCCATTTGCCAATGGTAAAGGAATCGTAGTAGGGGTAAAAGAACAAATGATGGACTCGACCGATTTAGACTTACAAAAGAGAGTCAAGTATTCTCCCACTGCGGCTATTAATACAGCACCCCATGCTACTACAATAGCCTCTTTAATAGGCGGGGCAGGCAATAGTTTTTATAATGGCCGTGGTATAGCGCACGGATGTTTTTTTTATCCAAGCTCATTCGCAAATGTTTTTGCAGACGATGGTTTAGTATTGGCACAAAACAACGTATCTGTACAAAATCATTCTTATGGCACTGTTATACAACAATATTATGGATCAGAAGCAGTATCCTACGATGCGCAAAGTTGGCAATATAAAAATTTAGTTCATGTTTTTTCTGCAGGTAATAGAGGTATAGCTGCAGCCACGGAAGGCCCTTATGCAGGCATTGTTAATTATGCCAACCTAACAGGAAATTTTAAACTTGCCAAAAACGTAATTACAGTCGGCGCTATAGATGGGCAGGGTAATATCGTACCTATCAGCTCTGCAGGGCCCGCTTACGATGGTCGATTAGTTCCCCAACTTACAGCCGTAGGTGCTAATGGTACATCCGATGCGGCCGCTATGGTAAGCGGAACGGTTGCTGTAATGCAACAAGTTTATGCAGATAGTAATGGGCATCAACTGCCGGCTGCTTCTTTAATAAAAGCCATACTTTATAATACGGCTGATGAGGTGCATCAACCGGGCATTGATTATAAAACTGGCTATGGCTTGCTGAATAGTTATGAAGCCGTAAAAGCAATTCAGCAAAAGAAATATTTACAAGGCTCCATTACCCAATCGCAAGTGTGGCAAGCAGATATACAGGTACCGCCATCATCTATTTTTAAAGCAACATTGGCTTGGACAGATACTGCCGCAGCACTTAACAATGTAAAAGCATTAGTTAACGATTTAGATTTGGAAATAGTTAACCTTAGCAATCAAACCGTGTATAAACCTTGGGTACTCAATGCTACACCACATTTAGATTCATTACAAAAAGCGCCTGAAAGAAAAAGAGATTCATTAAACACTGCCGAGCAAGTTTCTATCTCACTACCTACGGCTGGCTCCTATAGAATAGTTATTAAAGGCACGGCTATCAATCAGGGCGCTATTCCTTTTCATGTGGCTTTACAGATCGATACCTTAAATAAGTTTGAGTTTACAAATCCGAGGCATACGTCGGATATAAATAGGCAAGAAGAAAGCATCCTGCCATTACGATGGAAAGCAGCCGTGGCAGATACAAATCAATCGGGAACATTAGCCATAAGCTATAATAATGGAATGAACTGGCAGCTTATTGCATCGGGAGTAAAGCTACACCGTCAAGTGTTTTATTGGCCAATAAAGGATACGGCATCGGTGGCGCAATTTAGAATGGAAACAAGCTTTGGTACTTTTTTGTCGGCCACCGTTGTAATGAGTAAAGTGCTAGCTCCACAAATTGATTTTCTTTGTTCTGATTCTTTTCGAATGTCATGGCCTAAACATATATATGCCAATGCCTATGCTGTATATGCATTATCGGATAGCGCCTATTTAAAAAATATACGAACCGTTACCGACACCTTTGCTGTATTTAACAAGTTAATTTATCCCTATGATGTATACGCTGTTCGGCCCATATTAGCCGATCCCCTAACGGCGGCTAGAAGTATAGCCATTAATATTAATTTACAAAGTGTAAATTGTTTTTACAAGGCACTAAATTATACACAACTAGATAGTAACAGTATCCAACTAATGTTGGAGCTCAGTACAACTACCTATATAGATAGCATTTTTTTTGAACGAATAACCGCCAATGGTGTAGTGCTACAAATGTATAATGGTAGCCGGGTAGTAGCCGGCCAATTACAATATGAAAATACGGTACAAGACATACCCGTAGGCCCGCAATACTTTAGAGCTAAAATAAAATTAACCAATGGAGCCATTATTTTTTCTGATATGGTATCCATCATAAGCAGTGGGCAAAACAGTTTATGGATATACCCTAATCCAATAGCTACAGGCGGTACGTTGCACTATTTTTTGCGCAATCAACAGCAATATTTTCAATTACAAATACTCAATAGTACAGGGCAATGGTTGAAAAGTTGGGAAGTGGCTTTTTCGGGTTCGGTTACGCTACCATATTTACCTGCCGGCATTTATTTTATACGGTTAATAGATAGCCAGGGCAGCATAGTGGGCGGCACTAAACTAATAATTCAATAAGCTAGTTTAGGTAGAATGCTTTATCCATTCATGCTTAAGCAGAGAAAATAGGGAAAGATCTAAAAAATGATTATTTATTTTTTCAGCCTGCCTTAAAACGCCTTCGTGTGTAAATCCTAATCGCTTGGGTACAGCAAGGCTTCGGTAATTGGTAGTGGCGGCTTTTATTTCTAACCGATGTAGTTGCAGCTGTTCAAATGCATAGTTTATGATGGCCGTAGTTGCCATGGATATGATACCTTTACCCTCAGCCTCTTTAATAAGCCAATAGCCTATGGCCCCGCACAAATGTTGATGATTAATATAGTGTACGCCTATGCGGCCTACTAATTGTTGCTGATGGAGAATAACAAAACTTACCTCTTGTTTTTGCTGATACAATTCTTCAACATTTGCAATATATTTTTCAAAATCAGCAACGGATTGCATATGTGGTACCCAGGGTAAAAAAGTAGACAAATGAGTACGATTTGAATTTACGGCGCTAAACAATGCGGGTGCATGATAAGGGGCTATCCGTTCAAGTATCAGATTATCGTTGAGAGTGATTGTCAAGTAGTAAAATTATTTAGTAAAGGTATGATGGCAAACTTAAATGAAGGGCTGTGTACAATAGAAAAAGTTGAACATTTTAAAATAAAGCATTAAATACCTTGCCATAGAAGTAATGCGAAAATGTAAGGAAAGACGAATACGAATTTTAATATTTTCAATCTTCAAAAAAAAATCGAAAAGTGGGGGATTATAGAAATTAATCTTCTTCGTCATTTCCCCAAAAAACATCTTTGCTATTGAAAAAATGTTGTTCCCATTGTTTTACCGCTGCATCGCTTAGGCATTCAATTATATCATGCAAAGCATCCTTTTTTAGTTTCCAAGCTGTGGCCATTGGATCGTCATAACGTTGAATAAATACACAATGATCAGAAACCATAGCTACCTTTATTAGCACAATGGCATCCGTTTCCTTTTCTTTTATTAAATAATGACAGCCGGCTTCCAGTAAATCGTAAGTAAACATATTTTTTCCCTCCGTGAATTTTGTGAATTTGCTACCTTTTATAATTGGGAAATTGATAAGCTAGTTTTACAAAATTACTAAAAAAAGGAATGGTGGATGTATAACATTTTTTTACCTTTTTTAGGGCTGAAAGTAAAGAAGTTACACGGGGTTTTGGTTTTTGGAGCGCCAACCAATGCTAGTAGGTATATATCATTTTGCGGCATAAACTTTGTAAAGCAGTGTAAGCTTTGAAGCAAAAGTTAAGCCTTTGGGTGCAAGAAAAGGGAAGATTTATAATTTTCCCCAATTGTGTATAATTACAAATTCCACCTGCAAGTATGGTTTTGTTATATTTGCCCATGCCCCAATGTAGCGCCTCCCTGTGGGGAGGTTTTTTATGTATGGAGGAGTAATAGTATAATAGCTACACAGTAGCTTTACTTATAGGATAGAGAAGCCGAGCGCAAAAGGCAAGGTAATTAACAATGCCTGTGTGAACATTCATTAATTAGCAAAGTTTTTGGCCGTCGGCAAACACCATTAAAAAATAACCATGGCAAAGGAAAAAGATAGCAGTTTATTTACTTATGATGAGGATAGTATCAAATCTCTTGATTGGAAGGAGCATATACGTTTACGGCCGGGTATGTACATCGGCAAGTTGGGCGATGGTAGTAGTCCGGATGATGGTATTTACGTGTTGGTAAAAGAAGTGGTAGATAATTGTATAGATGAGTTTACCATGGGGCATGGCAAAGCTGTTGAAATAAGCATTGCAGATAAGCAAGTAAGCATTAGAGATTATGGCCGTGGTATTCCATTAGGCAAAGTAGTAGATGTGGTAAGTAAAATAAACACTGGTGCCAAATATGATAGTAAAGCATTTCAAAAATCGGTGGGATTAAATGGCGTAGGTACAAAAGCCGTAAACGCTTTAAGTAATTATTTTAAAGTAACAGCGGTAAGAGATGGCAAACAAAAAACGGCCGAGTTTGAAAGGGGGAATTTAACCAAGGAGTACAAAGAGGAAAAAACAAACGAACAAAATGGTACGCAAGTAATATTTGTGCCAGACGACACCGTTTTTAAAAACTTCAAATTTTATCCCGAGTTTTTAGAAAATCAGATTTGGAATTATTGTTTCTTAAATGCAGGATTAAAAATTGTATTCAATGGCAAAACCTATATAAGTAAAAATGGGTTGCTAGATTTATTGCAGCGCAAAACAAATGAAGACGAAATAAGGTACCCGATTATTCATTTAACAGGAAACGATATTGAAGTTGCTATTTCCCATACCAACGATTATGGAGAAGATATTTATAGTTTCGTTAATGGGCAACATACTACACAGGGTGGCACACATCAACAGGCCTTTAGAGAAGCCTATGTAAAAACCATCAGGGATTTTTTTAAAAAAGACTATGATGCATCAGACATACGCACGGGTATTGTAGCGGCCGTTTCTGTGCGGGTGGTAGAGCCCGTTTTCGAGTCGCAAACAAAAACAAAACTTGGCTCCCTAAATGTGGATCATAACGGGCCTAGTATGAAACAGTTTGTAATGGATTTTTTAAGTAAAGAGTTAGATAATTTTTTACATAAAAATGCCGCTACTGCCGAAGCCTTAAAAAAGCGAATAGAGCAAAGTGAAAGAGAACGAAAGGAAATGGCCGGTGTACGTAAGTTAGCAAACGAGCGTGCCAAAAAAGCAAACCTGCATAATAAAAAGTTAAGAGATTGTCGCTATCATATGGATGATGAGCCACCTACAAAGGGCAAAGAAGAGTACATAGCAAAACAAAATGAGACTACCATATTTATTACCGAAGGGGATAGTGCTAGTGGGTCCATTACCAAAGCAAGAAGCGTAGAAACCCAAGCGGTATTTAGCCTAAGAGGTAAACCCCTAAACTGCTATGGGCTTACTAAAAAAGTAGTGTATGAAAATGAAGAGTTCAATTTGCTTCAACATGCGTTGAATATTGAAGAGGGATTAGAGGGACTGCGATTTAATAACGTAGTAATAGCAACAGATGCAGATGTAGATGGCATGCATATACGATTATTGCTAATGACATTTTTTCTACAATTCTTTCCAGATTTGGTAAAGCATGAAAAAGTATATGTATTAGAAACCCCTTTGTTTAGAGTGCGCAATAAGCAAGAAACTATATACTGCTACAGCGAACAAGAGAAGCAGGCCGCCATGAAAAAATTGGGCAGTAAGCCCGAGGTTACACGGTTTAAAGGGCTGGGCGAAATTAGTCCCGACGAGTTTGCACAGTTTATTGGGCCGGATATGCGCAAACAATTAATAAGAGTAGAAGAGGGTGAGCATATACAAGCGCTATTAGAATATTATATGGGAAAAAACACTCCTCAACGGCAGGAGTTTATTATTGACAATCTAAAGGTAGAACTGGATGCACCAGTGGAGAGTATTTAATTATGTTTGAATTTCATGCGGATAGAAAAAGATATTTTGACATTCAAGTAATGAATGCTGAAAAATATGTAATTCCCTTTATTGAACAGTGCTATGCAATAAAGCCAGGAATGCGTGTATTAGAAATTGGCTGTGGCGAAGCGGGTGTGCTGAAAGCATTTATTAATAAAGGATGTGAAGGGGTGGGGGTAGAAATGGATGGCGCAAGAATAGCCAATGCGCAAAAATTTTTACCAGAAGATGTAGCATCGGGTAGGTTACAGTTACTAACAAAAGATATTTATCAAAGTAATCCGGCGGCTGACTTCAATGGCCTTTTTCACATCATCGTTTTGAAAGATGTGATTGAGCATATACATGATCAGCCAAAACTAATAGGCTGGATGAAACAGTTTTTGCATGTAGATGGTATTATCTTTTTTGGTTTTCCGCCTTGGTACATGCCCTTTGGTGGGCACCAACAAATTTGCCAATCAAAAATTTCACGTCTACCATATATACATTTATTACCTAATTTTTTATATAAGGCTATTTTAAAAAATCGGAAAGAGAATGTGGCAGAAATGATGGAGATTAAAGAAACAGGTATAAGTATAGAACGGTTTGAAAAAATTTGTACTCAGCAAGGATATAGTATTAAACATAAAACACATTATCTTATCAATCCTATTTACGAATGGAAATTTGGGTGGAAGCCGAAAAAGCAAATTAGTGGGATACAAGCCATCCCTTTTTTAAGAAACTTTTTCACCTCTTGTGTTTACTATTGTATCACCCCGTTAAAAAAATAGTCTTAACCCTTAAAGACTTTTTGATCATAAAAAAATATCCGGTTAAAGGGAAATTGGATGAACCCCGCTGTGGCGGAATAGTAGTATGATACATATTGTTTTCAATGAATACGAAGTAGCGCTTATGCAGCAAGTAATGGAATTAGATGCATTATTGCAAGGTGAAGTGTTATTGATAAGAGATGATTTTGCTGTAGGCCCACTTGCAAATATTGATACAGCACACGGATGGGAAACTCGAGTGCAATGGTGGCAACAATTATTAGCTAATTCGCCCCATACAGAAAGTACTATTGCAACGTTTGACGATCGGCAAACTGTAAACGAACTGAAAGAAAAACTGCATACAAATGCAGCAGAAGAAGTGTGGATATGGATGGGGCAAAACCAACATGACGTATGTGGATATTATTGGTTAATGCCGCAGTTACGAGAGTTTCAAGGTAGGGTAATGGTGTTATATATGAATAATCTGCCATTCATTAATGAAAAGGGACAAATATTTTACCCATCTTGGTTAGGAGAGATACAACCCAAAGAATTTACCAAAGCAAAAAAATTAGCAAGACCCGTTACGCTAAGCGAATTTGAAATAGATCCTGATGAATGGCGTAAAATGATGGATGAGAATGCAACCGTACGAATATTGGAAGGGGGAAAAAAAATAGCTGGGAAAGAAGAAAGTTTTTATGATACAGAGATTATAAAAAATGTAACAGGCGATTGGCAAAAAGCCAACCGTGTAATTGCAAATACTTGTAACCGTATGAAAGTAAAAACGGGGGATATTTTTTTAATGTGGCGTTTAAAGCAATTAATAGCGGAAGCAAAAATTGAAGCAAACGGCGATCTTAATAAAGGATGGAAAGACTTTGAAGTAAAAAAGCAGGGAGCGAAGCAGGGTGAAATGGCATTAGATGCCACGCAAAATGAACAATGATAAACGAAGTGAATAATCATGGCAAAAAATAAATTACCCCTTACACAATTTGATGATAAAGGCCTAAGTGGTCAGTATAAAACATGGTTTTTGGATTATGCTTCCTATGTAATATTAGAGAGGGCAGTACCCGCTATTGAAGATGGTTTAAAGCCCGTACAACGGCGCATACTTCATGCCATGAAAGAAATGGACGATGGCCGTTTTAATAAAGTGGCCAATATAATTGGGCAAGCTATGCAGTACCATCCACATGGCGATGCTAGTATAGGCGATGCGCTAGTAAACATGGGCCAAAAAGATTTGTTGATAGATACGCAAGGTAACTGGGGCGATGTAAGAACGGGTGATGATGCTGCTGCGCCACGTTATATTGAAGCAAGGCTTAGTAAGTTTGCGTTGGATGTAGCCTTTAATGCCAAAACAACAGCGTGGCAATTAAGTTATGATGGTAGAAAAAATGAACCCGTTACTTTGCCCATGAAGTTTCCCTTGTTATTAGCGCAAGGGGCCGATGGAATAGCCGTAGGGCTATCAACCAAAATTTTACCACATAATTTTTGCGAATTAATTGAGGCAGCCATAAAATATTTGAGAGGTAAAAAGTTTGAATTGTATCCAGATTTTTTAACCGGTGGTATGATAGATGTGGCAGAATACAATCAAGGTAAAAGAGGTGGAAAAGTAAAAGTGCGGGCGCATATTGAGGAAGTAGATAAGAAAACCCTATCTATTAAAAGTGTGCCCTATGGCGTTACTACTACTCAATTAATGGAGTCTATAGTAAAAGCAAATGACCAAGGAAAAATTAAAATTAAAAGAGTTACCGATAATACTGCGGCGCTGGTAGAAATACAGGTGGACTTAGCACCTGGTATTTCTTCCGACATTACGATTGATGCCTTGTATAAATTTACTGATTGTGAAATTTCAATTTCTCCCAACGCTTGCGTAATTGTAGATAATAAACCACAGTTTTTAGGTGCGCAGGAATTGTTGAAAATTTCTACCGACAATACCAAAGATTTATTAGAGAAAGAGCTGCAAATAAAACTTGCCGAGCTGCAAGAGAAATGGCATTACACTTCTTTAGAAAAAATATTCTTCGAAGAAAAAATTTACAAAGAGTTAGAGCAGAAACATGCCACTTGGGATAAAGTTTTAGAAGCCATAGATAAAGGATTCACGCCTTTTAAAAAACAATTACGGAGAGATATAACAAAAGAAGATATTGTAAAGCTTACCGAAAAGCCCGTACGACGTATTTATAAGTTAGATATTGACGAATTAAACAATCAAATAAAAGGATTGGAGGCAGATATAAAGCAGGTGAAGCATGATTTAGCTAATTTAATTGACTTTACAGTAGCTTATTATGAAAATTTGCTAAAAAAATATGGCAAGGGCAGGGAGCGAAAAACAGAAATAAAAACATTTGAGATTATAGAAGCCAAGCATGTAGCTATTGCTAATGCAAAATTATATGTAAACAAAGCCGAAGGGTTTATTGGCACAGGACTTAAAAAAGACGAATACCTTTTTGATTGTTCCGATTTAGATGATATTATTGTTTTTGCCAAGCGGGGTATAATGAAGGTGGTAAAAGTATCCGACAAAACATTTATTGGTAAAGACATTTTATATGTGGCTGTATTTCAAAAAAATGACGAACGTACCACTTACAATATGATATATGTTGACGGGGGCACAGGCGTAAGCTATGCTAAACGATTTAATGTAACCGGTATTACTCGTGATAAAGAATATGATTTAACAAAGGGGCATGATAAAAGTCGTGTACACTATTTTACGGCCAATGCAAATGGGGAAGCGGAAGTGGTAAAAATTGTATTAGGCAACTGTACCGCACGCATTAAAGATTTTGATTTTTACTTTGAGGAGTTAGAAATAAAAGGGCGTAGTAGCATGGGCAATCAGGTAACAAAATACCCGATTAAGTCTGTTAAGTTTAAAGAAAAAGGTAGGTCAACCATTGCTGGAAAAAAATTATGGTATGACGAGCAATTTGGCCGATTAAGTACCGAAGAAAAGGGCGCCTATCTAGGAGTGTTTGAAGCGGATGACAAAATATTAGTAATGTATAAGGATGGGTACTATGAAGTAATAGACCAAGAGTTGACGCAAAAACTAGATGCTGAAAAAATTATTTTTATCGAAAAATTTAACCCCGATAAAATTGTAACGGCCGTTTATGTTGATATGGATAAAAAACAATTTATGGTTAAGCGCTTTAAAGTAGAAACCACTACTTTAAAATCTAAGTTTTTATTTATAAAAGAAGCCGAAGGCAATTATGCGGTAACCGTAACAACCCTAGCCGAACCGGTGCTAGCAATGCAGCAGGGTAGGGGAGCACAAATAAGAAAAGGGAAACTTAAAATTACCAAATTGGCCGAAGTAACAGGGTATAGAACAGTGGGCAGCAAGCTAGCCGATTTCAGTAAGTCAACAGAAATGGAATGGGTAAAAGGGAAAGAAGAAGTAGATAATCAACCCGAACTTTTTTAAAATAAATTTTTATGCTCGACCATTGGGAAATATTAGATGTGTATAAGGCTTTATTTGCTATAGCCGCAGGTTTTATTTTGGGCTTAGAAAGAGAGATGAAAGATAAAGCAGCGGGATTAAAAACGATTACAATCATTTGTTTAGGGGCTTGCCTTTTTGCAATTATTTCCTATAAAGTGGGCGGTAGTGGTAATGCTACTGCTATTGCTGCCTATATAGTAAGTGGTGTAGGTTTTTTAGGTGCTGGTGCCATCTTTAAAGATGGGGGCACGGTATCTGGCCTTACCACAGCAGGTATAATTTGGCTGGCGGCTGCAGTAGGTACAGCTATTGGTTTTGGTGAATTTTATTTAGCGGGTACATTTATTTTAGCCTCTCTCATTATTGTTGCGATGAACCCTTTGTTTACTAAAATTTCTTTTTCAAAAAAACTTACTCGTCAACTGCAACTTAAACTTAGCCGAGCAGCATTTTTAAAAAGAGAGCTTTACCTGGAAGAAATAAAGGGTATTGTACTTTTTTCAGAGGTAAAGAAAATAGAAATGAATCCTGATTGGTTTGAGATACAAATTGAAGTAGTAGTAGCAGAAGCACAAGTAAAAAAACTCCAGGATTATTTAGGCCAGCAGGTCGATTTTATATCTTTCTCTTTATAAAAAAAAGTAATGCGCCTTCCATAGGTGCATTACTTTTTTCGCTTAATATTTTTTGGGGAGGCTACATGTGTACTAAAAAGGGGGAGCCTACCTTTTTATTTTGAGGTAAAAATATTTTGCTGTCTTCAATTGTAAAATTTTGTCCAACTAAATTAGTTACCAATAATATTATTATACTTAATAAAACCGGCTGTTTCATATTTTTTTTGTAAGTGAATATTTAAAGTTTGTGATTCTGCAAAAATTACTGCTAACGTTTGGTGACGGGCTGAAACAATATGCTTTTTGTTTAATAATAGCTGCTGATTGCTTTTTGGTCGTTGGTTAATAAATACAAGGCTTTTGCCATATGTGGGAATACTGCCATAGTGTAAGATTTTATGTTTATAATAAGGTATGTAAATAATTTGCTGTGTCTTTAAGTCCAGCATTTCTTAACTGGTTTAATACATCAAACTCATCCATCTTAGGATTCTTTTTATTTAACACCATTTCTTTAAATGCTGCGATTGCTTGTTCCTGGTTTAAATCTATAATGTCGGTCAAAAAATCATCTGCTGTTTTTGCATTTAAACCAAATGATTGGAGATATGCTTCGGGGAAGTCTTTAATATTGTTTGTTACTATAAGATTGGCGTTTGTTTTTATTGCTGCTGCTAATACATGGCGGTCATCTTCGTCTAGCAGCTTTAAATGTTCAATCAATGATTTATAGTTTTTTACTAATGCGTCCGGGAAGGCCGCATTTGCTTTTTCGGTTCTTTTATTTGCTTCCTCGTCTGAAACACCCTTTTCTTTCATTACATTTTTCCATTCGTCAAATATGTGTTCACTCCATTTGGGAGTATAAAGGTCATAGTATGCAAACCAAAAAAGTATATCCCGAATAATTACGGGATATACAACATTAGTATCTAAAACTGCTGTAAAACGGACACTATGAATCATACAAACCAGTTTCTTCGTCAGAGTTCATAATGTCTATGATATTTTGCCTCTGTTGTTCTTTCATTTGTTTTCTATATTTCATGATGTCGTCAAATTTTATCCTTCTATGCTTCCCGACTTTAACAAATGGAATTTTTCCTTCTTCAAGCAATTTTACCAAATGGGGTCTTGAACAACCAAGAATTTCGGCTGCTGCTTGTGTGGTAACTTCAGTAGAAATAGGAACAAGTGAAATTAATTTGCCCTGTCCCATTGCTTTTAAAATGTCCCCTAAAAGTTTTAAAGCACTTAATGGAATTTTAATTTTCTCGCTTGTTTCTTCAATCTCAATTTCTGGCTGTTCGGAAGTAAGCTGTTCTATAACTGAAGCTAAAGCGTCATAAGATTCGCTTGCAATCTTTTGGTCAAGCTTTGAGGGCTTTCTTATTTGCTCTAAGACTTTCATGATAGTAAGTTTTTTGATTCAAACACAAATTAAACGAAATAAACGAAATATTCAAAATAATAGAAAACAAATTAACTTCTGCTTAATATTTTATATATCTCTTAATATTACCATTAAATTATTTATTGGCTCAAAATCAGTGTGTTGAGTCAAAAAAATGAGGATATTTAGCAAGTAATATGCGTCTTGTCATCTGTGTTCCGTCAGCCTTGGATTGACTCGTCCTAAAATAAGTTGACTGGTTTAGTTAAATAATCCTGCTATTGGTTTACTAAGATAATTCATCCTAAAATAGGTTGCGTAAAAAAGTAGTTACAGCGGTGCGGTGGGCAAAAATAGTT